>NZ_JBLNIG010000001.1:233600-1005776 GCF_047711275.1 Candidatus Nitrosocosmicus sp. FF01 | reverse complement strand
ATCATTTATTTTGTAGGCAAATTCAACAAATATAGTATTTAAAAGGGTTCTATGATATGATTTGGAAATCATGAATTAGATGAGGAGCAAATAACTAAAACAAATCTATCAATACCCTTTTTTGGTTATGGAAGAGACTTATTATTAGCAATTTGATAAAAAACCCTGAAAAGTGGAGTATTCAATATTAATGTAATATGGTATACATTTCTAGCGATAATTGACTTTCTTACTATTTTGAGTACATAAAAAAGATCGATTTTCTTTAAGATTTGTAGTCTATAAAAAAAGGGTTGTTACCTCGAAGTAGCATCCATGTTATTGTATAACACATAGGCATCTTCCGAATACATGGCTATATTTCCAGAGGCCAACTTTGGAGACATTGTCTTGTCAGTATAATCTATTACGAGATTTCCATTCCAGAAAACTTTGATATGATTGCCTATCATATCGACCTTGACTTTATTCCAGGTATTATACTTCAAGGCGGGTGTGGACTTTGTTACTAGGAATTTTTGACCATCCACTGGATCGGAACAGTTGTCGCAATCTTTCTTTCCAAGCTCAATTCCATTTGGTTTGACTAATAACCAGTAATAGTGAAAAGTATCAGAATATCTGAAGAATAACCAGCCAACCTCCCACATATTAGCAGGCGAGTTCTTTCGCAACGGTTGTACAGTGTTCATATCTACCTTCATTGAAAAATTGCAGAATTTATCCGTAGACTTTACCAATGCAGCGTGTGTTTCAGATGGGCTAGTAGATACCATTGGGCTTAGATAAAATACAGATCTCCAATCGACGTTCTTTACTCCTGTCGATCCATAGCCAGAGTATACATTTTTCCACTCTCCGTTAGGTGAAGTCTTACCTTCGCCCAAAAAGTACGTACTGTCAAAATTATCATATACACTTGCTCTACAAGATGATGGAGTGGTGGCAGCCGTCTGTGCAGTCTGAGATTCAGAATCGTCATCGTTTTGAGTATCAGTGTCGTCTTCCCTATTTAGTTGAGGTAAATCAAACGGCAAAATATTGTCAAATTTTTTCTGTATATTGTCATATACCGAAGAAGATATGCTAGAATACGCATTATTGTGGGTATCAATTCCTAAAATTGGAATCAACATTAAAAATGCGGCCAAGAATCCGACTGATTGAAATATTTTACAACGCTTGTAATTAGGTTTTTTTTGATTGAACAATTGTTATAGTTAAAAAATGATCGAATTTAGAGGAAACCCATCAATTCACAATAACACAAATCTCTTACGCCTTTTTATAATTTTGTTAACTAAGTTAAAGAACTATTATATTTCTATCCGTTCTTGATCTACTTTTGCAAACATATTTGATCTTTTCGCATTTGGTTCCAATAATCCAAATACATTTGAATTATTAAAGTTCTATTTGATGATTCAAAATAAGTTATTTAAAAGTTGCTTATGTTTTTCTCAGAAAAACGTTCAGCTTGTAAGATCATCATCCTCTTTAAAATATATTGCCTAATAGCAATATCCCATCTCACAATACATTCTGTATCTAGACAGTTTGTGAAATTCGATAGACGAATTGATTCGAGTGGTTTCCACCAGTATTAAACTGTATATTAACCAAAGTAATTAGCGATATTTTCTTATCAGACTATTCTACAATGTTTACAAATGGACTCGGACACTTTTGAAACTACAAATAAAGACTGGCGTAATTAATATGGATTAAGTATTTGATAGATGAATGCCAAGGGTATAGTTTTACTACATGAATGATGACTAACCATCAATCTGGTTTGTCAATTACCGTATCTATCTCAAAATTTCAATATATTTAGCAAATGATCCGGCGAGTTGTATCAGATAATTTGAGCTTGCAAACCGTACTATCTATTGTCTGCGAAATATAATAAAAGATAAATTTTGATTTAAAGAAGTATTGTCATGAATAAAAAACTTTTGGAGATTCTTGTCTGTCCGTTTGATAAGGTTACCTCCTTAGAGTTACTAGAATTTCAATCGGCCTCTGATTCGAAAATTCCCATTAGTGGGGATGAGAAGGCGGTGTCAAATGCATCCGATCCGACAGGGCCAGACCCTTCTACACTCACCAAAAGGCAAAACGACAATCCGATCCAAAAAGAGACTTTGCAGCAAATCGAAATAGTGGAGGAAGGACTGCTGCTTTGTAAGACTTGTCAAAGATTTTACCCAATTGTTGACGAGATTCCTATAATCTTACCTGATGAACTTCGAGATAAAAAGAAAGATATCGAATTTTTGAACAAGTGGAAAGAACGAATTCCTGTTGATTTGTTGACAAATTTAAAGCCCTGGTCGACATAGTTATCTTGCTAATCTTCCTTGTGCACTAAATCATTGATTCTATAAAATTAGGTTAGATTGAGGACTAGGTTGTAAATGGACGTCTCTACGTGATGTTATTGCTTCAATATATTGAATACCCAACAAAAGTTCTTTTATTTCACAACTTCTAATGCTTTATCTAGACTCATTATCACATTTTCAATTATCTCTTTTTCCTCTTGTTCTGGAAGGTCCTTTAACAATCTTTTGCGTGAATTGACCTGACCTTTTAGTAATTCCACTTTGTCCAAGCATACTGTATGAGACAATTCTATAAAGTGATAAGCGATGCCTTTGTTTTCCATTTCATTTTAGACGGCTAATAAAATTAAGAATATTGCTATTATTGTTATCTCTTACGATCCATATGTAGAATGTGTATATTTCTACTATCACGAACCATAGATATTGCACTAATTATCTAACAAAATCTCATCGTCGGGCCATTATGCCCCGTAAAAATTGGAGAAAATTTTTTAGGCTTACATTGTATTGCTACAACACTATCTTAGACACAAATAGCCTTTTTATACTAATTGTACGTCAAGTTATCATGACGACGACAAAATCTAAAACCAAATCAATGTTAACCGCAGCTTTTATTTTTGGTTTGATTATTACCGTAGCGAGTATACAATCTTTGAACATTTCAATCCCTGCTTACGGGCAAACCGATTTTCCTCCATTTGAGATCGGCGACATCATTGGACCAAATGAGAGTACAAGCCAGCTTCCAAACAACACTTCTGATTCATCAGGGAATTATAGTCCCGATACTGAAACAGATGACTGTGTAATGCCCCCTTGTCCTCCAGGTCATGCATGCATTCAAAGCTGCCCTTAAATTTTTTTCTTTTGCATACAAAAGTCTAATGATTCTGAAATCCTTTAAATAAATTCATTGTCTCTGACCTTCTAAAGATGATAAAACTTGATTTTCCTGATTTTCAACAGTATTAAAACAGAATTCAATTGTTTCTTACATACAGCAGCGGTTCTCTAATAGAGTCTTTATCACCACTAAAGTATCCATATCCATTCCCATCGCAAGAGGTATTTGAATTTGAACCTTGACTCATCAACGCATTCTTAACATTCAGAGGAGATGCGTCTGGATTATTAGACAAATACAGCGCAGCAGCTCCAGCAACATGTGGAGAGGCCATGCTTGTGCCGCTCATTGTAGCATAAGTATTTCCCTTGTAAGTAGAATAAATTTTTGTTCCAGGAGCTGCAATGTCAACAACTGATCCGTAGTTGCTGAAACTGGCCAGCGCATCATCTTTTCCGTACCCAGTGTCAGGACCATTTCCTCCACATTTTCCATCGCTATCTCCCACCGCAGAAACAGATATTACATTGGGGTTGTTGGCCGGCGAATTGGTAATAGCATCCTTTCCTGCGTTACCTGCTGCAACAACAAAGACTATACCTGCATTAACTGAATTATTGATTGCAGTATCAAATGCAGAGGATTTACATTCGCATCCTAGACTGAGATTTGCTACTTCGATTTGATTCGCATACTGGGTAATGTAATCTATTCCCTTGATTACAGTGGACAGCGGGCCAGTACCCTTGCTATCGAGCACTTTAATAGCCCAAAGTTTGGCACCTGGAGCCACCCCAACAGAACCAACTGTATTATCCTTAGCGGCGGCGATTCCAGCGACATGAGTACCGTGTCCGTTATCGTCGTTTGCAGTGGTGCTGGTTCGGCTTCCAAATAAGGAATAAAATCCTGTATTAGTAGTAACAAAAGACTTTTGATGGTACACGTTTAGGTCAGAATGTTTAAGGTCAATTCCTGAATCTAGTATTGCAATGTCAATGTCCACAATGCCATTGCCATTTCCAGATTTAGCTGAACTCATGTCAGCGTCAACTCGGTTAATTCCTGTTGGCACGGTTTGAGCAAATGCTTGAGTCATTACATCATTTTCGACATAGTCTACCATTGGAAGTCTCTCTATTGCCTCTATAACGCTCTCATTTGGAACTTTGACCGCAATTCCGTTTAACACTTTTTCGTAAACTTGTAGTAATTCGACTCCTTGAAACTCCAGTTTATCTGAAATGGTGGAAAAAAAATCAGACAGTCCTGAATCATCATCCTTTAAGACTACAATGTATTGATTAGGAATTTCTTTACCTGTTTCTGTATTTGGATCCGCAAGATATGTCGAAGGAAAATCAGTATAATCAGAAATTAAAGGCAATGAATTAGGTATATAGGAAGAAATTTGATTAAATTCACGTTCACTTTCGATTTCATCTTTTTCTTCCTCTGAGTTCTGACCAAAAATAGCATTACTAACTGAATTGGATGGAAAAGGTAACGAGTCGTACAACTGAATTCCTCCTTCTGACTCTAAATCCAAAATTGAATTATCGGATGCAGATTCATCGGATGAATCATCGCTCCCAATTTCTGCAGGATCATCGGAAACAAGATTCGATATATCGTACAACTCCTCTTCTGAAGGACTCTGCTCATTGTCAGAATTATCATTGTTGCCAAGGTTAAAATTCAAAAATGGAATATCAGGTAAACCAAAATCAAAAGCTTCGGCATTTCTTATCGATGCAGTGCTATAAAAGCTTAAAACTATCAATAAGAATAACATGCACAATTTGACATGTTGCCTGCTTTCGATATTCACACAATACTAATACATCATATTGATTTATGAAATATTGAAGACTTTAACAATGTTTACTTTCAGTGTTAGATTATGTTCGACTCGACGAATACCAAATTATGGAATATTCTTCTAAAAGATAAAACAAAAACAGATGATAAGAGATATACTTGCTTTCAGGTACACATAAAAAGATTTGGAAATCAAGCTAAATTAGCCAAGATTTGGCACAAAAAATACCAATTTATACCATATTACTAAAATAGGATAGTCTAAAATAATTTTGATTAATAATAAAAGCAGTTTTGAAAAATCAAATAAAAAAGGAAAGGTCTTATTGTTGACCTAATGCATTGTTACCGTCATTTAGATTAACGGAGAATGCCAAGTTGTTGCATGAAGCTACTGTATCGTTACCAGATCCACATTCTGATAATTGAAGTGTTTCTGTATCTTGACCAATTCCTTGAGCTGCTTCATTTGATTTTTTCTTCTTTTTGTCATGGTGATTGTCGCCGCCTGCAAATGCCTTGTTATCGATGGTGCTGCTTACTGCAACAATAGAACCCAAAAGGGCTGCTGCAACAAATATTGACATGATTGACAATTTTATTTTTTTATCCATGCAAAAATAACAGATTTATTATATAATTGGATTGTTTAATCTGATTCTGAAATAATCTTACTATAATAGATTCCTAAATAATTTATTGCTAAAAGTAATTTATATCTGACCCCAATACTGTTCACTTGAAAAACTTACATTCAGAGTTTATGAAGAATCTTTTCTTTTCCTAATCAATTACTTATTGTTTACCTCATCAAGTTGTCTTTTCAAATCTGCTATCATCTTATCCTTTTTCATAATTTCCTCCTCGGCGTACCTTAATTTCTCATAGGTTGGTCTAAGACGCTGAAATTCTTCAAGATCGAGTACCGTCGTGTTATAGGCGGTCGCTAAAATATTTCTTTGTTCTATCATCTGCTTGTATTGACGATCAAGCTGCACAATGTAGTTTACTCGTTCATTGACATAATTTTCCAACTCCAATATTGGTATACCTAAACTTTCAACCAGTTCCAAATGTTTTATCACCAAATCTAAAAAGTCTTTGACCTCAATCCGTTTTACAAAGCAGTGGATGTGAATTTTCTCAAAAATGGACTCTGCTAATTCGAGACTTATATCGAGCTTATTTAATCGGTTATGTATTCTAAGCGCATGAGATAAATCAAGTATAGTCAAATTTTCTTTTTTTAGTTTAACTGCTAATTCTCTCATTAAATCCAAATCCGGTACTTCAGTTCGTAATTCCTTGAGTATTGCTGAAACATGTCCTTGACTTAATCCATTTGCTAATGCGATCTCATCTCTTGAAAGTCCACTTAACCATTGGGCTAAGATTTTGGACTTTAGCGTATGCGGGATGTACATTTTAATCTATATTCTAAATTAATATAAAAGACTTGAATCTAGATGAGCCAGATAATAACTAATCTGATAGGTAGCCGATGTCTTGACGATGGGTAGCCGATGTCTTGACGATGGGTAGCCGATGTCTTGACGAAATCCATTACAAATTATAGGCATTTGTAATTTAATGAGTATTCTTAATATTGAGTATCTTATTAACTGTGAATAATTATACCGTATTAACTATTAGAAAATTATAGGTCAACAAGTTTATTGAACTGACCAAACAAAGATGTGCTCGGCATCCTTTAATGAACTAAAAATTTTAAATACTTTTATATTTTTTGATCAATATTGAGCAGAATTTTATTTACTTTTTTACTTTTAATTTTGGTACTGTCAATGCCTTTAAGCATTGGGCCAGTAACTATGATGAGCGTTCTAGCATCTACAGAATCTGACGACGAAATTCCACCTGAAATAACTGTTCCAGACGAACCCGTTGTAGCAGAAGCCACAGGCCCACAAGGCGCAGTGGTCAAATTTGTTGTTACAGCAACTAATTCCACTGGCGCACCAGTTGAGGTAAATTGCGTACCCAGTTCAGATACTTTATTTGCCTTGGGAACCACAACTGTTGAGTGCACTGCAGTTGATAGTGAAGGAAATGAGGCTGTTGAATCATTTGAAGTACGAGTCCAAGATACAACTCCTCCTACCTCGGAAATAGGGGTGGTTAAGACCGATTGGATGGGTCTGATAAATAACAATGAATTCACAATTTCTGATGATATCGGATTTCAATTTACTGGTTCTGATCTGGTTGGAATAAAAGGTTTTGAATGCAGCATTGATAACGGTAACTGGCGTCCAAGTACCATACAATACGGAGCGGTTGATAATGCAGGATGTTATTTCATGAACCTTGACTCGGGTCAACATACTGTTCAAATTCGTGCCATAGATACATCAGATAACATTGAGGTGAATCCACAAACATTTTCTTGGACAGTAATTCCACTCGAAAACTCAATATCAAACCTTCGAGACTTTGTGTCCACTATTAATTTACCAAACAACCTTCAGTTTGAAATTATAGATTCTTTAAACAGTGCACTTGGAAATGTTCAAGATGATGGTAGTTATGATCATCTGCTCTGTGAATATTTAGATTCATTTGCTTACAGATTTGCAGTGGCAACACTAGTAGATTCATTTAACCAAGACGTGACTAATTTTGTAGATAATTCGTATACTGCTATTAGAGATAGAACCGGTTGCAATCCTCCAACCGTAAGCCTGGAAAATGAAATTACTGTTGATGAAGGCGTGGATGGAGTTGTGTTGGATGCATCAGGCAGTTTTGACTCTAAGGATGGTAAGAATTTGGATTTTGAGTGGGAGCAAATTGCTGGATTATCTATGACATTGCAAGATGTCGATGAGTCAAAAGCCTCATTTGATACTCCATTGCTTGATGGAACAGCTAATCAAATATTGTTCTTCAAGGTAAAAGTTACAGACCAAAATGATCTGTCGTCTGAAAAAACAATCAAGGTAATCATACGAAACTTTGCACCCATTAACGAACCACCGGTAGCCGAAAGACAGGATGTAACAGCCAACAGTGGTGAACCAACCCCGATAACCTTGGAGGCTACAGATCCTCAGGGCAATGCTTTGACATATGCTCTGGTCTCCAATCCACGATCTGGCACTATCACAGACTTTAACGAAGATACAGGTAGCCTTGTCTATACCTCAAATGATGGATTCACAGGACAGGATAGGTTTACTTTCAAGGCCAGTGATGGAACAGTCGACAGCAACACAGCACCAGTAGTAATCACAGTAAATGCAGTTAACGAACCACCGGTAGCCGAAAGACAGGATGTAACAGCCAATAGTGGTGAACCAACCCCGATAACCTTGGAGGCTACAGATCCTCAGGGCAATGCTTTGACATATGCTTTGGTCTCCAATCCACGATCTGGCACTATCACAGACTTTAACGAAGATACAGGTAGCCTTGTCTATACCTCAAATGATGGATTCACAGGACAGGATAGGTTTACTTTCAAGGCCAGTGATGGAACAGTCGACAGCAACACAGCACCAGTAGTAATCACAGTAAATGCAGTTAACGAACCACCGGTAGCCGAAAGACAGGATGTAACAGCCAATAGTGGTGAACCAACCCCGATAACCTTGGAGGCTACAGATCCTCAGGGCAATGCTTTGACATATGCTTTGGTCTCCAATCCACGATCTGGCACTATCACAGACTTTAACGAAGATACAGGTAGCCTTGTCTATACCTCAAATGATGGATTCACAGGACAGGATAGGTTTACCTTTCAAGGCCAGTGATGGAACAGTCGACAGCAACACAGCACCAGTAGTAATCACAGTAAATGCAGTTAACGAACCACCGGTAGCCGAAAGACAGGATGTAACAGCCAACAGTGGTGAACCAACCCCGATAACCTTGGAGGCTACAGATCCTCAGGGCAATGATTTGACATATGCTCTGGTCTCCAATCCACGATCTGGCACTATCACAGACTTTAACGAAGATACAGGTAGCCTTGTCTATACCTCAAATGATGGATTCACAGGACAGGATAGGTTTACTTTCAAGGCCAGTGATGGAACAGTCGACAGCAATACAGCACCAGTAGTAATCACAGTAAATGCAGTTAACGAACCACCGGTAGCCGAAAGACAGGATGTAACAGCCAACAGTGGTGAACCAACCCCGATAACCTTGGAGGCTACAGATCCTCAGGGCAATGATTTGACATATGCTCTGGTCTCCAATCCACGATCTGGCACTATCACAGACTTTAACGAAGATACAGGTAGCCTTGTCTATACCTCAAATGATGGATTCACAGGACAGGATAGGTTTACTTTCAAGGCCAGTGATGGAACAGTCGACAGCAATACAGCACCAGTAGTAATCACAGTAAATGCAGTTGAACCAACTCCTGAGCCTGAGCCTGAGCCTGACAATGGCTCCGATTCACCAACAGAAGATGATACTACATCCAGACCAGAAACTAATCACGCCAGAGATGATACTACATCACCAGAAACAACAGAAGATGATACTACATCACCAGAAACAACAGATTCAACCACTTCTCCTACTCCTACTCCTACCCCTACCCCTACTCCTCCCAGTAGCTCCTCAAACTCTACAAATAGCAGCCCCGGTGGATTATTTTCTGATGGATTTCCAGGGTTTGCAGATAATATGAGAAACTTCTTTGGTGGAAATTAATTTAGGAGTTTGTGGTTACCAATATAGGAGTTATACCAATAACTCTATTGATTTTTAAAGAAAATCCTATTTTTTGTACTTAGTCTGGAAATCCTAATTTAGAAAAAGTATTTTAGTCGTGATTTACAACATCTTTTAAATCATGGTTTAACTCCTCCCACCGTAGTGGACAATTTGTGACGAACTGTTCTCCTAAAAAGTAAATAATCTATTGTAGCTGAGCTATTTTGCTTTATTTTTGAAAAATGATTAATAAATTTTTATATATTACAGCAATTTAGCAGAGATAGTATTTGTTAAAAATTCACCTGGTCAGTCTGGCCTTTATAATTTCTCTAGTTGTAATCTCCAATGTTGTTTATTTTTATTTGCAAGAGCAAAATGAAAAAGACGCTCTAAACGGTTTGCTTGTTCAGCATGTATCTTTACAAAACCAATCCGGCAAATCTATTACAAACAGTATTAGTTCTGATCTTAATTCAATGTTGAATATGATTGAAAATGTTGCACAAATGAAGGCAATGATAAATATTGTTAAAAACGATACTCGATTGACAGGTGGAGAAGAGAATACATCAAGTTATGTTTTGGATTTCCTACAGGACCAAATCAACAGTACCTATGTCGATCTCAGTAAAAAGGCTGACCGGTTGTACATTTTAGACAAAGACGATGTGGTAATTGAAAGTTATGCTCCTCCCGGTCAGGACACTTTTATTGGATTGGATCTTTCGTTTAGAGATTATGTAAATAAGACAAAGGAAACCAAATTACCGGTATATTCCGATTTGTTTAAAGGAGCCGATGGGATAAATAGGATTACCATAACTTATCCGGTGTTCAATAAAACAGTATATTCTGGACAGGACTTGTACATGGCGGACTTGGAGGATACTTTTCCAAACAAAACCTCTAATTCAGGTAACTATTTGGGCCTTGTTGCTGCATCGGTTCCGGTATCTCAATTGTTCGAAAGATATGGTAACATATTTAACGTGGAAAGTCAGTATCTAGTCGGCTACGACAAAAATGGCACTATAATGATTAGTCCCCGCGTTGAGTTCATTGGAAAGAATTATCTTAGCCCTGAAATTCAACAAGTGATTGATAGAAATGGAGTTTACAATAGAATCATATCTAACATACTTAACGGAAAGCAGGATCAAGGCCTGTATACAACCGATTTAGGAGAACGGTATAATACTGCTTTTCCCATATTGGCCAACAATAAGACTGAATATGGTTTATCTGTAGTCACACCAACAAATTCAATATATGAAAATATGAACGAAGTAATGCGGAATGAGCGTATCCAGAGTGCTTTGTTAGTCACGACAATGTCTGCTGGAGTAATTATCATAATTTTAATTTTGAGAAACTGGAGCAAAGATCTAGGAAAAGAAGTAAAGAAAAGAACACTTGAACTTAAGGAAGCAAATCAACGACTGGAGATAGTCAATGAAAAAATAATAGCCTCAGAAAAGGCAAAAGAAGAATTCATTTCAATGGTAAGCCATGAGCTGAGGACTCCGCTAATGCCGATTAAAGCATATGCTGGAATGTTACTAAAACCAAAATATACAGGCGAATTAAATCCAAAACAAAAAAAGGCAATAGAATCGATATTAAGAAATGTAACAACGATGGAACGGTTGGTGGAAGACGTCTTTGATGTATATAGACTTGGGATGAATAGACTTAACTTGTCCAAACAGGAAATTGGGGTAAAAAATCTTGTTGATACTGCAGTTTCCGAATTTCAAGAAATAATAAAAAATCAAGATAGTAAAAAAAACATACAACTAAACGCCAAATTAAATGTAAGTGAGGAGTTGAAAATTCATTGCGATCCTCAAAGAATTAATCAAGTACTGGGAAACTTGATCAAAAATTCTATTGATTTTGTACCGGCAGATAACGGTATAATAAATATCAAGGTAGATAATTACGACAATTCTCAGTATTTAGATCGATCAAATTCAACAAAGGAAAAGAAAATAATATTTACTGTTGAGGATAATGGTCCCGGTATTCCTAACGACAAGATAGACAGTTTATTTAGAAAATTTTACCAAATTGATACATCTTTGACAAGAAAACATGGAGGAACTGGATTGGGGTTAGTAATTTGTAAGGGGATTGTTGAATCACATGGTGGGAATATTTGGATAGATAAAAACTATAAGGCAGGTGCATCCTTTAAATTCACCTTGCCAGTCTGAACTCGTGTTTTCATAGTAATAGCAACACAAACTTTTTACGGATAATTAGCAGACCGGTGTCTACTTACCTTCTCTCTCTTTAAGATCGATAAAAAACCTTAATATAATAATTCAACATCGTCACAAATGGAGAGTCCTTGTAATTGACGATAATGAGGAAAATATTGAGGTGGTTTCATTTTTTTACAATTAAACGGTATAGAGTGTATAACTGAAAGGAGCGGAACTAAAGGACTGGAAATCTTACGAAAGGAAAACTTCGATTTGGTTCTACTGGACATGGCAATTCCGGATTTTAGCGGTATTCAAATTTTTGATGCATTAAGGGAAGAAGGAACGGTTGCTGAAAAAAATATCATTATTTTTACCGCATCACTAATCGACCAAAAGGAGACAGATAGGTTATTAAGAGAAGGAGCCAAAGGGATTGTCCATAAACCTTTAGCAATTGAAGATTTAGAACAAATGGTAAAGATTCACTTGATGAAATAATACAAAATATAGCAGAGTTATTGGATTTCAAGAAAATCCCTAAAGTATCTATTTGAATTTATTTTCTAATTTGGAAGAAGAATATTTACCATCCCAAAGTTATGAGAGAATTTAGCCTTTTTCAATAAAAATCCTTGCTTCTGCTAGAGTCTGTTCGTATTCATGGGCAATGAAGTTGGAATGCTTGCAAGACAACCTCCATTAGATGAAATGTCACTGTAATTTTGTAATTCGCATACAATGCTTACAAAGCTACCATAAATCACTATTCAAAGCCCTTTCCATATTGTGCCCTAATATCCTACAAATGTCAGATAATTAAGCATGTGGCGCTGGTAAAATAATCTTAAAAATCCGATATGATTTCTTCAATAATTCAAATACCGTCCTAGGGTCCAAAGAATATATTTGATCTTGATTTAATTTGATGGTCAAGAACAAGGAATTAATGGACGGTTAATCGGTTCTAGACTCAAATAATCATTTAAATACCAATCATATTGATATTTAAGTTCTATTGCATTACTCAAACGAGTATAAGACATTAATGAACAAGTCGCTTAGAGAGTGTTCTTTGTTATTAGAAAATCCTTCAATAGAAAATTATGTCAAGATTAGCCATGAACTTGACAATATCATATCATGTTCTCAATTAGAAGATCATACTAATAATCAAATAGTCGCAGAGAAAATCAAGTATATCGTTGACTCTTTAATTACCGGTCACACTCTTTCACAACATATACTCGACATAATCAACAAAAGTTTAACCAAAATAACAGAAGATATATCTAACGAAAACTATTTGCTAGATTTGAATCTTATCGAAGAGATCAAAACAAACTATGATGCGCTTAAAAAAAATGAACGCGACTTTATATATCTAAAAAATCTAGACGTCTTACTAATATCTTCTGATAATTTTCTTTCCAATTTAATATTAAATAGTGTGGATTCATCCATTCGAATGACAGTGTATGATAATTATAATAAAGCCTTTGAGGCCGTCCAAAATTCCATGTTTGATATTATAATTTGTGATATTTTAAAAGACGAAGATAACAATCTCGTAGAGGATTTCATTTTAGGATATTCCAAAGCAATCCCTATAGTCGTATTTTATAGATCTAATAATTTACAACTTGTCTTAAAAACAGCAAAGCTTGGAATTAAAGAAATAATCTCTTCAGACGAAATGGCGATCAAATACCTATCAAAGACCCTTCACACCATCTACTCTGAATGGGTTCAGCAGGGAAGGAAATTTCTGTTAAAACCCGCTTTAGAAAATCCTCAAATGCGAGTCATACTGCGTGATATGCTTTTGACCGAGTTAACAATATTTCAAAAAATAAGAAGTTATTTTGCAATTGAAGTAGACATTAATCAAGTGATAAAAGAATCATACAACTTGCAAGTAAATGAATTGATAAATTCAAATTCAGAAATTCTTGATTCATTGGTAAAGGAAAAGTTCTTGATAAAAAACAAAGTGAAGAACATTTTGATACTGTCCAAACTGTGAATCCATAGATTTAGATATTAATTACCAATGCTCTTCATGCAATAACAAATTATTTAAAAAATATGAGCAAGTATATGTCCACAAAATTTGCGGGTACACAGGATTAAAGCATGACTTTTTAACCGGCAATAATTTTTACTGTCCAAAGTGCAATGACCGCATTGGGAATTCTGATGAGTTTATTATTAAACCCTCCTATCACTGTCAAAAATGTTCAATATTTTTCACAGAACCAGTTACCAATTTTAGGTGTAATTTCTGCGACTATGGTCCATTTACACACATAGAGGGTAACACAAAAACTGTACACAGATTTGACATCAATCCAACTCTGGAAAAGGAATTTAAAAAGAATTTTTTTATATTGGAAAGTGTCAGCGATTACCTCACAAACCTTGATTATAAATTATCATTTAATGAAAAATCAGATACGAATATCACAACAGACACATTATTTGATTTGGTAGCTAGAAAAGAAAATCAAACTCTTATTTTTGTCATACTTACATCGCGTCTACAACAAGATATTGAACTACTTTATCAAATGGAGATGCTCCATAGTAGTGATGCAAATGTTATACCCATCGTATTATCTCTAGAAGAACCTGAGCAACTAATACTCAACATTCTATTAAAATTCAAGATTTTTCTGATAGTTTCAGACAATGCAAAGGAGATCCTTGAAAAAACAAAAAGATATTTGAACCATATCTAGATGATAACTTTTTTTTGTTAAATCTGATTTAAACATTTTTTGGAGATATCTTATACAATCCAAATATGATGCGTCACACGGGATAATAGTAATTTTGCCAACCTAGGAAACTTAATAACTATGCACGGATAAAGTATCTAGAATTAATGTCATCACCTAAGGTGTTAATAGTCGATGATAATGAGAACATTACCGAAGTAGTAAAAGACTATTTTGAGCATGAAAATATCGAGTGCAAAGCGATAAATGACGGACACGAAGGGTTGGTCGAAATTCATAACAATAAATACGATTTGATTTTGCTCGATTTAGCTATACCCAGATATTCCGGAATAGATATCCTTGAAGAATTGAAGAAAGAATCTATCGTAAACAAAAATATTGTTATATTTACTGCATCCGTTGTCAAACAGGCTGATATGGAAAAATTCCTAGACATTGGCGTGAAAGAGGTACTAGAAAAGCCCATTTCTCTGGCACTTTTGGAAAGTATAAAGCAAAAATATCTAAAGTAATTAAAACAAATAATTATTCATAGTTTACCATTCATGCTTTAAGATTGAATTGGGATAAAGATCTAATGGTCCCTATATGAGACTGTTAAATAAAAATTACCATCAAAAATAATTACGGATTCTTAATTCGAAAGTATTGTATTGAAAAATGACTAATCATTACTAGGAGTAAAGTTCTGGCCTATAGCCAATTGAATTCGTAGAAAGAAGTTTTAACGCAAAAATTTCTCTTTCTGTTTTACTGAATAAATAAATTCTCTGATAAGAAATTCTTGGTCTGAATTCAGATATTTTGAGTGAACATTTATTCTTTTTTTATGAATATTTTTATCAATAATTTTTGCGATTTCCCTTGCACTTGCGTCCATAAATACTAATGCAAGAATTAGTATTTAAGAATTGCTGTAATTGGGAATTAAATGCAAGAATACTAAATACCGATTCAAATTGCATTTTAGTATTTAAATAATTTTACAACCTTGGAGTTCATCTTAAACAATAGAATCGATTATTTTATTTATTAACTGACACAGGTAGGTTGATTACTACTTTGTGTGAATTTTATTTACTTTTGGAATTTGAATGTAACCACTATAAGGATTTAGATGAAAATCAAACTAAACATGTAATATAGATATGAAGGATAACGATATTTTAGTCCTTGCTTAGGATAAAATTCAACCTTTATACCTTTTTTTGGTTGTACTGCAACTTCCCACTTTGGAAATCTCAATTCATAACTAGTCAGCGTATTCCTATTGGAAATTTTGTGCTTAACTGAAAGGAGTGGAGTGGAGATAAAGGACTTTAGATCTTACGAAGGGAAACTTTAATCTAGTTTTACTAGATATAGCCACCACTGATTTTAGAGGTGTACAAATATTTAGTGCTTTGGGGGACGAAAGAAGTGTTGCCGAAAAAAATTATTATTATCATTACTGCATTTTTAATTGACCAACAGAAGATAGATTAATAGATTGTCAAGGGAGAGGAAGGCAGGGGGTTATCCATAACCATGTGACAATTGAATACCTAGAATAGTGGTAAAGATTCACTTGATTAATCAAGCCAAAATGTATACGCAGTTCTCCGATGTCTTGCCAAATATTATTTGAAGATAAGAGGTTGTTTTGGTAGGTTAATAGAGTGTCTCTCTTCTTATTCTGGTTATAAAATTCAGTCAGGTAAACTTTTGTCATCGAAAGCTCAAGACCCTCTAAGGTATAAGGGATAATTTATCAAAATAAGGAACTAAAATCTTTTTTAAACTTTTGATAACTGTTGAGAAGGATTAAATCTTTATTGTGTAGAATACAGAACAAAAAAATTTAGGAAGAGATTTACTCTTGTCCTAATGCATTGCTTCCGTCGTTTAAGTTAACGGAGAATGCCAAGTTGTTACATGATGCTTTTGTATCGTTACCAGAACCACATGTTGAGTCTTGTCCGGTTGTTGTTGATTGTTCTAACACTTGGACTGCTTCATTTGATTTTTTCTTCTTCTTGTCATGGTGATTGTCGCCGCCTGCAAATGCTTTGTTATCGATGGTGCTGCTTACTGCAACAATAGAACCCAAAAGGGCTGCTGCAACAAATATTGACATGATTGACAATTTTATTTTTTTATCCATGCAAAACTTAATAGATTTATTATATAATTGGATTGTTTAATCTGATTCTGAAATAATCTTACTGAATTCGATTCTTAAATAAAATATTAGAATAAAACTTTATGAATGTTATTTTAGCGTAAAGTCTACCCAGGTCTGCTGGCATTCAAAACCAAGCGTATCATCTAGTCTTTAAGATGAGGGAACTAAAAAAAGAAAAAGACATTTTATTCTTCTATATTAGTAGCATTGAGGGTACCTGTACCGTTAGGGTAAATTGTTGAAGTGGTTCTTGCCTCTGAAAAGATGACCCCTGCTATTTCCATATTTTCTATATTTGTTGGATCATTGATGTATGTTCTTGAGCCATCAGCATTCTCAGTTACGTTTGTAGGATTAGAAAATACCCTTAATTGTAATGGTAGAGCACTAGACGAATTATCCAGTTTAATACTTGCACGCAAAGAAATAAGCATGTCAGTTATAGTAACCTCATCCGTTGGATCATTCATATACTGATAATTTAGGGGTACATTATTAACAATAATTATTGGCTTTTCACTGATTGCATAGTCGGTTTCTAAACCAAGTGGTTTGGATGTGAAATTAGCCAGTATTGTAACGTTTTCAGTGCCGGCCAGTTGAGTTTCATTTGTTGTCATAACCACTGTGTTATTAGTGCTAGTTAGATTTTCTGTGATATTTTGCTGATCAGCCAATGGGGGTGCCGAGCCCAACAGATCGACAATTGACTGCGGAAGGTCGAGATTAACAGCGCCGCTGCTGCTACCGCTGCTGGTGCTAATAGAGCTGTTTGGTAATATACTACCACTAGTGGTAGAATTTGCTGTAGAATTATCTGACAGGTCCAAACTAAATATAGTATTATTCGTATCTTCTGAATTCTTGAGTTATTTGTAATGAGGCATTATCAGAATTTGACAAGTCTGCTGTAGACGAATACGAATAATAAGGGATTTGGCACGACATAACCAGAACGAGAGTACAACATAAAACTAAACTTTTATAAAAGTAATGAGGCAAGGCAAAAAGTCTCATAAAAAAGTGTACCCCGGGTTGATATAAATAAGTTTTTAAAGAAATTATGATTGAATTATAAATTTCGTTGTTTAAATTTCAGTGCTTCACCAAATTTGCATTGGCAATTGTATGAAACCAGAAATTGCTAAGAATGGGCTTTACACTCAAGAAAGAATATCATAGTTTTTTCTTACCTTTCTTATCATGTTTGCAGCAATACGAATCAGTGCTTTTTTAACATTTAATATAAATCCATGCGTAGTGTAGGAATGTCTATCGAGAGTGCCGATGTTAGGATCAAAAAAATACTTGTTGGAATCGATGGGTCTGATTATTCAATTAGAGCCTTAAAATTTGGTTTTGATTTGGCAAAAAAATATGATTCAATGCTCGTAGCAATTACAGCCTTTCATATTCCCGAAATATACCGGATTTTTCAAAATAAAGAAAATTTCAACACTATTTCAATAGAAGATGAAATAATAAAGTCAAAAAATCTGCTTCAATCAATCAAAGAGTCAGCAATCAAAAACAATATTGACATCCATACCGAGTTTGTAAATTCAAGATCCACGCCTGACATTGCAATCTTGGAATACTCTGAAAGCAACAATGTAGATCACATTATTTTAGGGCATCGGGGCAATTCGATAGAAAACCTATTGATTGGTAATATAGCAAACTCAATAGTTGCAAAATCAAAATGTAGTGTTACGGTTGTAAAATGACCTTCCTTGACAATCCACCTCGTGCCAAACTTCCAATATCACGATGGTCACTTACCTTGACTGACTTTGAATTTGACTCATTTGTCTTGTGATATCATAAGCAAAAAGCACTCTACCGAAGTTAATACCATCGTGTCTGCTTCATCAACATATTATCTAAAAATAATTTTTATTATGGGAATATAGTCTAACATTAATGCGAGAATTACAGTACGGCAGTAACCTCATCAATTTAGGCTTGATAATAGTCGATATGCAAAATGGCTTTGTCAGCAAGGAGGGTTCTTATGATAAATTAGGAATGAATATAGAAAATTACCAACAAATTATTCCAAACATAAAGAGGCTAATTGCTTTTTGCAGAGAAGAAAAAATCCCCATTTTCTACACTGAGGCCATCAGAGAACCAAGTGGTATCGATCTATTACTCAATATACACAACATCCTTCCTAGAGCAAGAGAAGAAAGATTGCAAAATAGGAAAATCCCAATATGTATGAGAGGGACTTGGGATGCCGAAATTATTGACGAAATAAAGCCTACTGACGAGGATCACATTATCTTAAAAAGGCGAGATTCGGCTTTTCAAGACACAGAGCTTAGAGTTTGGCTTCAAAGTATCCATGTTAATACTTTGATATTTTGTGGTATTGATACGTCTATTTGTGTAGAGACATCCTTACGTGATGCATTCAACTTGGGATACGACGTAATTTTGGTATCAGACGCAACGGCCTCTGGAATAAAAAAACATTATGACACTACGATAGAAAGAGTGAGAGATTACTATGGTGTGGTTATCAGTATAGAAGACTTTAAGAAGATGGTTCAGACACTTGAGGACTTGAGTGAAGATGAGATTCAATCTACTGAGGAAGAAAATGAGAGAATAAGTCAATTTCTAGAAAAGCATAACTTGATAAACGTAAGAAGGGAAAAGAAATAGCGAAATCGATTTGTGTTGTTTGTCATAGTTGCATTTAGCAGGTGTTTATAAAATTGTCAATCTCGATACCCTAATAGTTGTAAGATGGTTTTGAAATATTTTTGTGACAAGATCCCCTGATTTTTGATGATGATTAAAGAATTCAATTTGGAAAGAATATCAAATACAAAGCCCTTATTCTACAAAATCAAGTGATCTTCTGTTCGTTTACATGCAAAGCTGATATTACACTTTGTTGCTAAAACTTGCCAACTATTTTTTTCATATCGTTACCAATCATAAATAGATATAAGCATGTAGTTTTACATTCAGGTAGTCCTGTAACAGGTAATTTACATTATAGTATTTCAGTATTATTTACTAGCATTATGTTTAACAAAATATAATAAATAATTTCTCTTTAATGTAATAATGAAACCATGTTTTGATGGCAACTCCATTAAACAATCCACTCATCCATCCATTAAAAAATTAAATGGCAGTATAAAGGCAAAATCACTCTATGTTATAGCATTACTTATATTAATTGGATCTGTTGCTATATTTTGGGGTCTAAAAGATGTAAATGCACAAACCCCCCAAACTAGCTCAACTTTTAAAGTCATCGTACAGATAGTTAACAACGGTAATCTTGACGAACATGGCACTCTTCATGTTGTGATGGACGGTTCTCGTGCTCCCCAAGTTTTGAATAATGAGATTTTCCCCGGTCTTCAAACTACCTCATATACCTTTGAGTTTAGTTCTGCTGAAGCACCAGTAGGCAAAGGCTTCACAGCTGAAGTAATCTATGGCGACGATGAACATAAGAGAGCCTATGGGTCCAATACTCCTGCAAATACTCCAGAGACAGTATCCATAACTATCCCTTAATTTTTTTCTAAACTATCTCAAAACCAATAAGTTTATTTTCGCACTAATCTGTCAACCTTATTTTTAGCTCACTTCAAACGTAAAAAAAAGACTGGGATTCATATCTTTTTCCTCTAAGAAAGAAAAAAAGATAAAATACTAAAGAAAATCAAATTATGAAAATTTTGAGTATTTAATAGTAAAGTTTAATATTATTTGTAATGACATTTAAGATAAATTCTGATTAACTAATGGTAACAGACCCGCTAAAACGTCCAGTGCTTTCTTACGCTCATCATCAGTTTATCATTTTAGATGAGGACACGGACGCTGCTACTGCAGTCAAGTTGATGCATGGAAAGAAGGCAGAAACCATTATCGTTACAAACAAGTTAAATGAGTATGTTGGCATAATTACAGATAGTGACATTTTAGACAAAATAGTTATGAGAGGAGAAGACTCTGACCAGGTTGCAATAAAGACCATCATGACCTCTCCGCTAATTACAATTTCAGCAAAGGCAAATGTTAGAATGGCACTGGAATTAATGAGATTAAATCTGATTAAACGTATTCCAGTCACAGACAATATCCATATTTTGGGAGTGGTGACTCAGGAGGGACTAGCAAATGCCATTAGAACTTCAGTGCTTGAAAGACAATTTAGGCCATACAGAGTGGTCATAAGAGAAAGATACAAACCAATATGGGGTAATCTAGGATTCATTTTGCAGTTTGCAGGGCTCTTGTTTATTGCTCCCGCGGTTATGGCTACATTCCTTGGCGAGATTGTGACTGCCACAGGCATTTTCTTGGGAATTACCACAATGTCTGTTACGGGCTTTGTTTTAAATG
Source organism: Candidatus Nitrosocosmicus sp. FF01 (assembly GCF_047711275.1). NCBI lineage: Archaea > Thermoproteati > Nitrososphaerota > Nitrososphaeria > Nitrososphaerales > Nitrososphaeraceae > Candidatus Nitrosocosmicus > Candidatus Nitrosocosmicus sp. FF01. Next base: position 984,567 of record NZ_JBLNIG010000001.1, on the reverse strand, counting down.
CATATGGTGAAAAGACTCCGATGAATCTGAGACAGGCCTCGATTCTAATGGTTTCAAGCTTTGTATTGCTGAGTCTTTTTGGAAGTATACCTTACATGTACGTAAACCCTTTCGGTGAAAACCTGGACCCCGTCACATTGTTTGTTAATAGTTTTTTTGAAAGTGCTTCGGGTTTCACTACGACTGGATTGTCGATGTTGGTTTACCCCGAAGACCTGCCAAAAAGTTTTGACTTTTACCGATCATTTACACAATGGATTGGAGGGTTGAGTTTTGTTTATTTGGTAATTACATTCTTTTATCCAGAAAGAAAACTGGCTCATATGAAAGGGATGCTTGGTGGTGGTACTCTAAGACTTAAACAGTTGATCCTTACGATTGCAGTTATTTTTAGTATTTACACTGTAGTACTTGCAATGTTGTTATATATTTCTGGAAATCACGATATCATTTTTAATATATCCCTAATCCTCAGCGCAGTTACAGGAGGAGGATTCGTACCATCATCAACATCTCTGATTTCAGAGAACTTTCTTGAATTGTTTGTATTGATGACCGGAATGGTTATTTCGGCTTTGCCTTTTGCGTTTCACTACGCAGTATTTAGTAAAGAGATGCATACTACCAAGATGCGGCCTGAAATTTTTACTTATTTTGGTATCATACTGATTTCTATTCCGATTTTTTGGTATTTGCTATCTTTATCAGATCCAGGTTCTAATGCTATGACAAGTGTTTTTCATACACTAAGTGCAGCAACTACCACTGGATTTCAGTTTATAGACATTACTTTGTTATCAGACCAGGGCAAATTCTTTCTAATAATATTGATGCTAATAGGAGGAACAGCATTCTCTACGGCGGGAGGTATAAAAGTAGGCAGAATATTGCTTTTACTTCAAAAATTAACTAAAAAGAAATTCTCTGCCGATGTTACAACTAGATCTATATCATCGGTGTCTTCAAGATATGACCACACCTATCATGGGTGGGAGCAAAAATCATCACAGCATAAGGAAGACAAGACGTTAAATGAAGCAGTCCTTGTAATTATTTTGTTTATTTTAACATCAATTTTTACCGGGATTTTGTTGTCAATATTTTCAGGTCAAACTTTTTTAAATTCTATGTTTGAGTCCGTTTCTGCGCTAACTACATCCGGTTTATCAACTGGGATAACATCATTGGATGCTGAGCTTGGGTCCAAGATCCTTTTGATAATCAATATGATTATCGGTAGGTTTGAAATTATAGCAGTCATTTACTTATTCTTAGAGATATCAAAAATTAGAAAATTATAATCAAGCTAATAAATTTTTTGAATTAAATAGCCAAGTGATATAGGACAGGACATATTTGCAAATTTATTGTCTAATCAGGCAGTGATAGATGATCCAGTTATTCAACTTCTCTCAACTAACCAACTTTTTTAACATGATTAAATTATTCGATCTATAAACACAAATAATTCGAACATCTACCAGAAAAGATATTAATGAATATTATAATTTTCTAGTGGAATTATATAGAATATGCTTTTATATTTTGCAGATCTAGAAACTGCAATGAATACAAGAAATTCATTTAGTTTCGTGATTTTGGCAGGCTTGTTGACTGCTGCAATGGGAGTATTGCCCTTGTTAAGTACCAATAACGTATTCTCACAAGCAAATACGACCTCAAATTCAACTGGAATGAATATGACAATGGATAGCGATATGATGATGATGCGAGATAATTCTGGTAAGAAAATGATGGGAATGGGAATGGGAATGGAACATAAGAAATATGAAAAAATTAACGGTACTCTTAATGTAATGGAAACTATGTATCAGGCTATTGAATCAAAGTTTAATGTCACACTAGTAGATGCCATTACTACGGCTGAACAATCAGTTGGAAATGGCACATATGCAATGTCCGCTAACGGTGAAGAAAAGGACGGATACTTGGTATATTCAATAATTTTGGGCTCTCCGGATATGAAATTTACAAAAGTATTGGTTGACCCAGGTAACGGCGAAGTTTTACAGACCAAGAACATTTCAATGATGGAGTGGATGATGATGATGCATTCTCAAGGACACCAAGATATGGGCATGAAGGGGATGCACGGTGGTGGTAGTAGTAGCGGTTATGGTCAAGGTCAAGGCTATGGCGGTAACCAAAACTGGGAAATGAATCCAGGTTCGGGTTGGTAGCAAAAGCTAAATAAAAAAAAGTTTAACAAATCTATTTTTTTCTTAGTTCAATACTATTAAAGTTTGGAATTGTTGCCTTGATATCAAATTTATTAAATGATTTATGCCCTCTATTACTAGTCTCATGTCAAATAAAAACTCTGAAGAAAAAAGCACCGATTTGAATCGACGAATAATTTTGACAGAAAAAGAAGTTTCTGAGATTTCTTCACTATATGAAGCCGCACTGAAGCTTTCAGAAAAGTCTTTTAATTCTCAAGACAGGCCATCAGACCAAAAAAACACAATCATTTCATTAGATGACTTCAATTCAGGTTCTTCTGTAATTCAGAGAAAGAAAGCTTGGCATGCAGTTCAAGAATATCTAGAAAGATTGGGTAAAAAGTATGATTATGACCCTGAAAAGTTTGTGATAAACAAGCTAACAAGAGAGCTTGAACCATACAAGCCAGATTTGTAATAAGCAATTCAGTCTAAAATATTTAGAAAAATGGTAAGACGGAAGGCGTATACAGAGTTGTCACTATTTTTTTGACATAGGCACGCATAATCGATTTGATAAATTAATAGCAAAAAAGGGGATCTAATGGTAGGGTTCAAAATTAAAAAAAATTAGTTGCTTGCAAAGATCTTGTAAATATGGTTTCCACTCTGGCAATCATCATCTGGGTCATCAGATGTCACCTGGAGAGTGTATACTTTTGATAGATTCATGATAGTAAAACCTTGTGGAATAAATTCTACAGTTTTACCGCTAAATTTGGGGGTACCTGTTAAATCACCATCCTCAAGACAAGCCCCTATCTCAAATTTTTCCACTTGAAATGAATCGGCAGAATAATATGGCTTACTTTCATCCACACCTAGTGCTACGGTGGAAGCGAATACACCCTTATCAGTCACAAATGTATAGGCGTAATACGATTCATCTCCCATATCAACAGAAACTGATCTGCCAGCTTCCCCTTGTACAGTCATAAATGGATTGCCATTCTTTACTCCATAGTCTGTGATTACAAAGTCCTCTCTATGAAATATGCCGTATGCCTGTGGAAAATAAAATACCATTAAAAGAGATACAGATAAGATAATTGCAATAAGAATGCTGTATTGCATTTGTCTTATCTATTGGAATAATATTTATCCTTTTTCGTTGCAGAAAAGTTTGATATGGCTGATTTTAGATTAAGTATGGATGAAAGTGACCTTTATTCATGACCGAACATACATGTACCCCATTACAACAATGCTATTGAAATAATCCAATGGGGATTGAAACGCACTTGGTTTGTCCCTTTGCTATTGCTTCTCCTCAGACATATTGCCAGGAAACTTTGAGAAATTATTTATTATTTCTATAAAGCAATTTGTTCCCTTGTGAAGCAAATCAAGATTAGTAAACTCGTTAGGTGAATGCATCTTGTTAGGTAATACTGTACTTCCTATGCAAATCGAATCTACACCCAAGATATCCTTAAACACATACATAGGTCCAGTCCCAGAAGATGATAAGTTTAAAATTACACCGCTGAAAATTTTTGATGCAGAATTAACCACTAGTTTGACATATTGGCTGTCGACAGGTGTACGATATGCAGGTTCACCACTCAGGTATTTAATGGACACTTCTTGCTCAGAAAATCCTTTTGCCCTTAAATAATTTATCAACCTTTCGAATTGTATTTTGGGATCCATTTCTGGGACCAGTCTAAAGTCTAACTTTGCAGAAGCGACAGCAGGTAAAATCGTCTTCACGCCCTTCTTTGTGTATCCAGAAGACAAGCCCGATATATTACAAGAGGGTTCTAGGGCCAGCGCTTTTTTTATTTCGTAAGATTTTTGATTATTAATGAAATTACTTATTCCATATTCTTTTTTGAAAGCCGCTTCATTAAATGGTTCATCTGCAAGTACTTGTAATTCCTTTTCAGTCAGGGGTTTTACTTCGTTATACCATCCATCTATCAAAATTTTACCATCTTTTGAATCATATAGTAAGGACAACAAATTCACCAATTTCCACGCCGGGTTTTCTATTGCAACGGCAAGGCTTGAGTGGATGTCTCTAGAAGGTCCGTTAACACTAATCTCTGTGTTTAGTATTCCCTTTTGACCTAAAGAGATGATTGCTCTCTGGTCCTTGTCAACATAACCGCTTTCCCAGATTACCAAGTCACAGTCTAATTTTTGTTTGTATTTTCTTACGTAATCAGATAAATTTGGACTTCCAATTTCTTCCTCGCCTTCCACCAGGAACTTTATGTTACATGGCACATCTCCAGTTTTTTGGAGAATAAATTCGACGGCCTTTAGCCTTGTAATAAGTTCACCTTTATCGTCTGATGATCCTCTTCCATAAATTAAATTTCCAACAACCTTTCCACTGAAAGGATCTTCATTCCATTTTTCTATTGGATCAACAGGTTGAACATCGTAATGGTTATAGAACAAAATTGTTTTTGAATGAGGGTTTGATTTTGATTTAACTTCGCCAAAAACTATAGGGGGTACTTGCTTCGTAATTCCGCTTTCTATTTGATCTTCTATATCCAAGTACAAAAGCTCAGAATCTATTCCGGCGTTTTTCATCATATTGGATATCAAAATCGCACACTGTTCCAAGCCTTCAGATGTTGCAGAAATACTAGGTTGTCTGATAAGGATTTGAAGATCTGCTATCAGCTCATGCATCTGATCTTCATTGAAGGAAGCAGATATCAACACGTTATCCAATCATTTCACCTACACCCCAATATACATCAATAATAAGTATAAAATGCTTCCTAATATCCATATACCAGTTTACCCAACTAACACACAATATTATCTATTAAAATTTTGTTAAATGAATTATATGACTTTTCAACTAAATAAAAGTATATAATAATTGAATATAACAATCTATCATAAAAGGGGAGAATTATTCTTGGTTTTATCCCATACATGTTGGATGATTTCAGACACTGTTTGATAAACATTGCCATTATAGGTTGATTCCCATTTTTTAGCAACGTATTGACCAGGTGAAGTTTTGGCCTCCAAACGCTTTTCCAAAATCCCGATGAATTCATTTCCAAGACCCAAATCCTTTAAGCCTTGTTTTGCCACATGTAACTGAGTCTTTACTGTTTCAGAGACATTAAAATGGGTTTTGGCATCGTAACCTGAACGGATTATAGCAGCACGTTCCTCTCTTAGTGACGACAATGGTCTTAGTGGTTTTCCTTCTAATATTGCGCGATACAAAAATCCAATAAAGAATTCAATCATTGCTACTGTTTCTTTTGGTGTAGGCTGTACGGACATTATTCTTGTCTCCACTCTATAGTTCGGAGAATTCAATCTGATTCTTAGATCATCATGCCTATCTTTTTCCAGACCAAAATAGTCGCGCGTCTCATCAAGCCCGGGTCTTGAAGCAATATAATCTATATATTCATCAATACGATCAAGATATTTTGGAATAGCCGGAAAACCAGAGTTTTGTTGTTCTGAATGATCATATAAATAAACCCTCGGCTCGTAAAACGAGTACAGTCTGCCAGCAAATAGTCTGCTATTTGATCCAAGTAGAATTGCTGACGGCAGAAGGTTGAGGATGTAATTAAACATATGAGTAGTATAGATAGGATTCAAACCTTGTAAGTGTAAATGAAATCCCTGTATTGCAGTTGCAATAGCGTTGGGTTTGTATATTTGGCCTTCAATTTCAATATCCGGAAACTGTTTTTGCCATTCATAAAAATTAAGATATCTTTCTTTTCTTGTGATAAACTTTCTTTTAAAAATATCAGGCGAAGGATTACCTCCTAAAAATGTAGGTATTACATTACTGTTTTTGTATACTTTTCTTATTGATTTATCCAAGTATTCAATAAAATCTACGAAAAAAGTGTTCACAGTAGACAAGTCATGCATGGAAATTGGCTCTGTTTTAACCTCAAACTGGCATTTTCCATATTCCGCATCCATATCAAACTTTTTGCTCAATTCCTTTATCAGGGGATTAGCATTAACCGGCTTTGCTTTATCATCAAGCAGACAGATCTCAATCTCCACTCCTACACGATAGAGTTCATCCCAACGATGAAGGTCATCTTGAATTCTTTTCTTTAATCCAAGAGTCTGGTCTGCCAATGGGCTAGTCAAATTAAGTAAATTTCTTTGACGAATTATTATATAAATTTCTTTATATGTTGATTTGACCGGGATGGAGTATGGTTATATCTCAGCAATGTACAACAAAGTGTGCTAATTAATTTTAGAACGATATTGATTTGCTATTTTCATATAGGATAGCTTAATAAAGTGTTACCATAATCTATATCTATATACGTTTAACTAGTAGTATATCATTTTAGTATTATAAGTACTATATTATGATAACAGGAGCATTAGTTGGTATCATCATAGGGGTTTAATAATTTGGACCTGTCGCTTACTACATTGGCACTTAAATTCTTATGACATTTGTAACATAACGTTCTCAGGTTGTTTCCATTGTGTATAAATTCAAGAATTGTCTTAACCTTGTTATCAAGTGTATCAAATTGATAACCTAAATGGTAATAATATGATTTAGGTATAATATGATCGCATTCAAGCCAGTTCTTTAGTGGCTTGTTGAATCTTTTCTTTCTATGGAGTACGATTCCGCAAATTTGACAAGTATAATTGTCCCTTTTTAGGACTTGGTTTCTAATATTTCTCCAGTAAAAATTTGCATTATACCACTTCGTGAATTGAATGCTGCATTTTTTTGAGCAATATTTCCTAAATGGTTTGCAAACGGATTTCATACAGTTATGATTTCTGCATTTTTGGTTTCCACTTTCATCGAACTTGTCAAATTCATGAATATAAACTATAAAGTTTGAAATCTTTGGAAAATTAAATTTTGAAGGCATATTCGGTAGCAGTAGCAGCAGTAGTAGCAGTAGTGGTGTTGGTGGTATTGCCAACATTAACGTCTAATTTTTGAGTAACGCTGGATACTACATTTGAGTCTTGAACCACTTTTTTTATCTGTTTTTTAGTTTTTCTCTTCTTAACTATCATTTTTTTCTTGCTTGCGACCAGATATCTCTTTAAAAGCTTTGGTAACAAAAATTATATCGATTAGGAGCTGGGCCACAACCATATGTTTCTATGTGCTGATCCATTTGAATACAAATCATATTCATAAATACCTGCCTTATTGGCAAGATCAGACAATTGACCCCCTGGTAATTCATTTGATGTAAAGTAAATGAGACCGAGGTACTTTGTGACACCTTGTAAGTAATCATACACCTGATCATAGGCATTCCAACCGATTCTGTCCGAATCACTTGTTATAAAAAAACCTGTGCCCTTTGCATACGTAATGGTTTTGTCCAATCTTGATTTATTGACTTGAATGTCAAAACTAGATTCGTTGGATGCCAATGATCTTGGCTTAGATTCTTCAATGTAGTAACCTATATTATGAACCGTCTCAGAATTATAAATTTTCCCCATCTCATAAAATATTTGCAGATCCATACTTGTATTAAAATTTGAGTCTGCTGAAATTAAATCCAATTTATTTAAAAGTATGCTATTATTTGAGTCATAAAACGGGTTTCCAAGTGAAAGGTCTGTTGTACCTTCATTGATTTGCGAATTGTTTTTGAGAGGAGGTGTTGGAGGTATTGCTAGATCTGATAAGGATGAAGAACTGGCAGTGTTGGGATCGGACTGCAGTGGTGATAGTTGTGGGTGTATTGTCCATGGTGTTGGGTGCTGTTGTTTTTGTGGTGGAAGTTGTAGCAGCAGCAGCAGCAGCTTCACCAGTCGTACCAGCCGATGTCTCGCTATCATTTTTTGCAGCGGCTAGTGTTGTAGTGGCAAAAGAGTCTTGTACTACTAAATTGCTATTGCCTTCAAAACTAATACTAAAAAGCAAAATTCCAAACATGCACCCAAGGATAGAATAACAAAGATCTTTTCTTGATGCCTTTTGAAACAGTAAATGCAATAATATCACATCAATGAAAACTTCAAATTTATTATTAAACATTATCAAGTGAATAAACATTTAAAACACCTATTTTAGATAATTTATTTATTTAACTTGAAGAGTATGGGTATTGGTAAGACTCGTTTTCCAGCCAAAAAATTGTTTATTGTTACTATGATAATAATTGGAATTACTTATTCGGTTATGATGTTAGGGGTATACCTCTCATCCATACATCAAGGCCTATCGTGTTTAACTTGGCCCCTTTGTCCAAATGGCTTTGATTTTCCTCCACCAAAATACTTTTATGAACACCTCCACAGGACATTAGTCCTTGTTTTGATGATTTCGCTTTTCTCATTGGCTGCATATTCTTTTGCCAAATTAAATAATAAGAATTTCAAAATAAAACTGGGATTAGCTTCAGCATTACTTGTCGGTCAGGTTTTACTAGGATGGGTTATGATTGTTACTAAGTTGCAACCACTCGTAGTCGCAAGTCATCTTGCCACGGGTATTGCTTTTTTTGGTATCTTGATCGTTACCTTAATTTCCCTACATCACCATATACAAAAAAACAACAATCTTCAAAAACAAAATTAAAATAATTATCCTTATATTTTTGTTAACTTTAACATATTGAGCATGTTGACCTCCATTCCAAATCGATCCTCACTGCTCTTCATGTACTTGTAAATTTTCAATACTTCAACAAAATCTTTTATTATATTGAATTTCTTGTTAATGCTTTTCCTTATAAAATTGTAAACATTTGTATATATTTTGAAGGTGGACAGCACCTCGGCTATATATTTTTGATGATCATAAAGATTTTCTACAAACAACTGCGCGCATATAGTTGAGGGAATTATCCCCTCACCTAGTAGTGCATATACCGTACCTATTGATTCTCCCACACCGATTGTTTTTCGGCCATCCGTGAATGGAAGACAGTGGGAAGGTGGTGTTATTCTAACAGGCCTTCCAACTTTTTTTAGTACCTGGCATGGGTATTTTTTCATGAAAGATTCCATGAAAATATGAGTTTGTTTGCGCTGAAAGTCTCCAGAACCGATATGGGCATATCCATTTCCAAGTGGAAAGTACCAAAAATATCCGGATAGTGAAGGAAAAGCTTTGAGGTAAAAATCATCAAATGGAGTATTGTCGTATTTTACTTTGTATTGTATACAAGGTATCCACAATTCATTTTTCAATTTAGGGAGATAATGTCGATGAAAACCTGTTGAATCAACAATGATATCGTACTCATCTTCAAGAGTGGCCTTGTTTGGGGCTTTTTGAAAGCTAATATCAGTACCTTTTATCATATCCTGGATGAGTCTTAACTTGTCATAGCTAACCATTCCTTTCAGATTGATTTCAATGTTTTTGCTCGAGTTCGTGCCATCACCCACATCTACCTTCATTTTTTTTCCATCATGTAGAATGTAATTTTCTAAATTTAGACCACACTGCTTGGCATAATCTTTCATAACATTATCGCATGTAGCCCAAGCACAGACTGCATCGTGTTCCTTTTCAGGCATTCTTTCAAAGCCTTTTACCTGAACGTCATGGAGGTCACTTAGCTGATTCATCAAGTATGCCCCCGCTACGCCTATCCCAACGACTGCAATCTTCATAAATTAAATTAACAGATGACAAATAAAATGATTTCATTCAAACAATGAGAATAAGTGAAAATAACCAAGAAAAAAAACGAAACAGAGAGAGATATAAATAAAAAGAAGAATTCAAAGATACTGATATAGATCTAGATGGTTGATAAGAGAACCCCAGTGCCTAAAAAGAAAAACAGAAAAAAAATGGCAGGACCACTTAGGGCAGGAATTGCACTCATTATTTTGGGAGCTTTTATTGTAGGGATGGGTGCTCTTTTTAACAGAGAGTCAATGTCACTTTACGGATTTATAGTTGTAGTTTTCGGGTTTTTTTTGTATTTTGTATCTTTTTACTACCTCGATAGAATCCAAAAAAAGAAGTTAAAAAAATAATAATTTAGCACATAAAAAAACAATCAATGATATCTGTTTAGAAAATGACAACAATACATTTTAAAAATGATGATAATTATCTAATAGGTAATCTCGAATTATTATGGAAGACGATTTATTTAGAAGGTTTCATAATCAAAAATTAGGTGTCTCATTCTTTTACAACTCATTGTTAAATTCCAATAAAGATCAGGCAAATAGCGAGCATGAGAATGACCTCCAACTAAAGCATGAAGAATTAAAATTCAGAATTATCAAACTCTCTTCTGAAGCAAATGTAGGTTTACAACTATTTGGTTTAGAAAACGGATTGAAATCTTCGTTAAATGAAAATGAAACCATAACTGAAGATAGTAAATTAACACACACCCAAGTAGCAGGCAATGAAACTGCTCATACTACAACAATTTATCCCACACCTGTTGGAAACTTTAAGATAAGAAGATATCTGGTTTCTCATGGGGGCCAAGGATATTTGATTGCATTCCAGGACAGGGCTGAAAAATTCGAATCCGAGGAAAGTCAAAAAATTTTTGAAACAATACTTGATACCTTTAAATTTCTGGATTCATAAAATCTTATATCTATTTATAGTAACAATTGACCAGTCCAGGATAGTGACTGATAGAAAAAAGCAAAGTGATAGTGGTGATAGCGGTGGCGGTATTAATTCCAATAAAATCATTGGATGTAGATTGCAGGTTTGTAGGGTCTTGAAAACCTAGACTTATTCTTGGGGTCTACCAACTGCTGATCATTTTCCTCAAATATCTCAATATCCTGTGGTTGTATATTCAATTCATTAGCAATAAGTGATTTTGCATCAAGTAATGGTATTTTTTCGTCAAAGTGCGTTATTTTTCCTCCTGCTCCTGCTCCTGCTCCTGCTCCTCCTTTTCCCCCTCTTCTTGCTAATTCGGTGGGAGACAAGGATAAGATATCCTCATTAATTTTTTTTACCAAATCAGAATTGCTTTTTATGAATTTCTTCTCATCCTCAGATATTGTAACGTCACTCAATAGCGATTTCATTATTACACCAAAATTTCTGGTGTTTGCGTTTATTACAATATCTATCATGCTTTTATACAACCTTTTTTTATTGGCAGATGCCAGATAAATGTAAACTTTTTGAGGGTTTGTGTTTTTGGTAACTTTGACTATCTTATTCAAATCTTCAAGTAAATTTGAAATCATCAGTTCATTTTCTTCAGTAACAAGATTTTCCAGATTTTTATCAAAATCTGGCCAACTAGTACTAAATACGGATTGATTGTTTGTTTCTTTGCCGGATAGTAAATTCCAAACCTCCTCTCCTAGAAAAGGACAAAATGGTGCAAGCATCTTAATTCGGAATTTTAAAAACATGTATACGACAAAGACATAGTTTTCTTCCTTGATTTGGGCTTGATCTTTTGACATTCTCCTTTTATTATACCATTCAAAGTCTTTATCCATCAAATACAATACGGTATTAAGAGCATCTCTTATCCTAATCTCATCAAAAGATTTTGAGACTTCAACAGTAGTGCTATTAAGCCTGTGAAGTAACCATTTATCTTCCAAATTCAAATTGTTAACAAAACTAGTCAATGGACTAGGCTCACCATCAGAAACACCAACCAGTGTCTCTATTGATTTTGATTTTATCACATTTTCATTTTGTGCTATAAAATTATTGGCAAATTCATAAATTTCATTTAGTCTTGAGTATATACCTCGTAAAGTCGTAAATGAAAAATCAACATCTTGAAGCAATTCTCCTAATACCAGCATAGCAACACGGATGGAATCAGCATTAAATCTCTTTATTGTACTTCTCAGTGGAATTATATTTCCCATAGACTTTGACATTTTTTTTCCATCCATAAGCACTGACCCATTTACCACTATCTGCTTTGGCCACAACTTTTTTGGAAATATTATCGAATGGTTGAATATAAAAAATGACAAGTGATTGGGAACCAAATCTCTTCCAGAGTGCCTTGAATCTAACGGATAGTAATATTCAAACTCATTTTTGATCTCTTGTGAGATTTCTAAGAACTTTTGATACGAAATATCTTTTTCTTTTAATTCATTCTGTTTTGCTTGATTATGATCCTTTATTTGGGATTCATTGAGATATGGAGCATTTTTGTCTTCAAAATTATTTGGTTTCTTATCCAAGAGCACATAATCAAAAAAAGAATTATCAATATAGCCTATGTACTTGTCTAAATCATACAGATTAACGTATTTTGCTATGATGTAGTATACCATATAGATTACAGAGTCAGATAAACTTTCAATTAGCCATTCTCTATCCCAGGGCAAAAGTGTGCCTAACCCAGACTTTCTTGCACATGCTCTAACCTTAAGCCAATCAAAAACATTTCTAAACTCTTTTAAAATTTCTTGAGGTATTATTTCCATTGAATCAAGGCACTCATAAGCGAGTGACTTCCACTTTGCATTTCCATAATTTAGAAACCATTGATTGTCCAACAATTTTACATAACATTGAGTTCCGCACCTACAGTAAACAGGTTTATTTGTCAATTCATAAAATAAAACTGCATGATTATCTTTCATTAGATCCTCTTTTACCTTCTCCTTTGCAGTAGCAACGGTCATATTAGAATATGGGTATGCCTTGTCGTTCATTTTTCCAGAATAATATTCCAATGAATAGAGCTCCGATGTGGCTTTTTCTAGATTAGGATCACTTTGTCCAGTAATTGAATATTTTTCTAAAAATAACATTGCTGGTACCTTGACATCTTTGTTAGCGGATTCAACTCCCTCATTGATATTGTTTTTTTCGTTGGTTGAATGCTCTTCGGTATTTGCAGATTTAGAGGAATGGGCGTCAATTGTGGTGGAGGTGGAAATATTGGTGGTATTAGTGTGTGCACCTGAAGCTGTCAGAAATATCAGGATCAACAATTCCTGCCCGAGCAATATTAGAGTTCGTTGTTTTGTTACCAGTTACCGTATTTTGTTCCTCTTGTGACTGTAATTTAGACTCTATAATGGAAATTGGTATAATATCCTTAAAATTAGAACGGGTAATATTTTCAATCGAATCTGTTTTCTTAATATCTATCAAGGCCTGAAGATCGTAAGGAGCGTGCGCCGGTACGGACATGACTACTCCGCTTCCTTCATCCGAAGTAACAAAACTGGCAGGCAAGATCGGAACGCTTTTTTTGGTAATCGGGACTGTCACCGTCAGACCAGCATATTCTGCGCCGCTAACCTCTTTAACTATGTTAACGTCGTAATTGAGATGAGTTAGTTTGTTTGTGGCTTCTTTACTTACCAACCAATTTTCTTTACCATCAATACTTACTATCAGATATTTTTCGTTTGGGTTAATCCAAAGATTGGTGACTCCAAAAAGAGTTTCAGGTCGTAGCGTAGCTACAGGCAAAAACAGATTACCGCTTTCAACTCCTTCTAGACGAAGCTTTATCAAAGTATATTCTGTAAACGCAGGTTCTACATCTCCCAAAGTATCGTGTTGACTCACAGGATTGCTATCATTTGGACACCAGCCCACTGGGTGAGACCCCTGTTCGATAACTCCGAGTTTTTTTAAGGTTTCAAATTGCCAAGATATTAATTTCTTGTAAACCGGATCGATAGTAGTAAATTCACGTCTCCAATCAATAGAGTATCCCATTTCCTTCATCCCCAACCTGATTTCATTGTGAAAGTACTTTGCAATCTTTAGAGGATCAACAAATGAATCGATATCTTTTTTATCAACTTTATAAATTGTCTTAAAGTTCTCTATAATTTCGGTATCACCGGCTTGTACTCTCTTTGACATTCCTAGTATTGGGGTGCCCGTATAGTGGAAACCCATCGGAAAAAGGACATTGTATCCCTTCAACCTCTTATACCGGGCATGTACGTCTGCAATGGTGTATGTTCTGCCATGTCCTATATGTTGAGGCGAATTTGGATACGGATAGGCCACAGTAATAAAAAACTTTTTTATGTTAGGTTGTGGGTCCGATCTATTTGTATGATTTTTATCCCAATAATCTAGCCATTTTTTCTCAATTGAATTCCAAATGTTTTCATCACTTGACATTTCCCTATCCCTATTGAAATTATTTCCCTCCTGTATTTGAAAATTCGGAATTTCTTTATGAATTTGTTGGTCAAAAATTAATAAATCAAGCAATCCAAAAATTTCTTAAGTCACTCCTCTAAGTTTCAGATGTAACAAAAAAAATTTACAGAAATTACTTTGCTTGCTTAGAAATATCTTGTCCTATAAATACACATGGGTAATTGGATTGTAGTATAATCTTTTTATGCTGAATATTATGCCCGCCCAAAGTCGATTTAAGTATACAAGCATCATGGGGGTTTGTGAAAGGCTTAAGTTAACCTCAAAAAGAATTATAGTTAAGATTGGAAAAGTCATTCGACTATTCTAAGTATCGAATTAGTAGTATTCTCATTCCGCTATTAATTGGAATTGTTTTGTTTTTGATTCTTTATCTTTATTCGCGTCTCACTACTCCAGGTCAGGATATATATCTCTCCAAGTCGCTTTATTCACTTGCTCAAATCGTCCTATGTTCCTTCCTCGTCAGTTTGGCTTTGTTTTTTGTCAGCATTCATAGATTCTACTTTTCTAAAAGCCATGCAGAAAAGGATCCCAAATCTCTATTATATCAGATTCAATACCCATTTAGGCTAAAAAAATACAAACTCATATTTTTTGGCAGTGCTGCAGCCTATTTCATTTTTTTTGGATTTCTATCGAATATTTTTATTTATTTCATTGACGATCACACTATTTTTTCGATAGTAACTTTACCTGCCTCAAACCACGGCTCGACACAGGTAGCAGACATAATTCCAAATGCTAATAGTACTGCAAATCATGCACCCCAGCAACAGCATCAAGAATTGCCTTCTAATAATCATCAGGATCTTTCTGCTCCCCATACTACCAATCCTGCTCCTTCTTCTTCTGAAACTTCTGCTCTTAATTATGAACAAGATCAAAATACTTTTAATTCAACCTTTGCAAAAAATTATCCTTATTTTCAACTGGTTATTTGCTGTAACTCAATAGGATATGTCCCGATGCTAATTATGAAGATGACTGAGCATTTTTCAATATTAATAATTCCTCTTAATTTAATAATTGCTACTGTAATTTCAGTTTTAGTGGGTCTGAACACCACTTTGAATATTTATTTGCTGTCGAGGCAAAGATCAATCAAGCTATCAAAAAGAAACTTTTTTGGGGCTGTAGGGATATCCGCTGGACTTTTTGTAGGCTGTCCCACATGCACTGGTAGTTTGTTTTACTCTTTAGTAGGGATCAGCTCGTTAGTGCTTTTTACATCACTTAATCTCTACCAAATACTCTTTGTTCTTATTAGCGTTCCCATGCTCTTTGCATCATTGCTTTTAATGATGAAGATTGC
Organism: Candidatus Nitrosocosmicus sp. FF01; assembly: GCF_047711275.1. Classification (NCBI taxonomy): domain Archaea; kingdom Thermoproteati; phylum Nitrososphaerota; class Nitrososphaeria; order Nitrososphaerales; family Nitrososphaeraceae; genus Candidatus Nitrosocosmicus; species Candidatus Nitrosocosmicus sp. FF01. Next base: position 968,927 of record NZ_JBLNIG010000001.1, on the reverse strand, counting down.
TCCAGAAATCTTTTATAGATTCGTGTAGGCTGTAAAAAAGAGAATTTAAAAAAAATGTGGGATGGCGGTTGTTTTACTCTTTGTCGATAAATTCGTCTGGAGATGGAGGTTCTGGAGCAATACCTTTTCTCTTTCTGATATCAGTTACCAGACTCCTGATAACCGATTGAGGTACTGCTTGCCATGTCTTAAAGTAAGTGCTCCACATTGCTTTGCCGGCTGTGCCACCTCTCATTGTTTCAGACAAGTCGAAAGTCTCTGAAGCAGGAACTTCTCCTAAAATGATAGCAATGACTCCTTTTTGATCTACGTTTAATAATTTTCCACGCTTTCCTGATAAGATACCGGCCACAGTGCCTATCTGTTCTTGTGGACATTTTACCTCAATTCCAAGAATTGGTTCCAAGAGTACCGGATCAGCAATAAGCATAGATCCCAACATAGCTCGTCTTGATGCGGGCATCAATTGTGCTAAACCTCTGTGAGCAGGATCCTCGTGGGGAACAAAGTGATGTAATACAAATTTGAGACCTCTTACTTGTTCTTGAGCAATTGGACCTGAATGAATTACATCATCAAAACCTGATTTTATGGAATCCATAGATTCCTGTATGAATTGGACACCCTTTGTCTCATCTGCAAGCATGTTACCGGTTGGATCAACTGTTACAACACTTCTTGCTTCGTCTGAACTCCAACCCTTTTCCCTTAGTATACGGGCCATTTCCTTTTTATCCATATCCTCTTTTAGTTGGCCCGTTCGTATCATCTCTATGATTTCCTCACTAAGAGGTTCCACCCTCAAAAAGATCTTGTTATGTTTGTTTGGTGATTTGCTCATTATTGGACCTGCTTTACCTTTTATAGTTTCACGATAATTAATCAATGGTTGAGTCGTTTTAATATCCAACCCTGCTTCTTGCAAAAGAGAAGTAGCAATTTCAAGGTGTAATACACCCATTCCAGCCATTAACGTCTCTCCGGTCTCCTCATTGATCTTAACAATAAGGTTAGGATCTTCAACTGTGATCCTTCTTAAGCCTTCAACTAATTTTGGTAAATCTTTAGGATGTTTTGGTTCCACTGCAATAGTAACTACAGGCTCAGAAACATACTTTATTGATTCAAAAGCATCAACGTTTTTCAATGATGATATAGTTTCTCCTGCAACAGCGTAATCTAATCCCAACAAAGCGGGTATATTACCGCATGGCAGAACACTTACAACTTCACGAGTATTACCCATGTAAATATTAACTGACTGTACCTTGCCTGTTCGTTTTGCATCAATCAAATAGACTTCATCTCCATCCTTTATGGTTCCTGAAAATAGACGTCCTGTCGCAACCCTACCTGCTTGTGGATCAACGTTTATCGTAGTAACCATCATCAGAGCCGGTCCATTCTCGTCACAATTAATCAGCGCTTTTCCAATGTCTGAATCTAAATCACCTTGCCAAATTTTTGGAATTCTATATTTTTGAGCAACGTGAGGTGGAGGGTGATGCTGAACAACCATACCCAGCACAGCATCATGTAGTGGTGCCCTTTCTGATAATTTCTTTATAGATGTGGGATCAGTTGAAGTATAAGCGTCATAAACATCTTTAAAACTGATCCCCTTTTTCTGTGCCACCTTGAAATTAAAACCCCAACGATCTTTGGCCGAACCAAAAGCTACTGTATTGCCTTGAATACTTACCTTCCATTTCTCTTTTAACTCGGGTTCAGCATATAGATCAACAAGTCTATTAAACTCTGCAATAATATTAGACAACCATTTTTGCATAGCGGCTGGGTCTAATCTCAATTCTTTAACTAATCTATCAATTTTATTAATGTATAAAACTGGTCTAACTCTCTCTTCTAGAGCTTGGCGTGTTACAGTTTCGGTCTGGGTCATTATACCCTCTACAGAATCAGAAACTACAACAACCCCATCAATTGCTCTAAGAGCTCTAGTAACTCTTCCTGTAAAGTCAATGTGCCCAGGCGTATCAATCATGTTGATCACATATTCTTTACCATCATCATTTTCGTAGAATAGCGTGACATTAGCCCCTCTGATAGTCATCTGCCTATTTTGTTCTAATTTCATAGAGTCCAAGGCCAAGGCTTGACCAGCTACACTTGGAGATATAATTCCGGAAGCTGCTAAAAGACTATCACTCATAGTTGTTTTTCCATGGTCTACATGAGCGATAACACCAAAATTTCTGATTTGATCTTTATTTCCAATAATCCTAAGAATATCTTGTGTCGATTTAAACTTGGGCATACTACATTTCAAAAAAGTTTTTCTAGGGTTATTAAACCTTCCTTGAGATAACAAGCACCTTATCATTTGATCTCTCCTCATCTGACTATGACAAAAAATGACAAGTTCTCATAGTTTTCCTAGGATAATAACAAGTAATTTCACTGAAATCTACCCTGGTTTAGTGTGCAGGATTAATCTATACGAAGAAATATACAATTCAAAAATCAAGAGTTAACTAGGCAAGACAGTCATGACTTTTGGCAGTTGTAAATTTGATGACCGCGAAATAATGGACGCCTGATCGTTAGTTAATCGCAACCCGTTAACTTATATTGCAACATTTATCTAAAAATTAGTAAAGTCATGGTAGATGAAATTAGGGTAGGTCATACTCCTGACGCAGATGACGCTTTCATGTTTTACGCCATAGAAAATGAATTAATCCCTATGAACAATTTTAGGATTGTCCATCATGTGGAGGACATTGAAAAATTAAATAAAAGGGCATTAGACCATGAGTTAGAAATTACCGCAATCTCCGCTCATGCACTAGCCTATCTAAGCAATTATACAATTTTGATGAGTGGTGGAAGTTTTGGGATAAATTATGGTCCCATAATTGTATCAAAAGAAAAAAATTCACTTGATAATGTATCCAATGGAGTGATTGGGATTCCTGGCTACATGACATCTGCATATTTGCTTATGACAATTTCTCTTGGAAAACAAAAATGTAAAGAATTTCTTTTTAGTGACATTCCTGATGCAGTATTTAACAATTTAGTAGATTATGGTCTGATAATCCATGAGTCTCAAATAACCTATGAATCACAAGAATTACACAAGTTATTTGATTTGGGGCAATGGTGGAATAAGACTTCGGGTGGTCTACCTGTTCCCCTTGGAATAAACGTTGCCAGCAATAACTTGATGAATATTTCACGAATTCGGGATTTTGATGAATTATTGAAAAATTCCATACAATATAGTCTGGATCATTTAGAAGAAGCAATTGAATTTGCTTCAAAATATGGAAGAGGGACTCAGAGATCGGTTTTAACAGAGTTTGTGAAAATGTATGTTAACGAATTTACCTTAGATATGAGAGAACAAGGAAAGAGTTCCATATCAAAGTTGTTTGAATTGGCACATGAAAAAGGCATTATTGAAAAAAATGTTCCTCTAAAATATTCAAGGTAAATTGGCTAGTCGAAATTTTGCTCACCCAAAGTAAGAGACTAGTACCAATATGCTTGTAAGCATGTTTAATTTAAAAACAATGTAGAAATTCAATCATTGCTGATAGGATTAAAGAAAGTATCCCTTTGCACCGGCTGTCGTCCTATTTCTTTTATCAAGAATTTCAATTCATTTGTTGTAGTTTGATTAGGTTTCCCAGCGGCTTTGAAAATTTCTTCTGAAAAGGCCGTTCCCACCAAATCATTACCACCATAGCAGAGTGCCACCTGTGCGAGTTTCTTGCCTAATGCGATCCAATAAACGGAGACATTGGGCAATACATTTGCCAGCAATAATCGCGCCAATGCAATTACCCTTAGATCATACGTTGAAGGACTTTCACTTGTAATAGTATGCTCCTTTTCCAACCGTGTATTCTCTAAACTAAATTTTAGCGGAATAAATGTAGTAAAACCGCCTGTCTTTTTATTTAACTCACGCAACTTTATAATGTGATCAACAATATCTTCTGGTGTTTCTATATGACCAAAAAGCATCGTACAATTGCCCCTCAAACCGATTTTATGTGCTTGATAAGCTGTATCCAACCACTCTTCTCCAGAGCATTTTCCAAGGACAATTTTATCTCTCGTATTCTTGTTAAAAATTTCTGCCCCACCACCAGGCAATGCATCCAGCCCCGCCTCTTTAAGTCGAGTCAATACTTCCTTTATCGAGTTCTTCGTAACCTTTGAAATAAAAAAGATCTCGGCAGGTGTCAGTGCCTTAATTATAACCTTGGGAAATCGTTGCTTAATAGACCTGAACATTCCCTCGTAATACTCCATATCCAACTTTGGATGGAATCCGCCAACGATATGAAGTTCAGTAGCATTTAATTGATTAATAGCTACTTCTGCTCTCTTCACAATGAGTTCATTTGTTAAAGTGTATGCATCATCATCCTTTTCCTTTCTATAAAATGCACACAGTTGACAACTTGCAGCACAGATATTAGTATAGTTTAGATAGTATGATGAAACAAATGTAACATTTTCGCCACGTATCTGTCTCCGCAGCCGATCGGCAGCGTTACCCAACAAAAATAGGTTTTCATTTTTCATGAGGTCGACGCCGTCCCTAAAGTTTAGTTCTTCGCCGTTCATCGCCTTTTCCAACGAAGCCGTTGGCTTGGCCAAAATGTTAGACAATACTATTAATCAACCATTTAAAAAATATAAGTGCTTTCAGAAAAAAAAACTAAAACTGTCAAAATCAAAGATTAAATTGTACGAAGAACAAGATTATTTAATCATTGCAAAATAGCCAGATCAGTCATGATATTTTTAAAGGTTCTGAATTAGAAAATACGGTAGATAAAATCCTAAATGATCAAGATTTAGAGATAAATGATCTCATTTATTTACTAAAATCGCCTGAAATTCAGAGGCTCGGATTAATAGGTAATAGCTTGCGTGAAAATTTGTATGGTAAGCAGGTTTCATTCATCAATAATATAATCCTTAATTATACAAACGTATGTGTAACTTATTGCAAATTTTGTGCTTTCTACAGGCCTCCTGGACACGAGGAGTCCTACACTGTCAGTAAGGAAGAAATAATTGAACGAATCGTTTTTGCAAAGAAAAATTATGATATAAAGCAAGTCTTATTTCAAGGCGGACACAATCCGAAGTTAAACATAGAGTACTTTGAAGATATATTTAATACGATCAGGTTAAAGTGCCCAGATGTTGCAATTCATGGTCTATCTGCATCTGAAATTGACATGATTGCAAGAGTAGATAAAAGTTCGCATCGAGAAGTTTTAGAAAGGCTGCACATAGCAGGATTGGAATCATTACCTGGAGCAGGAGCAGAAATACTTGTAGACGAGGTGAAGGAAATTATAAGTCCTCTTAAAATTTCAAGTCAAACTTGGCTGGAGATTATGGAGACTGCGCATAAGATTGGAATCAAGTCCTCAGCAACTATGATGTATGGAACAGTTGAAACAATAGAACAGCGTGCCCGTCATCTCCTAAAGATTGCAGAGCTGCAAAAACGTACACGTGGATTTATGGCTTTCATACCATGGAGTTTTGAACCAAATAAAACCGAGATCCAAGAAATTGGGACAGTTCAATATGCCATGGGAGGGTTTGAATTGTTGAAAATGATATCGGTATCAAGAATTGTGTTTAATGGATTAATAGATCATCTTCAATCTTCATGGCTTACTAACGGAATTGGCATGGCACAACTTGCAATATTCCATGGATCCGACGACTTTGGTGGCACATTAATAGGTGAAGAAGTAGTAAGCGCTACAGGTGCTCGGTCTACTGAGCTTTTGGCAAATAACATAATAAATGCAATAAAGTCAATGGGTTTTGTTCCAGTAGAGAGAAATAATAGCTATGATTGGTTGAGAACATTTTAGAAATTTTTTAGTTTATTTAATTATATAATTTTCCATTTTGACAAACTGAACTAATATAAATAGGTTTATAAATGAATTTATGTAAAAAATACAATTGTGCCAGTTGGAATAGATGACATGGCTATCTATGTTCCGAAGCTATATGTGGATTACAAAGACTTCGCTGAGGCTAGGGGAATAGACCCTCAGAAATTAGAATACGGTATAGGAATTAAAAAGATGGCTTTGGCCGATGCGAATCAAGACCCTGCTAGCATGGCCGCAAATGCTTGTATGAGGTTAATGAAAAATAATGATCTTCATCCTCAAGACATTGGTAGGATATATGTTGCAACAGAGTCTGGCTTGGACGAATCAAAAGCCATGAATTCATTTGTGATCGGAATGCTAGAACAAGTGTATGGAGAAAGTACGCTCGAACATGCGGGGGGTATCGAATGCAAATTTGCCTGTGTTAGTGGCTCATATGCTTTGTATGATAATACTAATTGGATTAGGGCTGGTGAAAGTAACGATAAAGCAGCTATTGTAATAGTTAGTGATATAGCAAAATACGATATTGGTTCCGCCGGAGAATATACCCAAGGAGCGGGGGCGGTTGCATTATTAATAAAGGAAAATCCCAGGCTTGTATCCTTCGATGAAAGAGTTACGTCAACTATAATAAAGAATGAGTATGACTTTTACCGCCCATTTGGGAAAGAAACTCCACTAGTCAACGGCTTGTATTCAAACTTGCTTTACCTAATTCAAGTAAGAAAGGCTCTTGAGACTTACAAAGAAAAAGCTCTCAAAACAGGAATTGTAGTTCTCAAGGAAGATGAATCAATTACAGATCATATCGACTATATTAGTGTGCATCTACCTTACCGTCGCATGGGCGAGAAAGCTTTGGCTTACTTGCTAAGACATGAATGGAGACACTTGCCACGATGGAAAAAAATAACAGAAGAAATAGGATTGGATGAGCCTGTACCCAAGGATCCTCGTGGGACTATAGAATCGATTTTGGCAGATGTGGAATTTATGAAGGCAGATGAAAGGTTTAGAAGAGAATTCATGAAAACTGAACATTACAAGAACGTATTTGACAGAAAAATGTCTTCATCCCTGCAAGCTTCAGCATTAATTGGAAATCTGTACACTGCTTCGATGTATATGGGGCTGAGGAGTTTATTGGAATTTGAATATCTAAAGAACGTTGATCTTTATGGTAAACGAATTGGATTTGGTTCTTATGGAAGTGGTTGTAGTGCAATGGTATTTTCGGGAGTGATCCAGGAGAATTATAAAGAATTAGTATCTCGTATGAATTTAGACAGAGATATTGGACCTAGGACAAAAATGTCTATTGAAGATTATGAGAAATTGCACAAAAATACACGAAAATATGATCAGGCATTTTTGAATGCAGAGGATGAATTTATTCTAGTTAATATTGGTGGCAATACCGCCGACAGAGCTGGATTCAGAGAATACTGCTACGCATCCTAGCCTGCATTATCTAATTTTTTTGTAAATGCTCAATTATTTCATCAATTTATATTTTATTTTAAGTTTATCAAAAAGATTTATCAATACTTTAGATTGATCTTTATTTTCTAATTCAAGGCTTAAATAAACTCCTGCTGTTCCTGCAGAAATGTTTGAACTTAATCTGTCATGGACTACTTCAACTATGTTTACATTTGCTCTTGTAATTTCATCAACAATGTTTTTGAGTGCACCAGGTTTGTCAGTCAACTCAATAAATAGTTTTATCATTCTCCCAGTTTGCATCAGCCCTTTTGCAACTACCTGACCTAGCAAATACATATCGACATTCCCTCCTGAGAGAATTGACACGATATTCTTATTTTTAGAAAGGAGTTTTCTATTCGATATAAGGTATGCCAGCGAGGCTGCACCTGCTGGCTCCGTAACTATTTTAGATCTTTCCATAAGTAGAAACATAGTTTTGACTATTGATAGGTCGTCAACTACTACAATGTCGTCTACAAATTTCTGAATTATCTGGAATGGAAGTTTTCCAGGTGTTTTTACTGATATACCATCTGCAATTGTATAACCATCTTGGACATTACTAATCTTATTTTTTTCTATGGATCTTTTCATAGATGGGAAGGCAACAGACTCAACCCCAATTATCCTGATTTTTGGATTAAATGATTTTGCAGCTATTGCAACGCCAGCTATTAATCCTCCACCTCCAACAGGAACGTAAATTTCATCAATTTGCTTCAAATCTTCAAGAATTTCTAAACCCACTGTTCCTTGTCCTGAAATAATGTCAGGATGGTCAAATGCAGGTACTGGTGTTTTCCCTTCGGTTTCTGAGATTTGGAGGGCATACTTTGATGATTCATCATAATTGTTTCCTTCTAAAATAACCTGGGCGCCATAAGATTTGGTGGCCGCAATTTTGGCTGGAGATGCATTCTTAGGCATTACAATTGTACATGCCATTTTATTCATCGCCGAAGCATAAGCCACACCTTGTGCGTGATTACCCGCCGATGCAGCTACAACGCCATTTCTTTTTTCTTCTCTGCCGAGTCCTTCGATCATAGCAACAGCACCTCTGACCTTAAAGGAGCCAGTCTTTTGATAGCATTCTAATTTTAAAAATATCTGATTATGACATATATTAGAAAAAGTATTTGAACGGATTAAGTCTATTTTTCTAATTGAAGACTTTGGCATTAACCTTTGGGCCTCTCTAATAGTATTTAGATCGATATTAGAAATTTCTATTCTCAAAAGATAGGTAATTTATGTTTAATTTATATCTAATTTTACAGAATTGGATTCTATTTAAACTACCAAATTGACGTATAGTATTCTCAACAAAAAGTGTATGTCATTTCAGCTGCCATGAATGAAGTAGCGAGTAAATTTAGCTAGTCCCGGAGTTACTTTTTTTAGCCGGTGTAATCATAAACCGTAGAACAGCGTCTTCTATTCTCAGAATAGTAATGGTAAATTTTTGAATATATTGCGATAGCTAATTGAATTCAATTTACAATGTAAAATCCGTAGGAGAAAAGGCGTCAACCTCAGGCAACGATATAACCTTTCTCACGCTTTCCTATCTAGGCCCAGAAATTTATTTTAAGGACTTAATAGTTATCACACAAATGTAGCTTTTTTCTCCATCAATTTTACATTGTGATGTTTATTGAATATTTACAGAATCAAGGATTCAACCTAGAAATAGCCGGTTGTATGGATAAAAACAGTATCGAATATTAGGAGTAAGTTCAAGATATTTGGCCAAATTAATAGGAAGGTTTCAAAATTGCATCCTTTGTAAATTGTCATACGAATAAAGCAAATTAAATATGACTATGACTGAGCATCTATTTTCTAGATATTTATCTTGTTTCACGTCTTTTATCAGATAGATAAATCTAGTTTTATCTATCCATAATATCCTTTTGAGAAATCTTATGAAATGGGGATTAATGGATTGCTAATATCTCAGTTATTTCATCAAACCCTCTTTTTATTTCATTTAGAGTTTCCTTAGATATTTTTTCGAAATTTATGACTGAGGTTTTTTCTTTTGTTTTTTTGTTTTTCATCATTTCAAAGTCAATATAGATTACCATACCTTCCTCTCCTTGAAGCATTTTATTTTGATCTAGGGAAGCTAGGTTGATTTGGTAAGCTTCTATAATAAAAGATTCTAACTTTTTCTTTAATTTACCTATGTGAATATCGTTTTCCTCAACAGAAGGATAATTTTCTTCCAGCTGTGAAGCCTTCTCAATAAGTCTCCCAGACAGTTCACTTTTTGTAAACAAATCTTCAAAAAGCTGAGAATTATCGACTTCTTTATAACCCAACTTTTCTAATTCTTCCTTAATTATCCGATCTCCTTCGGTGGTAATTTCATTCTTCGTATTACTGTTTAGATTCTCAGCCTCCCTAATTTGCTTTGATAGATTTATGACTTCTTTATCAACTTGATAGTAGAATAGGGAATGAAATTGTATACCCAAATAAACATACAAGTAATAATTTTCAATTTCTAAACTCAATTGAATATAGATACGCCGCAAATCGTCTGACTTGGTTGACTGAACACTCACTATTTGCCACTTAGTGGGACGGCTGGTTATTGATTTCTCAACTGAATTGAAAAATTTGACAATGTGATTTGGGTCAAATGAGCTGATATCTATAACAGAGAAATCAGCAAGCATAACTTTGGTTTCAAAGGTTACAAAGTTTTTCTTTATTGCATTTTCGAATGCTTCCTTCAGGTCATGATAAAAATTATTTATTAGAATGATAATATCTTTGTCTTTTCCCTTTTCTTTTAAAGGTAATCGCATTTATTTTAATATTGACACTACCTATTTATGTTTGAATAAAAGAGTACGCATCAATAGATTAAAATATCATCTGATGGACAATATCTTTATGCCGACTGCTTATATATTGATAAATTGTATCTTAGGAAAAGAAGAGGACATTATAAAGCAAATATCTCAAATTCAACAGGTAAAAGAAGTTCGTGGCACATATGGTGTTCATGATATGTTTGTGAAAATTCAAACCGATACGGTTGATGAGATGAATAATACAATAACGAATAGCATAAGAAAAATAAATGGTATAACTTCGACTGTAACTCTAGTTTCCATTCCAGAGCAGGGTGGAAGAGGTTAACTTTGTTTATTTTTTAATATGCAAGAAAATTAGAAATGTGCTTAATCCAACGGTAATCCAACCTACAGCTCCAACTATAACAAAAATGAAATAAATCGGGACTATCAATGCAATTGCCGATAAGGCCGCGCCAAAACACCACATAAAGAGAAGAATTTGAATATCTATTTTAGAAACTTGCATTTACCCTCTTAAATCCTCATCGTATCCCAATATAGTATTAATCGTGGTTCCACACTCATTACAGATTTGGAATTCGATGAACTCCAAATCATCATACTTACGGTAAGAGAAACTTTTCTTATGCATACAAACCATTTTTCTAAAATTCTTGATTATACAGTTAGCACCTCATATATTCTTGAAGTGCCGCCGGTGAGATTTGAGCTCACGACAGCTCGGTCTTCAGCTTCACCCTGCTTTATCTTGCAGTCGAGTGCTCTTCCAGGCTGAGCTACGACGGCACATTTTAAAAACATTATCTAATATTATATATATTATTGCTTTACTGGTTGGTAGAAAAAATTTATATCAAAAAGATATGCATGATTATTAAATAAAATTCAACCCCAATCCTAATAAATAAATGAGTATATTTTAAAGAATTAGCTATGACAAATAAGAATGAATTGGACACTTCAGCTAATGAATCGTCTTCAGTATTTGAAAGTCCAGAAGAAAAAAAGAAAAGGTTTCTAATGGAATTCGAAAATCCATTTAAATGCGACAAATGTAGCGAGAGGTTCAAAAAGAAAAAATATCTAAGAGAACACAAAGCCGAAGTACATGCATACTAGTTGTGTTAGCTTGAGGATGTTGGCTTCTGTAACCTTTTAAGAAGCGCTAAGAAAAATTAATTCAATTATATGAAGATTTATACCAAATCTGGGGACAAGGGTAAAACTAGTCTATTTGATGGAAGCCGTGTTGATAAAGCAAGCAATAGAATAAAGTCGTATGGTGTCATAGACGAGGTAAACAGCCATGTTGGAGTTCTCATATCTCTCTCTTATAACAAACATGAAGTCCTAGATCTAATTAACATGCTCTTGGTTATACAGAAACAATTATTTGTTCTTGGAAGTGATCTTGCTAATCCGTCGAACAAAATTTCGGATTATCCTCGTATAAACCCGGAGGATGTCACTTATCTAGAAAATCAGATTGATGGCCTAGACGAGCATTTGGAACCTTTAAAATCCTTTATTCTTCCTGGCGGATCGATCCAGGCATCACAATGTCATGTGATTCGTACTGTAATTCGCAGGGCCGAAATTTCTATGGCCGAATTATATTCAAATAATGAAATAAGTGATAGTGCTTTTATCTATATTAATAGATTATCAGACCTTTTTTTTATGCTGGCTAGGACATTTAACAAGCGACAGGGACGGGATGACATAATCTGGAAAAAAGGATGATTTTTTTTGGAATCTTGTCATAAAGTAACTCGATTTGCTCATAAGGCAAGAAAATAAATTGACAAATCATAAAATACGAAGTTGTCAACGTTATCTGATATTATGCTCTAATACTATAGGTATCAAGACACCAGCGGGTTCAACGAAGTATTTTTCATTATAAGAATTTTGAATGGAAATTTCAGTTACAAGTGTTTTTTCTTTGTAATTTTACTAAAAATCATGTAAATAACCCTAAGATATACAGTATGGAAAGTCGATACAAAGAGGGTTATCCCACTCCCTAGAATTATTCCGCCTATTACATCTGTTGGATAGTGAACACCCAAGTAAATGCGAGAAATAAATACAAGCAGCGCCTCTAGAACGAGTCCTGAAAATATTAGTAAGTTTCGTTTGGTTTTTTTCAAAAACAGCCCAAACGCAGTGATTCCAACTGCGACTACACTTGCATGACCAGAGGGATAGGATTTGTCCTCCTGTTTTTCTGATAAAACATCTAGTAAGTGAATGGGTGGTCGATCTCTATCCGACATTTCTTTTGCCAGAGAATTAAACGGAATAACGATTAGCAATGAGAAAACAATTACTACTGAGATCATCTTTCCGTGATAACCAGCGAAAACAAAACAAACCAATATAACAAATATCCAAAAAAACTCTCTTCCATAATCCGAAATAAGTTTCATAAGAGAATCTAAATATGAATTATGAATTAATGAAAAGTAGACCACTACTTGCTCATCAAAATCCATCAAAAATTGCCCTTCGGGAAGAACACGATTGTTTGTCAAAAAAATAACAGTTGAGAATAAGATAAAAACTGTAATAAGAAAAATTCCTGTATAAAAATAATCCATTGACATGTTTGGCCTACATGATGCTTTATGGGGGGGAGACTGATGGTTCAATAATTAGTCAATCATACCCTAAACTTGAATTAATTTCTATTGAAAATTATATGTATTAAACTTAAGAACTAATCAAATGACAGATATTTTAAAGCAGATAAGTTAATGCCTTAAAGTTTGATGCTAAAGAGACTGGAAATCAATTAAGATCATAGCAATGGAGGAATCGAATATTCCCACATATCAAATAAATTTTGACAAATTGTATTAAACGAATTTCAAACGGTATTCCCAATTGCCGTAAAAGAAGCAGATCGATGATGTACAAACCTGTCGAATTCTACAATCTCAAACATACTAAATTCTTAAATATATTAATTGTGCTGAAAAATAAATTTGAATCGTTTGATTATGGATAGTACTTTAATTACCTTAATTAAGAATAGTAGTATAATTTTTGATTTAACTGTACTAAATGTATTTGACAGTATTATAAACTGTAATCTCTGTTACCTCAAAATTTACTATAATAGTTACCGATATGGCATAAAACAAGAATTTGCAATTGCTTGCCTACTTGTCTTGACAGCATTTTCTAATACGAAAAAAACAGCGTACCAAAAGGGGGTATAAATATTGGCAACATATTTCGAACGGATCAAGTTTTTTTATGGCATTGGATTGGCTATAATGATTCTCTTAGGAAATAGTGGATTTGTAATCATATCTCCTAAAATTTCTCTTGGACTCATAAATGATCCTTCGATATTACAGTTACCTATTGACATTTCATCCGAATCCCTCCTTTCCAAACAGCAACTTGAAAAATCTCTTCAGTTATCCAAAAATGCTGAATCCTTATTATTACAGGAACCGGATAATGATGAGGAAAGAGACCATTCTAGAACCGACAACACAGAAGAATCAAACGAGCCAAGCTATCTTGATGAAGATCAATACCAAACAGAAAAAAGATACAAGCAGGTCGGAGAAAAAGGAAATTCTGTTTTCCAAGAGAAGAACTATATAAAATATGAAGAGAAAGAGAACGATTCTAAAAATAGCAATGATAATAATCAAACTCCAACCAATACTAACAATAACAATCAAGGTACCCAAAACAACAACCAAAACAAGCAAAAGAATATCAAAGGTCCTGTTAAACTCACTTTTGTTGATTCTTATTGGACTAATAATGTCGCTCCTGAAACAGTTGTAGCAAGTATCTCTTCGGGCCAAGTTACAGCTCAGCAAATGCCTCCAGTTGCTAGACAGGAAGTAGACCCGGGAGAGGGTAATTCGGTACTTGCTGTCACAATAATTAATCAAGGTTTTTCCGATATTTCAGGCGTTAAGGGTTACTTTGATTTTCCAAATGGCTTTAAGGCCCTAGTTACACCTGATAATGTAGATTCAGATACTGCAATTTCTAGTTACAATGGTGTAGTAAAAGCGGGGCAATCATTTGTCCTTTACTTTCCAGTCAATATTTTGCAAAATACACAGGTGGGAAAGGAATATCAAGGAGATCTGAAAATTAAATATTTTAAATTAACGGAACAATCAAAAAAGGATTTTAGAACTGCCAATATTGAAGTGCCGTTTCGATTAACAGGAAAGGTAATCTTGGAACTGAAGGGAACAGACCAAGACTCAATTGCGCCAAATGCAAATGGACCTAGTAATATTTATCCTTTCGGTAGATCGGACATCATTAATGTTATGGCCGGCTCTCCAAATACTCTTGACATCAAATTGTCAAATAAGGGTACAGCTACAGCAACTGGCGTTACTGTCAATGTCCTAAATAGTAATCAACAAGTAACGACAAATGTAAATCCGGGCGATGGAAGTAGTAATTCTACACTACAATCGAGTCAGTCTACCACGCAGGTTCCCTTCATTAATTTAGGAAATACAGTCTTTAACGTAGGTTCTATATCGCCCAAACAAGAATTTAGTATCGACCCAGTCATTTTCCCTCCAGCATCTTCTGGAAACGTCCTTCAAAATATAGATATCAGAATTTCTTTTAATGACGCATATGGTAATAAAAAGACGATAAACCACTTGGTGGGCATTCAAATCGTTCCTACATCTCCGCAGAACGATCTCTATGTATCGCCTGCAACAGTTGTGACGCAGGAGAATACGAATATTCAACCTATTCAATTTGAAAAAGATCAATTCATTAAATCTGAATCTAACGATCAACACTTCGGATATGAAAAGTTGGCAGATTTGTATCCCTACCACCTCTACCCTCTAACGACATTAGTATCCCCAAAAAATCATCTTTATAATGTCCAATTAACGGATAACGCTCCAAAACCAGACCCTACCGAGGAAAACCAGATTCAAATCGTAGCAGGAAAAGTCTCAAAAATCAATTTTAGCATTAATGGATTCGACAATTCTGGATCGGGAGGCAAAAACATTATATCCAATCTTGCAGTCAGTATTACACCACAATCACCTTCGGTAAAAATTGTTGGAAAATCTCTATGGAATTTACCGACCTTGGGCTCCCAAAGCAACATATTATCTACGGACGTTTTTGCTTCGCCATCGTTGATAGGGAACCCAATTTTTTTCACGGTGAAGGTTCAATATCTCAAGAATTATCAAGAACTAAAAACGGCTACTTTTAATCTTGGTGCAATCATTACCGGAAACATAAAATTATCTGTGAATGATTTGACTATAAGAGCTATCGGTAACCAATATAATCTTGCGGGGAATATTCTAAATGAGGGTAACTCTGTAGGTCAATTTTCTAAAATATCCATACTTGATGACAGTGCGAATACATCCGCGAATGGTATTACGCAAGAATCCCCGCTTCCTGAAAGTGAAGAATACATTGGAGATCTCCCCGTAAACATTCCAATTCCTTTTAATATACCACTGTCCCAATCCATGATGTCAAAATTAATAAAAGAGACCGAAAGTCAGGATGGTTCTTACCAAGATGACATGACATCTACAGTGATGATCCCGTTGAAACTGACTTATACAGACAGTGTCCAAATGATACAAGAAAGCATCAATTCATATCCCCTCACATTAGACGCGAAAATTGTCTCTGCATTCGGCGGATTGGCCTTGAACAACGGCTTTGTAGATTCTTACTGGGCGGTAGATGCACCATTACAAAGCAACTCGGCATCTACAACTTCTTTTACTAGAACCTCTATACAAAAGGCCGTTGCTCCTGGGGATGGGTCTTCTATACTAGCTGTTGAACTAACGAACACAGGATTTGCAGACATTTCTGGAATTACAGGTTACTTGCGATTACCACCAGGATTTCAGCCTGACAATTCTCAATTTAACAATGGTAACAATGGACTACCTTATCCTGATACATTAACTGCAGTTTCATCCAATGGTAACATAATCAAATCTGGTCAAACGTATACACTTTATTTTAAAGTGAAGGTATTGGAATCGGCCACAATTGGAAATCATATAGGATCTCTCACGATCTTTTACTTTAAGGTTCCTGATACAAAAGTGGGTACCTATCGAACCCAAGAAATAGATTTTCCGTTTTACCTTCCTGGAAAACCTATATTGGATCCATCGTCTAATGCAACAGATCTTGAACCAGGAATAAGTAATCCAGTTAAGATTTATATAAATAATAGAGGAAGCGCACCTGCTACAGGCGCGACTCTGCAAATTTCAGAATCTGATGATACAGTCATATCATCCGGTACCGCAGAAATAATAGGACGGAATGCAACTTCCGCCAGTAGTATCCAAGATGATTCTGTCTCCGTCCCTCTGATTACGACCGGCCAAAGTACGTTCGATCTTAAATCCATCCCAGTGAATGGTTACTCTGAAGTCCAGATTAATATTATTCCGTCGGTAGACTCCGAGGAAAGTTTGCAAAAACTGAACCTCCACCTCACCTATGTTAATCCAGTTGGAGTCCTTACTACAACTGACAAGACCATAGGTTTTAGGGTGTTACCAAACCCACCTGATGGGGGATTGAGTGTAACTGGTAGTAGTCCGGCTGATGAGAGTACCGAAGAAGGGTTGAGTGTAACTGGTAGTAGTCCGGCTGATGAGAGTACCGAAGAAGGGTTGAGTGTAACTGGTAGTAGTCCGGCTGATGAGAGTACCGAAGAAGGGTTGAGTGTAACTGGTAGTAGTCCGGCTGATGAGAGTACCGAAGAAGGGTTGAGTGTAACTGGTAGTAGTCCGGCTGATGAGAGTACCGAAGAAGGGTTGAGTGTAACTGGTAGTAGTCCGGCTGATGAGAGTACCGAAGAAGGGTTGAGTAGAAGTACTAACAGTTCGATATTAAACGTGGAAAACAATACTGATGGTCAAACCGAGAGTTTGGTAGAAAATTCTGTAAAACAGCCTCAAAACCTGTCTCAAAATAGAGAAACCGAAAAACTTGATGGAGAGTTATCCTTCATTTCTTTATCTGATACTTCAACTAGGACAAATTATTCAAACAACCTTTCCAAACAGCCTTTGTCATCTAAGAATCCACAAGATCAAACTATATTCATAACTGCGGGAAAAATTGATGATTTCAGATTCAATATTACCAACAATAATGATAACGAGATACGTAATGCAGTGGTAACGTTAACTGTAAATACAGATTCTTTAGAAATACTGGGAAGCTCTAAATGGGATTTAACAAGAATTGATCCAAAAACATCCGTATCACTTCCAACAAAAATATTCGCCTCAACTTCCTTGATAAATAGTCCTGTATCTTTCAATGTGAACATTGAGTATGTAAGCAACGGTCAATTGAAAACAAGTTCCTTTAACATAGGAGCAAATGTTGTAGGAGAAATTGACGTAAGTGTTAATGATCTTGCAGTAGATAACATAGGAGGTATCTTGAATGTAGTAGGAAACCTTCTTAATAAAGGAAACACAGGAGGGCTATTTACCACTGTTGAATTAGTAACTGATGAAAAATTAATCAAAGACGAGATAAATAAAATGTCATTAACAGGGAAAAATGTTACTAACTTACGAATAGTTTCACCGTTATCTACTACTCCTCAGTATTTGGGAGATTTAGAAGAGGATTCACCATTACCATTTAATATTCCTCTTTCAACAAGCAACAAATCTTCCTCTGGAAACTATTTGGTTCCATTAAAAATTGAGTATTATGATGATTTAAGAAATTTATACACAGTTTTCTCAACCAATATTGTAAATATTGAAATGCCCCCGCAGCCTACGAACGACAATCAGGGCTTGGGAAGTATTTTTTCTGGCTCCAACCCATTAGGTTTTATAATTCTGATAATTATTGCTGTTATTGTATTACTAGTGATAAGATACCTGAAAAGGAGGAGGAGAAATAAGAAACAGAAAAGTAAGAAACAATTGAGTAAAAGTAATAATTTCATCGATTTGTTAGATAATGTCAAGAAAAGTGGAGAAATAAATCGTAAAGACGAATCAGAGCAGAAAAAATAAATTCTTCTTTTTAAGGAGTATATAATTCTGCTGACGCTACCTAATAGGAGTAACTAATTGTGCCAATTACCCCAGAATTTTTAATCCAAACCCAACTAATAGTACAATTGTTAGAATGATTGACCCCAAGCTTAAGAATTTTAGAGCGTTTTCATAACTTTTTGTTTTTTCTGTTAGGATGTTATTTCGTTTATTTTCCTTGTAGATCCTCGAAATCTTTATCTCCATGTAGCTTAGGGCAAAAGGAATCAAAGATAGTGAAATTGCAAGAAGGTGTATGAAATTAGTTTGAATCACAAATCCTGCAAGAAAAGGAAGCATCCCCCATGAAATCGAAAACCAAAAATTGTTGTGAAATCTCCCACCAAACAACTCAAAGTTATATGCAAATAGAAAAAAACCTTCTAGTAGTCCAATGATAATTAAATAAGGTGCAAAATTATAAGCATAGTAGAATCCTAAACTGTAAGCAACTACTAGTGTAAAAATAATAATAGTCCAAGATTGTTTTTTGCTTAACAATTCTCCCCAAGGTTTTACCCGATTCGATCCAATGGCATCTGCAACATGAGCTGCAATCCCCAAGGACAGAAAATAAACTAGTATAATTCCCGCCATTCTCTCAAAATGAACGTTCGGTGACAACAAACACCCCCAAACGACGAATGATAAACACATACCTGTATATGGAAGAAAAAGCATTCCGCAGACCATTCGAAATTTTAGCGGTCCGAATTTTGGTACGAACCACTCATTCATCCTACTATCGTATGTCATCTTTTATTGCAGTAACGATAAGAGAAGTTTGAAAAGTCAAGTATGTTAATGCGATTTGACTAAACCCAGATTTATCCAAGATACCCTCAATCCTTGAGTCCCATCGGTTTTGCTTTATAAGATCATCAAGATTATCGAACACATTTTTCCATTTATCATTATTTTTCCATATGTAGCTAATAATTTTATAGTAAATGTTCCAAGCAAACTTGTACAAAGAATTTCTTGGAAGAGTAAAATCATGGAGGACTATACATCCACCAGATTTTAGAACTCTATAACATTCAAAAATTAAGAGGTCTAGATTAGTATATTTTGGCAAATAAGATGTCACTATGAAATCAAATGTATTCTCAACAAATGGCAACATTTCTGCATTTGCATTTATAAGATTCATTTGGATCCCTTTTGAGGAAAACATTTTCAAATATGCGAAAGTTAAATCAACACCTATAACTTTGTTGCCGTTTTCTAGGAGCGAGGACGAAAGAATTCCTGTCCCGCAAGCAAGATCTAATCCGAAAAGATTGGTTTGAATATTGCCGGCAATTTTTTTCTTCCACTTCGAATCCTGACCGATGGTGGCTAATTGAACCAATCTGTCATAGTCTCCTGAATTCTCTTGTCCAAAAAATGCGCGAGCATAATCTACACCAATTTTAGAATTCACAAGTAAAATGCGCGCTGATACCTAATATCTCTGCTGGTTTGATGTTTTACCTTAACAAAGATATAAATTAATTCATATCAAACAACAAAGCATGACCCAAATTACAAACGTTATGTATATTATATTGATTACCATATCGATGTCTATTTTAGCCACCTTTTTCACATACCTATTCGATATATCATTTGACGTCAAAAGTCTGGTCAAAAGTATCCCGCATATAATATTTGGCGAGCATTTTCAATATAAGGTGGTCATTTAGCAAGTTTGACGGATTACCTCAAGGCACAATCAAACGATTTGAAACAATTTACTTTACCTTACTACAAACTTAAAGAGTTACTCAGAACAGGATGGATAGAAAAACTTCAGATCGAAAATTCTGAGTCGGTGGCATCCCATACTTTACTTATGATCGTAATTATATTATTTTTGGCTTCCAAATACTCGTTTACTAGTGAGAAAAAATTGAAGCTTATTCAGATGGCCCTTATTCATGACTTGGCGGAATCAATAGTTGGAGATATTACCCCCGAAACTATGAGTATTATTAAAAAGCAAAAAGCCGAGGACAAAGCATTTAAATTAATTTTGAAAAAATTGCCTCAAAGCAAGTTAAGACGCGAATTGTCAAACATCTGGAGAGAATATAATGAAAATAAATCATTTGACTCAAGGTTTGTACATATAATAGATAAAATGGAGATGTTGCTTCAAGCAGACTTTTATCAAAAAAATAGAAAAAATGTAAAGCGTTCCAATGTTGCTCCTTTCAAAAAGAGTGTTTCGTTATTTGTGAAGAACAATACAGACAAATTTGACATGAAAATGAATTCCGAAATAACTTCAACTGAAAATATGAAATTGAACGAAATTAAAGAAATATTAGCGTATCTTTGCAAATAAATTTATGCAATATTTTGCTGCTTTAAAGATGGGTGAAAAGAGGGTTAAAGATGCACAAGATCTTTTGTCAAATTTCATTTCAGATAACACTCCAGCGCTACCAGCATTGGCTCTCAAGGACAACAGGAGTAATAACTGGGAACCAGTAGGAGAAGAGAATTACTTTGCAATTATAAAAGAAGAACAAGGTTATCTAATTGCCATATGCGACAAAAATGGGATTGCTAAATCTATTGCAAATTGGTTTTCTGAGGAAAAAAAAGATGTAATAAAAAGTAGAATAAAACAAAAAGGGGGTTTAGAGGAGTATTTTGGAAAGGTTTCATTACCAATTTAGGTTGAACTCAAATTTGAACACGCTGAAAAATACTTTGAGGTTTTGAAGAGAATTGGGTAACTACGAAAAAGAAATTGAGGTCAGGGGTCATCTTGTAGACTCTTCTATACTTACTCGCATTTTTGATAAGGTAATGGATATGAAAGGTGATTTTACAGTTGAAGAATTCATTATTGGAAAGAAGAAAGAGGATCATAGCTACGCGAGATTGGTCATAAGAGCAGAGACAGAATTACATCTCTCAGAGATTTTGGAGAGCTTGTTCCGAGAGGGAGCAACAAGTGTTTCCACAGATGCTGTAACTTGCACAAAAGCACCTAAAGACATGGTATTACCTGATGACTTTTATAGCACCACGAATAATTCAACCCAAATTTACTTTGACAATCAGTGGATAAGCGTTGAAAGAATGATGATGGATAAATGCATTGTGCTTGATCCAATCTCAAAAAGGGCCGAATGTAAAACAAATCGAGAGGTAAGAAAAGGTGATTTGGTTGTGACGGGTGAAAGAGGGATTAAAATTGTACCTCAGGAAAGACCCAGGGAAGGCGTAGATATTTTTCAATTCATGAGTAGTACTAGTTCCAGCGAACGTCCAACACAGCAAATAGCAAAAAAAGTTGCGTTAGACATCATCAAAACCAAACAGGAATCAGGTAAAATAATAGTAGTTGCAGGACCGGTCGTGGTTCATTCAGGGGCTTCGGATGTTTTGGCAAAAATGATCAGAATGGGATTAATCGATGGAATATTGGCAGGCAATGCATTAGCCGTACATGATATAGAAAACGCTTTGCTTGGCACATCTTTAGGTATGCATGTGGACGATGGTACTCTCGCTGTTAGAGGACATCGAAATCACATGTCAGCTGTGAACGAGGTTTTTAAGGCAGGATCTATCAAATCAATGGTAGAAACCGGGACCCTTACTAAAGGTATAATGTATGAATGCATTAAAGCAGATATTCCCTTCGTATTATGTGGTTCCATAAGAGATGACGGTCCGATTCCAGACGTTATCACAGATGTTGTAGAAGCCCAGATGCAGTACAAATCAGTATTAAGAGATGCCAAATTGGTCATTATGCTGTCAACTATGCTCCACTCTATTGCAGTAGGAAATATGTTACCTGCGTCAGTTAAGGTAATAGCTGTAGATATCAATCAACCCGTTGTTACTAAACTACTTGATAGAGGAACGACGCAAGCCATAGGAGTGGTTACTGATATTGGCTCTTTCTTGCCTATTGTGATGAGAAATTTGGAAAACCTATTACCCAATTGACAAAATCAAGTTTATGGTTTTTGACATAAACTTGATTTCTAGCATTAATAACAAAATAATCCAAGTTTCATTACTTCTATTTATCTAAATCAGAGGGTTTTCGTTTAGAAGTCCTCGCTTCGCATTACTTCTGCATCAATAAATTTGATTAGTTTTTTGTCAGACACCCTTGTTGTGTGATCACACCCGACGCACTTAAAAAATACTTGAGATTTTCTGATTTTCGGAGTCTTTTTAGACTCCAGATGTTTAACTATCCAGTCCTTTGGAGATTTGGTTTTACAAAACGGACAAACAATACATGTTGAAACTTCATCTATATCGTTTGAAATTGACATATGGATACCAGTCTAGTAATGTTCAACCTATTTATTTCATATATATCAACCAATGTATCAAGGCCGATTGTTTAGAAGATCCTCAAATTTTGCATATACAATATATACGATTTAAGAAAAAAACTATCAATTAAAAGTTTAAAACTCACAACTCCCCTAATAATTTATTTAAAAAAAGGGTGATGAAATAATCATTAAAAAATAGGTATTATCATGATTGCTTGTCACTTTGAGAGATGATTTCTCTTATTAAGTTCATCGAGACTTGCGGATCTGCCTTGCCCTGTGTTTCTTTCATGATCAAACCGAGAATGAAATTGGTGACGTTGGGATTACTCTTTGACTGGTTAATGAGGTGAGGTTGATCTGAAACTATTTTTTTTATCAAATCAGCTATTTGTTCAGTATTTGAAATTCTTTTAGTATCCAATCGTTTTACCAATTCAAATGGATCATCACCAGTTTTCAAACAGGTGTCAAAGATCTCCCTTGCCATACTCCTACTGGTTGTTTTTTCTTCGACGAGTTTTGCCATGCTAGCGATTAAACGGGGAGACATATGTGATCCTGACAAAATGTTAAATGATGTCTTGCTACTATCAGATTTTTCCAATTCATTTATTTTCGTTAATAATTCGTTGACGATCCAATTAGACACTTCCACTGGAGCCGAGTAAAATTTTAGTGCCTGCTCAAAAAAATCGCTTATTTTTTTACTATTTACCAAGATTCTGGCAGTATGTGGGGTGATTTTAAACGTATCTTTGTACCTGGCTAGCCGTTCAGCAGGCAGTTCGTGCATTTGGGATCGTAGTCCAGACACAAAATTCTCCCCCCCAAGTTAATTCTGGGAATATCCGGCTCAGGAAAATACTTGTATTCTTCCTCTTTTTCCTTTGATCTTGCAGCGATTGTAATTTTTCTCCTTTCGTCCCAGTGTCGGGTTTCTGCCTGTACATCGATATCATGCATAACCAAAGTTTTCTGCCTTGTAATTTCGTAAAGAATCGATTTTTCAACGTCTTTAAATGAGCTAATATTCTTGATCTCGACTTTTTTTCCACCGCTGATAGAAACATTCACATCACAGCGAATCGAACCCTCCAAGGCCGGGTCGCATACTTCTAAATATTCAAATATATTGATAATTTCATTTAGGAATAGCCTGACATCCGATGGGCTTGTGAAATCTGGCTCTGTTACAATCTCAACAAGCGCTACTCCTGCCCTATTATAGTCAATCAAACTATAATTGTTGATAGAAGATTTGTCATCCTCGTAAACAATCTTTCCCGGATCTTCTTCTAGTTGAATTCTGGTGATCCTAACAGATGGCTTCTGATTTTCATTCGACGAATCACTACTGCCTCCAAGTAAATCATTAGCAAAATAATACAATCCATTGTAACCGATACTACTTAATTCGTATGAGTTGTACTGGGTAATCTGAAAATTTTTCGGTAAATCAGGGTAAAAGTAATTTTTCCTATAAAACGATATTTTTTCAGGTATACTGCAATTGAATGCTAAGCAAATCATAGAAGCAAATTCCACTGCCCTCTTGTTTAGCAAAGGTAAAGTTCCCGGTAAGCCGAGGCAGATTGGACATGTATTCTCATTTGGTGGCAAATTTCTATAATTACAAAGACATTTGCAAAATAATTTTGTATTAAGATTGGTAAGTTGACAATGTATTTCAAGACCTATCTTAAGCTGATCGATGTTTTTTGTATCCAATTTCATAATTCTGGGAAGCACTCTCCATAATCTGCTTCTTTTTCAAAGAGAACCGCAATATCAACCAGTTTTTGTTCTTCAAATGCATTCGCGATCAATTGAACCCCAAATGGAAATCCCTCTTTGGAAAATCCTGCTGGAATGGAAATTGCTGGTAGCCCAGTTAGATTTGCTATTATTGTAAACAAGTCCAAATTGTATATCTCTACAGGATTAGATATTTTTTCTCCCAGTTTGAATGGCAAAACTGGCATGGTAGGGAGTAAGATGATGTCAAATTTCTGGAACAAATTTTTGAATTCGTTTCGAATTAATGAGCGTACTAATTGTGCCTTAGCATAGTATTTACCAAAGTAACCGGCTGATAGAACATATGATCCCAACAAGATACGCAGTTTAACTTCATCACCAAAAAGTGATCTTGATTTTGAAAAATAACTTGTCCATTCATAACCCTCAGGGTTTAGATGGTAACCATATCTAATATTGTCAAACCGAGAAAGATTACTAGAAGCTTCAGCGGTGGCTATAATGTAATATGCTGCAACCGCAAAATCTATCATCGACAATTTAATATTCTCCAAATGATGATGATGCTTTTCCAAAAGATCTATTTTGTCTTGAATCCCGCTGATGATTTGATGATCAGAACTTTGAATCAGATCAGATAACAAGCCTACCTTAAATTTGGCTGTCCGTAACTCTTCATCGGATTTTATCCTACAAAAATTAGTTGAAGGGGAGGTGGTATTATCATTAATATCTTCTCCAGAAATTGTATTCAAAAGAGGAACAATATCAAATATAGTCCTTGCGATGGGTCCAATTTGTTCTAAGGAATTTGAGTAAGAAACTAATCCATTTCTGCTCACGGTTCCATAGGTTGGCTTGAGTCCTATCACAGAACAAAAACTAGCAGGACATCTAATGGATCCCCCGGTATCAGATCCTAGTGATATTGGTATCTGGAGTGATGATACCGCTGCAGCACTTCCACCAGAAGACCCGCCAGCAACGTACTCCGTGTTCCATGGGTTTCTCACCGGTCCGTATGCCGAAAATTCTGAAGTAGTTCCCATCCCAAATTCATCCATATTTAACTTTCCTATAACAATCGCGTCTTGATCTTCTAAACGATCTATCACCGTTGCATTATATGGAGAAATATAATCGCTAAGCATTCTAGACGCACATGTGTTTTTCAATCCCTTTACATTGATGTTGTCTTTGATTCCTATTGGAATACCGGCAAATATCCCTGTTTTTTCTCCGGTTTGTATTTTCTTGTCGATTTTCTTTGATTTTTCTAAGGCATCTTCAAAATTCGTGGTGATAAAGGAATTTATTCTACCATCGGTCTCGTTGATTCTCCCTATAATTACAGAAATATATTCCTCTGCACTGAATTCACCATTCTTAATCTTGCTTACAACTAAGTTAGCTGGGAGTTTAAATAGATCCTTCAAAATTTAAATCCTCGGTCCAAGGATGTAACCATTCTTTGAGTTGGAGAATTTCATCTTGGTTTCAAGATTACGTTTAACAGCATTTGTGTTAAATGCCTGGTCATCTCGCAATGCATCAATAGGTTTTTCTATTATTATATCATTATTGGTATCAATCTTGTAATCCGCCTTATCAAATTCGTCAAGTTTGTCAAACAATAGTAGAACTTCGCTTATTTTTTTTCCGGTTTCGATCATCAATTCATTTGGGATTTCCAATTTAGAGAGATCACACAACTCCCTCAAATCATCTGTAATTGGCATTAACTAGGTGGGTTCACACTCAACTTTATATTTATCTTATGGAGTTAATCGATCAATATCACGTGGATAAAAAGTCGCATCTCTGATATTCTCTAACTTCAATATTGCCATGATTAGTCTTTCTAGACCTAACCCAAATCCGGCATGTGGAGGCACTGCATAATCAAATACTCGGAGATGATACTCAAATGCTTTATCATTTAAACCTTTTTTCTTCATATTCTCGATCAGAATCTGTTTATTGTTTATACGTGTGCTGCCAGACGACAATTCTAAACCACCATACATCAAATCAAAAGACTCGCTAAGGATCTTTTTTTCGCTGATTTCCTTTTCCGCAGAGAGTTTGTCTTCGGTGATTGTTTTAACGTAAAACGGTTTGGTTGATGAAGGCCAATCAACAATAAAAAAGAATTCATCGCCAAATATGTCTTTAAGCATCTTAGGTGAAATATCATCACCCCATCTAATGTATTTGTGATTTTCTTGAAGTTTTCTCACCAAGTCGGTGTATGTTATCCGAACGAAAGATTTACTAACTTGTGGTAAATCGATACCCAAATTTTCTAAATCGTCAGCATTCTTCTTACTTATTTGACTAATGACATGTTGTATTAGTTTTTCCAGATGATCCATCATGTCGCGATAATCCACGTAGGCCTTTTCTGCATCAATAGAAATCGCTTCAGACAAATGTCTGTTTGTTCTAGAGGGCTCTGCCCTGAATATTGGAGCGATTTCAAAAACACTTTCGAATGCCATAGTAAGCTGTTCTTTGTATAACTGAGGGCTTTGAGCCAAGAACGCCTCTCTATCATAATAAAATATCGGAAATAGTGCGGCTCCTCCCTCCGTTGCCGTAGCAATCATTTTTGGAGTATTGACTTCAACAAAATAATTTTCAGTAAGATATTCACGAATCGAATTAATTATCGTATTCCTAATTCTAAATACAAATTGCAAATAGTTACGTCGGAGATCTATAGCTCTCAAATCCAGGCGAGTATCTATTCCTACGGAAGTAACTGATTGAGTTAAGAAAGGGGCAGGTTTATTAGAAATTGAGAGAATCTTGATCTCATTTGGCTTGATTTCAACTTGATCAGTTGAACTTTTCTGCTCTACTACCACTCCAGTAATAGCTAACGAGGAGTGTTCTTTCAAATTTCTTAGTGTGTTAAACAAGTCAGAGGAGACCTCCTTCTTCTTGACAACTACCTGTATTTCTCCAAACTGATCTCTTAGTTGCACAAAAAGGACGTTACCATGATCGCGTTTGGATGAAATCCAACCAATAATGACAACCGTTTCATCAATGTTGGATCGGCTTAATTGAAATGAATAATGTGACCGCCTCAGATCTCCAAGGTCATCTTCATTCACGATTTTTTCATCCATTCTAATACACTTGTTTCAATTTTTTATTAGAATATATCTCTTGTCCTCATGAACTCTCAATCCTTAGACATATAGTTAAACCATGGTAGTGTGCCATATGGAATGAAGATGATAGATATTTTTCTGGTGCTTAGGATTATAGAAGAGCATTTGAAAGTATAAACAACTGGAACCAAATAGGTTTCCAAATAAAGCGGCCAAAAGATAAATTATTTTTGTAGGAACAATTTATTGCTCTAAAACTTTTAATGTGTATGTTAACTTAATTACTTGTAACCTTACTAGTTTGTTGACATCCTTTGGGCCTTACAAATCTGGTATTTGGCATAAGTTAAATTCAGACTATTTTGAATCTGTTTATATTCACACAACAGGTCAGGTTTTTCGACCCAAGCAACATGATAGCACAATAGATCGAGGCCGTCTTGTTCAAATATCGAAGACAATCTCTTGACAGTAAAGTTTTCTGAAATTTGACTAAATTAGATCGAATTCATCTTTTTTGCTCAAATAATTAGCCTGAATAGTGTAATACACCTAAGACAGATTATTTTTTTAGACAACGTTAATTATGAACATAGCATACTTGTGTTTGAGTCGTTAGCATCTTGGATTTGAAAAGAAAATCTATTTTCATTTCAAGCCCTTTAGTCGTACCCCAGGAAATATGCTTACAAATGTGGTGGCATTTTCCTCTCTTGTATACTATTTTAGGTATGGTTTTTCCCAGCCAATTGTGAGCATAATGATATCAACATTTCAACGGGGTTTTATTAATAAGTGGGTCGGTCTATTCTGCTAATAGTATTAGCCCAAAAAAATGATATACTGTATTTTTATAACAACTTAATTCAATATGTGGAATTAAATGATCTTTCTTTAGACAAATTAACAAAAATTAATATTTTTTAACCGAAAAGTACAAATTAACAACTTATTTTTAAATCAATTTACTGAAATTGCGTAGGCAATTTAATCCTCAAAAGATTTTCAATATTTAAACGTCAACAAATATTCAAATACCGTTATTACGTTATGAATAATATGGGAAACGACAATGTCACTCATGTAAACTACTGGGAATTGGGATTCCGAGGTATTGAAAGCAGACAAGCCTGTGTTTGTTGACTTTTGGGCTGAATGGTGTGGTCCCTGTCGAATGGTTGGTCCGGTTGTGGAACAGATAGCACAGTCCTACTCTGACAAGGTAAAGGTAGTAAAATTGAATGTGGATGAAAACCAAGAAATCGCAATGAAATATGGTATTCAGTCGATTCCTTCTCTGTTGATTTTCAAGGACGGCAAAGAGATAAAACGAACTATCGGTGCAGCCCCGAAGGATACTTATATCAAGTTCATCAATGAAGCGATCGCAACTTGAGAATTCACATTTAATTTTTCAATAATTTAAAAGCATTAATATCCTCTTTCACCTTAGATAATTTTCAATTTGAATAAGTCAGAACTTCTTTCCTTATTTTCATCCGATTATAAGAAATATTATAATGTTTCATTATTTGATAGGCTAGGATTTGCAAGACAAAGTTGCACTGTTTGTGGACGATTCTTTTGGTCAATTACCCAGAAAGAGATATGTCCTGATCATGAAAATTATACATTTATTGGCAATCCACCAACCGAAAAGAGATTTGGATATACCCAAACATGGAATGAGATAAAAAAATATTTCGAGAAGAATAACCACGGAATAGTAAATAGATACCCTGTCGTATGTAGATGGAGAGAAGACCTGTACTACACAATAGCATCTATTGTGGATTTTCAGCGAATTGCAGAAAATCGCGTGATTTTTGAATTACCCACAAATCCTCTTTTAGTACCACAAATGTGTCTGAGATTCAATGATATAGAAAATGTGGGCATAACCGGAAGACACTATACTTCTTTCTGTATGGTTGGCCAAGCCTGCGACGCTGACTCACCTGGTGGGTACTGGAAAGACCGCTGTATAGATTTAGATTTTAATCTGTTAGTTGATGTATTTGGAATTCCACCTACAGAAATTACCTTTGTAGAGGATGTATGGATTGGTGCGGGAGCATTTGGCAGTTCCTTGGAGTATTTTGTGAGAGGCCTTGAGCTAGGAAATGCAGTATTTACCGAATTTGAAGGAACTGAAAATAATTACAAAGTTATGAAAAATAAGATAATTGATATGGGCGCCGGTTTGGAGAGGTTAGCATGGATAACCAACGGTACGCCGACTAGTTATGACTGTACCTTCGATCATGTCTTGACAAAAATCCTGGAACAAAAGCAAATTTACTCTTCAAGTTCTTTTGGAGATAATGATGAAATTAAAGGTCTATTATCAAATTATTTTAAAAGAGTAGCGAGTAGACTTGAAATCAATAACGATATTCCATTAACTAGGAGACAAATTGCCAAAGAGATGGGAATAGATGCTGACAAATTACAAAAAATAGTAGTCCCGTTGGAGTCATTATATACAATTATAGATCATGTTCGAACATTGGTCTTTGCTATTAGTGATGGTTCATTACCGTCTAATGTAGGAGGAGGTTATAATCTGAGAGTTTTATTAAGAAGAACGTTATCACTTTTAAAACAGCTAAAGCTTGATCTCCCAATAACAGACGTTGTTGATTTGCATATCGAGCAATTATCCCCTATGTATCCTGAATTGGAAGAGTATAGAGAAGATATTCATACTATACTAAGGATCGAATCTGATAGATACTCAGAAACCCAAAA
Source organism: Candidatus Nitrosocosmicus sp. FF01 (assembly GCF_047711275.1). Classification (NCBI taxonomy): domain Archaea; kingdom Thermoproteati; phylum Nitrososphaerota; class Nitrososphaeria; order Nitrososphaerales; family Nitrososphaeraceae; genus Candidatus Nitrosocosmicus; species Candidatus Nitrosocosmicus sp. FF01. Next base: position 938,668 of record NZ_JBLNIG010000001.1, on the reverse strand, counting down.
TCGCATCACTACAATAGCTGCAAAAATTAAAAAACAGAAAAATAAATTAAACATAGATGATTTATTAACGCTTTATGAATCCGATGGGGTGACTCCAGATTATTTGGTTGAAGTTGGGTTATTAAATTCAATACCAACAAACTTCTACACTCGACTGGCTGAGATTCATTCAATTAACAAACCCCAACACGCTGAAAAAAATGATTTTGACCCTAAAGATAATTTTGATTTTAGCGCAATTGAGAAAACAAAATTGCTGTATTATGAAAATCCGTCACAATTGGTCTTTTCCGCTAAAGTCGTAAAAGTCATTGATGGAAATTTCGTTGTTCTTGATAGAACTGGTTTCTATCCTAGAGGTGGGGGACAAGAACCTGACCATGGATATATTGGTTCCTTTAAAGTTAATAATGTTACAAAAATCGGTAACATAGTATTACACCATATAGAAGGAATTTTTGAAGCAAAGGAAGGACAAACGCTAAGTTGTGTAGTAGAGAAGGAAAGGAGAGATGCAATAACACGAAATCATACCTCAACACATATCATAAATTACTCATCCAAGAGCGTATTGGGATCTTGGGTTTGGCAAAATTCGGCTTTTAAAGAGGAACAATATGCCAGATTGGACATCACTCATCATTCTTCATTGTCGAGGGCGCAGATGCAGCAAATCGAAAAAAGAGCAAACGAAATAGTTAGACAGAACTTGCCAGTTACGATTAATTTTTATGATAGAGGAATAGCAGAACAAAATTATGGGTTTAGTATATACCAAGGTGGAGTAGTACCTTCCAATGACGTAAGAATAGTAAAAGTGGGAGGATTGGATATTGAAGCCTGTGGAGGTACACATGTCTTTTACACGGGTGAAATTGGATTGATAAAAATACTAAAGACCGAGAGAATTCAAGATGGGGTAGTTAGAATCGAATTTGTCTCTGGAGAAAATGCTTTGAACCGGGTGCAAAGTCAAGATGATCAAGTTTATGTCCTCACTACAAAACTTGGAACTAGTCGTGAAAAACTTTTGGATACTTTATCAAAGACCATTGAGGATTTGGATAAATCGAAAAAAAAGGTAAGAAATATCCTAAAAAATACCTCCCCATTATTCATTGAGAAAATTATGAAAGATGCAGATATTTTGGAGTTGGATACCATAACGATAAATGATAAAATTAAATTTTATCTAAATCGCGATGAAAACCATGATGAAGAGTTTCATTTAGCGGCGGGGAAGCTTTCAACGGAAAAAGATCATTATCTGATTTATATTGGTTTAATTATGCAGGAATCAAAATCTATCAAGATTGTTGTATTTTGTGGAAAAATAGTAGCAGAGAACATTGGCGCAAATATTATTGCCAGTAGTATAGCCCATAATTTTGGTGGTTCCGGAGGAGGGACGATATATTTTGGTCAGGGGGGAGGAAATTTATTGGAAAAGTTCAATACAATAGCGGAGTCAATACCAGAAATTTTGAGGGATATATATTCTAAAAAAAGCTGACTAAAACAAATAAAATCTTAAAGCATTTTGGCGATCTACCCTGAATTAAAAGCCATGAAAGTTCTTTCTGGAAATACCTCTATTGTTATTCATTTCATAAACAATAACTACTTTATTACATATGATATGGTCATCTCAGGTCACCAGTTTAGCTAAGTTTGATTGTTTTAATGAATTCTTAATTTCGATAGCTATCCTCCTACCTACTCCAAATGTTTCTCCATATCGGTACTTGGTGTAAGGCGAGGTAGTTGCCAGGATCGGATTACCTGGAACCCTCAGAGATACATCATATACAATAATATCGAGGTCGACTGTTACCACACTCTGAAGGGAAAATGGTCCGATAATACCTGGTGGATACTCTTTTAAACATGCACTTGCAAATTTATCACCCATCTTAAAAACTTTATCTAGCAACGATTCTCTAATACTGGCAGGAGTATGGCCCACTTCGATATTCTGCAAATCAATTTGAATGTCAAGTTGATTTCTTGCAGGGACTGATGTGGTAAAATCATGTATGTTACTTTGAAGCCTTCTTTCTATCCCCAGAAATTCTACATCGTTGTCTAAAGGAGAATAAAAATAATTAAAGTTAAAGTATGTTCCAATTAAGTATTGTTCAATGATCGAGGAATTAAGATCATTTTGGTTAATCATACCTGATTTTATCCTGCTATCAGACTTATTCTTGAAATCCTCATATGAAGTTACTATAAAAAATGCACGTTCAAGACTTCGTTTTGCTTCTTGAATCTTGACTATTGCAGGACCATCAATTTGCGCCGGGGATTCATATATACGAGGCAACATGAGATTTGCCTCCCTAAGCAAGAAATATTGATTTCTAGGTAACTGTCTTTCTTCAGCTTTTAATATATATTTATTACCAAAAACAGGAATCTTTAGACGTTTTTCAATATTTTCTATTCCCAAATATACCACAAAAGATCTATGAGGGACAATTATTGTATTTAGATCACGTAATTTTTGTTGATTTTCCTCGTGGATCAAATCCGAAAAATCATCTAAAATAAGGATTTCATTAGATAATCGTTTGAATTTTTGGTAAGGAAGTTCTCTCCCCTTTTGACATATGCAGATGGTTTTGAAGCCTTCGTCTTTGGCACCATCCAATATTTCTAAGGCAGAATGGCTTCCCAAAACACCGATGGTAATATTTTCGAAATCGTAATTGTCAAGGATACCATTTACTGACATTCAATCTGCACTGTATTTGATATTATATTTGTAGTATTCGGATTTGCATATTTTTGATTTATTTCTCGTTTATTGTGACCCTTGTTTTTTTAATTTTTCATCAATAGCATTTTTCAAATCTTGATCATCCTTATTTGTGTAATCAACACCTAAAGTTTCCGCTATTGATTCTAACTTTTCTCTGTCAACAGAACGCTGTTCATTTTCTTCATTCGCGGTTTGATTTTCAATTGTTTTTTTAGCTTCCATTCTAGCTTTTTGAAATTCGCTAGTGGCTTTTCCCATCGAGCGAGCCAATTCGGGTATTTTTTTGGCACCAAAGAAGATGACTACAATAACTAATATTATTATAACCCATTCCAATCCATTTATGAATGCCATAAGAATTATTTCACAATCCCTACTAATAAACACATATTAATAATGTATCCCAATATTTGCATCGATGGCGATTTCAAACCTCGATTTTTCTAGCATATTTTAATATGATTATTTTCTCATTTAAATTACAATCATGAAGTATAATGAAGCAGCTTTCATAGGTCAAAAAAGGGCCAAGGAAGCCCAATTAAAATTATTTGAATATACTGGTTTTGCAATGCCAACTTATACGATCAAGAAAGAGGAAAACAGTAGTGGATTTGCGCCAGTTGGAGAAGGAACTTTTGCTGGGAAAATAATATACAATAATCAAATGATAATATATCTTACAGATGAATCTGGATTTGCAAAAGCCCAATCAAAACCGTTAACAATTGAACAAGGATCTAGTATTTATTCGAAAATCATCGAAGACGGACTAGATGAATATTCAGGAGATATCAAGACGATATAGTTATTTCAGTACCTCTGCGAATTCCGTCTAAAACAACCTTTTCAATATTTTCGACACTAGATTTGAAAACTACAGTCGGCAGTCTCGATCTTTCAATTACTTTTAAACTGATCAAGTCCATTAGGTCATAGGTACCGGCCATTGAGTTTTCATTACTTAACATATCTATACATCTTTTAACATCTATCGAATCAAATAGCATTGCCTTGGGGTTCGTTCTGGGGTCTGAATCATAAATCCCTTCAACATCAGTTGCATTGAAAAACTTTTTCGCTCCAGTCCTTTCTGCAATAAGCGCAGATGTAGCGTTGGTACTTTGGCCAGGGTAAATACCACCTGTTATTATTATCTTATCCGAAACAAGAGCCAAAGATATTTCCTCCAAGTTTTTGGGAGTTGCCGGGTAACAAAGATCTCCCAGTCCAGAAATAAGCAGTCTGGCGTTAAGGTGCGAAACCATAATGCCTGTGAGGTCGAGTCCTGCTTCATCTAATCCCAGCTCTCTTGATAAATTAATATAAAAACGCGCGATTTTTCCTCCGCCTGTAACAATTATGGGTTGATAATGCTCACCAATCTTTTTAATTAATTGCGCATATTCTTTTAACTGCGTTGCTTGAGTATCGAATCCGAATAAGCTTCCGCTCAGTTTTATTACTATCCGCTGCTTAACCAATATGTGACACTTAGAGAAAAGATAATAAAAATCGTTAGAAATCTCTAATTTGTTCATTAATTATTTGTTCAAAAAATTTTCTATTTTCCTTTTGTGTATATACGCGTATCATATCTAGGTAACCACTAATTACATGAATAAGAGGAATCTGAACAAACGACTTTTCGTATTCGTCCTTTCTATCTACAACCATTATCGATGAGACTTCTTCTTTCTTCGGCGCTAGCGGAATGGATGGCGCTCTAGAGATATCAAGAAATACTTGTTCACCCACTTTATGGTATTTTTCTACGATCGATTTTAGTTTGGTCACTCGTTTCTCAAATATTTGCTCCAAATCTGTCTCTTGATATTCCCTATCAGAATTATCTTTTTGATTCACACGTATTCCTCCTCGCCTCTGCTTAGATAAAGAGAAATATTCATAAATACACTTAAGTAAATCTCTATTTCTATAGGCTCTAGCCAAATTTACATACGCATTTTCTTGAGGATTTAGAACTAGGTTATTGACATTGCAGAGTAATTCTAGCACGTTTTCATCATGTAAGCTAAAAAAGTGATCTAAAGAGGCCAAATCAGTCAAATTCAGAGATTTATTTAAATATTTCATTGCATTCAACAGCATTACTTCACCAGATCTTACGGTTTTATGAAAATAAACAGATTTGAACATCTGATATCTTGATATCAACATCGACTCGTAAGAATATAGTGCAGATTTATTAATACCTAATTTACTAGATGAAGTAACTTCCAACGAGTTTATGATCCTATGGTAATCAATTTTGCCGTACTCAGTTCCCGAAAAATAACTATCCCTAGGTAAATAGTCCATCAAATCTACAGAGAGTCCCCCAGAGATTATTTCATTCAAGAAAATAGTTTTATGTTTTCCAAAGCTTAGAGAAGATATCATTTTTGGATCATATCCATTACTGGTTAAGATATCGGCAATTGCTGTCTCCAAAATGATTCTCTCTCCCAATTTTTCATGAGAAAATGATGTGGTTTCCTTCAATATCTCCTCAAAAAGATGTGAAAAAGGACCATGTCCTATATCATGCAATAATGCAGATAATCTCAAAAGCTGTATGACGTCAGAATCAGCAAGATATCCCTTTTCAAGTAATGTTTGTCCTGCAAGCCCAGCCAAGAACATTGAACCAATTGAATGTTCAAATCTGGAATGCAAAGCACCAGGATAAACTAAATGTGCTCCAGCAAGTTGCCTGATACGTCTTAATCTTTGAAAAATTGAAGTATCGATTATTTCCCTTTCAACCAGGGTATATTTTATGATCTTATGAATCGGATCTGTGATTTCGCCGATATATTGTAGAGACATTTCTTAGTCTTAACCCCTTAGGACTCTCTTAACAATAAAAGATTATTCTCCAAGTCTTTTAAGAATATCATCAAAAAGGAGGGATTTTGGTACGTCTGAAGGGATAACCTTCCAGTCAAATATTTTTGCCAGTTTCAAATACTCATTTCTTGCTCTATTCAGGAATCCGCTATTTTGCTCAAATTCATCAGGAACAAAATTATTGCTCGTTAAACGCTTAATAGATATTTCGGGTATTACATCTAAAATGAAAGTAATTTCTTCTTTAGGTAGCCCATTTTCAAGATTCTCAAGCCAATCCATTTGGAGACCATTTGCTAGTCCATAGGCGAGATTAGATTGGTAGTATCTATTCATAATTACAGTTTTCCCTTCATGGAGAAATTTTTCAATATCTTGTTTCTTTTCCCATCTATTTGCCGCTAATAGCATATGTTTCGTTTCATTGTTATAGCTTACCTTACCATCCAAGAAAGCCCTTATCTCACTGCCTATTCGTGTAGAATAATCGGGGAAACTCATCAATACAGCACTACCTGGCTCTTTCTTACTCAAATAATCAAATAATAAATTTGATTGTGTAGTCTTTCCCGACTTATCCAAACCTTCCAATACAATAATTCTACCGAGATTTTTAGCGTCCACACCAAGCTCCAAAGATAGTGGCAAAGTTTTAATTTATAAATCCTCTATATTCAAATAGCATATTGAAACTTAAAGTTATTAGTCCCATACTTATTGTCGCCTGTATTTACATTCTAATTTACTTTGCATTTACCTCAGGTTTGATAAATGCAGTATTAGAGGGTCAAAATTACAATCAAGCAGTATTTCTACCCTCGCGAGCGGTCCAAAACAATTATGAAACATTCATAGGTATAACGGTCTTGTTATTCGGATTAGTTGGAGCAATCCTGACAGCAAGAGCCTTTATTGCAACTAAAATAAATGAAAAGTATGCTTTACTGGGAGCGGGTTTTCTAATTTTAATCATCTCCATGATATTCATGTACAAGGTTATGGAACTGAAAGCCTAAAAATGAACTAAGGGTTCGCATGAATATTAATTTTAATTTTTATTGATTGAGGAAAGAAATTCAAATGCCCAATCGGCTCTTTCATTCTGTTGGTCTCTTTCTTTATTACAGTGCAAACGAGCATATGATCATTTGTAATAAAATCCAGGCTAAGAACTGAATTAGAAATTCGTCTAAAGTGATTACGATTCCTGTTTTTACTATCATCCAGCATGACTAATTCCGTTATCAGATTATCTAAACCTCTTTTAGAAATATATGAAGTAATCACTATTGGCGTATCTTTGAGGAATTGATTTTGGAATAAGATATTCAAAATAGAAAACCCTTTGTAACCTGCATGTTTGATATTTCCGTAGAGGTTATCCATCTTTGTCATATTTTTGTCTTTTTTGATTTTTGTTTTACCATTGCCATTTGGGTAAAAGTTAATTCCAAAGTAATCCAAAAGTCCGTTTAATGAATCAACTACTATCAATGATCCTAAATTACAATGATTGGTGATTTCATCAATCAAAGTTTGAAAAGTTAGCATATATGGCAGAATCAAATTGGTTCTTTTTAAAATTGGATACTCTGAATTGACTAAAGTGTTTTTCTTTAGATTTGTGAGTTGGGTATCAAAATCTATTATTAGAGCATTCTTATAACTTAATTCTCTAACAATATTTTCTAGAAAGATTAGCTTTGTTTTGGGTTCCGTATAATACACCAAGTTTATACCTGTATTAATTAACGAAACTAGATTAGTTACGATGATATAAGTACACCTTAAATAACAATGACGAATCTAATATTTATTGAGTAATCAAAATGGTCAGACTTTATCTGATAAGGCTTTGTTTGACATGGTTCGTTCTGACTTTAATATAACAAAGAAGAAAATTTATTTGAATAATGGTTCTATTAGTCCTCTTCCCATTTCAACTATCAAATCTATCACAGATTTTTGTATCCGCTACTCTGAAACTGGCCCTGATTCCCCAGATTTTAACGATTATCTCGATACCCTAAAATACGAAGTAAGACAAAGGATAGCTGATCTTATCCACAGTAAGGCTGATGAAATCATTTTCACCCAAAGCACTACTGAGGGGATTAATATGATATCAAATGGCATTATCTGGAAACCAAAGGAACACATCCTCATAAGAAATTCTAGAAATGAACATTTTTCTAATTATTTGCCCTGGTTGAGAGCTGTTGGAGATTATAACTTAAGATTGAGCACCTTTCCATGCGTTAGCGTGGAAAGTACAGGTAGCTCGTTAGTTAAGGAATTCGACGATACATTTCCTAGACATACCTATCGATTGGTATCAACTAGTCATATAATGTATAACAATGGCTCGATCACACCAGTAGCATATCTTGGCACGGTTATTAAAAATAGTAATAAGTGTACATTCTTTTCAATCGATGGGGCACAGAGTGTGGGCGCCATTGAAGTTAATGTAAAGGATATTAGATGTGACTTTATGACATTTCCCAGTTTCAAGTGGGTATGTGGGCCTTTGGGATTGGGAGTACTATACATGAAAAAGGAATTAATGGATGAATTGAAACCAGTGGATATTGGTTCGGGTTCAGCAGAAATAATGAAACCCAAAGTTGGAAAAGTCTATCAAGCTAAAAAAGATGAAGCTTACGAAAAGATTAAATTCAATAAATACCCTGAAAAATATCACGCTTCATTTAGAAATTTTCCTGGACTTGCTGGATTAGAAGCATCGTTGAGATACTTGTTAAGAATAGGAATATGTAAAATCCAAGCGAGGAATAAGGTCTTATCAACAATATTGAGAAACGATCTTTCAAAGTTGAAGGAATTACTAATTCATGAAGCAGATGAAGAAGAGTACAGATCAGCTCTAATTTCCTTTTCCTTCAAGAAGAAAAGTAATGACAGAGTTCAAAAGCTAAATCTCAAGTTACAAGAACAAGGTATAATCCTAGCTGAAAGGGAAATTGGTGGACGAAAAATTTTGAGAGCATCTCCTCACTTTTATAATTCGGAAGACGAGATTCAAAGAACTTGTGAAGTAATAAAATCACTAATTAATACTGTCTTATAAAGAAGGTGGGAGCCCAGCTATCAAAGGTCTTTCTTGCCTTGCCCTTCTATAACTATCATTGTCAATGTGGAGCGAACTTTATCTATTTTGCGAATCCTCCAAGTAATTATTTCTCTTAATTTATCCATATTGTCAGACGAGACTCGTACTATTATGTCGTAAACTCCAAATACTCCATTCACCTCAACGACTTCTGGTACTTCTTTAATTTTCCTTATTATCTCACTCTCGGATCCCAAATCACAATTTATCAAAACATAGGCTGTTGGCATGTCTTTAGGATCGAATATGAATTATTAAACGTTTTTCATTCTCTGTTGTATCTAAATTTCAAAGTATTTTGAATTATAAGACAAACACAATTTACAATAAATGAGTCCACTTTTGCATATAATTCATATACCCTAACTAAAAAATAATCTATAAAGCGGGGGTCGCCTAGCCTGGTAGGGCGTGGGATTGCTAATCCCATGTTCGTAAGAACTCGTGGGTTCGAATCCCACTCCCCGCGCTTATCTTGGGGATTTATGCGACAATTTTAAATGCTATAGAAAAGCAATAGATGATAGAACGACAAATTTGGCGCATGCTAATAATCCTAATTTTGAAGGAAAGCAGCAGAAAGATATCCATTCTATAATCACTAAAAGGATAGACTCATTGACAAAATCAGACTTGAAAAAGGAATCAAAAAGACAAGGTGGTACTGATCTCATAGACAGAAGTTCTCAATCGAGTTTATTTGATTTCAATCCGCAGTAGCCAATAATTTGCTTCTGCTTAAGAATCTGTATCAAGTAAATATTTGGTATGAATTATATAATAAATCCACGTCGTTTCGTTAAGGTTTATAAGTAATTTTATCTATTTTCCGGCCATAATTAGCCATTGCTCTATATTTTTAAGGTTGATTGTAGTATAAGTAGTTAATGAGGTGAAAAATTGGAATTGTCTATCTCTGCTGCTCACGCTAGCAAAGCGCAACCGTCTTACTCTTCTTCCTTTTACTGCATAATTTGCAAGAAAGCTTACTACATAACTAGAAAAACAAAGTATAATCAATTAACTCGTAAGTTTATGTGTCCTAACTGTGGTAAATAGATTGGTCTACGCAGTAACGAAAATATCTAAAACCTGTTAAATTGAAGAGCATGGATATTAATCCATAATAGTATCTTCTCCTTTTTTATTATTAGCTAGTAATTCAGCTAGTTTTGGTGAATTTTTTTACTTCCATTGTTCAACTACGTTTACATTCTAATTTGCAATTTCTTTGATTTTGTTTCTAAATTCTCCTGATTGCTTAATTTTTTTATGGGATAAAATAAGTTATCTTCTATCACAACTTATGTATCTATAATAATTATTTTAGAAAAAATCTGGTGTTTATCCTCATTTGAATACATAGTGCTACAATGCGTAATGCGTATTAACGTGATTTTGATTGTATTTATAATTAAAACAATAGTTTAACAGTTAATACTATCAAATTATTCAATAGAGAATGAACTTGCTAGTCATTACTTTGCAGGTTAGATACTATGTCTCTAATTATTTGAATATTCAACTCAATTATGTAAAATTTTAATAATAAATGTTCTATACCAATACAATAGAATTATGAAAAACCAAAATACTTAAAAATTCTGATGTATTTTGATTGCTTACCAACAAAGCATGAGAGAATATTCGCAATAATGCCTATTATGTAAAGTAGAGGGATTAGGAAATGTTTGACTGCGAGCTATGCACAACAACAAGTTGCTAATCTCTTTCTCACTATAGTTAACTATTCATTATTTTTTTCCTTTAACCGTTACCTTTAATACTTTTTGGCAAACGTTATTTAGTATTCACCTGTGAGAAAAATTGAACTATTCGAGACCAATTATTAGTAAGAACATATATTCGTGAAAATTAAAAAATTAAGGAATAAGTGAAACTTTAAGAGCATATTATTCTTTGTTTAATAGGGGTGAAAAGTTGCTAAAGCATGCGATTGAAGATTTGATAAACGCTGCCATTATTACCAAAGCCAGGGAAGATTTAGCTGTTTAAAAATGACTTTAGGCTGTGGAATTTACGGGTCTCCGTTAAAGACTGAAAAGATGGAAAAAGAATGGCCAGTAAACAGAACAAGAACTCAGTTTGAAATAGGAAGGATCGCGGAAGAGGAAAAAGATGTTCAGCTCTTTGTTATGTGGTTGAGAAGTGGAAAATTCTACGGAGCTGAATATATGGATAAAACAGATAATTGAAAATGTTCTAACTAATAATGATAAGTGACATTGATTTTGATTATACGAAGGGCAGTTATATTGGTCCCTCCAACCCTCTAACAACTTACGACATACTGATCTCTAGAGGCTGTGACATGGTTAACCGATATGGTAAAATAATGGTTGGCTGTGCTACTGGGTATCTCGTCCAAATGATATCACAGCGGGAATACTTATGAAAAAATTGCTTTAAGATATTTCCTGTCTGTCCAAGAAAAAATAAAAGTAATGTTTCCTCCACAACTTGCAAGAATCATTACTATAGTATTAAAGTAATCATAAATCGCCAAAAACAATCAAGGGAAGAAAAAAGCATGAGCAAAGAACCAATCAGGTATAAATTAATTAGTTAATCCTTAAAGCTCTGAATGTTATTTTATTTTAAGAAAGTGGGTATCTGTAGTAATAATAGTAAAACTACGAGAAGTAAAACAAGAAAAGACAGCAGAGCAAAGTGTATAATTAAATTAGATATTTTAGACATTCTTGACGATTCGGGATTCTCACCAATAATTCCATATACTAATAGATTCCATTTATTTGCTGCTGGAACAGATTATAAGACTATGCTTCAAAAGCAGAATCCCTTATTTACAGCAAAATCAGCTGTTCTCGCTGCTAAAGAAAAGATAAACTAAGATCAATTGGATGACATACTAATGTTCCTAAATTACATGTCATTACTCTCTCAATCCAAATCCAACAAAACAAAAGAAAGATGGCAATAAAAGAAAATATTAATGATGAAAATACTCTTTGGAGGATACACGATGTATAGGTCTGATGGATTTGTGAAAAGGAGTTTGGATGCAACTGCAGAGGCAGTAGTAGGAATGTCCAGGATCATATCTAGAAACGTATTTTAAAAATAAAGGGTATGGAGAGGATAAATGCGATCGATAGATAAAAATGATGAGCTTGATAAATTAATCTCTTTAATCAACGAAGTTAAACCAGCTCAAAATAAGGACAATGAATTCGATATGTCAGATAATGATGAATCGATATCAAATTCAAAAATTACGAAATAAGAAAAGAAAGAGAATGATTCAGAGACAAAAGGAAATATTACTAACAATTCTGATCAACCCTCCCAAGCATTTATCAAGTTAAACCTTAAAAACAAACTATCAAGTCCTACATACCTAACTCCAAGTGACGTGAAATAAATTCATTCAATGGTTTTAGAAGAACCTGGTCAAAAATTCGCTATGTTTCATTAATGTAATATAACATGCCATGGTTTGTAGAATACTTCTGTTTAATATTATTTAAATTATGAATCCAATTCTTAAAGTGTATGAATCAATTACTCTTCATATTTTTATGAAAAGTACTTTAGAAGCTAACTGAGATCTAAAAAAGATATTAGTTGTATCAGAGGAAATACTGCCTCAGTATTCCCAACAAAGATGGTAAAGTGATAAAATTCATAGAGTGATTTTTGTTGGCCACTCTATACTTATGATAGTCGATGAGTTATCAGCAGTGAAGAAATGTAAGAGTTCCTTCAGACAGAACGCGGTTGTTTCTAAACCCGGTGATGGAAATTCAGTATGTCTCAATTTAGACTCTAAGGACGTCAATAAAAAATTTGATAGAGCTCAGAAAGTGAAAGCAACTGTATTAATGCCACCTATGAAAGCTTTTTGGGAGGACAGATTTAGTTGGTATAAGGATCTGTAAGGGCATATTTGTGAAACTGCAACTCACAAGAAAGACACGACCAATGAAGAATCTGAATAAGCCGCAAAGAAGCTTTTGAACGAATAAAAAATCAAGGAGCAAATTGGGTCGAATTTGCATAGTATTTCGCTTGCGGGATACATATGACTTAAAAAATGAGTCACTGTAAATTCGGATGTACCATAGAATTACTACATAATATTTTTATGTAAGAATTTACTATAATAAATGCAGTCATGAAGAATGGATCTTGACTCTTTATTTGAAAATGATGATGGATTTTTAAAATTTGAAAAGTTGAGAGGAAATTTTGATTGGTTTTATTCCAACTATGACGAATTAAGAAAGAATTACAAAAGTCAATATGTAGCAGTAAAAGAAAAAACAAATATTGATAATGATTATGACCTAGAGAGGTTGCTAAAGAGATTGAATTTATACAACTGTGACGAATCAATCGCCATTGAATATGTAGCTGGTTGATAAGATAAGATAAAATAATTGAACAAAAATATCATCCAACTCATACGAAATAGTTACCATAATATTAATACCATAAATATTGATTTTTTTTAGTACAGTTATTGCTTTTTTGTCTTCCAGATCCTTTAATATATCAAATGAGCTAAACTACAGCTAATTTGCCACTGCTTAAGAGTTAATCTCACATAATGGGTAATTATCTAAAATTAAGTTGAATTGAATTAGTTGTTTAGAGAATGTCTATTACTTGAAAATTTCTTTGCTCTTTCTGTGATCCTATTATGTTATTATTTGCGGAAACGCAAGGCATAGAATAAATGATGTAGTAAAAATCACAGCCAAAAGAAAAGATAGGTACCCCAGGAAATTCATAACATTTCATCCATATCCTTGGTTGTTCTTATTTTCAGATTAGATACTGTTGCGGGCACTATACCTATAAGCATTACATAGAATGCGCACCCACCATCTACCAAGAATTTATTTATTGAAAAAAAATTGTGTTATTCAGGTCAATGATTGGGAGCAGGATAGGAGTGCTACGATAGAAATCACCTATTCGGGATAAGTACGTAATCAATCATCTCAACCTTTCTTTCCTCTTTATTGACAATAATTTAAACTAGTTAACTATCATTACTATTCTTGCTATTCAGTCTCAATTCGGAGAATACAGCTAATATTTAATTAAAAGATGGATGGTTATAGTATACGGTGTATTCTGTACCAACTGATATATGTTAAGCATTACAGGACGAATAATATGGCTTGCTTGTCAACTATCACCATACTAGGCATGTCCATACATCTATCCTGTATCTTTTATTCTCTTAATCTTCTTGGTAACTTTATTATTATTATGCGATTATTCTATTTTCAATCAAATATCTCAAACTGAAAATTCTATTCGAATGACAGTTAAGGATCTTAATTGATGTTTTGTAATTCATTTGGTTTATATCAAATCAAATATAATAACAAACCATTACTTAGGTCGTTCGTTCATATTTTTTATATAATACAACCCCCAAGATAACCTAATAGATTCGAATCCCACTCCCCGCGCTTTATTCTTGAATTTATATTAAGGCTTGATCAGTCCGACTAAGAACGATTAGATCAATGAACAAAGTATCCAATCAAAAAGGAACCTAATACTTTGACGATCAGTATGTTTCGTACAGAAAATCAAACTGAAAGTTTGATCACCCTTGTTGCCTCAACGCTTAGAACAATAGGTGTGTCATGGATAAGGTTGACGCACAAGTTGACATAGCCAAGTTAATCAAGTTAGCTCTCGGTTCTTATTATAGTCAACACTGATCGAACTTTGTCCATTTTTCTTATCTTCATGGCAATGATCTCTTTTAATTTATCCATATTGTCTGAGGAGATTTTAACTATCATGTCGTAAACTCCAAACACTCTATTTACTTCCTCAACTTCAGGGATTTGTTTAATTTCTTCCAAAACTTCATTCTCAGATCCTAGATCACAACATAACAAGATATACGCCGTAGGCATACTAATTGAAATATTGCTAAATTATAAAGACTTTGTTTAGGTCAGAAAGTTATAACCTGAATGGGAAAAATATAGTTATGAGAGATAGGTCATCTAACATTGGGGATGAAAAGAACTACCTGAGACATTAATGGTTTTTTGCGAGTCATTAATTTACAGATCAAAGATTCAGGTCTCAACCAAATAAAAAGAGTTGTGTGACTTCCCGATTAATGAGATTTTCGGAATATTAATTTACATCATTTTTGAATCATTAGATTTTTGCAGTACACTTTAAATCGGTAATAGAATTCAAATCAAGGATTGAGCAATGGTAACATACGGTTATCTCCCAGTCCCCAAAGAGATAAGAACATTAATATCCTCTGATTTTAGATTTAGCATGTGTAATCTGTTGATTATATTTCGACGTTACCCGCATAAAGGGTCTTCATAAAACTAATATTGATACATTTTTCTTATTATGTGAAGAGATATTTTTCAGTTTTTCTTTAATATATATCATCTCCCTCTTTTGCGACTCTTTTGCGACTCGGATTCATTATTCGCCATTCATGTAAAATTAATCCCACCTATATGCAATGGGTGCTCGTCCTAGAAAAACAATTTTTCTAGATGAAAGATAAATAGTTGTAGAGTATACCTGAGACGATTAATACTTTAAAATTTCAGAGACGAAAGATGTCAATTCTGACTGTCTCTTTTTGTAAAAGTACTATTTGATTTAAACGACTAAATCCTGCCCTGGATTCTCCTTTCGTAGATCATAGTCAGGCAACTAAAATCAAGAGATCGATTTCTGATCATACTCTTTATTACCATTACACTACAAATTTAGGAATTATTTTTGGAAAAACAATAAGTATGTCATAAGAAAGGTATAAAGGGCTTAAATCAATCTGTTTCTTTGTTTCTCACCCGTAATCCCTGCAGAGATAATTTGGATACTAGTTATCAACAATGCAATTCCAATTAATATTCCTGCTAATGCAAGCCCTATACCGGGATAGGCAATCACCACTATCGCCAGAACTATGGATAGTATTCCGACACCAATTCCGAAATATTTAGACCACTTACTACTTTTGACATCTTTAATAGAATGGACAATTCTGGATATTCCATCTATCAATAGTGCGATACCCAGAAGCAATACAACGAATATTCCTGCTCCCACTGGATACATGAGAGCCACTATAGAAACAATAACTACTATTATGCCTAGTCCAATACTAATAAATCTACTTTTACCAGAAAAAACAATACCACTTACTATTTTTTCTATTCCCGCAAATAACAACAAAAAGGCTAGGAATATAATTACTGATATGGATCCCAAAATGGGATTAATCAATACAATAATTGACAAAATTAGGATTATTATCCCTAACCCGATCTGGGCCATTCTTACCCATGATGGTGATTTTTCAACAGCCATTCAATTTTTCACCTTTCTGGTTGTACCAAAATAACGAAATTGTATACCTAAGTTGTGGTCGTCATATACTTGAGCAATAATTTCTCTAAATGGAAAGTATTTCATTTTTATCCCATTACTTCTATGGAGATCCATTATTTAATTTTTTTATAACATTAATATATAATTTGGTACCATGATATCATTTATGGTAGAAACTATACCCTTTCTTCTATTATGATCCCGTAATAATCTCATTGTTGAATAACTATCGGTATTAACTAATTTTAGTAATTGTTTATCAACATATGATTGTTATTGTTTACAACGGTTATTACGTCCATGCAATTTGATTGATATCCATGCCCTCTTTTTCAAAACTTCTTGTTTGAAGTATGCTCTTTGTTTGATCATTAATCTCTAGATTTTCAAACAATTTCTGTATTTTGATGTCACTTTTATCTAGGTGATTTAGACTAGGAAATTCTTTTATAGAGCAGCAATCACTGTATAGAAAGGAAAAGATTATGAAAACTATTATCATAGGTTTGATCATCGGGCTTTCTATTATCACAACCATTTTCTATGTGGGCACAAGTAATGCTCAAACAGGAAACGCCAGTGAAACCGCAAATACCTCACTTACTAATACTTCAAATTCAGAAGCTGATGCTCCAATTTCAATAAGTATTCCGGTTGAAAAGGGATATGTGAATGGAAATTTATCATACTTTATTAGTACGGATGCTTCAGAGGAAATGATTGTTTCATCGGTAACAAATACAACTAAATTTAAAGTTAATTACGCACCTACCCTGAGTAATACTTCAGAAATTTCTCGTCAGCAGGGTTATGTTTTTGTAAATGGGATAATCGGAAATGGGACATTCCAACATCAGTTACCAGTTGCTTCTGCTAGTGGTGGAGAAGAAGGCTATAGTCCATTATTTGAAATCAATTATGTGAAGTGGAATAATGACACAGAACCGAGAATATTAAAATCCACTAGTGAGATTTTGGATGCCGAAGCAAGGGGCGAGCTTACCATTGAGAAATCTAACATTGTCATCAATAGTCCAGCGGTGGAAATCGAGTAAGGATTATTAGCTAGTGTGTTTACTAAAAATAGTTCATCCCAAATAATTTTTTTGAACAACCATATGTTATGCCCGACCAATTAAGATTGCTAAATAATACAACATATCATTAGTATCCATTTATTAGTTAAAAGTTTAATAATCCTGTAGAATATCCGAAGTAAAAGGGAATAGTTGCATCCGATTTACTTCTTTATCGCATTAATTTTTGCTATATCATTTGCAAACCTTTTGATTATTTTTGCTGATTCGGATGCTAAAATAATTTACTCCAGTTGGATGCTTATAATAAATTCAGCCATAGCCTCGGCCCTTTCAATATTTGCAATTCTTAAAGAAAGACACAGCATCAAAAAAGACAAGACCGCCGTATACTTGACAATCGGGCTAATCTTTTACTTCTTAGCCAATATAGTTTGGGGTTACTATGAGTTAGTACTAGATATTGTATCACCTGTGCCTTCTCTAGCCGACCTTTTCCTCATGTCTGCATATGGATTCTTAATATTTCGCTTAATAGTAACATACAAGAACTTAGATAAAGTAAGCAATAAAAACATAATTTACATTATAACGATAGGAACCGGACTATTTCTAGCATACATTTTGAATTTAACTCTGAGCTTGACAGAGATTTCCAACTTTAGAGGGCTCATGCTCTTTTTGGTCACAATCACTTATCCAATTTTAAATTCAGTTCTTACTGTTTTGGCCTTGACAATATTGTTGAATCTCAAGAATGAAAAAGAAATGTCAATTCCCTGGATTTGTGAGCTTATAGGTCTTTTGGCCATTGTAATCGGAGATAGCTGGTTTGCAATAATAGTATTAACTGCATTTGTGGACCAGATTTGGATTTCTGCAGTCCTCATATCTGCTCACTATTTGTTGATTTCTGGAGGTTTGATATGGTATATTCGTTACTCTAGTAATTGGAATTTAGACCGGCTCAAATTCAAAAACAAGTTTGTGGGCAACAATTCATTCAATAAGAAAGTCATTTCTGGACTAGTCGGAGGTGTATTAGTCTTCTCTGTAACATTGTTATTCGCTACAAATACCATAGAATTTTCTGATGACGGTATAGGTGTTTTACAAGCCAATCCTGATTCGAACATGGACAGTTTAGATTCCGATAATAAAGACGTCAAATTAATAGGTGCAATTGTGCCTAAGACTGGATCACTCTCTTCAATTGGAAAGCCTGTTATTGCTGCCCTTTATATGGCAGAAAAAGAGGTCAATGAATATTTTCAAAATATAAACTCCTCTTCTCGAGTTAAATTGATTTTAGATGATTCAAAGACCAGTCCACAAGAATCTCTTGCAGCAATTAAGAGGCTAGATTCCCAGGGAGTAAAAGTAGTAGTTGGGCCTGCAACAAGTACGGTGGTAGAAGCGGTTAAAGACTATGCAAACGAGAACAACATGACTTTGTTAAGTTATGCAAGTACCTCCCCGATCCTCTCAATTGCAGGAGATAATTTGTTTAGATTAGTACCAGACGATATCACTCAAGGAAAAGTCATGGCTGAGAAAATGATTAATGATGGTATGAAGGTTATCGTACCTTTTTGGAGAGGCGATATCTACGGAAATGCATTAGAAAACGCAACGACAGAACACTTTGAAAAATTGGGCGGAAAAGTTGAAGAAGGTATAAACTATTCGCCTTATACTGGCAAATTTGCTACAAGTTTGCACAGAATCAATTTTATAATGTGGAACCAAGAGTTGAAGAAATTAAATGAAATTGTATCTGAGGCAGTCGCCGAACATGGCCCAAATTCAGTAGGTGTCTACACCATTTCTTATGATGAAATAACACCAATACTGATACAAGCTCAGTTATTCGATAAACTTGGAAAAGTCAGATGGTATGGTAGCGATAGCATTGCAGAAAACCATCACATCACCAAGAACATAGACTCGTCGATTTTTGCCTCTCAAACTCATTTTGCCAATCCCTTATTTTCGATCTATAGTGATTCGGTAAAGTTATCTGAATTTGAGAGGGACTTGCTAGAATCAGATCATGGAAGCTCGATCACATATCCGGCATTAGCTTATGATTCGTTTTGGATTGCGGCAAAGTCGCTGGACAGATATTCCGACTCCACTGATAGTAATCGAAATAATGAAAATATTACAGACTTTAATCAAATTCTTACCGAGGTTTCAGAATCTTATGAGGGAATAACAGGCAGCATTGATCTAAACGCTGCAGGAGACAGAACAAGTGACAATTATGATTTTTGGTATGTTACCAAAGATAATACTACCCAGCATTACGAATGGCACAAGGAAAGTAACAATAGCACAACTACACACACTGTAACTCACTAAATCACTTTTGTTCCTCATAGATGCGAAGCTTTCAAGTCTCTTTTAACAATTTTAGTTGGATTTTAATTTGATGTTTCAATTTTGATCTCTCTTATATACTTGAATGTCTAGATCATAATAACTTGATGTCAAATATCATGAAATGCAAATGTGGATTAAGGGACATCATTAAACCCAAACATAATGAAACTGTGGAACAGTTTATGAAAAGAACAAAATGTCCAAGGTGTGGGAGTTTTGGAGTATGGAGGCAGCTCTCTCAGGACGAATACATGTGGGAAAAAGCAAGCCACTGATTGCATTTTTGGAAAGATTAAACTAGCCTTTTATTTTAATTGGATTCAGATTTTCGCTTTAAAGAATGGTCCTTCCTAATATGGGCCTTCAATAGATCCATGTCTCCAAAATTTTTACCACAATTAGAGCAATCGTAGGGCTTGGATACTTCATGAACTAGCACCTGATGATGCATTAAATGCTCTAATCTTCTGTATTTCTTTCCACAATCTGGGCAACAGTGCTTTTTTAACATAGAAAACATGACTATGAATCTCATAACTTTATCTGAGTATGATTGGACAAAATTTAAAACTTTTTGCAATTATCAAATTTGTATCCAGGTTTTTAACGTTTGACAATTTGTTTTCAACGACAATTTTGTGAATTAGCCAATATGTTCAATTGCCGCTTGAGAATATAAAAACAAGAAAATTTTATTTTTATTTATACACCAAATCAAACCTTTGCATTACTTAATATAATCTGCTCTACTGCTTGACTAAAATTCAACATTCCCTTTTCTCTCGCATATTTTTCCAATAATTTTATTTGGTCTGGCGTAAAGCAAATAGGCATTGTGCGTTTTAGGTCACTCATACGAATAAACTAAAAACCGTCTCGTATTAAAGTTTTTATTCCAAGCCAATATTGAATATTTGACTGATAGATTTGTGAACAAATGATTGTCTATGTTTGTAAATAGTGCCGCTAATTTCCACTTTAATTTCGACACATCAGACCAACCCTTCAATTTACATCATTATTAAGGATCCATTTCTCAAAACTATTATTGATTTTAAAACAAACACATGACAAGAAATGATCGTGTAAGACGATAAAGAATACAACGATTTGTAAAGAGAATCATCTAAATTAAATGGGTATATGGTTCCCAAGATAAGGAGAGATAATCACCAACTCCTATGATATTAGTATAAGAAAATTGACTCATAGTTTCAATAAGTAAATATTGAGTGGATCATTTCCAAAACTAATCCATACAAATAGTCATGATAGATAAGGATAGTGAAGAAAAAATTGCTCAAATAACAATAAAAGTCCAAACAAAGACTATGAATTATGTTTTTAATATGGTCTTTACAAGTTACTGTAAGATGTATCTAAGGAATTGAATACTATGAAGGTCATAAGTCATACTAAAGTAAGAAACATCCTCCTCATTTAATGAGCAAAGTGTCGATAATCGGATATTCTGCTATATATTTTCATCGCCTCTGAACTACATTTAAAACGCAGAGAATTGACCAATCGTAATGCATAACTTCTATAGACTCTATCCTAATCTACGAAGGTGTAGCATAGAAACGATTGCGACCAAATTGGGAGTGGTATTACGAATTCTTCCACCATGTGGCCCAAGATATACATGGCTCAAAAGGCAAAGATTATCCAAACGTGTGTGGAATATATGATATTGCAAACGACTAAATGGAAACCCTTGGATATAAGCATTTGACGAGATACCAATTTTTTTATTTCATAAAAATAATTAATAATATACTAACCAAAGCAAACAGATATTTTTGTAATAGATAACAAATCAATATAAAATCAAACAAGATATAAGAAAATCCAGCCAGAGAGTACTAATCAGGAATAATCTGAATTGCTTCCTCTAACAAAACATCTTGAATTAAACCTCAGGAAGGTACCGCAAGAAAGTTATGGCTATACTGACAACTGATAATCAATTCTACACTCAGATATGAGTTAACGATAGATCAAGTCGTACCTGACCGGGCATGTGATTATAATATTGAGAGTATTGGGATCGCATCATACCAAATCGGTTCATAAGATGTAAGTGTGGACTGGCTTATATGACCAAAGTGCTATCAGAATCATATCCATCTCTATTTCACTGGTCCAACCGCTATCAAGACTCCTTCAAACAGTGGTCAATCTCTCGTCCAAATGTATCAAAATCTTATCCGTTCAGAGTTTATGGGTGTTAGTTTTCCAAATTTTATGGGAAGGAGTTTGTTTTCTTTATAACTGTAAGTTTATATATAAGTATGTTAAGATTTTGGCAAAACGCATCCCACATGAAATCAAAATCAGGGTTCTTGAACAATGGATTTTTGGCATACCGGTTAATGCCATAGCTCTCTATACTGGTATAGGTTATGGTAGTGTATACAGAATCATAGAGTTGTTTAAATGCAAAATTCCAGACTTGGATGTGTTAAGAGCAGTTGCTGTGAAGATATACCAAGAAGGCTTGAGTCTTAGTGACGTGGCATTGGGCATAAGGATAAAAAAATTTGTTAGAACAAATGGGTTCTTCTGAGATAGAGATGGAAAAATTACTTACGGAAATAGATATTCATTGTTTCAAAGCGAATCAAACTTTTTCAAATTTTGTTAAAGAAATACATCAAGTTCATAGGTTCGCTATGGGACTAGGGATTTCTATTCACCAAGTCCCTGAATATATTGAACAAAAGAAAAAAGAATTACAATCATTGCAAATTGAACTAGAAAAAATTCATTCACTAATCCTAAAGAGAAAGATCGAGTATCATGGATTACAATAAATGCTAATCTATTTGGGAATAGTTCTTCAAGAATCCATCCCTTACAATGACGACAGTTCAAGAGAGTTGGCTAGGTATTCACGTGACTTTATCAAATGAGTAGATCATATCAATGATGAATATATCGGTAATTTACAGTATTCTTACCCTAACGAAATAAAATCAAAATGTCAGTTTTTCTTTATAATATTAATAACTAATGATTCTCCCACTTGCGGCTTTCCATAGTTCTCGTAATTACGTTTGGGCATGGTAATCGTAATGTTTGTTTGGGGGTAAGATTGTATAATCGTTTGTGGTTGAGCTCTTAACATGGCCTCCATAATAGGTTG
The DNA here is from genome assembly GCF_047711275.1 of Candidatus Nitrosocosmicus sp. FF01. Lineage (NCBI taxonomy): Archaea > Thermoproteati > Nitrososphaerota > Nitrososphaeria > Nitrososphaerales > Nitrososphaeraceae > Candidatus Nitrosocosmicus > Candidatus Nitrosocosmicus sp. FF01. Next base: position 915,959 of record NZ_JBLNIG010000001.1, on the reverse strand, counting down.
CAATTGCTCCTTCATTTCTTTGTCAGGTATAGCTCGATTAATAGCCTCTAACATCATCTGTTGCTGTGATACAGGTTCTAACTCAATATCCTCGATCAAATTTAGAGTTACCGCAACTCCGTTATCACTTAAGCTCTTAATCTTGTAAACATTTTCTCTAAGTTCCATCAATTATTATAAATTTTCTATAAATATAATCTTAGTTGAAGTCAACTGTAAATTATACTATAGATGCCGAACCTATTGCGATTCCGGAGGAGCTTGACAGAATTCGACTAAAACACCGTTAAGAGATTTGGGGTGAATAAAAGTGATTTTTCGGCCATAAGAGCCTGTGCGTATATCCCCTAGGAATCTCATGCCTTTCCCTAAAGCATTCTTCACATCAGATTCTATTTCATCTGCAGTTATAGCTATATGATGTATACCCTCACCCCTATCTCTAAGAAATTTGCTAATTGGACTTGAATCATCCATTGGTTCAAGGAGTTCCAATCTAGTATCCTCCAAATTTAACATAACAACCTTTACTTTTTCCGTCGGAACTTCCTCAAAATCAATTTTATCAACCCGTAATATTTTTTTGTAATTTTCCAATGCTAAATTTGCATCGTTTACGGCTATAGCTATATGATCAATTCGCATAATAGCATTAGCGATAGAAGGAATATATATTTTAGAATCGGATTCACTAATTATTGTCAGCACCTGGGTCTCTATACTGAAAAATTGACAACATCTGTCAAATTATTTGCGCAATAAGAGATTGCAATTTTATCCTTAAAGTGGCCGATTACATAGTACATCAAAAACACTGCGATTGCCATTCAAGTGTTTAATTCTCCTTAATTTGCTATTTTTATAAGTTAACACACTCTGCTATGTGGAGTTAATTAATCTGGATTCGAACCTAATAACTAGACTGTTCTTCCAAGATAAATTAGATGTATCATAAACTCTATCGCCCGACAGTACTAAGAATGTGCAACTAATTATGTCTCTCTATGAAATTTGAGTTTTATGATTAAGCATATAGAAAAAACGTCAGAATTAGAAGATTTTCGACGAATCGTTATGACAAATTTCTATTTTAAAATCAGTCATACTAAAACAGCCATCATATATTTACATGATTTGTTACTCAAATAAAATAAACTTTGAATTACCAGACCACCAATGTATCTGATGGTTGATGCAAAACAAATCCTACTTCTAAATCTACATATCGTAGGGTTGTATCAAGGAGAGTATTCCTACTAAAAAAATTGATATGCCACTTCGAACAACACAGATGAATCTCCTAAATTTTCATGTGACTTGAGCGAGTATATAGCATGCCTCCGGGCATACTGTCAATTGCTATAGTTGGCTGTTGAAAATGCTAATGTTATGAGATATATATCAGTCGCTACCCTATTTTTAGGGAAAATAACGAATTACGAAGAAACGTATCCTGTGAGTGGGATCGACTTGTAATATATTTTCTCTGGTTTAATTTTTAGAATTACGCGTTGTTCATTTAAGTTCGTAATCGGATATTTGTCTAAGTTCAGGTATTTTTTTGCAAGTTTATTAAAGTGATCCTCTGCTCCATTCACTACCTTTTCTGTCACTAATCCCATTATAGAAGCTGTTTCGTATGGGTTTTTGGTGCTAATAATAGAGAGTGCTACTCTTTTGTCCGCCCGAGTGTTTCGCTCCTTAAGTCGGCCCATGACACTATTGATGATAATATTATGTTCTTGATCATAGTCTACCCAAACATGTGTTACATGAGGAGCACCATTAGGCATGATAGTTGCAAGAGAGGCGAAATTTCTTCCTTCCAAGAGCGTAATTACCCTTTCATCAAGCATTCCGGATCTTGTTCATTAATTGTTTATAATCCTATACTAAATTGAAAAATTAACATGTGTAAATTTATTGAGAAATACCATTATCTGATAATTATTTTAGAAACATTTTTCATAAACCTTTTAAGTTCAAAATGTGAAATTAAGATAATTGGGAATTCTAATAACTCTAATATTAATAGTGATTATTGCCCTGGTAGTATTGGGCATAGGCTGGACAAACTTCTTCTCAGCAATAATGAAAGGTGCCGATAAAGTAAAAGAGATACCAGTTGTTAGAAATATTACAGATACAGCTCAGATTGAAATAAACAAGATACTAAATAATGTGTCAAGCAACGTCGTTAATAACATAGGTAAATAGCCCGTTCGGTTTGAGACTAATAAAATATTTTTTTGATTTGATTATATATAGGAGTTAGATTCTCTGTCTATGTTCATATTCTTATGATTTATTGAACTCTGTTCTAGTATAAGTTAAAACGATTTACACTTTATTATAAAAAAAGTTAATGGCTATGGCCACAACCACAACCACCATGTCCGCTTGATCCCATGTTGCTACTTTGCTCTGCACAAGTAGGACATTTTGATTGTTGAGTCTCTGACATAAACATAGTTCCACAACTGGAACATTTCAATTTTAGAATACCTTCCATGATTAAAAAAATCCCCATAACTAATTAAAACTTATCGAAAATATTGATTTGAAGCTGGTAAAACTAATGAGAAAAAAAATTTTGATTTAAAAAAATGTTTGGCTAATCCTGACTCGGTTTCGCGTATTGGAGGTGAGTATATCGGCGCCTAAATCCAAAAGGTTTGAAGGGTTTTCCATTACCGTGATAGAATTTGGAGAAGAATTCGACATATAACAACCTCGCCCCCTGAATTCCGGGCTCGAAGACACCTAAGATGATATTAAACATGTGTCCAACGATGAGGATTACGAACCCTAATAATGCAAAAATTATCCCGTTATCAAGCACCCTGAGGAATACATGATCGATCACGTCCGCCAAAATGATCGAAGCCATCATAATTCCTATAAGCCTAGTAAATGAAAGGATGTGACTGATGATTGAAGGTAATTCCATCATGGCTCTGGTTCCTTCTCCATAAAACATTAGTCCAATCCCTCCGAAAATCAAAGCAAAGTAGATAGCCCCTGTAATACTGGCCATTGGATTAATGTTTTCTTGACCAATTAATGCAAGACCTATGAAGACAACACCCCAACCAAAGAGTAGCCATCCGATTTTTCCTATAGCGTGTCTCTTATTTCCGTGACTATGGTCATTTATTATACCAAGGATAAATCCAAACGATACCATTCCTAATCCGATATATCCGCTAATCAGCAATAATTTTCGAAGGCCCCATTGTGATAATGGATCAAATATTGTACCATCCTCAGGCAAGTGGAGATTTCCAATACTATTTAAGAATCCAAATAGATATTCGTTGAGATGGAATCCAAAGTATAGATTAAAACAAAAACCTAATACGATCGCTACAATGCAACCAGGTGTGATGGCCTTTGCTATCTTGACCATCTGAACAGGTTGTAAAATAGTCTTACCAAAATTTCTAAGCGGCTTGGGCATGATTGTGAAGTTCTTATGACCTCCTTCAATTCTCCAAATAACCCATCTTGATACAAGCAAAATAACTACCGCATAACCGAAATCAGCGAACATCATACCATAAAATACAGGAAAAACTAGAGCAAAAACCAAAGTAGGGTCAAATTCATTGCCCGATGGTAGAGAATAGAATCTTATAAAAGATTCATACACTCTTAGTTTCTTGGGATTCTTCTGCAACGTAGGCGGTACTTCATTTGTATCAAGAACAAACAAAAGTGTTCCTTCACTATGATTTTGAATTGCAGCTTTTGTTTCTTCAATCATTGATTTTGGAATCCACCCTTCTAGCGTGAATGTATCACGCGTCACACCCAGATTATCAATTACCTCGAGCCTCTTGTTTTCTATGTCTAACTGCTCTTCCAAACCCTTAAGCAAAGAATAATTCTTATTTGATATATCCAACAAATCAGCATCAATTTCGCTTAAATTCTTTCGTAACTGTGAAAGAGAATTGGTTAAATCCTCAATAACTTTGTCAGGTTTACCCTTTAAATTTGGTACAGCTTCCATATGAACTCCATAGAGGTTTATGATTGAAGCCAAGGCATTGGAAGGATAATGTGGCAAAACTACTAACACGAATTGTGTTACTTTTTCACCTTCCTTAGAATACAGAATAATATCCTGGTTATTTGATTCGAGTTTTTTCTTAAATTCTGGATACTTTTCAGTTGATACACGTCCAAAGAAGGATCTTGCGGATTTCAGATGCAGAATATTGAGATCTTCAGGGAAGAAAGAAAACTCGGTAATTAGTTTCATATTGTTTTCAGTATTCCTTATTTCAGTAAGAATGCTCTCTTTCTGTCTCTCCAAAGCTGAGACTCGGTTATCGATGTCTAATTTCCTCAATACATCATTTAACTCCTTTATAGAGCTGAATTTTACTTTTTCTTTTAACTGAGTAGGCGGTAGGACACTCAATATTCCGCGAATTCTTATCAATTGATCTGCAATATGTCTATGAGATTCGCTTTCCTTTTCATTACTCAAATAGGAAGATATTTCCTTTGAGATTGGTTCTATTTGTACTACACTCATTTCCTGCAAAACAGATACGATCTGTTGACGGTATTTCTTTAGCCCAAGAACAGCTATCTTGGACATGGATTCTGGCCTTAGTAATGTCAAGATCTTATCCCCTATTTTGTATCAGAAAAAATAATTTCAAATATTTCCTTTACCATCGATGGATCAAATTTGAACGATATTGTTTTAGACTTGTTTTCCGCTTCGCTTATAATTTTTTTTGCTTCCAATTCAGCTTTTTCACGGGCACTCTGAATACTTGATTCCACTAGTTTTCGTCCATCAGCTTCAGCCGCTTTTATAGAATCAGTTAACCCCTCTTCTAGTGATTTTATTTCAGAATGCACTTGCATTTTACGCTCATCTATTTCCTTTTGAACTCTTTCTTCTATCTCTTTAATCTGTACTAAAGATTTGATATAATGTTCTTGATCTGAAGACTGATCCATAGTTAGTTAACACCCAACAAATAATTGATAATAAACACCAATAAAATCACAGTAGCAACTATGTTTCCAATTTTAATCATACGAGTTATTTTGTGAAATTTTCTTTGATTATCATTTGAGAATCCTTCTCCATAATTCTTGTCATTCATGCCGTTAAACATTAATTTCAGGTTCAACCTCCCTCAATTCTTGCATTTCTCTTTCACCCATCTTTCTTTTTACTGTCTTCAACATTATAAAAGTGTCACGTTCAATCTCATCTAAACGAAAAGTAATGAATTTTACGGCATTCATTAATCTAGGAATGAAAACGTTCTCTATAGCATTGGACTTTCGTTTAGTCCTCTCTATTTCATACAATAACTTTCGCAGTGCTGTTTCTTTTTCGGCAACCTCTAATACAATTTTATGAATCTTATTGAATGAACTTATTGCCTCGTTTATAGATGTTGGTAGTTCTAGCAAATATTCTTCATAAACTTTGTTTTGCCCACCTTCTAGTCGTGGTATATGGACGCCCATGATGCTTTTGGATTTCACATTCAATTTACCCATCATAGGTAGCTTCATGGATTCATTCTCAAGCCTGATTGATCCGGCTAAAATTTCGGCCATTCTAATTGCTTCATATCCTTTTATTAGTTCCTTTTGTAAATTCTCCCGCATAGCAGCTGCGGTTTTACTTGTATTAAAGAATTCAAGGATCAGGGCCTGACGTTTCAATTTTAGTAATTTGAGTCCCTTTTTGGCGATCACTATCCTTCTCTTGGTTCGAATATATTCCAATCGGGTTGGTCTTATATCAGATGATGAGGGCATATTCTTTCTTATTCCTCGTTATCCGATTCAACTTCAAGAGATTTCTTTCTATATTTCGCAATAAATTCAGGCTTGATTCTTTTCATTTCAGATTCAGGTAAGTCAGATAGTAATTCCCAACCTATCCCCAATGTTTGTTCTATAGATCTATTTTCATCCACGCCCTGGTTTACGAATTTTCTTTCAAAGTTATTTGCAATGCTTAAGAATTTTCTATCGATTTCACTTAGAGCCTCTTCTCCAACTATGGCTGCTAATGCCCTTGCATCCTTACCTTGCGCATACGCTGCATACAACTGATCTGCGAGATTGCGATGATCTTCCCTTGTTCTACCGCTTCCGATGCCCTGATTCATTAACCTCGACAAACTTGTCAACACGTCTACAGGGGGTTGGATATTGAGTCGGTGAAGCTCTCTGCTCATAACAATTTGGCCCTCAGTAATATAACCCGTCAAATCGGGTATTGGATGTGTGATATCGTCAGCTGGCATAGCGAGAATTGGAATTTGAGTAACAGAACCCTTCCTACCCTTAATTTTACCTGCTCGTTCATAAATTGAGGCAAGGTCCGTATACATATATCCAGGATAACCTCTTCTTCCAGGAACCTCTTCTCTAGCAGCTGAAATTTCTCTTAAGGCTTCACAGTAGTTTGTCATGTCAGTTAGAATAACAAGGACATGCATTTCTCTTTCATACGCTAAAAATTCTGCTGTTGTTAATGCAAGCCTAGGAGTCAGAATACGCTCCATAGATGGATCGGATGACAAATTCAAAAACAAAACACTACGTCCCAAAGCACCGCTTTCTTCAAACTGTTTTACAAAAAAGTTGGCTTCCTCACTAGTTATTCCTATTGCCCCAAAAACTACAGAAAAAGATTCAGATGAAGCGAGTACTTTTGCCTGTCTTGCTATTTGAGATGCCAATAAGTTGTGAGGCAGCCCAGCCCCAGAAAATATGGGTAACTTTTGGCCCCTCACCAAAGTATTCATTCCATCGATATTGGACATTCCTGTTTGAATAAATTCGGATGGTTCTTCCCTAGAATATGGATTAATACCAGAACCAACGAGGTCGTACCTTTCTTTAGAAATTATTTTAGGACCGTTATCTCTTGGGTTACCCAAACCGTCAAAGGTCCTACCAAGCATTTCATCAGATACGGAAATCATTGCTGTTTCTCCAACAAATTTTGTGGATGTATTATCTGTGCCTAAACCATATGTTTGGCCAAATACCTGTACAACTGCTAATCCCTCCCGTGTATCTAAAACTTGACCTTTTCTTCGCTCTCCATTTGTTAGTTTTATTTCGACCATTTCTCCATATGCGGCATCTTTAACCCCTTCTATGAATATAAGCGGGCCAGCAATTTTTGAGAGATTCTTATAGGCAATCTTGGACATTTAGCGTGTAACCTCCATGATTAATTCTTTGAACTGTTGATTCATATTAGTTTTGATTTCCTCGACTTTGGGACCGACTTCCTCTTCCTTAGTCCACTTTATCATAGACAGTTCTTTCCTAGTGGGTAATGTTCCAATTCGGATTGATTGAACTCCTTTCTTGATAGCATCAGCTTCTAGTCTCCCAAATTCTAGAATGGTTTCTAACATCAAGTATTGCTTCTTAATAGAGGTATAAGTATCAACGTCGTCGTAGGCACTTTGTTGCAAATAGTCTTCACGAATTGAACGTGCTGTATCTAAGATTCCTTTTTCTGGTTCAGGAAGTGCATCGTATCCTATGAGTTGAACGATTTCCTGTAATTCAGCTTCTCTTTGCAAAATTTCCAATGCTTCTTTTCTTAATGCGGTCCACTGAGGTGAAATATTATTTTTATACCAATCATCCATATCATCAGCATACAGAGAATAACTTGTAAGCCAGTTGATTGAAGGAAAGTGTCTACGCGAGGCGAGATTTGCATCCAAACCCCAGAAAACACGAGTAACTCTCAGTGTATTTTGAGATACTGGTTCAGAAAAGTCTCCTCCAGGCGGTGAAACCGCTCCTACTAGAGTCAAAGAACCTACCCTCTGTTCTGGTGAAGTTACTATTGCTTTACCACCTCTCTCATAAAATTCAGCAAGTCTTCTACCCAAGTAGGCTGGATAGCCTTCTTCACCGGGCATTTCTTCCAGACGTCCAGAAATCTCTCTTAAGGCTTCAGCCCATCTCGATGTACTATCAGCCATCAAAGCGACATCATATCCCATATCTCTATAATATTCTCCCATGGTGATTCCAGTATAAATACTGGCTTCGCGAGCGGCGACTGGCATATTAGAAGTATTCGCCACCAATATTGTTCTCTCCATTAACGGTCTTTTAGATTTAGGATCTTCAAGTTCTGGAAAGGTTGTGAGAATTTCAGTCATTTCATTGCCTCGCTCTCCACAGCCAATGTATACGATAACATGACTATCTGCCCATTTCGCAAGTTGTTGTTGGGTCACAGTTTTCCCACTGCCAAAGGGACCTGGAATTGCCGCCGTTCCCCCTTTTGCAACAGGGAAGAACGTATCAAGAACTCTTTGACCTGTAAGTAACGGGGAAATTGGAGGTAATTTCTTAGATACTGGTCTTGGACTTCTTACCATCCACCAGTTTGATAATCCAACTGCCGATTTGCCTGTACTTGTCTTAATTTCGGCAACATTTTCATTTACAGTATATTTACCCTCCGAGATATCAGTTAATTTACCGTTAACACCAAATGGAACCATGATTTTGTGGTTAATTAATGGTGTTTCTTGAACTTCACCTATAATTTCTCCTTCACGAACTTCATCATTTTTATTTTTTAACGGGACAAAATCCCATTTCTTATGCTGATCTAATGCAGGGATTGTGACTCCTCTGCCTATAAAATCACCACTTTTTTCTCGCAATACATCTAATGGCCTCTGAATTCCGTCATAAATGGAAGTGAGTAATCCTGGGCCTAATTGTATTGACAATGGTCTCTTAGTATTGATAATTTTTTCGCCAGGTCTGATACCAGTAGTATCTTCATAAACCTGAATTGTTGCCTTGTCTCCTTCCAGTCTAATAATTTCTCCTAATAATCCTAATTCTCCAATACGTACTACATGATACATTTCTGCATCTTCTACATCAGTAGCCACCACTACTGAGCCAGAAATACGTGAAACTATTGAATTTGACATCTTACCTTATCTTTCACCCTTATGATCCCATTTTAATACTTTATCCCTAGTACACGTTTCGCTAATGCTGCTATTGACTCCTCATGAATCGCACCCTCTAGCGATGGCATAAACAGAACTAATGGATCAATCGAAGCTTCAATTTTAGATTTAGTAGTTTGTGAAAGAGAGTCTTGTACGAACTGACTTGCGATTACCAAATTGTATTTGTGAGAGGCAAACAATTCCTCCATCTTTTTTACGGCTTCATTTTTATCGTTGACAACAAATGTATCCTCAACCCCCAACAATCTATAACCCATCACAATTTCTCTTTCCCCGATTACTGCAATTGATTTTATGTTCTCAGTCTTTTTACTTGACATTGTTCGTTTACTCCAATACTAACATAGAGCTTATACGCTCTGGTGTCAAGTTATATCGTTTACCATATGCAATTCGCTTAATATTATCCCACTCAAATTCAGCGGTTATAATGAAATAAAATATAGGACCAATTGAGAGGGCAATATTTTTTAATTTTTTCACATAATAACGGTTAATGTATTTGTCAATGGCGACTTCAAAATCTACCAAATTTTGAGATTTTACATAATTATCCAGAAGATCCCCAAATTTGATAAACTCCTCGATTCTAGTAACAAAGTCTTCAACTGAATTTGCTGAAAAGATTTCCAACAATTTTTCAATTGGGATTTTGCCTTCTTCGATTAAATGCTTTTTTACCAAGTCACGTTCAAGTTTTGAATCCTTCCCTTTTAATAGGGTCAATATGTTTTTCTTATCGATCTGTGTCCTAAAAAGATCCCTGGCTATTCCTTCGTCGCCTTGGAAAAATTTTATACTTTCCAGCAAATTAGTGTAATAGAAAGACAAGAGTTCAGTCATCATAGGACTAATATCAGAAGTCTTTTGGTATGTGTCGAGATTTTGAATAAGTATTGGACCATATTTGTATTTCACTAATTGATTAACCACACCTTCCACTGTTGGTTGAGATAATATTATTTTCATTTCATCATGAGGAATGTTTCCTGCTGTAATACCTGCAGGGAAATTGCGACTAGATACCAGAAATGGCTCCGTCTCAGTAATAGTCCTTCCTATAACCTTTGATGATAGGATGAGTTCGATATTATGGATATCCCACTTTGAAAAATATGCCCTTATTGCTTGTTTTCCGCTAAATGGAGTGGCCTCCAAGGCAATCTTGTTAACTTCTACAAGATGTCTGTTGATTGCAACTTCTAAAAGCTCAGGAGGAGAGTACATTGCTGCTGCCCTATCGATTTCAGGGCCATACCATGTGGATTCTAATAGTCTCGATACTTCTCCAACATCCTCGGCTTTGACTAGAGAATCAATAAATTCCTTTGATAGAAAATTAATCGAAATGGCTTGCAATCTACCAAATGAAGATGAATAAGATGAAGTGGTCATGTAACTTTAAACCATTTTTTCGTACAAGAAATTCTTAATTTCATCTTCGTGATTCTCAAGTAGTTCCTCAAATGTAAGATCTAATTCACGCGTACCAGTCTTGTCGATAGCAATTATACCTCCAATGGTGCCAATATGGGTACCTACGTTAGCTTTTAGATCTTTAATCATTTGGTTATCACTTTCCCGGCAACGAACAGTGACATCATCACCAAGTTCTCGTTTGGCGAATAAAACCATTCGCTCCAATATTTTCGTATATTCAGACTTTTTGGTAAACGCCTTTAACTCATGCTTTATAGAATCAAAGGCCGAATCCATATTCGCATTAATCACGTCAAACAAGATTTTTTTTGATTCTAATCTAGCACTTTCTGTGATTCTAGAATATTCTCTCTGTGATTTGTTTTCCGCTTCACTTGCATATTTATCCTTGATATCCTTAAGTTTTTCAGCTTGTATGGCTTCTATCTTTGCTTTCTTGTCATCCAACAAAGAGTTTAGGATAGAAAGTTCTTTCTTTTTTCTATCCTGTATTTCTTCATCAAATGTGTTGAGGGCAGACATTTGATTTTGCATCTATTACAGTATACCCAACAATAGGATAATACCGAGCACGAATCCAATGATCCAAAGAGTTTCAGGGATGACGAAGAAAAATAAGACTTGACCAAATTTTTCTGGCTTTTCAGCTATAATACCCATACCAGCAGCACCAATTCCTTGTTGTGCATTACCAGTACCGATTAGACCACCTGCAATTGCAATTGCGGCTGCCACTGCTAGTAATGATTTGTTTAGTCCAGCGTCTCCTCCTTCATTCTCTTGTGCAAATGCCTCGGGGGTTAATAGCGTAAAAGCCAACAATGCTGCGCCTGCTGCTACAGGTATCATAAACAATTTTGAATAACGAGATTGTTTCATTAATAATTAAAAACCTCTGGTGGCATATTAATAGGTTTTTTAAAATTAACTCGATATCGCACCATTCCTCAACTAATCCGGTTATTTTGGATTTTTTTGGTAAAAAGCCCAACATAATATCCTTTTTTCATTTGATGATCTAAGTTGAATTTCGTAGAAAATATGTTACCATAATGCTGGGAACGAAATTTTGTAATACAGATTGAACCGTAATTATCATTTACAAAAATGTAACCTTAATTGGCAGAAGGCACAACAATTCAAATTTTATTTGAATTTCAAGTTACATGATCTTATAAAGTTACTTACTGATCAACTAAAATCATTGCGAAGAGTCGGAGCGTATAATCATGTTTATTAATTAATTTATTGGGCAGGATCGATTATGTTAACTAGTGTTGCGTAAGTTTATCAAACTTGCTCTATTGTCTAGTCTGAGACACAATCCCACTGATGTAGTTAATATATATGATACATTTTCCGATTTGATGAATATTACCACAGGAGGGAAACTTCTTAATTTTGGATATTGGGATAAGGGAGTTAGCAATCCATTTGATGCTCAAATTAAGCTTACCAAACTTTTGGGAGAATTAGGTCGTTTCTCTAACGCAAAAAATATTTTGGATCTTGGAAGTGGCTATTCGGTTCCTGCGTTAACATGGTTGCATTCATACCCAACTGCCAAAATTTACTGCATAAATTTAAGTCTTAATCAAATAATTGAAGGCAAAGCCATTTCTGACCAAAATCAGTTTTTAGAAAATGCATCATCCAAATTGGAGTCGATAGAAAGCATCAAGGATCGTCTATTTCATATAAATTCCACGTCTACGTTTTTGGCACTTAAAAACGGCACAATGGACAGAATTGTGGCCCTGGAGTCAGCTCAGCATTTTAGCCCTTTTGTTGAATTTGTTAGAGAAGCATGGCGCATTCTAAAACATGATGGCATGTTTGTAATAGCAATCCCAGTACTTGTAAACAAACCCCCAGGAAATCTAATACCATTATATGAATTAAGAAAATTAGGCATACTCAATATAACTTGGGCATCCCAACATTATAAAATTGAATTTATTGAGGCAATGATAAAGGAAAATGGTTTCAAAATAGACGAAGTTGTATACATAGGTTCGAATGTATATCAACCTTTAGCCAATTACTATAATACGAACCGAATTAATTTAAGAAAAATGATTTTGAATCATTATCCTAATTTTTTAGAAATCGTACTATACCGATCTATCTCCAAAATGAAGAGGGCGTCAGAAAGGGGAATAATCGATTATGCTCTGTTCAAAGCGGTGAAGAAATGAGTTATCCCAAATGGGGTATCAAATAAACATTTGAATAGACTATTAGAAATTTTTCTCCAAACTTTTCATGATAAACTACCTCATGAATAATTCTTTGATGAATGTAATACTAATAGGATGTCTTGTAATTGATGACCAAAATCTTCAGCCATAAATTTTCTTTAAAAGATGATAATATTTGTTTGTTATTTAATTTGGCTTATAGAATCATTAGTCCCCGGTACCAAAATTATCTCTGGTGTTAGGACATTGCTACTCCTTCCACGATTCTCCATTGAATTATTATTTAAATAGCTTTTATTTTTAGATTATCTGATGTCCACATCTGTCGAGTCCAAGTCTGATATGTATGGTGATGCCAAACCGGTCGTTACTACTTCTACTTCTGATACAGCAAATGCGAAAGATTCACAAGCCCTCAAAAGGCCAAAAATGGAAATAAAAAGATCCAGATTTGAGGAAATAGTAAATTGGCTCAAGCAATGGGGATTTAAAGTTACAGACAAGACTAAGGAAACCAAAATTCAAGGAATTGAATTTCAAGCTGAAATACTGCCACAAGTCCCTTATTCATCAGGACTTAGTACTCCGTTTTATCTTGAATTCCAAGACGATTTGGACGATGGTTTGATCATAAGGACAACATTTGAACTTGACAAGAATATTGAGATCTATCTCAATAGCCAAAACAGAGCGAGGGAAATAGAATTGACATATATCGAAATCTACCGATTAGTATTACCGTTAAGAATATCTATAATAAGAGAGCACCCGTTCATTAAATTATTTAAAATTATTTTTACCCAAAATCTTGACAAACAATTGTTCTTTGATAGCATCACTGATTTAATGAACTCGATGTCAATTATAATAGGCAAGTGGGACGAAAAGTATTATCAATCAAGACCAGTAGAAAAAAAAGTTAACAAGGAAAACAAGATCACAGATTTCGAATTGGAAAAAATATTGAAAAAATAGAATAGCCCTTATTGGTTTGCGCCCTACCCCTTACAGCCAGGGGTTCCAAAAGCTCACAACAATTTAATAACAAGGTTAATATGTACAGCATTAATAACAACTCGTCTGTATGAAATGGTCAATTTAGATCATTACGAAATCCTCGGCGTATCCAACGATGCTTCATACCGAGAAATTACTTCAGCATATAGAAAGCTCGCTTTACAGTATCATCCAGATAGGAATAAAAGTCCCCATGCAAATGAAATGATGCTAAAAATAAACACTGCTTATGGAATTTTGTCTGACCCCCATAAAAGAAAAGAATATGACAATTCCCTTCTACAAATAAAGAAGTCAATAAAATACAGTCGGGTATACAAATCATCAAACATTTACCGGACTCCAGATGCGTCATCTAGGCTCTGGGTCTTGACAAAGACAATAATAACTAAAACTTTTAGAACTCTAATATTATTCTTCAAATTTATTCAGGGCAGGTAGGCCCGGTTTGGCCCACTTTATCACCTTGGTTTAATCAACCCGTAACGTCCCAATAACAGTAATAAAACCTGAATCCGAAAAAATTCATGGTTTTAAACAACCAATGTGTTAGAACGCAATTAAGATTTGAAAACCTCCAATGTAACATTGATAGTCACTGTAATTATTAAATACGTTTCTTTATTACCTAAAAATTTGCACGGGGAAGGAGATTAAAATCTATTGTTTACTTATGGATGGTAAGATATTTGCAGCTATCTTTTCAAGGTACATCTGTATATGAGGCTCGATATTCCAAATTTTTTCGCTTTCAAATAAATGTCCATAACGTTGAGAACTACCCATAAGCTCCCTTTTATTTAATTTATCCAGGTAGTTATCCTTTACAGATGATTCAGTAAAACCGTTTTGTCTGGCAATAGAATCCAACAAGTTATGTATTCCTGATCCATGTTGCGCGGCCTCCTTGATTCTATATGCTATCTCCTTGGGGATACCAATCTTTTCTGCCAACCTTCTATGTACGCGCTTTCCCAGTGTATCAAATGCATCAACCCCATCATTTTGTATATTTAATCTTGGATCTATTCTCAACACCGTATCGATCAAGTTAGGATCGAGAAATGGTTCCCGTAGTTCGATACTCTGAGACATTGTTATCTTGTCCTCTCTTTCAAGTGTTTCTTTGTACAAGAGCTGAACATCCTTTATCATGTATTCGAGTATTTTATCATATCCATATTTTTGGACTATTTTTGAATACCATGAGTAACCTCCAAAGATTTCATCTGCACCTTGACCTGTTAACATAACTCTTATGCCTTGCTCGCGGGCCAGCTTAACTGCAGCATAAATTGGGATTGCTACTTCAACTTGCCCCATGTTATCATCCTCAATAACATTTATGATATTGGGAATCATTCGTTCAACATCATCCTGCGAAAGTTCATTAATCTCCAATCGTAGATCTAATTTTTCAGCTATTTCAATTGAATTTGTAATGTCATTAGATCCCCTAATACCAGAGGTGTAACATATTACTTCTGGGACCATCTGCTTTGCCAAGTATGCAACTATAACACTATCAATACCGCCTGAAAACACTATCCCTATCCTACTAAAGTCACGTACTCTTTTTTCGACTGATGCAATTAAAGCATTATTATATGCATTCAGTGCAGAATCGATATCCTTGTAGGAAATAGGATACTTTGAGCGTATCGATTTGCTTGTATTTACAGTGACTGGATGCAAAGATGTTGTAAAACTATTTTCCTCAGACCTTTGGGAGATAAATAAAGCGTAGCCAGGTAGCAATCGCTGAATCTTGCCATCCA
Source organism: Candidatus Nitrosocosmicus sp. FF01 (assembly GCF_047711275.1). Lineage (NCBI taxonomy): Archaea > Thermoproteati > Nitrososphaerota > Nitrososphaeria > Nitrososphaerales > Nitrososphaeraceae > Candidatus Nitrosocosmicus > Candidatus Nitrosocosmicus sp. FF01. Next base: position 900,497 of record NZ_JBLNIG010000001.1, on the reverse strand, counting down.
AACTGATCTTCCACAATGCCTTTTTCTCAGACCCAAACGCAAAGTATCGGTCATCCTCTCCATAATAAATTTGCCTTACTCCGATCCCATCTCTAACCAATATTATATTGCCAGTTGATTGCTCTTTGATAGCAAGGATATAAATTCCATCCAGCTGAAATACCGTCCTTTTCACTGCTTCAAGCAAATTTCCATTTGTTTTTTCATAATGATCCTCTAATAGATGAATAATAACCTCACTGTCGGTAGAAGTCTTAAATTCATGATGGCTTTCTAAACTCTTCCTTAATTCTCTATAGTTATATATCTCTCCATTATGCTCTAAAACAAGCTTTTTATTACAACTTAGAAATGGCTGTGATCCGCACGATCCACCAACAATGGCAAGACGTGAATGAGCCAATACGTTAAATGCACTAGTCTGTGAAAAGAATAGCTTATTGAACGTATTTGAATATACTATCTCATCCTCGGTAGCAAGTCCTACACCATCGGGACCACGATTTTTCATACACGATAACATTTTTTCAATTAGCGGTGCTACGTTTTCGCCTCTCTTACTCAAAATACCTACAATTCCACACATTTTAAAAATTTCCTAAACAATTACTATTGTATAACAAGATATAATAATAACCTCATTACTCAAATTTAAGTATTACACTTTATATACTACATATAATTCATAATTTCGTTAAGGTCAGGAGTCCTTATTATATTCTTACTCTGTTTAACAATATCTTGATCTTTTGGCATAAATGCAATTCCCAGGCCAGCTTGTTTTATCATGCAAATGTCGCCTCTTGTGTCGCCTATGGCTATTGTATCCTCAATACTCACTCCATACTTTTTTGAATAGTAATTAAGTTGATATCTCTTGCATATTGAAATTGTGCATGAACAGTTTATTTTCTCCCAACCCAATGGCATTTTAATCTCGCCGGTCAGTACCCCATCCTCAATATTTCAATTCATTAGCAGCGATGAAATCAATCTTTAGTTTATTTGCGATCACTTCAGCTGCTATAGTATAACTATCTGTAATTATTCCAGTTACATATCCATTTTTCTTAAACCAAGTAACAATCTTGTCCGCGTTAAGCATAATTGGAATTGAACCTATTGCTTTAATAATTTCACTTGCCTTAATGCCCTTTAATAAAGATGCAATCATTTCTGTTTTTTTGTAACCTGGCAAGGATGGGTCAGATTGAATTTCAATAACCTTCTCTGATAAGTTATATTTTCTTGAAATTACTTCAATTAACCTTCCATTAATCAAGGTACCGTCCATATCAAATACTACAAGTTTAGGTCTATTAGCCATCATGAGTCATGAGTATATCTGTGTCAAACCACTATAATATGATTTTCTTGTAGATTATGGAATAGGTATTATTATGAGAGCAATTATATGATGATATGAAGCTTGATTTCCCCCCAAGATTTTCTGAGAGGATAGGAGCTATTAGTCTACATGCTGTGCAGAAAATTTACGAATTAGATTCGGGAAAATCCCCAGAGTTTCATGGGGGTCATCGAACCATTCGGGCTTTTGATCACGATGAACTTGCAAGTATCTTTCGAGAGTTGGCTATAGTCATACCAATCAAAAATGAAAGACTGAGATTAATAGAGGGAGTTCTGAGTGGTATTCCTAATGAATGCATGGTAGTCATAGTGTCGAATAGTCAGATCTCGCCAGTCAATAGATTTTCAATGGAAGTTGAAATGATAAAACAATATTCTCAGTTTGCAGATAAGAAAATAATCTTAATCCATCAAGGAGACCCTGACTTGGCGAAGATTTTTGAAGAGGTGAATTACACATCCATTCTGGATTCAAAGAAGCAAATTCGAGATGGAAAGGCAGAAGGAATGATTATTGGAATTCTTATGGCTAAGATGCACAACAAAAAGTACGTTGGTTTTATTGATAGTGATAATTATTTTCCAGGAGCTGTTAACGAGTATTGCAAAATTTATGCTGTTGGATTTGGAATGGCATCTACTCCTTATAGCAATATAAGAATCTCTTGGTTATACAAACCAAAAATTAGGAACAACATATTGAAATTCCCAAAATGGGGTAGAACTAGCGAAGTCACAAACAAATATCTCAACGCGCTTCTATCGTATATCACAGGCTTTGAAACTGACATAATAAAGACAGGGAATTCGGGTGAACATGCACTTTCCATGTCATTGGCAGAGAATTTGAATTATTCAAGTGGATATTCTATCGAACCATATGAATTCATAAATATCTTGGAAAAATTTGGTGGTTTACTTCCAGCCGATTCTCCCGATATCGTCGAAAAGGGTGTAGAAATTTTTCAAATAGAAACAAGAAACCCGCATTTTCATGAAGAGAAGGGAAAAGATCACTTAACAGAAATGTTGCAGGCCTCGCTTCTCGCAATCAGCAATAGCAAAGTGTGTAATTTAGAATTGGCAAAAGAAATAAAGGAACATTTGTCTAGATTGGATACGCTTTACAGAAGAGATAAAGGGAGTAAGGTCGAAGCAAAAAAATATGTAATAATGGACCCAATAAAGACAATTCCAATTGATAAATTTGCCGAACTTGTTAAAAAGAATGCAAAGACTTTTAACAAGATTTGACCCAATTTTTCTAAGGATAAAATTATTTTTATTTTAATCCTGTTTTTTTTAACGCGATAGAAATAAAAGAAAAAAGATTATTTGTCTATGTGAAAATTCTACTCACGAATTCCATTCTTCTATTCAACTGACTATGTTCGGTTTAACGTGATTTTTTTGTATACAACTCCTTGTTATCAGCATATTCAAATTTAGCAATATATGACTCAGATATGATATTACTTTTATCTTGTTAATGTCTCTAGACAGTCACAAGTAAAAAGGCCAAGTTTGGACAATCGCAGTTATTATCACACTATTTCGTCAAGAATTTAGTTATATTGGAGATGTTAGTATTCTGTTAATGTTCATTGAGAAATTTGCAGTCTCTAATATTACCCGGAATAATTGTAGGAATAATTGTAGGAATTCTTTTGTTCTTTGCAGCTTATAATTATTACCCTCAGAAAAATGTAAACATAAATTTGGATGGGAATTGTTTTGAATTTTTGGATCGAGCTTATGAGGCGTACAAACTGTTAGAAATGGAAAGGGAAAAGGAGCTTTTGAAAATGCAATTAGACGCCATAGGACATGTTGCAACTGGTATACCCGTAACTTTCAGTGGTTCTAGTAATCTGGTAGATCATATTATAGATACATACAAGATCAATGTTACGCATAGACAGATACTAGGGGATAATCATACCCAGGTTGACAAGGTAATAATTAGAGGAATAGCTAATCTATCACTATTAGAACAAATATCTGTAAAGTGGCAGAATAATAATTCTGGAGCAACATCAACTATTGAGGGCACAGAACTCGGAATACTGCCCAATCCATATATTAATTCCAGTGAGAGCATAAAGATTAAAGAAAATATTGATAACTATTTTGTTAATGGTATCAAGAAAATCGTCAATTCATCAACTGGTGTTAAACCTAGCGAGTGTAGAAGTACTATAATCTATGAAGATACATGACTTTTTTGGAGAACTTCTACCTTGTAAATTGTACCGACTTTTGATTCTCTTTTCTGGTATGGATTTCCAATCTGATGAAAAATATCATTAGGCAAATTGATTTAGATAATTTGAGAAAAATTGTGTTATTCTAATCTGGATACTGCATGTCACGCTCATCCTTAATGGGGTGGCAGGGTCAACCCAAAGAGAGACTTACAGATATTACACTTATAGTTATAGCTAGTATATTTTTCCGATAATGAAATTGTATTAATAGCCTTATTGTGAGTAAGAATAAACTCAATTATTAAGATTTAGAAAGATACATGATTATTTGCAGGGAAATTGAGCATAAGGCATCTTCTTATCGTCCACTAAAATAGAAAATCTAAATTTGAGTTTTAGATTTAAGGAGACAAAATTTGATAAAGTATAGAGGTATCAATGCAGCAAGATTGAAACTGGGTTATTGATTTATGCCGATTTGTATGATAAAATGAATTTTGTACCCTAGTCTTCATTCAATTAGCACGATCAAAATCACCCAAGAAAGGCGCAAGCAATATATGAAAAAAAATAGTAGATTCGTCAAATCTGTTTCTTGGCTCCAAATCCAGATAGACCTAATCTAGCATCTTGTTTTTGATTTGAAACGCCAAATTACAATTGGGAAGGAATTCAAACCAGCGTGACTTCCTTCATGACATTTAGTATAAGGGCCGAAAGAATATGACGACAATAGACATTAGAAAATGGGCTTTCTGATGTAGGTACTTGCCAGTTCGATTTCAGATAGATGTTAATTTTTTGATACTAATAGTGCTATCAATTCTCCTCCTTCAAAAGAGATTGGTCTGTAAAAAATTAATGTGTTATTTTGGTCGTAGATCAATGTTTGGTTAGAGGTGGCTCCCAATAGAGTTCTCTCATAGTCCATTTTATCAAAATAATCAAACATCTCGATAGTAGTGTTCATAGGCGAATCAATTTGATCAACTAATTTTGAACCATTTCTATCTATTACCAGGAAGCGTTCATCTTTATAATCGATTTTATCAATTGTTTCTTTAACAGACTTCAGGTTGACTATTCCTACCAAAAATCCAATTAGGTCTTCCCTCGGAGCTTGTATTGATTTGTCACCATGATTGGGCGGAAACACTGGCACAGCTACCGCTATGGCAGGGGCATTAATAGAAGCGGATAAGAAAACGGAACTAACGTATGTACTATTTGTGGCTGTGACACCTGTGTACCATTCTCTATCAGCAAAATTAGTTCTTGGAAGTTGTTCTTGATGACTGTAGGGCTCCCCTATGTAGATATTTCCGTCAGGGAGAACAAGATAGATACTAGCTATGTCGGGATTAATTTTCAAGATATCATTCATTGCTTGTCTCTTACCATAATCCAGGTCAGCTGGTATCCCATGGTATGTTTCGCTTAAATTACTCAGATAAGGCAATGTACCCATGATTGGGTCTTTGCTTGCAAATTGTAGGCTATTTATTATGCTATTAATCCTATCTTGAACTAAGTTTGCAAAAATGTTTACGGAGAATATCTTATCATGATCGAAGTTAGCACTTGAATTATTTAATTCGTTAACGTTGCCAAAGACGTCGCGTGATAGCTCAAGTGAGAGTATATTCACGGTAAGTATGATCGCAATGAAATGGGTCAACAAAATAACAGAAGTATTCAAGTTCGAAGATTTCAATAATAGGTCATCGAATTTTCGTATATATAAACAAATGACAAGCAGATAATTCATGAAAATGAAGACCTCATCAACAAAAGGATGCAAAGGTATTTGTCAATAAGTCCAATATGGTGACAATTAAAGAATTACATATTTGTTGATTAGTACAGAGTATAAATCAGAATGACAAGTCAATTCAATATTTTTCTATGTCAAAAATGAGGTATTATAATTGTAATAATAAATTTATTGGGAGGGCGATCCCAAGACGGTTGTCGATTTGTCAAGCACCATATTAATATCTGCTATATTCTGTTTGATTTCATCGATAGTTGCGTTACCATTGATTTGATCTCTTAATTTCTCTCGCAACAAGTCTTCGCCCCTATCTGACAATTCCTTTCCAATATGTGCCTCTATAAATTCAAAGTTATCAAGGTATGCGGTAGTAGCCAATTCTGTTGCCTTTACTTTGTCATTGTTTTGGAGAGCAGTTTCTACTTCGTTTAATAATCCCCTAATGTTTGAAATATAATCTTCAGATGAATAAACAGCCTTCGTGTTTGAATTGTTGTCCTGTGGTAGCTCATTGTTAATCTTGGTGATGATCTGGTCAATTACAGATGGGTCCTTTAAATTATTGACAGAGTCGGTAAGATTTGCAAAGTCAGAGAGGGTTTGAGTAATTATGTATGTGTCGTTTGAAATATTTTGAGTGTCATTAAATATAGAGTATGCTCGATCAATAAACGCAGACCCATCTTGATATTCTAATTCCATCATAATGGTACCATTGGAAACTCCTTCGGCATATTCAGCTCCAGATACTGTTAACAAATCTTTAATGACACTCACATTGTGTTCTGTGGAACTTAAAATATCTGCCGGAACTACTGTTGCGATGACCTTGTCGGAAAGATCGAAAGAGGATTGGCTATGATTTTCAAATTCATCTAAGGTGCTATTTTGAGAAGCTAAAGTAGAAAGTTGAAATAGATTACTATAGTAAGTATTATTTAGTTCACTGTCCGATGATGCCAATGGAATAGTCACAAGTGTCAACACCTCTTCAATGGGATGAAGGGTGTGACCCAATGTCATAAGTTGGTCGTTAAAGAATTTGTTAAATGCCGCCATTTCTACATGGCCTTTTATTTGTTCAATATTAGAATGAAATCCAGTAAAATCATGAGTATCTTTTAAGTTAGTATCGTTATTCTGGGCCAACGTCAGATTCATGGAACCTATGTTCAGTAAGACTGTAGATAGCAGAGCAGCCACGACTATCATTACTAGATTAGTGTTTTTATGATATTGCATAATCAAACCTATTTTATTATGTATTTATATTTCGAGACAATTCTCGGGGAAGAGAATTATACTTATAGCATTTATGATTCGCCCAGTCGGCGGTATGAGTTCTTCTGATCCTCTCTGTTCAATATTTCATTTTTAACAAAAGAAGCCACTTTTAGGTCAGCTGGAATCAAAACGTAAGTGAGGTCCTTGCATGATAAGCTTTGTACGACACTGTATCAATATTTTCAGTATTAGAAAAATGGTTATGTTTTTTTGAATCAATCTTTTTAGAAATAAGCTCGCACTATATCAGGATTTGGTTTCAGGGATTGGAGAAAGGAAAGGTATAGAAAAAGTATTGATACTACAAGGTGGAGGTTCGTCAGGTGCATTTGGCTGTGGAGTTTTCAAATCCATAAAAAAAATGGCGGATTAACCTGGATATTGTGGCGGACACATCAATTGGTGGAATAAATGCCGCCATAATTGCAGGAACCCACTATATAGATGATGCTACTAAAAAATTGGAAGAATTTTGGATTGAACTATCAGAACGATTTTTACCGGTCTTCCCAACAACTGGACATAATAGAAAGAGTTCATTCGATAACATGTTTGAGAATTTGCTATATTCTCTACCTAAAAATAGCGTATTTCCGAATTACTATGGACTGTGGAGAGAACAACAAACAAAAGGCAATCAGATTTCCTCTTTCATTAGTTCTGCGATACTAGGTAATAGTAAATTCTTTGTACCCAGATGAATGCAACCTGAGAATCTATTTGAACTAGACAAAATGATCCCTTGGAATTGGACACATTTGTACAATCACAAGCCCTTGATAAGAACACTTGAAAAGTATGTCGATTACAATAAATTGAAGCCAGACCCTTCAAATAGTACACGTTTAATCCTGACAGCAGTTAATGTGTTAAATTCACGAGCACTTACATTTGACAGTAGAACACTAACAAATAAAACCAAAACATATCCTCGGTACTTCTGCTTATCCACTATATAACTTCCCATGGCTTGAAATTGAGATAGAAGTATACGCATGGAATGGAGGGCTGTTTAGCAACACTCCTCTACGTGAAGTTCTGGATGCATCGCCAATTTTAGATAAGATAATATTTTTGGTAGAAAACTATCCAAAAAAAATTGATAAATTACCATCAAATCTGGGAGAAGTTTTTCATAGTGCGAGAGACATCAAATTCTCAGATAAGACTGAAAATAACGTAAAGATGACAGCAACTATTACACGGTATCTTGATTTCATAGAGGATTTATACCAAATGGCGAAGAATAACAAAGATAAACTGGGCTTTGATGAAAAAGTATTAGGAAAAATTGATAGGAAATATAGGAAATATCGACTAGATCATGGCGCTGAAATCAGAGAGATTTTTTACATATCACGTGATGAAGAATTTCCCCATATATATGAGAATGCAGATTTTTCTCCAAATACGATAAGAAATTCAATAAAAGAGGGAGAATCTAAAGCTGACAAGGTAATTTGCGAACATGCAAGTCATGACTGATGGGGTTATTTGCTTAGGTGAACAAAGTAGGATAATGTTAGATCTAACCAGAAAGTACACAGTATTCTAATCGTCCTAGTATGGAAGATAGCAGTGCTAGAATGAAAGTAAAAATTACAAAGTAAGATTGTTACTTTATTCTAGCCTTTAGAGACTATATGAAATTGGTCTTCATTTGTTAAACCGTTCATCTAAAAAACTAATTTAATAGATTGTAAGTTACTGACTTATTGAAACATCGGATAGCCTCATCATATTCTTTAAGTTGATAGAACGAATTTCCTTTCATATACCAAGCATCATACCCATTGTTTTTGCAAGACTCAAGTGATCTGTCAAAACACCTTATTGCAGAACCATAGTCCATCTTTATGTAGTATTCGACACCTCTTTCATACCAATAATTTTGTGCCCTAAACTTTTCTGACATATAGATATTTAATGGATATACAAGTATTAAAGGTTTTGGATGTTATTGACAATGCTCTGCTTTATTTGCTATTATCATCCATTTATAACTATGTGTAAAGGTAGAGTCAATGATCTTTGATTGAATGGAACAAACCAAACCTTAATAAAATATTCAAATAAATTGAACTAATTTTATATTTTTACCTATTTACGAAATAAAAATACAAAAATATTATAGCAATATATCAAAGGATTATCATTAAAATAAGATTTCAGCAAATTAAATCGTAAGCATCGGTAACAATCTTTTGATAAAGCGAATTATTTAGGTCTAATCTATAATAGTCTAGTTTGTCAGGATCATATTTGTGGACAATTTCAATCATTTCCATTTTTTTCTTTCGTTGTAAAATTACATCTCTATGTGCGTATCCTGTCACAAATTTATAACCGCTATTCATTGCTTCGTTTAAGAATTTTATTCGCAAGAAGTGACCGGCTGTTCCACCCCAAAACCCCTCTGTTACACTCATACCTTCCAAATAAGCAGTATTTTTTAACCCATAATTAAGATCAATGGTTCCTGGTCGTAATTGGTATTGCTCCAATGGTCCTCCTTTCGCATAACCAATAATTTTACCAACATGAGTATCAATTCTTAAAGTAACCAGAACAGCTAAATCATCGATCAATGTTTTTCTGAAATCATCTTCATGTATTTGAATCAAAGAAGGGACACTTCTACGAATATCTATTAAGGCTTGTATGGTATTTTGTTTTAATTCTCTTTGATTTTCAACTACAAATACCAATTTGGTACCTTTTTTCAGATCTCTTAGTCCTAGTTCTTTATTCCATGCCTCCTTAAATTTTGAGACATTCTCATAAAAATTCTTCTTCAAATTTGAAGGGAGGACAGACATTATCATTTCAAACATTTCTTTCTCATTCATCATCATTTGTTCGAAATACTTTACTGAATTCTTGTTGATTACCGATGGATGCCAGCCCAGAGCATGTGCATTTCGTCTAGCCATGTCTTTAGCATGCTCATAATCTCCGAGTGCATAACCAGCTATCCTTTCGGAAACAGAGAGAAACCACCCTAGTTCTAGAAATCTATCCCTCTCAAGTTTACTACTTGGTGGGATATTCGCCTTATCTAAAAGATGTCTTATCTTAACCATGGAATACTCTGCAATTTTTCCTTCAAAAGGATAGGCCGTTCTATGGATAAGTGCCATCACGATATCCAAATTTAGACCTGCATTCCGAATATATTTTCTAATCTTAGTATCATTTCTAATGAAGTATTCAACACTATCTTCATTGGGTTTGTCAAATTCCTTTAGTGGATCATAGTCGTGGAATAATGCAGCTACAAATAGATAAATCGTTTCCTGTTGAGAGATCTTATATACCTTTGAATTATTAATTCCATTTATTGCAATTAGTATGAAGTAAGCTGCCTCAAGTTCGTGTTGAATATTGTGATACCCGTAATAGTCACTTCCTAAACCTTTCTTCGAAAATTCAGAAACTGTGTGACGGAGAATTCCTTTAAGCCATTTTTGCTCCAATCCAAATTCACAGCCAAGATTGAATATATTATTTCGTAATTCAGACTCGACTGTATCTCCTTTATGATAGTGAAGCCACCAAGGAAATAATTTCAGTCTATTGTAAAATTCAATCCCAAAATGAATGCTTCTGTCTTGCATTTCAGCTGTAAATGTCTTATTGATTCCCGGGAATACTGGTTTCCCCTTCTCATCACCAACCGGCATTTACCTGTCCTCCTAACTGAAAATACACATCCACGATATATAAGTTGCTTTTATGGTAGAACTCTGTTACTTTTTATGTAATTTTCAACAAAATTTATGAAGAATGATACAATATTTGAATATCAAGTGCTAGATTTGACACATCTTAAGTCAATACCAACGCAAATCTATGGACAAAATATTGTTTGGATATCAAACAATACATATCAATTTTTTTGAAAAATTTCTATTCGAAAGGATCTTTAAAAATTGGTTGATTAAGGCAAAAATATTTAAATCGAGGTAGGAAATATTAGAATATTCGTTAAGGTAACACAGCAACTTTACAAAGATACCCGACCCAAATCCCGTATCCCCTATAGCACAAAATTAATCGTAATATAATATATTTTCCAAATCTTTTAAGATTTCTTTGGCTATCTACCCCATTATGAAAAAATGGTTACTAAGAACGTGATTTATATGAAGAAATCAACCAAACAATACCAAAAGGGTCAATTACTTTAGCCACAAAATCTACCCCATATTTCCGTTGAGGTGGTTCCAGAGATAAGCAGCCTGCCGCCAAAGCTTGATTGTAAATAGAATTGACATTTTGTACATAAATCCACAAATATGTTCCTTTTTGCATATTTACGTTTTTATTCTCTTCTATCATAATGCAAGTATCCCCTATCATGACTTCAGCATAATGTTCATCTTGATTATTATCCACTTCCTTTTTCTTGATTGCACCAAACACTGATTGAAGAAATAAAATGAATTTGTTAATATTATTAATTACTATATATGGATTGACGGAATGATAACCCTGAGGTATTGCATGTATATGGACCATAAAAACCTTGTTACCTCTCGTAATTATTTTAACATAACGACATAATTCAATTAAACGGTGTAATTGCTTGAATATTCCATTATACTCATATTTGGAGGATAATTTGGTTGTAAGGTTATCTATATCGTAGAACCATTGAATGTAAAGTTTCCACCAGATACCAGATACCAAATCTAAAATGGAGGTTGAATCTAGCATTAACGAAATATTAATGTTGAGTAATTTTGTTTTTAATTTGAAAACAAAATTCTATTAAAAGAGGAGTCATGATAATTTGTGTAAGGAGTACGATATTCTAATAGTTACACCCTGATTTCAACCATAAAGAAACTCGACTTGACTATGATTTACTTGCTCTAAATCATCAAATTGGGTTCTTATGGTAAAATTTTGAAAAAACGTTATTATATTCAAAAATTATTACAATATCCAAATATTTTTTGTGTTTTCAAGATTCTCAATAACAAAGTCTAATAGCATGATTGGATTAGCACTGTTATTGGGTATTAATGGAAATAATCTAATTAGTAGTTTAATTGACAATAACAAAAATAACATGATACCTTTTGCGACTGGCGTATCAATCATAATTATTGTAATTATTGATTTGTTAATGACTCGCCAGCTTCTGAGTTATGACTCAACCTCCGGAAATATCGCGTTCATTTGTACGATAATTATTGGATACGCGGTGGGTTCCATTATTCTCCTTAGGTTTGCCCATAACGTGAGCAAGGATTTACGAAAGAAATCCCGTATTAGTTATGCAATGCATTGGTCAGTTATTGTAGTTCAGGGGATGCTTTTAACAATACTGATGATAATGTTACTTTTTGGGAACCCAGGATATGTATTATCTAGGTTTGTTTTTGCAGTGAGCTCCGTATTAGCGACCGCCATTATGTTCATTATTACGTACAAATTCTTCTCATGGTACAGAGCTAGCAAATACAAGAATTCCATAGTATTCTTCTATGCTTTGGCAGCTTTAACTTTAGCATGTTCGATTATAGAAGATGCAAGCACAAAGCTGTTGATGATACAAATCATATATGAAAACGAATCTCAATCCCCTCCAATAACGGAATCTTCCTTTCAGTACAAAGACTCCCAAAAATATGCTGGCCAAATTGTCTTTGTAGATCCAAAGAGCAATGGAACTGCATACTTTGTAATACCAGATCACCTATTGGAGACTTACAATTATTTAAACTCCATCATTTTGCCGATAGGATTTGTATTTAGATGGATTGCATCAACCATGTTACTAAGAAACATATATAGTAAGATTAGTAGTATGCCGATATCCCTATGGATTATACTATCCCTCCCATTGATACTTTATCTAATAGGTAAGATGCCTGGGTTCTTATCAGGGGAGAGCCTTGCAGGCATAGATGAAGCATATAGATATTACTTTAGAGTATTGTTTAGAATTGGTACTATCGCAGGTAATATATTATTTGGCTTGGCGTTCTTCATAGTTGCAAAGAAAATGAAAGCCTCTAAGATGAGAGACTACCTGATGTTAGCAGGAATAGGAGATACAATTGTAGGGATATCATTATCAACTTCAGCAATTGAACCCTCCTTTGGTGTGGCGGGTCATTCTCTGGTTCTAATATCCACATACTTATTTACTCTCGGATTGTATTCATCAGCAATTACTGTTTCACAGGATCTAAAATTGAGACAATCGATACGAGATTCCGCTATTGAACAATCAAAGTTATTGGTAGGCATTGGTTCTGCCCAAATGGTTCAAGAGATTGAGAAAAAGGTAACAGAAATGGTAGAAACGGAGAAAAAAGCAATGAGTCAAAAAACTGGTATACAACCTTCATTTTCAGACCAAGATGCGAAACAGTACTTGAGTTCTGTACTCAAAGATATCAAGATTATCAAAAATATCGAGGACATTGTCAACAAGAGTCGAAACATATTAATGGATTCCAGAGAATTTGTATTATGCACAAAAGTTTCAGGATTAGAATTAGCTTTTAATAACTATTTTGAAGTTTATAAAAGGATTAGCAGGTATCAACACGCATTGTCTCATGGAGGGATAAGGATTACTACATCTATAAGGAATAGTAACGATATTCAAATGGTGAATAAATTTCTCGATTTAGGGATCGAAATAAGGCATGTAAAAAATTTACCTCCCATAAGCTTTGCTGCATCTGAGAAAGAAATGATTGCTACTATTCAAAAAACAGAAGGCGGCCAAGTAATTCAAAATCTATTGACAACCAATGAGAGAGCATATTTAGAACATTTCAAGTCCATTTTTGATGAACTTTGGAAAAACGGAATTGATGCTCAAAGCAGAATCAAGGATATCGAGCTCGGTATAGACAATGAGGGAATAGAAATCATACAAAACTCCGAAACGTTTGAGGAAGTATTAAGCCATCTTCTAAGTTCTGCATCTGATGATATTGTTGGGATATTTTCTACGGCTAGAGCGTTCATCCGCCAGAAGCATTCGCTTTCTATGTTGTTATTGAATGACAATTTCAAATCTTCTAACCTCAAGATAAGAATTCTAGTCCCTGAAGACCCGGTAGTATTTCAAACAATCGACGAAATAGATGAAAATGGCCTTTCAGAAAAAGTAAAGATCAGGTTCATAGAACCAAGTATGCAAACTAGAGCTTCTATAGTAGTAATTGATAGAAAACATTCTCTAGCAGTGGAAGTAAAAGATGATTCGAAGACTACCACTAAGGAGGCAATTGGATTGGTTACATATTCTAATAGTAAGTCAACCGTCTTGACTTACTATTCGATATTTGAAAGTTTTTGGAGACAAGCTGAACTGTATAAACAATTGCAGTCAAATGATAAAATGCAGAAAGAATTTATCAACACCGCAGCTCATGAACTCAGGACTCCAATCCAGCCTATTATAGGCGCATTGGATATTTTGAAATTTTCTACAAAGGGAGAAAAAGAAAAACAGTTGGTGGAAATAGTAGATAGAAATGCTAAGAGATTAAAAAAACTTGCCGAAGATATATTGGATGTTACAAAAATCGAGGGATACTCAATGACCTTAGTTAAGGAAGAATTTAGAATCAATGAAATCATTAATGAGAACTTGGAAAATTACAAATCCACTATTGACAACAACGACATACATTTCAACGTGGATTTAAAAGGTGATCCTCACTTATATGCTGACAAAAATGGTATCAGTAGAGTACTTTCCAATCTTATCAGTAATTCAGTAAAGTTCTTGCCCGAAAAAGACGGAACAATTAGCGTTTCCTCAGAACTCTTGGTAAAATTCATAAATGACAAGTCTATCAAAGTTGTCCAAGTTACCGTAAAGGATAATGGAACAGGGATTGATAACGAAGTATTTGCTAAATTATTCAAAAAATTTAACACGAAATCTTTCCATGGTATCGGATTGGGTTTATTTATTTCGAAGAATATTGTTGAGGCCCACAATGGGAGAATATGGGGTGAAAATAATCCAGACGGCATAGGGGCAACGTTCACTTTTTATCTACCTGTAGACTCTAGCGAGACACAAGAATAAGTGATCTGGGGGCGAATCGTTTATCCAATAAGAGGAAAATCTTGATCATTGACGATGAGCAAGATATCAACATTTATACTTAGGATTATACTAGAAGGCGACGAATTTAGTGTCGATACATTCAACGACCCAAGGACCGCTTTATCGAATTATCTACCTAATTTTTATGACTTGATTGTTTTGGACCTAAAGTTACCTTATATGTCAGGCGATGAAGTTTACCACAAGATTAGATTATTGGACAAGGAAACGAAAATTTGTTTTCTGACCTCTAGTGAACATTCTTTTCATCTGTTTCAAGAGAAAGGGCACGAATTACCTGATCTAAATCTGTTTATACAAAAACCAATTGAAAATCAAACATTTTTGAGAAAAATTAAAAAAATCCTGGAAGGATGATATAGATCTCGATGTAGATGTGGAGAATGATATTGACAAGACGTTTCTCTATAATTATGAAATAGTATAAAATGGAAAGAAAAAAATTTAGATTGGCTCGCAGAGGGATTTGGTGTACAATCCTTAACCTTAGAAAGTCTAGCTCAATAGTAAACAAAATTATATGACGCTTATCTCCTTTAGGTATCAATCTCAATATGAATATGAATAATCAAACTAAACTATGGTTAATACTCATTTCCCTATGGGTCATAAATGGATCCAGTTTTTTGGCAATAAAGGTAGCTATTGATACTATTCCACCATTATTAAGTGCAGGTTTACGATTCAGTATAGCTGGTGCAGTGCTCTTTAGTTTGTATTATATTCAATATTATCAAAAATCTAGGTCTGATTCAAAATTCGCTCCGCAGTCCGAATCTGGTTCAAAAGGAAATTTACCGATAGGTCAAGTCAAGACTCAAAGAGAATCAATTACTTTGAGTCAGTGGAAAGACAGTTTGATTCTAGGTGTTACATTGTTTTTGGGGGGCCAAGGATTACTAACCTGGGGGGCACAATTCCTCTCCTCAGGAATGACGGGGTTATTAAATTCAACCATCCCTCTTTGGGTGGCAATATTGGGTTATGCAATCTATAGATGGTTCAAAAAAGGAAGTAATGGGCAGAATTTATCTAAGATGACTCTGATTGGTTTGGGATGCGGTTTTGGTGGACTAATGCTTCTTGTAGCTCCATCGATTGGTTCGGGTGAAATGGACCCGGTAGGAGCTGTCGCATTGATAATTAGTTCCATATCGTGGGCAATAGGGTCGATATATTCTACGAAGGCAAAGCTTCCAGTAAGCATCTTAGCATCTTCAGGGATGATAATGATAACTGGCGGATTGATGCTTACTGCAGTCAGTTTCTTGTTTGCAGAGTACAAGTCATTAGATATTATGCAAATTTCGCTTCAATCAATAGTTGCGCAAATTTATTTAATAATAATAATCACAATTGTAGGATTTACAGATTTCTATTATTTGCTAAGAGTAACATCTGCATCTTTAGCCAATACATTTGCTTATGTTAGTCCAGTTATAGCAGTTTTGTTAGGATGGGCGGTCCTGAAAGAAGATTTGACAATCACGACAATAATTGCGATGATTGTAATCTTGTTTGGAGTAGCCCTCATGGTAACCAAGAAAAGGAATAAGAAAAACAATCCTTCAAAAACTTCGATTGAAAATGTCGAGAAGGCGATAAATAGCAAGTCTGATGATCCACGACAGTATGATTAAAAGGTGGCAAAAGGGATACAAAGATATTGACGATTTTTCTGAACCTAGAGAATGTTGATAGAAGGTTGACTGATAAAATTATAAAGGAACTAGAAGCAGTATTTTTTCCAAATGATAACAACTTAACTAATTATTTTAAGATAGTTTACCATGAATCTGCTTCAACGGTTGAGGATAGCCGTCTTCGAGAAGATAACAGAGCGTCAATAAGAGGTATCGAATTGGATGAGAAAGACAAACAATTAGATCTTGTAAAGCAAAAGGTAAAAGATATTTTGGTTAAGATTGCTATAGATAACTATGTAGTAACACTAGATCCGCATTCTCTGAATGAAATTGTAATTTTAAAAAGATCTGAAGCAGAATCGACTGGGGCATTGCACTGTCGCCATTGCGGGATGGAATTTGAAGACCAGATTCAACTTGGCAATCACCTGAGAATTCATTATATGATTTGACGTTATTGATGAATGATACCTCCGCCTTTGAAATATTGTATAACTAGTAACCCAAAAAATTTGTTGCAAATCTAAGAGAATTTCAAAATAATACTCTTGGCTTATCTTATCTTTCTGATAATACATTAGAAACAAAAAAGAGAATGAATAACAAATATTGTTTGACAGAGCATCAATCCTCTCGATCTTACGTGCAAATTCATTTCGTTGCATCTAGCAGACAATATCTGAGTTACAATTTAGTGTAGAATAATAGAATATCTGGGTTTATTAACATTAAACTATAAAATGATTCTGCAAGGATGGGTCGGAAGGTTATTATGCTTGAAAAAATCTAATCTCAAGTTACTTCAAAAATAGGAATTCAAAATAATATCGGTGATTGGGTATATTATGACAAAATATGATTCACATCACATCAAATTAGAACCATTCAATAAATAATCATTTAGGTAAAACACGTTATTCCTTGATCATATGGAGAAATCTTAGCATACGAAATTCTAATATAATGTGTGGAGATTAAAACAAATTCTCATTATTTGACAATTAGATTTTTTTAAATGGTGCAGTCACCTATCTCTCTTAGGAAATAAGTCGTCAATGAATTCAAAAAAGGTTAATTCAATTAGATACATAGCATTAGACATTTCAATAACACTATCCCAAAAATATTGTTTGCACATTATTGAATTCACATCAATAAATAGAAATTTTTCAACACTGATTACGGAATTTTCGATTTTGCATAGCAATCGTATTGGAGAAAGAATTTTATGCATTCGGATAAATAAATTGTTTTGTGCCTCCTCCTTCAAATGTTCAAAATCACTTCTATCCTTAGGAGTAAATGCAACACTCATGCGTAGTAAAAACCCGTCTTTAAAACCTTCATCAGATACAATTTCGAAGAATTTTATTTCCTCATTGGGTGGAAAGACCTTTGCATAGTACTCAAGCGTATTTCTTTTAGTTTCATCCTCCTTTATTGTATAATCATAGTCCTTTAACCACTGTAAGATGGTTCTATAGACTTGCTCCTTGTTACTATCGGTCATCATATAGTCAAATTAAACCAAATATTTAAGTCAAACGAATAAAATGTGTCGGACTGTGTAGAAACTGCACATCTTATCTATGGGCATTGATCAAAAATATCGCAAGTATCAAACATACCTGAAAGTAAAAAACGATGTAATACCCCTTTTTAAAAGATATCTTTTATATAAACAAACTAGTTTGAAATTACAGAATACTCAAATTTGGGATAAACGTTGTTTGAAATCAAAAGTGGGACCTTTTACCGTGTAGATAAGTCAAATGTATGATAAACCATGAAAATATGACTTAATTTACCAATCCTTTACTGGACTGAGGAATATTTGTCAAAGTGATTGTTACTGTTACGTTACTTGATGGATATGTTACACCTGAAGTTAAGTCAGACGAAAAGTTTGCCTCATTACCATCTATGAATCCCAAGTCTTTCTTTAGTTTGTTTATCCTGCGCCACCACAGAACAAATCGTTCCTACTGTCAAAGGTACAATTACCATAAAGTCCTTAATCTTTGACAAATTTATCATGATTCTTGTCGGAATAATCAGTTCCATTGTTTTAATACATGGTTAAAAAGGCTAATTTAGTTTAGATAATAACTAGACTACACACCTTCATTTTATTTTTCTTTTCTGATGATATTCTATTGAAACCACCAATTATCTGCGATTGATTTGAATCTTGATCAAGAATCTACTTTTTGATTTTATTCTCATATATGAAGAAATTTAGAATTTGTCACGATGTGAGATTCTATATTATAGTTTGTTCCGTAATAGGGGGTATAACCCGCGGTCTAATCACCTGATTATAACGGCTAAAACTTTAGTGATACTTCTCTAATTGTTTTTTGATCTACCTTGGATATTGACAAGTATCTTGACAGATGTGTTATGATCATAGTTTGTGGAGGTTTCCTGACACTTTCTAAATAACCAAAAAAGAGAATGAATAACAAATATTGTTTGACAGAGCATCAATCCTCTCGATCTTACGTGCAAATTCATTTCGTTGCATCTAGCAGACAATATCTGAGTTACAATTTAGTGTAGAATAATAGAATATCTGGGTTTATTAACATTAAACTATAAAATGATTCTGCAATTCCATTTTTAGAATAATCTCCTACCACAGGATGTTAAACACTATCAAGAAAAATATTTGAGTATCTTTAACAAAGTAATCAAAGCAATTGTTTCTGTTAACAACGATTAGTTAGGTTGTTAAGGTGGTTCAGGATATCATTTTAAGTATTGATTTTTCGGAAAAATTCGTATATTAAGGGGGAGTTTAGGTCTATAATGATCCTTTCTGGCATAATCTTCTTGGCTTTGGGAATCATTTTTCAAATGCAAAGCTTATCGATAATAGGACCCACTTCTTCATTCATGTATGCTAATGAACAGTGGAACTTTTATGGATTAATCATTGCTGTACTGGGAGTTATTTCATTAACAATTGCGATATTTTGGAAGATGAACAAAATCAATCGAAATTTTGAATAACGGTCAGAAGTTGATGATGATGTCAATATTAACCTGAATCGGTGGGGAACAGATTTATGCTGAACATTCGAAATATTATTTCTGCATTAATATGGTTAAGATTTTAATTCTATTAGGATCATTTTTAAATTTAGATAGATAATACGATGACAATGCTGGAGGCGGATTATCTACCATTACATTGATAATAAAGCCAATAGATTCAAATGATGATATAAGCCAAGTTCTCCATTTTTTATATTCCTCGACAGTCACCTCAGAAAGTAATTCATTTGTGCATTCCGTAATTAGCAAGAATTGACCATATTTCTTCATTTTGCTTAGCATTATTTCATAAATATTCTTCCAATTGAACTCACGCTCTTTTCCAATATAATTGGGATGAGGAAGAACTGAAATAAACATGCTTACTGATTCATTATGAAATCTATTGATTACATGTTCGAAATCGTCATTGATAAATGTGATATTGTCATCATTTTCATTGAGCAAAGAGCAGGATTCTTTATACAAGGATAGATTCGATTCGATTCCCATGAAGTATAGTTCCCGCTTTGCGTTCCTAGCGGCTAGGTTGACGAGAGTTTGTCCGTTTCCTGATCCCAACTCAATTATGAGATCCCCCTTTCCCCGATATTTCCGACCGTATAGCGTTGACACTGACAAGTAATTGACACATGTCAAATTAAAGAATTATTCGTTAGGAGCCAAGTTTCACTGTCTTTACAATTTGTGTTCATGAACGATTCATGATTGTACAGTTTTCATTATAAGAGTTTGATTGAGCATAGACTTTCAAGACTAGACCGTTATAAACTTCTTCCCCTGAACTAAAGATAGAAAGGTAAATTGAATAGTTTGTCCAATCAAAATTATGGATCATGGATTTTAATAATCAAACTATTTTAATTACGGGTGGAACAGGAGCGTTAGGGTCGATGGTTACCCAACTCTTCTCAAAGTACTCACCGAAAGTAATTATCGTTACATACAGATCTGAAAGTGAGAGATCTGATACGGAAAAAGCTTTAAGAAACCAAAGTGATGAACATGATGGAGATAAGAGTAGAACTGAAATAAAATTTGTTCAAGTGGATTTGCTAAATGAAGACAACGTTAAGGCACTAGTTGAGAAAGTTATTGATGAGTTTGACCAAATTCATGTTCTTGCAAATATCGTGGGAGGTTTTTTTGGTGGAAAATTTGCAGATGAAATAACACTAGAGGAGTGGGATAAAATGATGAATATGAATTTAAAGACTGCTTTTCTAATTAGTAAATACGTTCTAAAGTCAATGAAAAAAAACCAATTTGGTAAAATAGTTCATGTGTCCTCAGCATCGGGTAAGAAGGCAAGTGGAAGGGATTCTGCATATGCCGCGTCTAAGGCAGGGTTGATTAGATTAGTGGATTCCATTAAGGAAGAAGCAAAAGAATTTAAAATAAATATCAATTGTATTTTACCAACAATAATCGATACTCATGCGAATAGATTAGCTATGCCTTCTGCCGATTACTCTGGTTGGGTAAAACCACTAGATTTAGCAAGACTAATTGTTTTTCTATGTTCAGAGAATTCAAAGGTAATAAATGGTGAAGCAATTAAGACCTCAGGATATGCATAAATGAAAATAAACCTATGGACTTCTCACAGTAATGGTGATTTTTAATAATCTGTTCAAAACTATACTGACTTGTTGACTGGTGTCTCAATGGTTATACTCACAGTCTAGCTCTATTTCTCTTTCCCTCATATTGTAGATTTGAGATAAAAGTTTTGAATGGCGTATAAATCTGAGGGAATATCAAAGTATCGGATAGATGTTTATTAAACTCAATTAAGGGTATAAAAAAAATTTTTAATGTTTACTTAAAATAAAAAATATTTTGGACCAGTGGGATGGTCTAACTGAAACTGAAGTCTAGTCCTGCCGATTTCATTGTGTCTTCGACATTATCAAGTATGCTGTCTACTGCGGAATTATCTCCTGAATCATCAGACCATGATGAATCAGAATCGCTACTATCAGTATCAAAGTTAAATCCGAAATCGAAATCGTTCATCCCACTTGAAAAGTCAAAGGAATCATCGTCGTCATTATTTCTGTTACTGCTACTGTTGTCGTCATCATCGTCGTCATTATTGCTACTGCTACTGTTGTCATCATCATCGTCGTCATTATTGCTACTGCTACTGTTGTCATCATCATCGTCGTCATTATTGCTACTGCTACTGTTGTCATCATCATCGTCGTCATTATTGCTACTGCTACTGTTGTCATCATCATCGTCGTCATTATTGCTACTGCTACTGTTGTCATCATCATCGTCGTCATTATTGCTACTGCTACTGTTGTCATCATCATCGTCGTCATTATTGCTACTGCTACCAGAGCCAGTCCCACTATCACTACTTTGAGTAGTTAACGCACTTGTTGTTTTGCAACATACTGGTCCACTTCCTGTATCTTGATTAAATTGTTGAATTTGAGCAACTGGCTGAATAGCATTTGATGCTAGTGTGCTATTACCATTGGTTGAGTTAGAAGCAGACTCTAACATCAATTCATAGTTTGTCAATTGTGCTTGAGTAAAGTTACTAGCAGTAATATTTACAGAATAATATGCCTGTGAGGGCTGAGGGGATAATGTTACATTACTACCACCAGTACCATTGCCATTAGCAGCTGCTGCACAGTATATCTTTGAAGTTATCTTGTTATTTCCTTCATTGATACTGGTATAATTACTTGAGAGTGTATATTGCCATGTTGAATAATCGTTATTTCCTTGTATTCCTGTAGGTTGGACATTTTGATAGGGCTTTACGTTATTCACAATAATTGTCACGTCACAGTCAGTTGAAGCAGTATCCTTTGAAACTCCATAGATTACCAGTGACTTGTTTGAATTAAGGGGAACCAAGTCACCTTTGTCGGGTGAATTTATCTTTATACCTCCTGCAAGTTTTGTGATATTAGTAGAAGGACTTTGTATAGGAGTAGGTGTTTGAGTTACATTTGAATCTGTTAATCCAGACGTATTTTGAGCAAAAACCTGGTTGTTAGCATTATAATTTGTATTTGATAACAATAATACTACCAATAGTACTGCAAAAATAACACCAATTTTTTTTACCATAAATTAATTCCATATTTCTATATATATTAAAGTTTGACAAGATTTTTCTATTTGATAAAACCATACGTATCTTCTTTTAAGTTAGCAATGAAACTTTAAAAAGCCAACAGGTGACTTTCAAATTATCCTTTTATGGTAAATTTAACAATACGTCTAATTACGTCCCTGAATAGGGCCCAGACTTGTTTTTGGTCACCATACCAGAGTAGTACTGCAAGTTTATAATGTAAATCATTATATAGCTTTCTCGAATTTAGAAGATAAAATATTCGGAGAGTTATTTTTCCTAACAATCAAGATAAATAATTGGTATTTCATACTTTGCTAGTGACTGATGATAGCAAGGAATTTGCATTTAGTTCTGTTATACGGTGGCTAAGAGAAGCTAACTTTGTTATCAATGAAGAGAAAAGCACGATAGTAACTTCAGATTTTTACGCAAGGACACTTTTGCCTGATGACCCACTTCATCCTATTGAATTAAAGTCATCTCCCAGCATTGGAAATGGAATCCTGATCCAGGTCAAGTTGACTTTGACGCCAAATCAGATTGCAACTATAACTAACCCGGACGGCAAAATAAAATCAGATATAATTAACAAGTTTCCATCACTAGTTGACTCAAAAAGTCTAGTATTAAATGGTGATGGAGATGAGATAATATTGGAAACAATGTTACCTTTTGGCTCTCAACCATTGGAATCCAAACATGAATTAATCGATTTGATTATCCAGCATGCTACAATTAACTACTGATATGAAAAAAATTGCATCATGATCAAGAAAATATAATTAGTGTTTAAGATAAGAGCCGATAAAGGAAAAAATTGAGTTATGGGATCAAAATTAATAACAGATAGGGAAAAAGTGTATTAGTAATGAGAATTACCTCTTAGATAACTCTCATTCAATTGTCTATAAAGTCTAATGGATCTGCAATGTCAGTTTCATGACCCAAAATGTATTCTTTGCCGAGACTGCATTTTAGATCTGAACAAAGCAATGGACTCACTTCATCTACCTCCTCCTCCTCTTCAGTTGTTGTACTAGTGGTAGTCTCTACATTAGAGTGACTGTTATGTTGCTCATGACAAGAGACATTTGGATCTGTTATTTCACTGCATAAGGCATATGCTATGCCATTTCCGGTTGCAAATATCAATAAGGAGGTGGCGCTAAATAATGAAATGATAACAGCGAATGTATATAGTGTTCTCATGATTTAGTATTTTGCACTAAACAATATTAGAATTTATAAGCTAAATTCTGTAATATTATTAACTATTCTTATTCTGTTAGGGATTAAACAATAATTAATCTAAGGTCAATTCAGACCGGTTAGCAAATAGAAATGAAATACATCCAATTCATATTTGGATTCATTAATATGCCGAGAACTCCATCTTCAATAAGCAGGCTATCGAACGGCACTTGGTTTAAATTGATTACAAGGTTATATAGTTTAAAAAATAAATTTTATCAATGAGCTTAAGATGTCCTAATTGTGCCACTGAAATGATGTTGAGTAATAAAAATGGTGTCGAGATAGATCATTGTCCTAGATGTCGTGGAGTTTGGCTGGACAGAGGTGAGTTGGAAAAGATTACGAGTATGCAAAACAGATATGACGACGATCATTATCGAAAATACCATTACGGGAAGGATTATGACGATGATGATGATTATTATCACAGGAGAAAACACAAGAAAAAGAGTTTCTTTGGGGACATGTTTGACTTTGACTGATTAGTTTCGGTCATTTCAAGTCATTTGATGTCATATACCAGCGATTTATACTTTTTATTACAACCGGTTTCACAACTATAAGAAAACCGATAAAGATATTTGAAAGAATTTTACTATGAAAATAAACTACTATCAGTTCTTATTATTGAACCAATGAAATTGATTACAACTACAAATGAAGCAATGGTGATCATCTTTTTGATGGCTGAGAAATTTATGTGAAATTCTCAAATGACCGCAATTTCTACAGATATAATATTTTCGCGAGTCCATTGTAATCTTCATTGAATCAATTTGTAATAAAGGCATTTCCTTTGTACTTTAGTAAGGTTTTGTGCTTGTAAATAATTTCGCTTCAATACTGTGTAAAATAGTTTAGTTTGGAAATAAAATAGCCGATTGTTTTGTTATAATTAAATAGTTTGTTTTAAATAAATTCTTGATGTCAGAAGAAAACAAGAAAAAATTTGACTGTAGGTGTGGGGCTGCGTTCGATACCGTAGAGGAACTAGACAAACACAACCATGAAGCACACTAGGTTAATTTAGAAGACTTAGGAGCCAATCAGATATAAATAATTTTATCCAAATCTTAATTTTCTTCTTTGATTCATGCCTTGTGCTTCCGAACAAGTATGATTGTGCAATAGAAACATATGTTTCTCTTATAAAATTTTCAGCGAAAAGCCTCGAACAATTGATTTGTAATCAAAACAAAATCTATAACGGAAAATACCACAACCACTTGTGTACGATATCAAGTCAAAGTAATTGCTAAATGCATTTTAATGAGTGTGTTTTTTCTTAATAATATGGGCTATATGGATTTAATGAGCAAAGTAGACAACATAGAGCTTTTAGGTGGAATGATTAAGCATCTGGTAACAAATCGTGGCAAGTTAGATACAGTATTTGACCTCGAAGATGGATTTAGGGACACAATCTGGATGAAGAACTGTATTGAACGACTTAAAGAGGACCCTGAATCAGCAAAAATGTTTGAAGAGAAATACATGGGACCTGAATATGATTTGGATGAATTATCCAAACTCCCTAAGGATACTCTGGGTTATAACTATGCATTTTTGATGAAAACTATGGGTTTTGAACCACATTTCTATCGATCACGGGATAGACCATCTTTAGAGAATGATTCTGATTATGTAACGATGAGAGTAAGAAAAACTCATGACCTTTATCATACCATTAGCGGTTTTAATATGGCAATTGGGGAAATAGGCGTGATCGCGCTAAATGTTACCCAGTATTCATATCCGGCGTTCATGCTCATTGATCTTGTGGCCGTAGGAGCAGCATGTTTTCCAGGTCTAGCTAATATTCCTCAGTCCGAAAAAATTCATTCTTCAATGATTTTTGAAACACTGGCAAAAGGAATAAAGATGGCTCAAGAATGTAAATCGCTATTTCCAGTAAAGTTTGAAGAAATGGTTGAAATGCCAATAGAGGATGTCAGAAAGAAACTTAATATAACACCATTGAAGGAAGGTCCTAGCTGGTATCAATATCCAAAGATTAGAGAAGCAGGAATATACTAATTTTTCTTTGCGATCATAATTCCTATCATTCATTTATTTTTTAGGTTGATTCTCCAAAAAAAGTGGAAGTCTGATTATCCAGCAAGGCTATTGTGGGCAGAACCTCCCCTTCCTCCGTTCATACTATGATCTCCACTACCGCTGCGAGGCTCGCTACTTCCTGTACTACCTCCACACTCATCACCTATTGTAACATGATTCTTTGCAAAGCATGATCCTCCTGGACCTATATCTCCAGCTATTGCATCCCCTGTGTTTCCCCCATTCCCTCCGTTGCCACCAACCGCACTACATGCTAGTGGACCCAAACACCAATTATCAGCAAATGCAACAACTGGAAACATTATTGCATTAACTATCCCAGTCATGACGGCTATACCAATTACTAATATTCGGATCAATTTAGATGAATTTTTGAAGTTCATTTATCAATAACAATAATACCTTGTGATTTATTTGAGGTTTTTAACAGATTTTTATGTAATAAAACCCTACTAAAACAATTCAAAGTGAAACCTTTTTATGGGTATATATCGAGACGCGACTTTATGACGAATAATGCCTGGAAGTGGATTAATGCTCTCTCAGATTAGTAATCGCATCCAAATTTCTTCCTCACATCAGTAATTTTAAAAAGAAGAGAGCACTTTTGCAACGCTTTTATGATGATATTCCTTAGAGCTTATTCTCAGATATTGTAACATTCTCTACTAGATCCTCATAATATCTTCGAGTTTTATTAATGCTATTTAATTTGCTTTGTTCAATATTAGTCAGATCGTTAGACAAAGCTTCTTGCTTATCGGCCAATAACATGTCTGCCATGACAAACAATCTCTGATTTTCTTTGGAGAGATGAAGACTTACATGCTCTACATATTTTTCTATATCTTCTATCAAGGCTCGGGGCTGACCTGTAGAGAGGTAAACTTCTGTTGATTTTATAATTGAATTTGTAAGATTCTTTGTTATTTCATGTTCAAATAACATACGAGCGATGGGACCCCCTTCTTTAGGCATCCCATTTTTTTCTAGTGTTGGGAATAAGGATTCTTCCTCTTTTCCATGGTGACATTGATTAGTAAAATTAGTTGAAAAATCAATTGTCTGATCCAAGATCGGCTTTGGGATTGTAGTTCCCTTTTGTAACAATGTAGACATTATTTTAAGCGCATTTATCATTTTCTCTATAAGCGCATGATCTTTTCTTAAAGACTCTGTGGGGTTCACTAAATAGCTTTTAGTCAAATGCTTCATAATAATTTAGCTGGAAATATTGTGATAATAAAAAGATGACTGTGAAGAATAGCTTTGTGCCAGAAAGCTACATTTTGCAAAAACTGAATTTGAAAACATCCCTAATGGTCAACAAGACCCATTGAACAGTTCATAATTATCATAATCTACAAATAATTAGGTTGGAAGAAAACTTTGAAGGAAATTCAGATATTGTGGAAAATTGATTATTTTCCAAAGTATGCTCTTACATTGGGCCTATAAAGATAGTATATTACTACAATATTTATAATGACGTGAAATATTGCCCCAAAATTACCTGCTATGATGGATCCAATGCCAACTATAATACCTATGATGGAAATTATCAAAGTAATGCTCCATGCCCAGCTTAGTCCCTTCCAAAGGCCGTAAGCAACCGCAAAATATGCTAATCCTATTATTATGAGAATACCCCCAAGAACCAAACCTATTATTGGCAACAAAACCAATACAGTAAGGCCGCTCAAAAGTGATCCAATTCCCCCCAGTACAGCAAGAATCGCTATTATCGTGACACCTAAAGGTCTATTGCTTTGCACAACTTACTGTATAAACTATTACCTATTAAACTTACAATGTATAAAAATCTCCATTTTTGGAGGTATGTAATCTAGAAACAAAATTTCTTGGTAGGTAACGTCATTACTAATTGTTTTTTAATCCTTGTGCAACCAGTATGGAATAACATCCTATTCCACACTTTTCACAAATTGGTTTTAGTGCAGTGCTGTCTGAACTTCCTATACAACAGGGATGTTTTGACTCGCCCTTATGATCCAATGAGAGAATAGCCCACGAGGGGCAATCAACCGGAGTAGTTTTGACTCCACCCCAAGGCCCTTTCATTAACTGCAATTGTTTTTCTGTGTTCATAACAAAATCAGGATATTTTTTCTGAAGCCGAATTATCTTATCAACCACTTCATTTCTAATAGAACCGAAAGGAAGCCAAAGTGGGTCATTATCTGCAAAAGGTGTGTGAAATTGAAATCCAATCTTATTGATAGTGCCTTTCCATTCTAACACTAAATCCTCTATTGTCTCATAATTTAAAGCGTTAATAGTCATGGTAATCCATATATCCTTCCAAGCAGGCTTGCCATTCCTGGAAGGTCCTTTAATATATTCTAAAATATTTTTCTTAGTTTTTTCATACGAACCTTTTCCCCGGATGCTATCGTGTATCTGTTGGGTCCCATCTAATGATATCCAATAAAAATATAATTTGTCAAATCGAGGTAATGGAAAAGTGCCATTTGTTACGACACACACACGTCTAGGCATTTCATCACAAAATGCTTTGATGACATCCTGCCTCATTAATGGTTCCCCCCCCACAAGGGTAACGACATAGACATGATGTTTTTTAAAGGTATTTTTGATCAACCGTCTCCAATCATCAACACTTAATTCGTCTTTTTCATTTCTTCTAGTTTTCCACCAATAGCAGTGTGAACAGTGTAAATTACAGACATTAATAATATCAGCTGATCCATAAATAAAAGGCTGGGATTTGAAAAGTTTTATTGACATGTATTTAGTCAGCATGCTAAAGATAGACGGAAAGTCTCTAATAATATCAGTAATACCCATTCCATAAACGATATCTACCATTAATAGTTCAATAGTGTATGCACCTAAAACTATATTAGGCTATATTCCTCTGCCTGACATTAGTACAAATGTCAAATCAAATACTCATGCAACTTTCAAACTCCTTTAGTCCAGCCTTGGGAGTAAAAGCTAATAGAATTAATGAAAATTTCAATAGTAATTCATCAGACATGTTGATGCCTGCCTCTGACAAGTTTGAAAATTCTAGGTAAAGATCTGTACATAGAAATATTCTTTTTTGTTGATTTATTAATAATTGGTAATTTCAGTAACCATTGTGTATAACCAGATCTCATAATTGGTAGTAAAATAGATTACCTAAGTTTCTTAAAAGAGACATGTGTTACAAATGGATATCACATTATTCTTTATGTATACCAGTATAGATGTCAGTAATGACAGGTGAGTTTTGCATTATGACTTGCCAAAACTTTATTCTTGAATTGATTACTTCATTGTGAATTTTTGGAGTGTCTTTCTGTTATTGACAAACCCTTTCTACACCAAACTTACCTGATGGGGTAACTACATGAATATATAGTGGTTAGTTTATTAAATTTCAGAATCCCTGTGTAGCCTTAAAAAAACAAGATAAAATTGATCAAAAAAACAATCAGATAGTTTTGATGACCTAAATAAATAGCAAGTAGGTATAGTCACCTGATTCCTTACTTGCATTTGACGACTATACTGTCAATTCAGATCTTTACCTTGTAGTTGTTACTTTTCCAATGGGTTTCCAAATCTGTCGTTATCCAGGGCTCCCTTGAACACTCTATCATAACAGGCTTCCGCATTGTCGAGAGAGAATGTTGAATTGCTGTTAGCTACTCGTGTAACACAGTTAAAATATCTTGTAAGCGCATTGGCGGTATCGACGATCGTTACCTGAGCAATTATTATGAATGAGAATGCTAAGCAAAGTATTGCTAGTGTATTTTTGTTAAATGTTATATTCATGCCACTACTCAACCCATGATTCCAAACAAAGCGTTGAATCTCTCGATTTCGCTATTTACTTCATTGTCAGTTGATTCTGTATCTGTGTTGTCAGTTGATTCTGTATCTGTGTTGTCAGTTGATTCTGTATCTGTGTTGTCAGTTGATTCTGTATCTGTGTTGTCAGTTGATTCTGTATCTGTGTTGTCAGTTGATTCTGTATCTGTGTTGTCAGTTGATTCTGTATCTGGACTCTCAATGAAAACCTCATTATAGCAGGTGCTCACTTCATGTTTAGTTGGTTCCTTTTCAAAGTATGAATCCGGCTCAACTCCTTTGCTTTCATCAATTTTCTCATCTATACAATCATAAAATTCTGGTAAACCCTTATCAAGAGTACTGTTTCCACTTTGTATCGGGATCAAGTCTACGGCTTGGCCATAAGTGAGGTGTGCTTGACCGAAGGTAGCTACCATCATCATGGTTAGGAAAGTTAAAAGAATTGAAGGGATTACTAATTTATTATATTTATCCTTCATGCAGATTAAAGTGATAAAAACAATTTAACTTATTCTACAATATAATAGAATAATTTTATTCATAAGAATTTCAATGTAAAATTCAATTTCAAAAATCATATAAGATTTTGACTAGTATATTGTTTGATTTAGAAATTTGAATGTAACCACAGACTTACAGATTCTCTCGATCGGTTTATTAGGTTATTTCATTTTTTTGAAATCAATTTAAGAGAAGATATTGTCGTTACCAATACACGGTACATTTATACTAAGATCCCCTATTAATAAGAATTGGATTGATATTATCATATGCCACAGACTAACATAGATCTCAAAAGGTCGAAATCCCTTTGGATTTATCAACTTAGGTTTACATAGGTTTTGATTTCGAGGGGTTTTACTAATAATCCACTTACTCTCATACGATCGTTATTGGATTTTGAACTCTCATAGTGTCTGTCAAAATCATCTTTAGTATCCCAGAGTTCATCTAAGAGAAATTCATTTGGATTTTTGGTGGAATAATGCAAATCATAATGAATATTACCCTGTTCTTCTCTTGCAGGAACAACTAGAGAAATTAGAAATTCAAGTAATTCTTGTCTTGATACGCTTTTTGCTTCAAGAATTGCCAACACTCTAAAGGATTTTTTTTCTCTTTTATTTTGCATTTTGATTCCTATTGAAGTATGTTAATATTAAAATCTATGTTTAGCATTCTACTAGTGTAATTAACGCCAGTTCGGTAATGGGTTTTTTGGAATTGTGAATGGAATTGATATATGTCTCCATCATAAATACAATCTAATATTTCTTGGCTTCAGTCTCCCAACGGTATGTTGTTAAGAGGAAGTATTTGATACAAATATTTGTGTGTGGCAACAGAATCAACTTTACGAAAAGTTACCAATCTACGTTTTTGAGGAGTTTGTATATTATAAAATGGAAACAAAGTTTTCTACTAATTTATATTTTGAAAATTTCTGATACAGTTTATTTTATTTTAAAAATTTTGAAAATAAAAGGTTTTTAGCAAATAAGATGGGCCCAAGGGGGTTTGAACCCCTGACCTACCGGTTATGAGCCGGTCGCTCTACCAGGCTAAGCTATGGGCCCATTCATTTTAGTTTAGCATTGAAATGAATGTATAAAGGTTTTGATTATTCAGTTGATTGTTTAACCTTATCTACAAATTTTTCTTGAACTGCATCCAGCAAGTCATTTTGAGCCTTTAACGAAATTCTAGCAGCGTTCAATACTTTTTCATGCATTTCTTCAGAGCACTCGTTCAAAATATTTTCCCACATTCTGGCATGGTGTATATCGACTTCTTTATGGATGTCAAAGTATCGATGTGATGGCTCATTGTATAGACCATAAAATTCCTTTAATCCTGCACTCTTTGTTTCACTAATTTTAGGCAGTTCCTTTTCAAAAGCATACATGGTAGCCGCTCCTTCAATAAATGAAGAGCTTGAGATTTTCAACAAGCTATTTAGAGCCTGACTCGTAAGCTCTTCTGGCGAGTAATTCTCTAGATCATCGCCATTTACTTTTAACGATGAAGCGAATTTTGTCCAAGGTTCGATGTGGTCATTCTCCTCTTCCAATGCGGCCTTGATCAACTTCTCATAGCGGGGATCAGAATTATTCTTCAACGTATTTTCGACAATAAGTGGGACAGTTTTTACTAATTGATAGTATTCCTTTGAATATCCGGCCAGTTGGTCTAAAGTAAGCTTCCCTTCCTGCCACAGCTGATAAAACCTATGTTTTAGTAAGCTATGTTTCTCTATCTCATTATTTATTTCATCTATTAATAGTGTCATGATATAATTGAGTACAAATTCCGATAATAAACATTGTGCATCTCATATGTGTTTATTTGGATTGGCCCTTGATTACCGATATTTCTAAAGATTTGATTACGCCGTATTAGTGGTCGATACATTTTTTTATATAATAGGTTTGAGTTGGTATTCGGCATAACAATCTTTCAATTAGGCTCTAAAAATACAATACCACATTTTCTACAAAATTAAGGAATATGGACGATATTCTTGAACAAAATATTTTTAAAGTCTAAACGCGAATATTTATAATGCGATTAAGAACATTTTGCTCTATTTCAATTATACCCACTCTGATATTGATTTTATTATTACTCTCTTCTGTTGATAATTATATGCCTGAAAACCAAGTATATGGCCAACCTCCAATTTCCGACGAGTTACAGACGTTCAATTTAAATCCAATTGTTTCTGAACTATCAAATTTCCAAACCTCCAAATATTTGACTAGTTCTTTGATTGGTTAGAATCTCATAACTCCAAGTCACTCAATTGCATGAAACAATATGTATGGAATGCAACAAGCTCTCTCCAGCCAACCAAATGAAGTAAGATAGAATCCTTTTGATTAATCTGCTAGAATATACCTTAAAATAATTTCAGTTAAGTGGAAAGCAATGTGGATAAAGGATATTCATATTGTATGCTGTATGCAACGAAAAACATACGGCAAAGCAATTATCATATCTTCCATAATGACTTTGACTGCATTTTTGATTTTTTCAACATATGTGACAACATCCTTTGCCTTCCTCGGATTTGACATATTTCCTGGGAGTGATCAGAACATAAAGAGTTCACAAAGCACATTACAAGGGTCGCATTGCTATTCTCCGAATGCTAGTATTATTAATTCTTGCAATTCAGGGGATCCATCCGGAAGTGAAAATTCAGGTCAAAATTATCTAGCACAGTAGTATATTGAAACTTGATATGTTAGAGAATGGTACGAGGGACCCCTCTACACTTTTTTAATATTTGTTAAATAACATACCAATCTTAGGCTTAACTTACACTATCAGGATTTAGATGAACTCATTAAGCAATCACGGCAAGAATTAGAATTTTAACTTGAATAAATATCTGTCTTTTTTACTTGTTTTGGAAAAGGTATTTTACTGATGATGTTCTTGCAAAGTTACTTACGATTTTTCTTCTAGATAAAAATTACATTATAGTTCTCTTTAATTGATAATTATCGGTTTAGTCTAGAAATTATTAGGATGGCTTCATCACTTCTTAACGGTCCTGAAAAACACAATCAATTGGTTGCACATTGTAACTATTTGCTCTTGAAACTTCCTGGTGATGACTATATTCTTCACGACATGGGAATAAGAATTATAGTAGAAGAGCAGATAAATGAAAAAGGTAATAAAACATCTCGACACAAAACCTTTAAGATTCAAGGATTATCAACAGACCCAATTGATTACTGGGATGATAACAAATTAGAGAAGTTTCACTCCAAATTATCACAAATTTTAATGATGATCTACGAAACCGAAGTCAATAATTCCACCATATAAAGATCCGCCTAACTTACAATCTTTCTAAATTGTCTGTGCATGGATAAATTCCAAGCTAAGATAATAGTAATTTTACTACCTATTCAAGGAAGTTAATTGAGCCAAGGATATTATCCCGCAAATATTGATAGTTATTAAAAAATCCACTCAGGCCTTCATCTCCTGATGACGAGATTCTAATAATATACGTACTATTTCCGTGATTAAATTCGGCTACTGTATATGCCGATAGAATATTTCCTATTCCAATCTGTCCCACTGCGGTTACGGAACTTGCCCTCTCTCCATCGATTAAAGTACCGTTAAATGAATTCTCTTCAAAGGTAACTATTTGTAGATCTTCTTTTAATCCTGACAAAGTCAAATTCATTGTATGTTCTGTTATTGATACCTTTTCATCAATACAAGAAGTAAATATACTCATATTCAATGAATCAGGATCACTAATCTGCTTAATACTTTCAATTTGAAAAGTTTCAACCGAACCATCTGATATTTTATCTGTTTTGAATGGGTGCATTAGTGAAATCGCACAATCCTTATCCTCATACAATTCCCATGTAGGTTGAGCGCTTGCAGGAGGAAATGACAAGAAGGCAACGATTATTAAAAATATGATAGGGAACATAATACGTGCTCCCAACTCTTTTTTCATGAATAAAAATATCATTATCAACAAGTATTTTTTAAGGATCATCCTATTATATCCTTTATTGGATAACTTGCATAAACTATGAGGTTTGATATGATTCTTGAACCTTGTATTTTTTTAAAGTTGATATTATTGTTTGGTTAAAGTAAACCCAAATTCAATCATATAACACAGCATAATGATCGTAGCTGCTCTTGCATCTAATATCAGAGAAATATAGAACCGTCAAAAGAGTCAGGTCTTGCATCAGAGTCGGTGGAATTAGCCCTGCAAGACCGTTAAATTATTGGGGTTGTGAAAAATCCGAAATAAGCTTACCGCCTTCCTACCTGAAAGCAGAATTACATACACAATGGTTTAGTAATATAATTTACTACTAGGAGATTAAAATTTGATTATTAGTAATAGAAAGTAAAATAAAAATGAATATAGAATACTGATTCCTTGTATTCTTGTTATCTAATAGACCCACTATTAGGTTAATGAAGTTACAATGTCATACAAGGGAACAGTGAATATGCCTTCTGTTTCTTCGTGACTTAATGCTAAGCTTGCAATATTCCCATTAAATATGCATAATGTAACTGGAACATCGGAAAATGCTGTTTCACCATTAATTTCTATATCTGCAGTTCCTGTGAAAGACATAATATTACCATCCAGGTGTATTGTATCACTACCTGAAGCATCTAAAGGAGTAGCGTCATCGATTCAACTGATAGCAAAAGTGCTATCCGCCTTTCCTGCTAGTGTATAGGATGTTGCGTGCCATGTAAAGTTCTGTAGCTATCCATCTCCAACAGTAAAGATCCAATTACCTCCAATTACCGAACCTACTGAGGGTCCAAGAGACGATTCATTCTGTGTTGCTTCGACTTGTGTTATACTTGGTGGTAAGGTAAGTATTTGGCCAGTATAGCCGGTTACAGAGAAACTGTCAGCGGCTTCGGATCCCTGAGCTAAAGCATACTGAAAAATATTGTTGTTGCTTCCAATTGTGAACTTGCTTGTCAGCAGTATGGGAATCAAAAAAAGCTAATGCTATGGTAGTATTGCTGATTACGCTAAATTTATTCATAGTATATAAGATATCATCACGAAAGTTTATCTAGATGGATATATCGCTTATGAAGATTTGAGTATAATGTGCGGAGAAATCAGTTGATATACAGTTAAAGATTGTATGAATTTAAGACCAATTAAATTTAGGAGGGTATTATGCCTTCCTAAACAAAGGGATTTTAACCTTTAAGAATCGGGTCAAAACCCGCACTTTCGCATGCATTTTTCGTACTTTATTGCATTTGCTTATCAGCATTGGATAAGAATTACTCGAAGATCAAATAGCAGTTTAGTTTAATCACAAATAATTGATTAGATTACTATATGTCGTAGAGGCCTTCATACAACCTACACTAGATTAGGGCCCAAAGCAGTCTTTAGAAAATTGGGCTGTTACTGTATGAATTGTAAATTGTATACGGGAAACGCCTTTCGAGGATCCAAAATGGATGATAAACAAGCACAAATCACGATGCTCCGGCCGGGATTTGAACCCGGGATCTGCGACTCGAAAGGCCGCAATGCTTGACCGGACTGTGCAGCTTTTTCTGCTACTACACCACCGGAGCTTCAAGTTGTTTAATTTGTGGATATTATAAAATCGTTTTTATTTTTCAAATTATTATTATCTCAAATTACCTTTTATATCGAGGAAGAAGAAGATAGTGCCAAGAAAATGACATCAATAACTTGTCAATTTCATTATGTATATTGAAATAATAAGGAAAATTCAAGTATATGTCTATTCTTAATATAACATTGAGTAAGAGACTAGAACCTCCACAGGTCGATACGGATATCATAGTTTCCAAATTGGATGAAAACAGCATTCGATTTCTAGAGGAAGCGTTAAACGATGAAAAGAGATATCTTACAATTTTAACCGTAAAGAGAAATAGTCGAAGCAAGGATAAATTTGGATGTAGAATCTTGTGTAAGGATTGTGAGTTTTTTGTTTGTACCGTTCTACAACCTTTTGGATACAACAAACCAAAAAAAATACAATGTACCAAGTGTGGTTACGTTTATTTTGGTATCTGAAAGAAAAGTTACAATTATTTGGAAAATTTATTTCCCATACCAATTATTGTAAATCAAGAGTTTTCAGGTATTAGGGAACATTCTGCGTGAGAAATTTGAAAAAATTATTTCTCGAACGATTTTAGTCTTGGTTTTTCATACTTAAAACGCGATCCCCAATGCACCTAATACAATCAAAATCACACCTATTATTGCTAGTACAATCCCTAGTATTCTTGCGATCTTTGTTGCGACAGGGGGTAACATACCTGCTACCGCATATAATATCACTCCGATTATTAGGACAATAATTCCATCAATTAATCCCATACTTCTATTGAATGTTTAACAAACCATATTAACTACATAGGAAGAACTTATTAATTACCTTGCAAGCATATATTTTAAAACATTTTATGTAAACTGATTTCATAGTTTTGTCTTAATGTCATAACAAAACTAAAAAATCCATTCACCATGAGGCTTTTTATTGTTACCAATTGCTGGGTCGTGTGTTTCATATTGTGTATATAATTTGCAGCAGGTTTGATTCCCGAGAGTAATTTTCCTGAAAAAAAGTAAATCCAAGAATTTGTGCCAAATTGAATTGTGAGATTTTTGGACAGTCTTAATACTGATAGCAAATAAATAAAAATCTGAATACTATCAAATTGATTATACTCAACGATGGCATGAATTTCCATATTACTTAAACCTGCTAATATTCAAGATAATATTAAAGACCCCGTTGGTGAATTCAAAAACTAGCTATTAATTTACAATTTTTTATAGATATTCTATTGATCATCTTTGAATACTTGAATTGCTGTCGTTTCATACTCTTTAGCTAACATGCCCGGAATAGAATCTTACAAAAAGGAACAAATAATTATAGATGACCCCTGGTATACTGGTCAGATCCCAAAGTCATCACCAGACTTGGAATATCGCCAACTTGAATCTAAATTCTTGTATGCTGGCCACAATGGTCAAATTCAAATGTCTTTGAAAACCTTTCCCAATATTTGATAATTTAATTCAGACAATCAATTATTTTGTTTTTTATTTTATTCTTTAGAACTCGACACCATATTTGGGAGTCGAAAATTTGAGCTGAGAAATATTGAATCCACTGGAAAAAGTACACCTGGTACTTTGTGAGTATTACAACGTCAAGATCGCTCCTATTCCGGGTAGATATCAAGTACGATTCTTAATGCTAGCAATACCGTACTCTTCGAATGACACTAGTTCATTCATTGGCAACCTATTTTTCTTCTTAAATTTTCCGGTAATTTTCTTTTTAGGATATCCAAACCCAACTACAATAACAGGCTTGTAGTCTATAGGTAAGGCAAAGTCGTCACGAATTTTTTGTTCATCTATTCCGGTAAATAAAGCAGATCCTACCCCAAAATTCCACGCCGCTAGCTGCATATTTTGAACAACTTTCCCGGCATCAATTAGATGAAATCGAAAGTAAGGATTGGTTATAATGATAATGGCAAAATTAGCTCCAGATATCCATTTACCACTAGTACTATCCTCAGCCAATTTTTTCAAATTCTCTTGGTTTTGTACTACTATGAATCTCCAAGGCTGGGTGTTGAGTGAACTGCCCGTTAACCTGGCGGCCTCTAGAATTTTTAACCTAATTTCCGAAGGAACCAGACTGCTTTCATCAAATTCTCTCACCTCGAGTTTAGTTACGATGCAATCATATGCGTCCATACTATATTCTCACTGTTTAATCATAATAACTATTTCAGATGAATTTATAATTTAATACTTAGAAATCAATTGCTTTTTGTACAAAAGTCTATCCATAACGTTTTAGAGATTCGACAAGTTTGGTCGAGTCACCCACTTGCTGGCTTGAGTTGGAATAGTTTCAATAATTGTTGGGGGAAAATATTGTTATGGTTATTCAATCATAATAATACTTTTAATTCTAAGTATCATCAAATATCTTAATACTGATAAGATGTTTGATTAAATATATTATGGTACTTGCATACATAGACCCAGACGAATCGTTAGAAATTCTAAACACGCTTCAGCCAATAATATCTAACTATTCATCTAAGAATTGTTCTTAAAAACAGAAGTTAAATAAGCAGCATTAGTCTGATACAGAACACTGAGAAAATAACCCAGACTTTGATAAGGATAGATCAGACGAAAATAGAGATACATTGTTTCAATGGAAAATTAATAGAAGTGTTATTGTTTTGCTGGATCATAATGAGGATTTATCCATTCTATAAAGCTAGCATTGTTTAGAGAGCGAGCATCCTCTAGATAATTAGGTAATATTTTTATGAATTTGAATCCATTTATTAAATCGAAGCTTAAAACTAGGTCATGGAACTCACAATTCACAACTTTTAGAGCATATCCTAGTGGAGTAAAGTTGTTTGAATAATCACAATAATTATACAATCTACCTCCTGCTATCATTCGCTTAAGATTAAATTTCATAGTCAAGTCCTTTCGCCCTTGATAAAGTCTGTGTCCGATACCCTTATGTCTAACTTTTGGATGAGTTGAAATATCTGCGCCATACAGGCTATCTCCAGTAGGCGTGTGTGTAGATAGCATTCCATTACCTGTAATCCCATTCCAAGTATGTTCTGCATATTCTGGATCAAGACTTACAATTAAGCTAGTCGCAGAGCCGACTACCTCTCCATCTAGTTCGGCTACAAGCTGACCTTCTGGAAATACATCCAGATGACTCTGGAGTTCGTCAGGGTGCCATATATTACCAATTTTGGCTAAATCGGCGAAAGACTCTTCTTGTAACTTTACTATTTTAGGAATATCTGATACAATTGCTTGCCTTACAATAACGGAATCGGAATTCAGGACATAAAATGAACTCATCTAGGCTGTATAGAATTACAATATGGATTTATGTTTTTAGTATTTATGCATGCGAGTATATTTTGTTGATCGCTAAGTGCAGAACAAATAGTTGTGCAAGTGTATTTTGTTTAAATGATTTTAGATTGAACTAAATGGACATGGCTAGATTCATATGATTTTTGAGCCCTCAAAGCAAATCGTGAATGTTGAATGACCTTTCACAGATCTGGACAGAAAGCAATTGTGTACAATTTTGACCCATAATATATATATCTGGGCAAATTTTTTAGCACTAATATCGCACTAAACCAAGCATTAATAAGCTCATGTCAGATTATTTATGTAGGCTAGGAATTATTCTTGAATGAAAGAGACTACCAATTTACTCCGTTTATTGAGAGATTTAATGAATATATTGTTAAGATAAATGAGTCATTATCTAAAGAAATTGAATGTTATTCATGGTCTGAATTTTACTTACCACTGAAATATGCCTGCCAAGGAGGCAAGAGAATTAGGCCTCTTATTCTAAATTTAGCTGCTGAAACAGTTCTAGATAAGAATATAGACTCAATGAATGCTAAAATTACAGAAAATATTTTCTCTGTCTCATCTGCAGTCGAGTTGTTACATACAGAGTCTGTTATTCATGACGATATTATAGACTCTGACAATTTAAGACGAGGTCAACCATCCTTTCATGTCAAATATGGTTATAACGCTAGCATCTTGACCGCGGACTTCATTTTGGGAATCATTCTAAATATCAGCGCCAAAGCTAACAATAGCCTGGTAACTCAAGAATTATCCAAAGCTTCTATAAGAATGAGTGAGGGCGAAATGCTAGAATTGAGGCTGGTTAAAAACCACAAAATTTCGCAGGAGCAGTATATAAGTGTGATCGAAAACAAGACAGCATCACTGTTTGAGGCATCTGCAAAAATTGGAGCTATACTCGCCGGTGGAAATGAAACCCAGGTTAATGCATTGGCAAATTTTGGAAGATTACTAGGCATTGCTTATCAGATACATGATGATTTAATAGATTACAATAATGAAGAAAGGTTATTCAATATTTTAGTCAAACAGAACGACGAGGATAACATCTTCATTGAGATTATGGAAAATACTTATCAAAGTTATTCAGACCGTGCTAGAAAAGAGCTTGAAACTATTGAAGTAAGCCATAGGTCAAAAACAATTCTTCGGGAATTGACTAATCTGAGTTCTTTTTCATAATATTTGATATTCGATTCCCATGAATCAATTTCGTATTCAATGGGATTGTTCGTATCCCTAACCAATTTACTAAAATGTCAATCGCCCTGCCACAAACCATCAAAAAATGACCAAATGATAATATACAATCTGAACCCAGTAGAATAAACAAAAATTAACTTTCCATTTTTTTTAGAACTTTTCGAGCAAATCCGAGATAAGTAGTATGTCCAATCATCCGCATAGAGGGTCTTGTTTTGCCTTCCCTTGCTTCTATTTTTCGGATAAAAGTTTCTACGTATTCTGAATCAACAAAGCCGCAATGGAAAAAGTGTGTAGATAACATCTCCAGTTGGTTCATGGTTGGACAAATGCATACTACCGATCCACCACTCTTCATAACTGGATGGACAATATCAAGGTAATTCCAAGGATCCCCCAAATCTATTATTACCAAATCAATTCCGTGAAGTCTACTTATAATTTCTGGATCAAATTTATATTGAGTGACATAATCATTCATTCCGGATTTTTCCAAATTCTTTCTAGCTATGGACATAAAATCCTCGTTTACATCAAATGTATGTACATGACCACCAGGCATTACGATACTTGCCAGGAATGTAGAAAGAGCAGCACTGCCAGTTCCTATTTCCAATACTAGTGATCCATTTTTTAACCCCGTTCTTGCTGCAATGTAACCATAGTCTTTTGGATAAACTATTTGAGTTGTTCTTTGTGATTTCATCACATAATCATAAATGTTAGGAGGCAAAAGGAAAATCTTTTTGTCCTTGTTAGTATAAATATGGGAACCGTATTCTAGGCCTACAGTGGCTCCCACATCAATGATTCCTAAATGGGTATGTAGTTTTTTTTCCTTTTCAACCCTTATCATCCACTTCTTGTCGCTATTGTAAAAATAAAGTACCAACGATCCTTCTTCTATTGACACGCATTTCATTTAAACTGCCGGTTAAATATATATTATTTATACTAGAATCAGAAGATTAATCTAAGCATCAAATCATTCTCATAATATGGTATGGAGTAAAGCCGATGCAAGGGTTTGGAATAGTTTTAGACAACACAAAATGCTGATTGTAAGTATGATCCTCATGCTAGGACTATTAACAGCTGTATCATCTATTAATTCCAGTTTGAGTTTGAAAATAATTCACCAACAGATGGTTAAAGATGAAAATGAATTTTTTCACTTGATAGGGATTGCTCAAAACAATATCAATAAAACGATAGACAATATATATGCAATAGGGACCATTTTTGGTACTGATAATACCAAGTTAGGAAGTTATAGCACTCAAGTAGAGGTTCATCCGTTGAACCCGTTGGAATTAACACCATACGATATTATAATTTATGATAAGGATCAGAATGATCAGATCAAGAATCATTCTGTACGATTTACATTCAATACATCTGACTCTCAGAATTTGAAGAATTTCAATATTCACTCAGTAAATTCAAGGTCGGATATGTTAGGGTTTTATTTTATCAGTGGCAGAATAACTAATGAAATGAGTGCCATTTCAAACAATACTCTTGTAATTGCGACTGTTATGGACAAAGATGAAAAATTACTGGGTGTTTGGAAAGCACAAACCGAGCCGTATAATATCGCCCCGTTTTCCACTGCATCTTTTACAATTCCTGTTACGGATAATAACCAAGGTTTAAGAATAGCTAATTATACTCTTTTCGTTAACAATTCTTGATAAGGTATCAAATTTTATAATAGACCTGAACCCATGAGAAAACACCCAAAACATGAACGAGACACATGAATCTCAATCAGATCTAGGATTTTTTAAAGATAAAACATATTTTTCGATTTCGTTGAACCTTTGTATCGCATTTTCGCTCTGCATAACTGGAGCAAAAGTTTCATCAGTTTTAATTTTTTGGAGTACTAATATGACTTCATCTATTGTAACTCCATGTTTCAAATCGTAATCAACCTGTTTGCAACAATTGGCAATAGTCCCATACCTTTTGTGTTGTCTTTTTTCCCAAATACTGGCTGTTTCCGAGAGACCTGTAATAAATTTCTTAATAGTTTTTTCAACATGTTCTAAATGCCATTGCTTCATGGGAAAACTATTTTGAGTCAAAAAAATATCATATATTATTACACCGAACATACATATAAGTGAAACTTGAAGTGAGATAGGCTCGAAAAAATTTTATAGCAGATGTTCTTTATTTTAAATAATTAGGATAACTTATTAACGATGATTGCTAGGTGTGTTCCGATTTATCCATATCCCGTCTTATCTGTTGAGACATCTGATAATAGAAAATTTCTTGTAATATCTGATATACATATCGGTTGCGAAGATAGAATTAAGCAAGCGGGTATTTATGTTGACCCCAAGGAAAATGTAAAAGATCTCGTTGCCATCCTAATGACAGTTCAATCAAAAACAGGAATTGAGAATTTGATTATTTTAGGGGATGTAAAATCTTCAACCAATGTGATTACAAGGTCCGAATGGGATAACGTTCCTTATTTTATAAAAAATTTGACGAGTAAATTTAATTTGTATATAATTCCAGGGAATCATGATGGCAATTTGAGTCTACTATTACCAGTGGAAGTCAAATTAATGTTGGCAAAGGGAATGCAACTTGATAACATCCTCTTTATTCATGGTCATACGATCCCCAAAATAACTAAGAATTTACAGAAGATTATAGCAGGTCATTTACATCCTATTTTAAAGAAGGAAGGGAGTATACTGAATGGTAAAAAAGTTTGGGTTAAGATTGAACTTTCCAAATCTGATGCTAATCCAAATAATTTAAAAGGCAAAATTGTACGAAATATCGAATTAATACTAATACCTCACTTTAATAACCTTCTCGATTTTTTCACAAGCTCTAACAAATGGCAACAAAGATCCAACAAAAGGTCAGTATTACCTCTCTTGGATACCATGTTAAACAAACAGAAATGGATAATTAATAACGCGTTCGTTTATACTCTGGACGGTTATTTAGTAGGAACGACAGACGATCTAAGTACCATGTTATATTAAGGATGATCCGACACAGAAATAAAATCCAATTAATATTCGTCTACAGGTCTTACTGTAGGCTTGTTTGTTTTGATCCATTCCAATGTCTTGACAAACGAAACTGTGCTTTCTACGG
Organism: Candidatus Nitrosocosmicus sp. FF01; assembly: GCF_047711275.1. Lineage (NCBI taxonomy): Archaea > Thermoproteati > Nitrososphaerota > Nitrososphaeria > Nitrososphaerales > Nitrososphaeraceae > Candidatus Nitrosocosmicus > Candidatus Nitrosocosmicus sp. FF01. Next base: position 856,920 of record NZ_JBLNIG010000001.1, on the reverse strand, counting down.
TAGTCAGAACCGGAATACCCATTTCTACTGATTTTCTTCTAATTTGATATTCATCATCTAGCATCCCAACATATTTTTCTATGGTTGAAGTAGAAGGAACATTAATTATAAAATTAATTTTTCTGTCAGTAAGCAAATTCAATATATTTGGTTGTCTATCAGGTTCGCTAATCTTATGAACAAGTTCAATACTTTCAAAACCGGATTTTTTGAAAAATTCAGCTGTATGCTCGGTTGCCAGAATTTTAAAGCCCATTGCGGAAATTAACGAGACTATTGGAGACAATTTTTCTTTATTTCTTATTCCTCCTATGGTAATCAATGCTGATCCATGCGTTGGTAAAGAATAGCCTGCGGCAAGATATGACTTTGAAAGTGCATCATAAAATGTGTTACCAAAACATGCAACTTCACCTGTTGACTGCATCTCCACGCCTAACATTATGTCTGCACCCTCAAGTTGCATAAATGAAAACTGAGGTACCTTGATACCAAAACCAGATTTTTTAAGCCAATGTTCATTATTTATATCGGGCAATTTTTTATCCAGTATTGCTTTTGATGCCAATTCGATCAGATTTAGATCATAGAACTTGGATACAAATGGCATTGAACGAGAGGCACGAACGTTCGCTTCGATGACATAAACTTCGTTATTTTTAACAAGGTATTGAATATTGAGCGGGCCCTTAACATTCAAAGCTCCACCTATTTTTAGAGAATAATCAATGAGAGTATCCATTGTTTCGCGATTTAATCTCCATGGTGGAATGCACATCATCGCATCCCCAGAATGAATTCCAGCGTTATCTATATGTTCTATTATAGAGCCTATCACAATCTTCTCCTGACTACCAATTGCATCAACCTCTACTTCTGACGCATCTTCCAAAAACTTGCTAATTACAATTGGATAATCTGGACTTACACTTGAAGCCTCCATTACAAATTGCTCCAATTGTTTTTCACTCCATACTACCTTCATTGCTGCTCCACTCAATACGTAAGACGGTCTAACTAAAACTGGATAGCCTTCTTGCAGGGCAAAATTTTTAGACTCTTCTAGGCTAGTGAATATTTTCCAAGGCGGTTGTTTTATTCCCAGATTGTCAAGTAATTTACTAAATTTAGAACGATCCTCAGCACTATCAACATCTAAACTTGAAGTTCCTAAAATGTTAACATTATGTTTGTTTAATCGTGAAACCAAATTATTTGCACTTTGTCCACCTACACATGCAACTAAACCTTTAGGGTTTTCCTTTTGGTAGATATCAAGAACTCGCTCCAAAGTCATTTCTTCAAAGTATAGCCTATCAGGAACGTCGTAGTCTGTGGAAACTGTCTCAGGATTACAATTAATGATGGCCAAATCATCTATATTGTTATTTCGAAGGCCATAAACCATATTGACCGTAGCCCAATCAAATTCTACGCTGCTGCCAATACGGTAGGGGCCGGCTCCAAGTACTATAATGGCCTTGTTCATCTGATTCTTGGCAAAAGTTATATCGTCAATAATCCCATTATAGGTCAAATACAAATAGTTAGTCTTTGCTGGCCATTCTGCAGCCAAAGTATCTATCTGTTTTATTACTGGTAAAATACCCAGTTTATTTCTCAATTCCCTTACTTGATCTTCATTCAGACTCCAACATCGACCTATTTGTTTATCAGAAAACCCCAGTTTTTTAGCCTCCCTTAATAAACTCAAATTTAAGTTTGCTTTCTTAAGCTGTTCCTCCTTATCTATAACATTCTTAATTTTTGCTAAAAACCAAGGGTCAATTGAAGAGAGTCTACTGATGTGGTCAATGCTCATTCCAAACTTGATAGCTTTAACTACGTTGAATATTATTTCATCATCAGGATAAATCAAAGAGTATTCTATTTTTTCAATTATGGCTGTCTCTGTATAGCTGGTTACATCCTCTAGCTGTTCTTTCCCAAGGATAACTGGTTCTTCATCTCCAATATTACATACCAGTCCATCTTTACCGATCTCACACATCCTTATTGCTTTTTGAATGACTTCTTCAAAGCTTTTGCCTATAGCCATAACCTCGCCTACAGACTTCATAGCGCTCCCAAGCTTTCGCTTCACCATCTCAAATTTCCTAAAGTCCCAACGAGGCATCTTAACCACCATGTAATCCAGGGCAGGTTCAAAGCACGCAGATGTTACCTTGGTAATCTTATTGACCAATTCAGGTAACGTATAACCAAGGCCAATCTTAGCAGCCATATAAGCCAACGGATAACCTGTAGCCTTACTAGCCAGTGCAGAAGATCTAGACAACCTTGCATTAATTTCTATGGCACAATATTCCTCGGATAGTGGATTTAATCCAAATTGTATATTACATTCGCCGTTAATTCCACAATAACTAGTAGCTCTTAGGGCAGCATCCCTTAGCATATGATATTCTTTATTATTCAAAGTCTGTGATGGAGCAACAACAATATTATCGCCTGTATGAACTTTCATGCCCAACACATTTTCCATATTACAAATTATTACGTTGTTACCTTCAAAATCTCTCATGACTTCATACTCAATTTGTTTCCATTCCCCAACGTATTTTTCTATCAATACCTGATGGACCATACTTAAGGATAATCCTCGTTGAACTATTTCTTGTAAATCGTACTCGTTGTATGCTACTCCACCCCCTCGGCCACCTAAAGTATAAGCAACCCTTATGATTACCGGGAACCCTATTTTCTTTGATATTTTCAATGCTTCTTCGTAAGAATATGCCGTTGCACTATCTAAAACCGGAACGTTACTCTTTAGCATAGCATCTTTAAATTTTTGTCTATCTTCAGTTAGTTTTATACCTTCTATGGAGGTATTGAGCACGTCAATATTGTACTTCTTCAAAATATCATTATCATATAAGTCGACACCGCAGTTCAATGCGGTTTGACCTCCAAAACTTAACATAATTGAATCTGGGCGTTCTCTTTCGATCACCTGTTCCACAAAACTTCTAGTAATTGGTAACAAATACACTTTATCTGCAAACTTATTATCGGTTTGAATTGTGGCAATATTAGGATTAATTAGTACGCTTGTGATCCCCTCTTCCTTTAAGGCCTTGAGGCATTGAGATCCAGAGTAGTCAAAATAGCGGTTAGATAATTAATCTAACTCTCGCCTGCTTCTCCGATCTTTATTGCGCCGCTGCCCAGTACAAGAACCTTACGTATATTCCCGTTTCGAGGCATTAATTGTCATCACAATTACCAATCTAATCAAAACTATCTTCCTTTCGAATTAAATTTATATCTTTTTATGAAGATTCAATCCCTGCTTTTTTAACTAATTCCTTGAATTTTTCGAAAACATACAAGCAATCATCAGGACCCGGTGATGCTTCAGGATGAAATTGCACTGCAATAATAGGCTTATTCTTATGTTGTATTCCTTCAACAGTATTGTCATCTATATTTTTAAACCAGATTTCAAAATCGGTATTCTGTAAGCTATCCGAGTCAATACCGTATCCGTGATTCTGACTTGTAATCAGAGTAACTTTCGAATCTAAATCAATGCAACTCTTATTCTGACCGCGATGTCCAAATTTTAGCTTGTGGGTTTTTGCACCACTTGCTAAGGCAAGGATTTGATTCCCCAAGCATATCCCTAATGTTGGAATTGAATTTTCTATTATCTCTGACGCGGTTGAGATAGTTTGTTTACAAATAATGGGGTCTCCCGGGCCGTTGCTAATCACTACTCCAACTGGGTTATAATCTAAGATGTCTTTTAGTGTTGCATTCCAAGGAAGTCGAACGACACTAAATCCCAATTTAAGCAAGTTCCTAATTATACTAAATTTGGTTCCCGTGTCAATGAGCACAACCTTTAAGTCATTATTTCTATCACCATATAACTTAGGTTCTGAGATTGAAACCTCCGGCATAAAATTATAGGAATCATATTCAAATTTATCCTCAATCAAGTCCTCTGAGCCTTCCATCATTAATTTTCCACTCATTACACCGTGTGAGCGGATTTTTTTTGTCAATTCCCGGGTATCAACGTTGGTAATCCCAGGAATTCTTTCATCGTACATCCATTGATCCAATGTCCTGACGCAAGTCCAATGACTAGACACATTTGATAAATTATTGACAATTATGCCGTTTGTTTGAATCCGGTCTGACTCAAAATATCGAGGTAGACCAAATTCATCCAAGTTATCCATAGAGGGTACACCATAATTACCAATTGAAGGATAAGTAAAACAAAGAATCTGTCCTTTGTATGATGGATCTGTCATTGTTTCAGTGTAACCCACCATGCCCGTATTAAATACAATTTCTCCCGAAATATTAGTCGGAAAACCGAATCCTATCCCTTCAAAAATTGAGCCATCTTGGAGAATAAGCCTGGCTTTAGTATTATTTATTTTATTAAAGAGAGTTGGAATACTTTATCCCCTACAACCCAAAAAATTAAATCATTTATAAATTTTTGTAAAGGTATTTCAAATACTAACCCCGTTGCTGTAATTGTATTCTCTGTCTCTCCACCTAATTTTCGCATTATTTTTAGAGGTCAAAATTGACCACACAAAAGAGAAAGAAACTACCACACAACCTACTGGTGCACCAAGAAAATAAAGTGTATTATGAGTATTAGCTTTCTTTAATTGGTAATAATTTATCATAAAAATACTGACTACGCATAGGATAGAGAAGCTTAACAGTAAATACACAGACAGGTTTGGCTCAGGATTCAAGGCTATCACTAAAAGACAATATAGTATAACTAGAAAAGGAAAGCCCATTAAAAGAAAAATCCCAACAGTCATAACAACAGAATTCGTTCGGTCTGTAAAAAATAAGGGTACAATAAGTCTTTTAAGCGAGTTCCATAATGTACTAAAATCACGTGCCCAAAAGGCCTCGAGTAGATTTTCTCCCCTAAACATTTTCAATTTGTAGCCCTCTTCCTTCAACTTTTTACCCAAGGCACCATCCTCAACAATTTCAGACTTTACAGCCTCGTGAGTTCCGACTCGTTCATAGCATTCGCGGGTGATCACAAAAAAACTTCCAAAAAGATATCCTATTTTTACTCTAGGATCATTTACTCTCATAGGAGAGTACCTACTAAACATGAATACTGAAAGAATCGGCAACACCAACTTGACTATAAGGTTCGGATATTTCAATTTAGGAACAGCAGTAAGCACATCCAATTTTTCCTCCCTAAGAGTATGAACTGAATCCTTGATACTATTCCTTGAATGAATCGTATCCGCATCCGTAAACATCAGATAATTTCCTCTTGAATTTGTATAGCCAATATAGCATGGCCAATTTTTCCCTATCCAGCCTTCTGGCTTAGGTCCTGCCTTAAATATCCGGATTCTTGTATTCTCCTGAAATCGCTGAATAATTTCAAATGTCGAATCAGTCGAATTGTCATCGACCAACAAGATTTCATAATTGTCTATATTTTGATCCAATAGACTAGCAACACATTTCTGTATGTATTTTTCTTCATTTCTAGCTGGAATAATCACGCTTATCAAATCGCCGTCTCCATGATATTCATTACCCTTGAGGATAACTGGGGATAAAGTGAACGATCTTTTCAAAACTACTAAAAGATAAATCCAAATTCCAAAAGCACCTAAAACTATTACTGAGAATAAGAAATTAATAAACAAAGATATATCCAATAAGAATTTAACGCCGATTGTACCATATAAAGACACCCAACAGTCTTAGATCTTTACTAAACATTTTTAAGTTAAAATTATCAATAAGTTTAGTTGATGCCAAAAAGCAAGACCAATAAACTAACAATTAGTTTAATAATAATTGTAATATCAATCATTTTTTTCACCCCAAACTATCAGAGTCAAACCGCATTAGCACAAAGTGATCAAGTTTCAGGAGGGGGCATCCTCTCCTGCGATTTTGTACAATTTTGTTCAAATCCAGTAGAGATAACTAGAAACTTATCGGATTCTTCATCGCTAACTACTTCAGAGCAAACGATAGAAACTACTCAAGCAGCACCAGAGGATGAAACTCAAGCAGCACCAGAGGATGAAACTCAAGCAGCACCAGAGGATGAAACTCAAGCAGCACCAGAGGATGAAACTCAAGCAGCACCAGAGGATGAAACTCAAGCACCTGGAACAACCGAATTAATCCCCGACGTAACTTCGAATATATCCCTAATTATGACCCCTGACTTGCCTGAGAGTTTGGGAGTCGATGAATTCCCGAGTACCATGGAACCTGCATTGCAAAGTGCAAACGATACAATGCAACCCACGGTCGAAGACACTCCAGCGAGTAATTTAAGTGTCATACCTGAAAATATTACTGTAATTACCCCGTCTTCGGAGATTCCACCTTCAACATTAGAGGAAAATGTCACAGTAGCGATCGATAACGAATTAGAAAATAATACAGACAATGTTCTAGACAATGCAACTACAGCATCAAACATTATTCCACTTGAAAATTTAACATCACCTGCGAGTCAGAACCTTACTCAGACGATAGCTGCAAACGAGACCATTGATTCAACTGCTGCAAACGAGACCATTGATTCAACTGCTGCAAACGAGACCATTGATTCAACTGCTGCAAACGAGACCATTGATTCAACTGCTGCAAACGAGACCATTGATTCAACTGCTGCAAACGAGACCATTGATTCAACTGCTGCAAACGAGACCATTGATTCAACTGCTGCAAACGAGACCATTGATTCAACTGCTGCAAACGAGACCATTGATTCAACTGCTGCAAACGAGACCATTGATTCAACTGCTGCAAACGATGTCGTCACGTCTCCTGAAGAAGGGGGACAGGAGCAGGTGAATGTTACCACTACTAATACACCTCAATCAACATCTGAGCAAAGTTCTCAAAATCAACCATCTCCCACAGCATTTCTAGATCCAATCATCAATCCATTTAAAGAACTATTTGGCATAAAATAGCACCTTATAACTTTATTTATAAATGACGAAAATGACAGCAGCTACTAATGACAACAAAACTGAAATTAGCTTTGATGAATTTGCTAAAGTGGACCTCAAAGTTGGGATAATTACGGGTGCAGAGAACTTAGAAGGTTACAAAAAGATCTTAAAAATCACTGTTGACCTTGGTGACGAAAAACGTGTTATAATGTCAGGACTTGCAAGATTTTACAAGCCAGAAGAAATTTTGAACAAGAGTGTAATTGTATGTACAAATCTGGCTCCGCGCAAATTCGGAGAACAAACCTCAAACGGGATGATCTTAGCAGCCACAAATGATGATGGTAAACCAATATTACTTACAGTCTTGGAAGACATTAAACCAGGGTCTCAAGTATCTTAATTCTTCAAGAAATCGGCCTTGTAAATGAAAGGTATTACAAATGAGCAATAATTCAAAAGTCCTATTTAAGGGACGAACTGAGCTATTCCTTTTGTTTTTACATGCGATATTTTGATATACGTTTTAATGATATTATTCCTGACAAACACTCAAAGGTTTTGAGCAAGTGACTGGAAACGAAAAGGCTAATGAACCAGATAATATGGCTCATGAGAGGCCAAAAAAGCATTTGTTTCTACCATCAGGTAATTTTATGTGGGAAATAAGAAGTAAAAAGAACTGGTATACATATTTTATAGACTCTAATAGAGAATATTGTACTTGTAAGGGATACTATTATAATTATAACGAAAAAAAAGGATGTTATCATTTGAAAAAAATAATGGATTGTATTCCCGAATTAAAATACGAAGTCTACTTATACCACGACGATTATGCTATGGAATTTCTAAAAGGAGTGATCCTTCGCATCATTCCTGAGCAATAATCAATTTCAAATATATAATAGTAAAGAAACTTAACGGGTATGCACGGGTTTGAGAATGTACTGATTGTGGGTTCTGGCGGTCGTGAACACGCATTGGGTTGGAAGATCTCTCAAAATGAACATGTCCAGAAGGTCATATATGCTAATGGAAATGGAGGAACTAGCGAGAATATATCAATATCTCCAAATGATATTGAAGGGTTAGCCGAATATGCAAAAAATAATAATTGCTTTACAGTTGTAGGACCAGAAGTACCTCTCTCAATGGGAATAGTTGATTTATTTAATTCATTTGGACTACCAATTTTTGGCCCTACCAAGAGTGCCTCCAGATTAGAGTCTAGCAAGGAATATTCTAAACATTTCATGAAAAAATATTCAATTCCTACCAGTGATTTTCAGGTATTTAGCGATTATGACAAAGCCCTAGATTTTATTGAACATATTGATTACCTGCCTGTTATAAAGGCCGATGGACTAGCTGCAGGAAAAGGAGTATTCGTAAGTAGTAGCAAATCCGAAGCTGTTGATTCAATTGATCTGTTATTAAACAAAAGAATTTTCGGGGAATCATGTAATAAGATAATTATTGAAAAAAGAGTAATTGGAGAAGAGTTGTCTATGATGGCTATATGTGATGGCAACAGTTTTACATTGCTCGATTCATGTAGAGATTACAAGAGGGTTTTTGACAATGATGGTGGCCCCAATACGGGTGGGATGGGTAGTTATTCTCCTCTGCCCGAAATCACAGATATAGAGAGAGAATATATTGCAGAAAAAATATTTCAGCCAGCACTCAAAGGAATGAGTAATGAAGGGAGTCCATTTAAGGGGTTCCTCTATGCAGGATTAATGATAGAGAAGCATACAGGAAAACCCTTTGTGCTGGAATTCAACTCAAGGATGGGTGACCCTGAATGCCAACCCCTCATGATGAGAATGCAATCGGATTTATTCAAATATATCGAGGCTGCTGAAAACCAAGCATTAGATTCGATGAAACCTATCGAGTGGAGTAAAAAGTTTTCAGTTTGTGTTATAATGACGTCGAAGGGATATCCAGACAAGTATGAAACTGGATATACTATTAAAGGGATTAACAAAGAGTATGATCCTGATCTGATGATTTTCCACTCAGGAACGAAATTGAATCAAAATAATGAACTAGTGACAGCAGGTGGGAGAGTCTTAAGTGTAACGTCCATTGGAAACACAATGAAAGATGCGATCAACAAAGCTTATGAGCAGGTATACAAGATAAGTTGGGGCGAAGACCAGCAGCAATTTAGAAAAGATATTGGAGCCAAAGCACCCGGAAACTAGCAGTGAAAGCATTTAGCCTCAATTTCTGTGATCAAGAAGTCCATTTTCGCATCATGCTCACAATGATCGAATTCTTCTGGGTGAACTTGAAAAGTATACCCCAAACCAACAATTGTCAATTTACTAGAAGATATTGACGCTAGGAATTTATCATAGTATCCTTTACCGTAACCTATTCTATTGCCTACAATGTCAAACACTATTCCCGGAACTATTACCAGGTCTAGTTGATTATTCATCACCCCGTGAGTCACATTTGGTTCCATGATATTATATTTTCCCATCCTCAACCCTTTGTTTGATCTGTATTCGTAAAAATTTAGTCTATCGTCGACGAGCGCAGGAAAGCAAACAGTCTTGGAAGTCATTAAAGCGTGATTAAGAATTCTGAAAGTCTGCACTTCATTCAATATCGGGTAGTACAATCCTATAACGCTGGAACTGGAATAGAAATCCGAGTCAATAAGATTACCTTGAATTGTCCAGCTCCTTATAAAAGAATCAAACGAAGACAATGCTTTTCTTTTTTGAAGGTACTGCTTCCTCAAATTTGGTTTATCGGTTTTCATTTTTCTCGGTTAGCAGTCCAGACATCTTACTAGCTTCAACCGTATTCTTTAATAGCATACAGATAGTCATGGGTCCTACTCCCCCAGGGACTGGAGTAACATATCCTGCTTTTTTCTTAACTTCATCAAAATCGACATCACCACACAGCTTACCGTCAATTCTATTTGTTCCAACGTCAATTATGATGGATCCCTCTTTAATCATGTCTGCGGTAAGAATGAAAGATGTCCGTTTGCCGACAGCGGTAATAATTATATCGGCATTTCGAGAAAAATGAGTGAGGTCTTTAGTGTGAGTATGTGCAATAGTAACGGTTGCATTTTTTTTGAGTAAAAGACTCACTAGGGGCTTTCCAACTAGATTGCTTCGATTTATAACTAGCACTTTTAGGCCATCCAGCTCGACATCATAATAATTAAATAATTCCATTATACCAAGAGGGGTACAAGGTATTAATTTTGCTTGATTATTCATTAGCAACCCCGCATTCACAAATGTCAAACCATCTACATCTTTTGTCGGATTGATCTTATTAATGACTTTAGACTGATCCAAGTGTCTTGGCAATGGTAATTGCAATAATATTCCGTGAACAGAAGTATCGGAATTTAGATTCTCAATAATTTGAATTAATTCATTCTCAGAAACTCCCTTATCCAATCGATAATCCAATGTCTTTATTCCAATAGAATTAGCTGATTTTTGTTTATTATTCACGTAAATTATTGATGGAGGGTCTTCACCAATCAAAATGGTTGCTAGGCAAGGTGTTATCCCTGATTTGATCAAGTTATCAATTTCAGTTTTTAGGCTTTCTTTTATGTTCTGTGATACAGTTAACCCATCAATAATTTTAGCTGTCAATATTTAGATATGTAGAAAATGGATATAATTTTAATATTATCAATTCGGATTACTTAAAAACTACGAACTTGCTCCTAGTCCACAATTGCAAAAAAAAGTAATTTAGAAAAATTCTAATTCATTTTGACTTTACCTTTATCTTTGGTGTAATAGACGGTGATTTCAACTTCGCAATTGCAACTTCTGCGGCCTTTTTACCCGACAGTAGCATCGAACCGAATGTTGGACCCATTCTTGGTAATCCATATGTCTCAGTTACCGACATTCCTGCCGCAATCAATCCAGGATATACTTCACCAGTGGAGTTTACTACACCATCTTCTCCTCCTTCGACCCACATTGGATTCATTCCTTTCCAATCAACCAACCCTCTTTGCATAAGTCTCTTCACTGCTACTGAATCGTGGCCGGTAGCATCAATCACTAACTTGCTCTCAAAGGCAACTGGATCAACACATGTAATGTTTCTGGGCAATGCAGATACAGGCATCCAATTGACCACAACACCTCTAACCCTTTTATTTTTCAATACCAAATCATCAAATTTCGTAAGTTGTAAAAATCTTACCCCCGCATCACAAGCAGCAGATATCAATTTTGAACATGCGTCTGGGCCCCACGCAGCATACAGATTTTCATTTACCTTGCGATAAGGTACTCCTAATTCATCCCATACCTTTTGTGCGGGGGCTCTAACAGTTACCGGATTCATCATATATCCACCGACCCAATAACCACCTCCTAAATAATTATTCTGTTCGATAATGAGAGTTCTTAACCCTTTTTTAGCGATTTCTCTTCCGGCTGATAAACCGGCGGGTCCTGCGCCTAAGATTATTACATCTGAATCAGTATATTCTTGAATAGTTTCAAAAAACATTGAAGCTATGGAACGTGTAATTTCCTTCTCACTCACATCAGCAAATATTTTCTTTTCCATAAGTAAATTCCGAGATGGCAATATTAATACATTCTTTAATTAAGACTTGATTTAACAAGTCGATGCTCTAATTACAATGAAATAAACTTGATATGTTGTCAATCCATCAATATTTAATTATATTGAATACAGATGCCTATGCATTCCTAGAAGGTGTTATGCAACAGATCCATAAAATAAAAAAAGAATCCCCTCTCAAGTAAAGTACAAATTATTATACTATTCAATATTGTGCGGAGCCTTTCTTCTCTTTTTGAATATCAAATAGAGTACAATCACACCCGTTAAAGCCCCAATGATTAATGCAGACAACAGAGGAAAATATAACGATAAAGATTCGGATAATTTAACCCAAGAATTGCCTAAAAAGTATCCAGCAAAGACTAAAGCAATGCTCCAAACTAGAGATCCAAGGAATGTAAATAAAGTAAACTTACCAATAGGCATCTTAGCAATTCCGGCAGGAACACTAATTAATTCGCGAACTCCAGGTGCCATCCTACCCAAGAAAACTGCGTATGTGCCATATTTCTCAAACCACTTTTCGGCCGTTTCAATTTTCCTCTCACTTACAAATACATATTTTCCAATTTTTATAATTGCCAACCTTCCAATCTTCAGCGAAATGAAATAAATTAAAACTGCCCCAAAAGTAGCACCTATAGCACCGCATATAGCCATTACAAAGGTTTCAAAATAACCAAAATTAGACTTAAACCCTATAAATCCTGCTAGAGGAAAAATAACTTCACTCGGTATCGGTGGGAAAATTGTCTCTGCAAACGCTGCTAAGAAAAGGCCGAAGTAACCGTACGTAGAAACAAGAGATGTAATGACGTTGATGAGGTCCACCATTGATCAATTCAAGTTAATACCTTAAAATTAATTAGTTTTTGCTATTTTCGAAATTTTGAAAATAAGATTAATAAGTTATCAAAAGTAATTATTACTGTTGACTGACAAAAAATGTGCACTTTGTTTGGTAGAAATTTTAGATGAATCCAAAGTAAGTATTTGCGATGAATGTATGAAATGTGCCGACTGTTGTGTTGGTCTAGAAAAGCTTTAAGTTATCATAGAAAATCAACTTGATTCCACTATTTTCAGAGTATCTGTTAGAGTAATTATTCCAACTACGTTACCCTTTTCACTAACCAATACACATTTTGCAAATCTTACAAGTGACACCAAAGCTTTGGCTGGAGTAGATTCATCCACAAGAGGAGGTGGAGGCTCCATAACCGCTTTTATTTTGACCAAATGAATATCTCTATCCGTATTTTCTATCATGATTTTTGCTAAATCATCTTCCGTCAATATCCCCACTAGTCTTCCTCCATCAAAGACGGGCAATTGACTGATACTGTGATCCCTCATTTTGAGTATAGCCGCGCTGAGTGACTCTTCGCTTTGTATAGTAATTAGATTTCTATTACATATATTTCCGGCCTTAATGGAGGCATCGGATTCCATAGATAGCAGAATTTCAAATATGCGTTTGGCGGTATCGTAACTTGGTTTGCACCTACCTGACTCAATCTGATTAACCATAGAAGTGCTTATTCCGCAGAGAATTGCCAATTTTTTTTGAGTTACTCCTAATTTTAGTCGGGCTTGCTTGATATAATCAAGTCTAGGTAGCATGATAAATATCATTAGTCGAATTCGATTAATAATTTTAAGGGTATGACAAGGTGGTAGGTGATACGCAAAACTAAAATTTTAAAAAATATGCGACGGCCGGGATTTGAACCCGGGTTACCAGATTGGCAATCTGATGTCCTAGACCAAACTGGACGACCGTCGCCTTTCTGACTCTTATAAAATATTGGCTATATTAATTATTTGGTATTACAGAAGCCATGTGCTGATGACCTTGCACTCCATGATCTATGAATTTTGGAGAAATATTGTATGTACAGATTATCAAATTAACTAATAGAATATTGCAAATTTGTCAACTTGACTCCCTAAATTTCTATTTCATGTGTGGGTTCTAAAATTTTTTCTGTTCCAGTAGGCTTTTTCATAACGTTATATTCTTCAAAAAGTGAATCTAACGTATCCTTTTTAACAAAAAACTCTTTTTCAATAAACTCTGTATCGTGATTATCGCTATATTCCCGAATAAGGACTTTGAAAACACCTTTCTTAATTTCCCTCACTAAGAAATCAGCATTCTCACCTTCATAGTTAAAGTAAGTAACATATTCAGAGATAGGTACTTCCAATTTCCTCCAAATAAAGTCAAAAATTAACCAATATTAGTGTATCAAATTAGAAATGACAAGGTATATATCGGATAGCTGCTTGATTCTAGTTTATGACTTCGTGGCTTTTTGCTAATTCTTAAATAGCTAACAGACCCTGTAAATTTATGCACAAAAAGTCTGCTGAGAAAACCCCGATGGTACAAATTTCGGGATCATGTTTAGACTTTGAAAAAGAGAGAGAAACCATACTGGAATTCATAGGCGAATTGGAATGGGGATGTCATTATGGAGCAAAATTTGAATGCTCTTCAGAAGGAAAAACTATGGGTTGGGACTTTTTTAACATGTACTTTGAAATGGAGTTCATCACCACATTAGCGGAAGTGCATCCGAAAATACTAAAAGAAGAGGGGAATATTTTAGAACAACAATTCGTGTTATGGCTAGAGAAACAGTTTAAAAAAATTAAAAAAGACTATCATCTTAAATTAGTAGAAACTCCGTTTGAAATTTCAAAAGGGTTTAGAATTGACCCAGAAGCATATAGGACTGAAGACCGATTATGGGATCTTCGATAAATAATCTCAAATTTTTAAAAGAAATTGTAAATATGAGTTACTAGGATTGAACGTCATTATAGTTTCACATGAATCCGATGTTGATGGAGTTTTTTCAGCTTCGATAGTTCTTATGCGGTATCCTCAAGCCAAGATCCTATTCACTTCATATGGGAAGGTAAATTTTGATAAAATTTCTCAATTGATATATAAGGAGATTATTGAAAAGGCTAGTCCGGGTCTGTTGGTTGTTTGCGATCTGGGGCTAAACAAGGAAATTTTATTGCTAATGTCCGAGTTATTTGAATTTGCCCGCTCAAACAAATGGTCAATTATATGGATAGACCATCATCCATGGCCGCTTGAGGCATTGGAATTATTTGACAAAGAGCCCGAGGGAGATAGGAGATTGATTCTAGATACGTCTGGAAATAAGTGCGCATCAGAGTTAGCATATGAATTTTTTCTAGAAAATAACGTGCGAGCTAAACATTTGGCAATGTTGGCACATACGTCCGACTTCCTAATTAAAGACCAATTTATGCCTCCTTTGCCAGAACTAATCATCTATTACAAAACACTGCCCAACTTTTATACTAGACTGATATATCTTTCTCTAAAAATATCAAATGGGATGCTATGGGATACTGAAATGCAGGAAGAGTATAGAATATTTTCAAGGTTGCGAGATATATCAAAGGCAGAGGCTTGGAGTAAGTTAAAGCAGGTGAACCTAGACGATGATATTAAAATGTTCCTTATACCTACCAGTCCATACATCCAGTCCAGCTTATTCTCCGAAGAAGTATTTCAAAAAACTGATGGAGATATTATTTTTTTTCTGACAAGCGACGGTAAGGTCAGCATACGTCGAAATAATCCAAAGTTAAGATGTAACGATATAGCGGCCGAACTACTGGAAGGTGGCGGTCACAAATATGCAGCAGGTGGAAAAATCAGATCAGACCCATTAAACATTCCCGAAGTAATTATTGAGCTTCGCAATGCTGTTAAAAATTCGCTAAAAATTCAATAAGAATTAAAAAAGATTTTTCTATTGTGTTAATGATACCTCAATATATACATCTTCTGGAATTTTAAGGCGCATCAGCTGTCGGATAGACCTATCATCTGCCCCTAAATCGATTACTCTTCTGTGAACTCGGAGTTCGTATTTATCCCATGTATTAGTTCCCTGTCCACATGGTGATTTTCTGGTTACGACTCTCATCTTTTTTGTAGGCAAAGGATGGGGTCCCTTTAATCTAATACCATTTTTTTCTCCAATATCCTTAATTTCTGTACAGACATTCTCTAATGTTAGTAAGTTGGTACTAGTTAGCTTGATTCTGGCTTCTTGAGGCAACATTCGTCACGCTATTTTTTATTTGGATCGTACTTTTCGGTGATAGTTTTAACGATTCCAGCAGCTATTGTGGTTCCCATATCCCTGAGTGCAAATCTTCCAATTTCGGGGAATTCTTTGAAGGTTTCGATGGCCAGTGGTCTCACAGGTCGAATCTTTACAATTGCAGCATCCCCAGTTTTCAAAAACTTTGGTTTTTCTTCGACTATTCCACCGGTTTTTGGATCTATCTTTGCTACAAAGTCTGAGATAGTGGCTGCAACTTGCGCAGTGTGGGCATGCAATACAGGTGTATATCCAGGAGCCATCGCAGTTGGATGATGGATTACAATTATTTGAGCCTCAAATTCTTTTGCAACACTAGGAGGGCTATCAATATTGCCTATTATATCACCTCTATGAATGGCTTTTTTATCTACACCTCTAAGGTTAAATCCAATATTGTCTCCGGCTTCAGCATAATCCATTTGCGTATGATGAGTTTCTATAGATTTAATCTCTCCAGGAACTCCAGACGGCATGACAATCACTTTCTCGTTTGTTTTCATCTTGCCAGTTTCAACTCTACCCACAGGGACAGTTCCCACTCCGGTAATAGTGTAAACATCTTGAACTGGTATTCTCAACGGTTTGTTAATGGGCTTTTCCGGAGGTGTGAAAGAATCCAGGGCTTCAGCTAATGTTTGCCCCTTATACCAAGGCATATTTTCTGACTTCTTTACTAGATTGTCACCCTTCCATGCTGAAACTGGGATGAAACTGACTTTTGAGGTATTGTATCCAACCATTTTTAACATCTTTTCGACTATTTCTTTGACTTCATTATATCTTGCCTCTGTGTACCCGACATCATCCATCTTGTTTAAGGCAACCACGATTTGTCCTACACCTAGTGTTCTAGATAAAAAGGCATGCTCTCTTGCTTGTCCTCCGGGTTCGGTTGCAGCTTCGGTTTCACCGGGTTTAACAGAAACCACAAGGATTGAAGCATCTGCTTCAGAAGCTCCGGTTATCATATTTTTGATAAAGTCTCTATGTCCCGGGGCATCAATCAGAGTGTAAAAGAATTTAGGGGTCTCGAATTTTTGAAATGCTAGATCTATAGTAATACCCCTTTCTCTTTCATCTTTAATGCTATCAAGTACCCAAGCATACTTGAAAGTATCACCCTTCCCTGTTGCTTCGGATTCTTTAGCAAAAGAATCTATAGTTCTTTGATCGATGACACCTAAATCTACCATTAAATGACCAACGGTAGTTGATTTACCATTATCAACATGTCCTGTAACCACCAAATTCATATGTGGTTTTTTACTTGCGCTCATAGAAGATAAAAATCCATCAGGGGTTTATTTGTATTTCGTTATCTTTTTTATAATAACGTTTTACAAAATCATAAAATTACGAGGGGAAAATTGAGCAGATTGATTTTGCTTGTTTTTTAATCTTGAATACCTCTGTCATATCTTATCGCTGGTTAAAAACATTCTAAATTTTACGCACTATTAAGGATAGAAAAAGTAGCACGTTCTGAAAATCCCATGAAATCAAATTCTAACGCTCATTTTGAATTTCTATTGTATATATCTTCAATTCGAACAATGTCTGATTCATCAAATTCGCCAAAAGAAATTTCTAAGATGGTAGAGCAAGATTCTTGATTAATTATTCTGTGTTTTGAACCTTTAGGAATGAATATGGTGTCATTTTCATTTAGAATCTTTTTTTCACCATCATGTTCTACTGAAACCACTCCCTTAATTATTTTCCACCATTCTTCTCTTTTGTGGTGTAATTGTAAACTGGTTTGAGATTTTGGATTAAGATGCAATAGCTTTACAGTACATTTTTGATTTTCGACAAATTTTTCAAATTTCCCCCAAGGTCTGTTTTCTTCATAAATTTCTATCATTTTATCTAACATTAATGATTCGTCAACCTATATAAAACTAAATATATTTTATATAAATCATGTCAGAAATGTAAAAAAAATTTAACTTATATTAGCAAGAAGAAAACGATTTCAATCATTCATCTCTAAAGTTAACCGATATTACTATAGATAAAATACTCCCAATAAAAGCCAAATCGAAAAGCTATCTTATTGACAATAAAGCATCTTCCAAGGTGTTGAAACATTGCATGAACAAGTTATTGCTCCTATCATAAATCCAATGGGAAAATTCATCAAAAGTAAACACACGTTGGTGTTGAACAGCTATTGGTACATACCCTCCAAATGTAATGACCTGAATCACCACAAAGTCTTCATTTACAATAGCGAGTTCCTGTTCTCCATAATCACTTACTTCATCAAGCAAGGTAGTATACAGTATCACCGGTTTTCCTGTTTCAGCCACATTCTGAGAAAGATCCAAAAGTTTATCTTTAAAATTGTTAATTAAACAATTTTCAAAGGACATTTGTTTGCTTTCCTGCAGACCGGGCACTTTTTTCAATCACCTTAAAGTGGTATTGTAGAATTTATCTACATTAAAGATCATTTCATTTGACTTTTTGACTAATGTTTGTTAATCTCTAATTCTAGTCAAAAGATTTTTTTACAAAACTTGCTCATCCAATTGTTAAGTTGACATTCCAACCCTGGAAACCTCCAAATCTAGTTGAAAATTTCACTAGGACATGTTTGAATATGTGTCCCTACCTGATAGTGAAAAAAGTTTAGGTATATTTTGATGATAGTTTATCATCTTCCAGTGGTTGTCCATCGAATCAAAAGCGTCTTGAACTTTTGATTATTCAGATAAATAATTATTGGATATAGATAGATATATCTCTTCCATCAATTTCTACTTGTTTTGGTTTAATACCTCCATTAGAAATCCTATCAGGGAAAACTATCTTGTTAACTCTAACAAGATTTCTTAGAACATCTTCAAATTTTTGTATCTTACTTATCTCATCCTCACTAAAATTGGAAATATAAGCTGTGTCAAGGATTTTGGTCGGGGAGTAACCTAATTCCTTTCTTAACTGTTGAATATTGCGCGCCAAATCTTTGACCATTCCCTTGATTATAAGCTCATCGTTACGGTGTGTATTTAAGAAAAGAATCAGATTGTCTCGCTCTAATGCTGAATATCCATTCGTGGTATCAAAATCAATATTTACGTCTTCCAAAGTTAACTTAAATGATTTGCCCTCAGAATATTCTAGATCAAGTGATCCTGATTCTTGGAGTTGATCTAGTACAAAGTTTTTGTCCAGCTTATCAAATTTTTCGATGAAAAGCATAATATCGCCTTTTAGCTCCTTCGCAACAGTCTTTCTATTAACTGTCAGATTTGGAATGACAGGAGCATTATTTCTTATCATATCAACCAATTTAGCTGCCTTGTCTGTCCATCTTACCTTTTTAACGATAATATTTTCAATATTCATTTGCTCTCGCAGCAAACCTAGCATACCTTCCATCTCTAGAAACTCTACATCTTGACTAAAAACAAAAATCGACTCCAAGGGCCATCTCCTCTTTAGTTTGAGTTTATTTCTCAAAGAAAAAGACATTGATGATATTTCCTTTATCTTGTCAAATGCGAATTCAACTTTGTCATTTGAAACCTTTTTCAAAAATTCTATGTCTAACGATCTATCAAACAAAATCGATTCAACCCGTTTGAAATTAGATTGATACAAGAATTCCGTGATGAAGGGACAAATTGGATGCAATACAAGATCTAGTGCAAATAAACAACATGACAAAATCTTGTATACCGTAAATCTACGTTCCCTATTTTCCAAATCGTCACTCCATAAATCATACCTTATAAGAGGCACATACGTTTGGCTTAATGAATTGATAATGAAATCCTCAATTTCGTGGCAGGCCTCATGGAATCTACACTCATCTATAAGATTAGTTACATTACGAACCAATTTTTCAAGCTTTGTTAATATCCAAATGTCTTGACTTTTTAGCAGTTTTTTGGAGATTCCCATTTCTGGTTTTTGAGTTGATCCAAGATAATCAAAGACATCATACTCAGCATTTTGTCTATAATAGATATGTAAATAATATAATGTACTTAGCACCTGATGGGGTCTAGAAATCATTTCTTTGGTATCAAAATTTAATGGTTCTATTGGCGATGACTTCCACATAAAGTAAAATCTTACAAGGTCTACAGGGTTGTCTCTTAGAAGAGTAAAGGCATCCACAACATTTCCCAAACTTTTGCTCATCTTATTTCCCTTTTCGTCTAATACGTGACCTGTAAAAAGAAATGATTCAAATGGGGATTGAGAAGCATTCTGCAAAATTACATTTAACATTAATAAGGTATAGGCCCATCCTCTGGTTTGATCTATTCCCTCAGTAAGAAAATAAGCAGGTATCAGTTTATCATACTCTGGATTTGTTAATGAGGAATATGGTGCACTCCCGCTGTTGTGCCATGTATCTAGTACGAATGGCTCCCTGGTCATCTCCGCATGGCATTTGCTGCAATGGATTATTATTTCATCTATCCATGGCCTGTGCAATTCAAAATTTTCGCCATTAGGTAGTTTGGACGCCCTATGAATAATTTCTTTTCTTGAAAATAATCCTTCGATTGAAGAACAATTTTTGCACTTCCATATTGGTAATGGGGTGCCCCAGACTCTTTCTCTTGAAATACACCAGGGGACTTTTTCCTTAATTATTTCAAGAAATCTATTTTTCGGTTGTTCATAATAGTATTTCACGTTTGAAGCTGCTTCAAAGGGCTTATTCTTCAAATTTTCAATCATGTAAAAATATTCTTTTCGAGCTAGCCATACAATCTTGTGGTGAGATCTCCAGCATGTTGGATACTTGTGCATGAGCCTGCTAATTTTTACCACAGAATTTAGTGACTTCATGTCTTCGACGATTTCTGCATCTACATCTCTCACGAATTTATTTTGATATTTGCCTGCATCTACAGTAAAGTATACTCGGTCATCGATAGGCACAAAAATTGGTAACCCTCTCTTTGTTGCAATATCAAAATCCTCCTCCCCATTAGCTGGGGATAAATGTACTAATCCACTCCCTGTGGTAAAATCAACAAAATCTTCGGCAACTACGAAATGAATCTTTTTACTAATCGCAAGTTTACTCAATTCGGGTATGTTACCTAATAATGGATGGATATAGAACTGCCCGTTCAATTCTTTACCTTCAAAGGTATTTATTATCTTATATTCTACTATTTTTAATTCCTTCATAAGTGCTTCAAGCCTATTCTCCGATACAATCCATTTTTCAACAACGTTATCTTGTCTTACCTGTATAGTCACATATTTCGCATGAGGGTTGATGCCCACCAACTCGTCTGTTACGAGAGTAAAAGGCATTGTAGTCCAAACAACTAAGTAAATATCACTATCAGCAAGTTTAACTTTGTAATAAAAAGAAGGATCTTCAACTTGCTCATAGCTCTGGTTAATCTCCGCATTACTAAGAGAAGTCTGACATGAAGGACAATATGCTACTACCCTAAACCACTCCTTGAGAATTCCCACCTCTAGAGCTTTTTTGATGTATATCCATTCTCTTTCTATGTAAGAATCCTTGTAAGTCCAGTAGGCATTTTGGTAATCAAAAGACATTCCAATAAGCTGGTCTACTTCTACCCATTTCTTGTTGTATTCTAAGATTATTTTCTTACATGTTTCTACGATTCTTTCAATGCCCACTTTTCTTAGGTTTTCGGACTTGTTACCTGTCAAGCCCAATATTTTTTCTGCCTGGAGTTCCACAGGTAATCCTTGCGAATCCCAACCGGCACGGAATATCATTTTCTTTTTTTGGATGAAGGATTTTCGATACCAAAGATCTTTTATGATTCTTCCCCTCAAATGTCCTAGATGTGGTTCCCCATTCATGGTTGGTGGTCCTTCTACGTATCCTATAGTTGATGAAAAGTTATTTTGATTATCTATAAAATTCTTGATTTTGATCTTAAAGGAGGGATCATTATAGTAACCTCTAATTTGGTTTTCAATTTCTTTTAAGTCAAGCTTACTTTCCAAATTCATAGTATAACTGAATCCAAGTCTACAACCTCTCTTAAATTTTTGGAAAAACTAGTTCACCTCAATCGCCAACAGCAAAATTATCAAGAAATCTTGATTGAAGTCCACGATCTAGGTCGACTAGTAAAAAGAAAAAACCTGATAGATAGTAAGTTAGCATTTGTGTAAATATGAAAAAGCTTTTTTATGTATAATTGATACATAGAAATATATTAAAAAAAGCGAGAAAAGTTAGACTATATGAATACTTTTGACCAAATCGGGTCTGGAAAAAACCCTCCTAGTAATATTAATGTGGTAATAGAAATTCCCCAAAATAGTAATATAAAGTACGAAGTAGACTCTGAATCAGGAATTCTTTTTGTAGACAGAAAGTTGCATACTTCAATGGTTTATCCGTTTAATTATGGATTCATTCCAAAGACCAGAGAAGAGGATGGTGACCCTATAGATATCTTAGTTTTAAGTAACGATGCATTTTCACCCTTATCAGTTGTGAGATCAAAACCTATCGGTGTGTTAATTATGGAAGATGAGGAAGGTCAAGATTCTAAAATTATCGCCGTTCCCAATGAAAAAGTTGATTATGATTATTCAAAGTATACGGAGATAGAGCAGTTGGATGGCAGAATACTTGACAAAATAAAACACTTCTTTGAGCATTATAAAGAGCTTGAAAAAGGAAAATTTGTAAAGGTTACTGGGTGGGAAAATAGTCAGAAAGCAGAAAAAATTATAAACGAAGGGATTGAACGATTCAGTCAAGCTACCTGATAATTATAATGCCTTAAACTGTTCACTCCAACGTAAATATGCACGGATCATTTCCGGGCTTACACTCGGCTTTCTTACCTTAAACATTTCCTTAAAATCTAACAAGGTCAGTTCTCTTGGAAGAGTGGCCTCGTCCATCGGTTCTCCTTCTTCGAAAAGTTCGTTTACAACTTTTAATTGTGCTGACTGGCAAATATCTTTTATATCACTTGCACTATACGCCTCTGAAAGTTTTGCCAAATCATCCACTTTTACAGTCTGATCTCGAGCTAGTTTTGAAGTGTACTGTTTGAAAAGATTTTTACGTGAAGCTAAGTCAGGCAAAGTAACATATATTCTCTTTTGAAACCTTCTTAAGAAACCTGATTCTAAACTCCAAGGTTTGTTTGTAGCCCCTATCACGTATAGAAAAGAGTCTTTAGATTTACCATTAATACCATCCATTTCGGTTAAGAATTGATTTTTTACTCTTACCTCGCCTCCAACCTCTCCGTTGCGAGTGCCCAATAAGGAATCTATTTCATCAATAAATAACAGAATAGGTATTTTCTCTTTTTCGTGTAACGCTCTAGCAAATGTAAATAGTTTTGAAATATTTTTTTCTGCTTCTCCTAGCCATTTGCTCATCATCGATGCTGCATCGATATTAATAAAATAACCATGTATCTCTGCAGCGGCTGCCGCTGCAAGTAAAGTTTTACCGCATCCCGGAGGTCCAAACAACAATATGCCGCGTGGCCATCCCAATGGAAACAAATCAGCTCGTTTGGTAGGATATACAATAGATTCCCTTATGGCTCTTTTTGCATCATCTAAACCAATAACTTCCTTCCACGTTACCATGGGTTTTTCTTTGAGCACAAGATTTTCTAGCTCTTTACTCAATTCTTGAATCAAATTACCATTGTGGTTGGTTGAATTAGGTCTGTTTCCATGATCATTGTGGTTATTGTTGATCTGAGGATTATTAATTTTGAGTTGAGTATTATTGTGAACATGTTTAGAATTAAGAGTAGACGGACGGTTGTCAATTCTGGCGGGTTCTTTCAAATCAGAACCTGAGTAATCTTGTCGTTTGTCATCGTCTATTATCCCATTTGCCATTTGAATGGCCTTTATCCTATTCTGATATGCACTTGCTCTTTCCAAATATACTCTATTCAGTTTATATTCTGGATAAATTTGAACCAGTTTAATGAGTGCCTCGGTTGCCCTCTGATAAGAGCTAATAGCAGAAGAATGCGACCCCTGAGAATCAAGCTTTATAGCCTCGGCTGCAAATTTACTTGCAGTATTCTCTAATTCCTGTGGTGCAAGTGTCATCGTAGTATATTCTCAAATATGCTTATCAAAGTCTTTGAAAGGATATAAAGTAAACAGAATTCATCTAATCGATAAAAAAATATAGACCTGTACTGAAAAATCTACTGAAGGAATACTTTCTTTTTTTTTAATTAATAATTCAATAATTTTGACTATTGGTCTTACTATACCATTTGCTAAATAATCTTTTGATGTCGAATGCGAATCTAATTAGCAATGAAATTTTGGGTGGATTAGAGGAATTAGGATTATCGAAATACGAGGCATCAGCGTATCTGGGATTATTGGGGAAGGGGATGATCTCAGCCACAGAGTTAGCATTTTGTTCAGGTTTGCCAAGAACAAAAATTTATTTCATTTTAAAAAAACTAGAGAAGAAGAACCTGGTTTTCATAAATAATCAAAAGCCTTTAACATTTCGAGCGCTTTCTCCCAAAGAATCATTTAACAAGTTAATAGAAAAATATGAAAAAAAGGTAAAGGATTTAAGTGATATTATAAATTCTTTGCAGCAAATCAATGATGAGGGATTAGAAAAAAAGGGACTTGAGGAACGGAGGTATTTGATACTGAATCAGATTTTTACTGATAAAAAAATTACAGATCTAATAAGATCCTCCAAGGAAACTATCCATATATCATTGAATTCATGGGGAAATATCCTCCTTAAATCAGTTAAAGATGAAATTCTGAAGGCTGTAATTAGAGGCGTAACGGTGAAAATACTATTTGATCAATATTCAAATGCTGACTCCGTTGTCTTGCCTAACGCTGTTGAGATGAAAAGGGCCAAAATTAGCTCAAATATGTTTATTTTTGATAACGATATTGTTATTTTGATTAACAATGACGGTACCAAATCAGCATATTTTGATTCACATGAAATTTTCAAAACGGTTTTGAGCACTCATTTTAACGATATTTGGCATCTAGAGGATAACCAAAATAGTATAAAGAATACTAAATTTGAACCAATAAACGTTAGTCGCTAATTTTGTCAAATGCCTTCATTACATAGGGTAGTTCATCCAACAAATCTGATGCCACCATATGTAATCCCATCCTATTAAAAATATTGAGGCCAGCCATTCCGTTAAAGTATAATCCAAGGATACAAGCATGTATTGATTCGTATTTGGTAAGGTATCCGGCCACTAGCCCAGATAGAATATCCCCAGTTCCACCGACTGTCATTGCAGGCGTTGTTCTTTGAGTAACAAATGTTTGATCACCATCTGAAACGATATTCCAAAATCCTTTTAAGGCTATAACAAGTCCGTATTCTCTTGCAAATTTAGTGACTAGTTTTAACTGTTCATCTAGTTCTCCCGTAGGAAGAATACCAAACAGCCGTTTGAATTCCCCAGCATGAGGTGTGACAACAGTTTTGGTATTAGTAATATTATTTAAAATTTCAGGAACTAATGCTCCTGCATCAACTATTAATCGAACTTCTTGTTGCAAAAGCCCGTTAATAAGAGCTAAAAGAGATTGAGATTTTGAGAAACTCAACCCCATTCCTATGCCGGCTGCGTCAATTTTTTTAGGGATCATATTTAAAAGTCGCCTAACTGCCCCACTTGTCAATTTGTCGTCTGGAAAAGGAACGAAAATTAAGTCAGCAGAAAAATTCCTAGATGAAGATAAATTGATTTTTGGAATCGCGGTATATACTAAATCGGTTCCGCTCCTAAGTGCGGCAATGGAGGATAACAACGGTGCACCGTGGTATATTCTATTCCCTCCAACTATGAGCGTTATTCCATTTTCACCTTTTCTAGAAAGCTTACTACGTGGAAGGATAATGCTTTTAACCAAATTTGAATCCACAGCAGAATAATTTTGCATTGTTGAATAGTTAATACAAAACTAGATAGGCTATTTAGGATTTTTCTAGATTAGTTAAAAATATAGGTTAACGATATATAGATAGTTAAAGATATTGGAACAAAAAAAGGTCCAAAACTGTAAGTTTAAGCCAAGTGAAAATCCGTTACTTGAAAATTCGGTGGTCCCTCCAGAAATAGATACTCATTATCAACTTTATGGAAAGCACATGTGGGAAGTAGATTATACAGAAAAATGTCCTAGATGTGATAAACGTATTGATGAGTTTGGGTATTGCGCTTGTAATGGGTTTGCAGAGTAGCGAGTAAATTGACTTTTAAGTATAATCCGAGTGCAGGCGTTTAACTCAAATATTACCAAGAATGATTAAATAGCCGGTAAGATATAGAATATGTATGAGTAACGAAGTCATGGGAGCAGTAACTTATGAGTGCATGTCCTGCGGGACCAACGTGACTGCAGAGGAGTTATCATACCTTCCTGAAATAAAGTGTATATGCGGATTTAGAGTATTTAGAAAGGTCAGACAACCTATCATTAAGCAATTAAAAGCGATTTAAGTGAAAATCAGATGTCCTGATTGCAAAAGTGCTGCCGAACTTTCCGATGATTTTTCGTTTGTCAAATGTGAAAATTGCGGATTTGACAAAACTTATGGTGATTATGTAAAATACGTCGCGTATAAGGATGCTCGGTATTCAGATATCCTTAGCGATTACAAGCTATAGTAAGTCAAATTTATTTAATAATTAGATAATTTTTATAACCACAGATTTGAAAGATAGTATCAGTATAGGTAGAAAAGAGTATTTGTGGGCTAAGAACAGAATGCCACTATTAAGTAAGTTGGTAAGGAAATATTCCAACAGCCAAGCATTAAATGGTTTTAGTTTAGGAATGTGCTTACACATTACCAAAGAAACAGCAGTTTTGGTCACAGGCCTTGCAGAGATAGGTGCTAGAATTTCGCTATGCGCTGCCAATCCACTCTCTAGTAAAAAAGATATGATAAGCTATCTACAAGACGCTAATTCAAATATCAGTTTATACACAAATTATCCAGGCGATACCAATTCATTCTACAATAACATGGATAAGGTATTAGATACAAAACCTCAAATAGTAACAGATGACGGAGCAGAGATGCACAAGAAAGCAGTTCTTAGAAAACAAAGTTTGTTAGGAGGAACTGAAGAAACTACTTCAGGGGTCAATAGGTTACGTAAACTTAGTAACTCTGGTTTGCTTTTGTATCCCGTAATAGCTGTCAACGAATCATTTATGAAACAAATGCTTGATAATCAAAATGGAACGGGGCAAAGTGCACTGGAAGGTATTATACGTACTACCGGAACAATCATAGCGAGCAAAAGGATAGTAGTATGTGGTTATGGATGGGTTGGCAAAGGGGTTGCAAGATGCGCACGCGGTATGGGTGCTAAAGTATCGATAACAGAAGTAGAACCCCTGCAAGCGATTGAGGCTTTCTTTGACGGATATGAGGTGAATAATTTGAAGAATTTATTATCAAGTAATGATATCTTCATAACCTGCACAGGTCAGATAAACGTGATCGGAAGAGAACATTTTAGTGAGCTCAAGGACGGAGCGATTCTATGTAACACAGGACATTTTGATGTGGAAATAGATGTCAAATATTTAGATAGAATTGATCCTCATCATTACGAGCCTAAACCAAATGTTACCTGTTATAATATTGAAGACAAATTTAAGGAGAAAAAGCGAATCTACCTCATGACCAAAGGTAGGGTAATCAATCTGGTTGGAGCTGACGGGAACCCTCCAGAAGTAATGGACGCTTCTTTTTCTAACCAGTTTTTAGCTATTGTCTATTTATCCAAATATGCAACCAGATTGGCCAATAAGGTCTACAAACCTCCACAAAAATTAGATAGTAAACTAGCCAGATTAGCTTTATCGGAATACGGGATTAGAATGGATAAGTTAACGCCTGAACAGAAGGACTATTTTAAGAAATAAAAAAGAATTTTTCCTTTTGTACTATCTGGAAGATCCAAAGTTAGGATTAGTTTTGCATTCATGTAAAAATGATTTCCGAGGAGCTTAAATACGCCAACTTGATAAATGAGCAATAATCATCCCAAATGTCGCATGAATGGAAGGAAATCTCATCTTAGTGAGACTATCATCTTTATTGTCTATTGGTAATTCTAAACCCTGGATGAATACTTAACTAAATTTTTCAGGTCTTTGACTTAACAATTAATCTGTTTCCACAATATTCACAAAATTCCAAATTTTTGGTAACGAATTTTTTGCAAATACTACAATATTTTCCAGAAGATCTTGTTACAAAATTCTTTTTTCCTGGTATTACTACTTGTATTGAAAGATGCTTTGCCACGTTTACTAAAGAAAAATCAGTGGATAAGACGGGCACGTTTAGTTGGATACCCAATGCAACAATAGACTGATCTGCCTCAGATAGGACATTCCTGCCTATTTGTTCCTCCATTTTTCTAACTTTAACAATATTCTCATTGGAGGCTTCCATCACGACAACTTTTTTAGTAATTAATAAAAGGTTCAAACCATCAACATTTTTCTTTATGTGTCTTATCTCATCGTAGATTTGAGGTGTAATGTAGTAAGTGTATGTAGAGGTGGTCAGAAAAGGTAATCCCATATAAAAGATATTTGCATCAGTCGCAAATCTATTAGGCGAATCCAAGTTTGGTCAACTGTCTGATCTCATTCTTTTTGAACCTAATAAACATGGCATCTTGATCATATTTTACTATCGAAACAATTTGATTTTTTGGAATTGTTTGTGTAACTTGACCATCCATTATCAGCTGAGTTAAATGATTTGCACTAACCTTTATCACATTTAAAGGCGACACAAATGAAGGCATTCTATTTACCGAGCCAATGGGAGTTATGAGTACACAATCCAAGTGTTCTTGTAATATTGGACCATTATTGGATAAAGAGTGACCGGTTGACCCGGTAGGAGTTGAGATGATTAAACCATCCATTTTTTGATTAAGATTGCAATCATTTATAGTTAACCTAAATACAGGTGTCTTATCAAGTTCAGACCTCATTAAAACGAAATCATTCAATACTGGAACTGTTAAATCATTTCCAATATGAGCAACTATTCTTATCCGTTTGTCTAATATATATTCCCCGTTAAGCAATGGGTCTATGATTGAGTTTACGGAATCCATTGACACTTCTGACAAAATACCACGTGTCCCTCCGGCATTAATACAAAGAACAGGAACATTCGATGGTAACGTTCTAAACGCCTTGATAGTTGTACCATCTCCACCGATTGCTATGGCTAGATCAATATGGGTTTTTAGAATAATGTTTGTTGTATCATTTTTCTCTTTCTTGAATTCTATAATATCAATGCCTTTTTGAACCATTTTATCTTTAAGGAATTTTGAAACTCTATCAGCTTCTTCATTATTTCTCTTAGTAAAGAAGGCAACGATTCGAATTCTCTTATTCAACTAATGTATGTTAAATACCAGGGGTATATTTTTTTACTTATTTTTACCTTTCAAAAATCAAAGAATTACTAAAGTCACATAATTAATTCAAACAAAGTTGTCATTATTATGGCTAAAATGGCTCTATTTCACACTATGAAATTACAGATCTATTATCTGAAAGTAGACGAAGACTACAGAGGCATTTGTATGGAATTTAATCCCTCCCACTTTAAGACTAATAATTTGAGATTAGTATCATCTGCAGCATGGTCTTAATTTATTATCTATGTACTTGAACATCCCCAAAAAGCGAAAACCTAGAATCAAAATCCGCCTCATCAATGTCTACAGTATATCAGAAAATGTAAGGTGATTTAGAGTCAAAGCGATCAAACCACAACGACTATTAACTGTTCTCGATATAATAAATGCTGGTAGCTTATCGCACCCTTTGTCATCAGCAGGAAAATCTATTTCGCGTTCATTCAATGGCCTGGAATGGTCCACATGTGAAAATAAGAGTTTTAAAAACAAATTGTTTTATACAGTAGTTATATGAGCCATGTACCAAAATTACATTTATATTAGAAAAATAGGGCCTTTAAAAACTAACAAATAGGGCCGATAGCTCAGCTTGGTGGAGCGTTCGACTGATAATCGAAAGGCCGAGGGTTCAAATCCCTTTCGGCCCATTGTATCAGCCTATCATATCAGTCAAAGTAACTGAGGCAAATTACAAGGAAACTTTGGATACAGGTCCCCGGATTTAGTAAATCTTACCACACTTTCGAATATGAAACCCTTAGATTATTGCAAGGGGGTATTTTATGAATAAAACCTTAGTTCAAATATGTTTTCATTTGGTTAACATCTTAGAGTCGTACGGAGATATTTCCTATGTGACTCATTTTTAATCGGTGCTGGTTAGTGAGATCACATAAATTTTAAAAATTCCAAAATTTTAATTTGGGGAGTACAGGCAACTTTATGAAAAGATTCAAAATTGAAATTCAAAGAAAAAAATTAGTTTTTATTTACAGGACCCTTTATCCCAACCAACTGCATACCCTTGACCGTACTGTCCTGTTCCACCACTATATGAATAACAGTGGTCATGATCATACCAACCATTCTTGCAACCTTGTATCCAAGCCGAGGATTTTTGAGTATAGTCTGCACAATTATGAGTAGCTGCATTGACATTTTGGATAAGCAAAACTGGAGTCAAAGCCATTGAAGTAACTGCTATTGCAATTACTAACACCCTCAAAGAATTATTCATCACACGTTTTATTGTTATAGATATATAAAAGTTTTAATTGGTTTGGCTCCAGCCATTCAAGATCCATCCTTTTCTTCTAATGTAATATGAGTCAACCATTTTGGAATGGTCACATCTAGGGGGTATCTATTGCAGGAGATCAGAGCATGGATGGTTCTCTCAAGTGGCAACTTAATGTTAATGGTTATCTAGTCCGAATATTAAATCCTGAAGATTATCGTTAATCCGACTGAAATCCATTCAAATGTAAATGTAAATCGGCAGGATGATTCCGTAGTTTCGTAATGAATTATATTGAAACGTCCAAACATGGGGGCCGAAATAAGTCAACTTCAAAATGGATTCAGTATAGGGAACTGAAGTTCGTAATTTTTGATATTTTGAAAAAATAATTACTAATGGGAACTCAAATTGTGAAATAATATTTCATAAATTGTAGTAACCAAAACAAGTCACTATAAAATATACCAGTAAAGAGTAAACTTCAATACAGATAAAGTCAGAACAACAAACTTATTTTGAGACGCAAAGGCAAAAGCTGAATTCAGAAATCTTACTTTATCATTCCAAATATTACTTTTTTCCCCTTATGAAAATCCAGGCCATGAATAGTAATCTATTTAATATTTCATGTTTCTATTATGACTTGATTTAGCACGAAAGTCGCGACGAATATTTTGATTTTACTTATCCCGGTGATAATAGGCTCATTAATCATAACTTCAATTGTATCATTACAAAATATTACTGGAATCAGAGCAAAATTTTTTGATATTTTCGAAATTTCTGGAAACCAATTAGCAAAAAGGCTGTCAGAAGAAGTTCGAGAGGTAACGATTGACCTTAATCATTTATCTAAAAATCCCATGCTCATGAATGAAAGCTTTCCAAAAGCCAAGCAAGCAGAGATCTTACGAGAATACGTCGACTATAGCGATTCAAAATATACAGATGTGGCTATTTACGACTTGAGGGGTAATTTGATAATTGATACTACAAATAAGACTATGAGAGAAAATGTTGCAAATGAGGAATTTTTTAAAAAGGCGCTTGAGGGTAATGCTTTCTTTGATAGCCAGTCAACAACTGAATCATCTGCCAACCATAGTGGATTTCATTTTTCGACCCCGCGCTATGATGCCAAAGGAATACTCAACGGAATTCTGGACATAGAAATTCCAGTTAGTTTCATTCACAATACATTGAATGAAAGTTTATTCTATAACAGTGAGGATGATAAATCTTTTATGTTTGCGGTTAAGTTGTTACACGATAACGGTTTCTTAATTTACGACACAAATTCTAATCAAACGACTACATTGAATAAAGACACTAGTGATACATACCACGATGCAAATCTTACTGGATTGTTGTTGAATAACGGGTTAGATGCTATTGGAGACACCTTGACAATCTCGATTCCACTAATTCTAGGATCAGAGATTTACAACTCAAACGGGAATTGGACTCTTGTTTTTGAAGGAGATCTGTCGACTATAATGAGCAATTATAATAAAACTATAACTAATTTTCTAATTTCAAGTGCTTTAATCCTTATAATTACCATTTTTGTCACCGTTCTATCTGTTAGAAAAATAACTTCACCTATAACTCATTTAAAAAATTCAGCATTGGAACTGAGCAAAAATAACTTTAGTAAAGAGATTATGATAGAAGGCTCTAGTGAAGTCAAGGATTTATCAATCAGTCTTGAGGTGATGAGAAGAAATATAGAAAATTCTAACAAAAATTTAACACGCAAAGTCAAAGAGAGGACTATGGAATTAGAACACGCTAACGAGGAATTGAGGATGAAACAATCCGAGGTAAATCAAGTGAATTCCGAACTCAGAAAATCCACACGTGCAAAAGAAGAGTTTCTCTCTATGGTAAGTCATGAGCTTAAAACGCCCATTACTCCCATGAAGCTTTATGTTGAAATGATACTAAGGGGAGACAAATCAACTAACTTAAATGTTTTTCAAAAAAAGGCTCTTAATATAGTTTATAAAAACATTCTGAAACTTGAAACAATAATCAACGACATATTTACGGTATATAAAATGGAGTCTGACAAATTTCATCTCAATAAGCGGGTTACCAACATAAAAGAAATGATAGAAACAAACGCTGCTGCTTTAAGACCACTTATGATAGAAAAGGAAATTAGTTTTGATACTATTGTTACTACACGTTCAAATGTTTATTGCGATCCGACCAGAATAAGCCAGGTATTGTTTAACTTGGTTAATAATGCGGTAGATCATGTCCCAAATAGAGACGGAAGGATCACAATTAAAGTTGAGGAACAAAGCCTAATGGAAAAGACTAATTCGGACAAATCCTCGCCTCAGGAAATGCAAAAAAGGATCATATTTACCGTAGAAGATAACGGTATTGGGATCAAAGATGAAAACACTGTCGGTATTTTTAAGAAATTCTATCAGATAGATACTGGACTCCGAAGAAAATACGGTGGAACAGGGTTGGGTTTGGCAATTTGCAGGGGCATCATAGAATCCCATGGAGGTTCAATTTGGCTCGACCCCGACTACAAGAACGGTGCTCGTTTTAAATTCTCATTAGAAGGTATCTAAATTAAATATTGTATTAATAGAGAAATTTACCTTGTTTGTTGGGCAAATTGAATATACCGTATATGAATGATAATAAAAATATAGCCGAAGTACCAAAAGACTCTGATATTAAAATTTTTAAGTGCGAGACCATTATCGTAGTCAAGCCCGATTAGTTGAAATCAAGAGTATTGATTGTAACTAGAACCTTTTAAATATAATTATGCCAAATTTTACAAGGTTAGAACCCTTTCATGAATCAAAATAATTATTTTTACATCTTCGGGCTTCAGGACATCTCTTTAATGAATCTAAATAGTCTAGATAAAAAGGTACTTTCAAATCCTAATTCAATAGGTAAATGGATCAGATAATGCTTGAATATTTGATCAAAGCAGACCATTTTTAAAAAGGATAGAAATTATCGGCCTAAAGAGTGTTGTTTAACATTTGATTAACTACGTCATCAAAAACCTCTAATGGTTGTGCGCCTTCTACTGCCGCAATTCTTGTAGAATTTTCCTTAAGGATTAGAAATGTTGGAGTGCTTGCCAAACCTAAATTTTTGGCAAACATATCATTTTCTACTACTAATTGATTGTACTTGTGAGATTCCAAGCAACTGGTAAATTCAGAAATATCAGTCATATTTACATTCTTAGCGAAGCTAATCAAACTGTCCTGAGATATCCATCCAGTGTTTTCACCTCTCGAATTTCTATAAACCTCATCATGATACTCCCAATATTTGTCTTGTTCTGCTGCGCAATAGGATGCTTCTGCCCCTAGAGTAGAAAGTTTATCCTTAGGAAGATCGTTTATGACTAAATCCTTAAAACCAAATCGGACTATACCAGAATCCACATATTTTGAAATCAAATCATCCTTTGTTTCTTGATTAAAACGTGCGCAAAACGGACACTGATAGTCACCGAATTCAATTATATTAATAGGGGCGTTATCATTTCCTATTGCTTTAGCCCCAGGAATTGTCGGAGATGTCAGATTGGAAATCAATTGTTGAATATTCTGAGGATTAGTTGACGAAGATGTATCATTATTATTCCCAAAGTTAGAAAATGCTGTTATCGATCCACCAATCAATAGTGCACCGAATAAAACTGCCATGATTACAACCTTACGATAATTTGTTTTATTTCCTCGCGGCTTCCTATTCCTATGCTTCAATTTATTACAATAAAGAAAAAGTCATACCGTTATTTAAAATAAATATTCCCGTAAACTCAGATTCGCGGGAAACAAACTATCTGGTATATCACTTATTTCAATTTGGAACGAATCAAGTCAAGCGCTCTTTCCGCTGCTTCTTTTTTAGGTAATTGGACAAAAAAAACATTGCTACCGGATGTCTCATGGGGAGCTATTCCCAACATCCCAGACGCAGCCAACGATTC
The DNA here is from genome assembly GCF_047711275.1 of Candidatus Nitrosocosmicus sp. FF01. Taxonomy (NCBI): domain Archaea; kingdom Thermoproteati; phylum Nitrososphaerota; class Nitrososphaeria; order Nitrososphaerales; family Nitrososphaeraceae; genus Candidatus Nitrosocosmicus; species Candidatus Nitrosocosmicus sp. FF01. The sequence goes on along the minus strand of NZ_JBLNIG010000001.1, from coordinate 822,505 downwards.
AAAGAAGTCAATTGTTTCATTTGCATATAGCAAAAAGTCGAAATCAAGGTTGCTTTTCAAAAAATTCACGTTCAAATTGACAAAGACATGACTTCCATCATCGAAAATATTCAAGTTGGTATCTATTAAATTCGACTTCCCATAAGACACTTTCATTACGGTTTCAAATAGCGAGGATTCTACTAACAAACATGGAACTTTGACTCCACTATATTCAATCAAGTAATAGCCTAATTTATGGATGTTTGCTATAAAATCTTCAAGGGTATGCAAATCTTTTTTCAATTAATTAAATTAAATGACTCCTCTTATTGCATATTAATATTTATACTGCATATAAATAAAACTTAATTTAATAGCTCAATGAGTCAGCATATCTGAATCGATTTAGCTAGTAACAGTGCCTTTTGAGGATCTTCGGAACTGAATTCGTCACTATCATACTTCTTGCTAAAATAGAGCAGATCCGCAAGTTTCCATTTATCAATAGTCACCAAAGTTGTGCCGTTCTTTTTAATGGAAGTCATATTTGTGGTTAGGATGACTAATTTATCAACGACAGAATTTTTTTTTGTACTTTTAACTATTTTGTCAAAATTTTTATTTTTATCGAAATCTACAGCAATGGATATACCCACCTTCTTTCCCATCTGGTCATTGTATGCCGCATCCAGAAATTCGCCATCAATGATATCTTCATACTTCTTTACGGTCCCTAGTTGTTCAAAATATGTTATCAAATTTCTAACAGCATTTCGCACATTAGCTTCTACTACATCCTTGTCAATAGATATTTTTCTCATCTTAATGAAATCCGATATAGGAATGCCCATAATACTTCCTCTCAACCTCAATCCAGGATACACATTCTTTATGGTATCTTCTATTGACTGTTCATCTATATTTTGAGAATTCTTTGCAGAAGCGACTTCAAAAGCATGATAAAGCACATTTAGAATAGACCTGATATTCCTAAATTCAGGAAATTCATCATAGATAATACGGATTTTTGCGGACAAGTCTTTCTTTTCCAATGCAGTCAGCTTGTCATTATAATGGAGTACATACTGAAGTGCAATATCATTAATTTCATCGAATGAATTGGAACCAGCTAGATCGATTTTAAAATTAGCTTTTTCTAGTCGATCAAAAAGTGAAGGACTTGATTTAGAAATTTCTGCATAGTAGGAAGGTGTAGTCACCACCATCAATATAGCGTATGGAATATGAGAATTTATTAACCCTTTTAAATATTCTAACGAGTTTGGATTGGTATCAAATTCATCAATCTGGAAGATAGTAATTTTGTTAAATAATTTGTAGTTTATTTTTGCAATTGTGGATAACACCATCGTAAGATTCTCGAAGGTTTTAAGATCGGAATAATTTAGGGTGCTTGTTTTAATGATCTCAGTAATTAATTGCATCTCGATTTTAGTAAAATCTTTAGACATCAATTCGAACAAATGCTCGTATGATAAATTCATTTTCTTTTGTGTCAAATGTTCCAGTTTCTCAGAAATAGAATTGCCGTTCAATGAGTCCATAAACCCATACTTGATTACCTTCTTTACGAGTTTAGGGTTTTGTTGATAGTTATCTCTAAGATATTCTATAAATCGAGTTTTAACCGTACTATAATAACCCTTACCAAATCCTGTTACTATAGAATGAAAAAAATTATCAATCTCACGTGGCTGCACCTGAGTTAGGTCGATGTATGAAATGACAGACTTCTCCTCAAACTCATTCAAGGTTTTCATATGAAGTGTTAAGTGTGTTTTACCAGAACCTACATCCTGTATCATGGTTATAACTTTAAACAAGTCTTCATTGTGTAGGTTCTCATTGCCAAGCTTTTCACTCAAATCATCCAGACATGAGTGAATTGAATTTAGAGCGCTAATGTGTCGTTTCCCTCCCAATATATTTGCATTATTAATTGTAGGGGTAGGGCTGCTTGGGAAGGGATTAAGACTCAGGTTATATGGATTCATCATATACACCTCACAAACCCATGAATTATCCCCCTCAGGACTACCCCCTCATAACCACCAGAGGATAGTTCATATTTGTCCGGATATGTTTCAATTAGATCTGATACAAGTGAATAAAACTCTGTACTCGTTATGGTACATCTGGCACATAAATCATCCTTTATTGAGGACAATTCCAACCAACCAATCGATGATGATTTCTCTGCGATCATGGAGTCAAATTGTTCTTTGAATTCCTCAAGATTGATGTTACTAGTATTTTCGTTTGGATTTGAAGTATCGTTCTTTAATGAACCGATCTTTTCTTCAATACGAACAAATGAGCTTTTTACTTCAGACAACTCACAATCAATCTTTTCAACATATTTGAAAATACTATCTGAATAATTGTTTAGTTTGTTTTGGATTCCGATAATAGATTCATAAAGATATTTGAATTTAATGTCAGAAGACAGAAGATATTCGAGATAAAAGTTTTTGCCCCAACAATAAATATATGTTCCTTTTTTTGAAACACAAATCTTATCTTGAACTACCAATTGGTCTAGACTTTCTTCGAAGGTCTCCTCAGGAAACCTTTTCTTTAATTCGGATTTCTTAATTCCAACTGATCCAAAAGAATTAATATCTTCATAAATTATATCTATGTTGGACATATACACAAAGGTATAAAAAAAAGTTAAAAAAAAGATAGTGAAAAAAAAATAATATCCTTGTAAAAAAAAATAAACAATTATAAGAATTATTAGCTTAATGTGACAAGGGAATGATGATACATTATTCTGATCTACTTAATGATGAAAGCACTAGGGTATCTGACCTTATCTACTATTTAAATGAATTAATCACCATTTCCGTTATGATATAAATTAATAAGCAAAGCTTTAGGTACAAGATTGTCTGAAAATTGTCTAGTGACAAGAATACCTACGATAATAATATTGGTGTAGATGAGGTGACCAAGAGAACTAACAGATTATTAAATGACTTCAAAGAAAATTATGTAAGAAACAATAACAATGATTTTGTTAATGATGCAATTACAAATATGGTTGTATGTTGTAAGACTTACGAAAAAATATTTGAAGGATTTATTATCGTTTCACAAATTAATAAAATGCCTCAAGAATTAATAGAAGGATTTGTTAAATGGTCAACTGGTCAGTTAGAAGATCTAAGAGAAAGAATACAAGAAATCGAAAAGAAGAGAGATATGCGTTAAGCAATATAAAGTCCAATTTTTTTGTAGTATCGAATAAGTTAAATTCAGGCATTTGGTCATTAACATTGAATATTAGTGTCTTTGAGTGACCGTGTGGAATCTTCAACTATTAAAGACTATATCGAGGTGTCAAAACCACGGATTGTAATAGTATTGGTTATTACTGCAGTCACTTCGATGCTCGCAGCTACAAGATTCGATGGCACTCCCAATTCGGCATGGGATATTTCGATATTGAAATTATTCTTTTTGATAGTGTGTGGATCGCTTTCTTCAATGGGCGCTAGTGCAATCAATCAATTTTATGATAAAAATATTGATAACTTGATGGTAAGAACTTCCAAACGGCCAATTCCGTCGGGAAGGCTAAAGGCAAATAATGTCTTAATTTACGGGCTGGCCTTGTGTGTTGCAGCAGTGATTTTGGCTTGGCTAACATTGAATCCCATGGCAACTTTCATGATAGCACTTGGCATCTTTTTTTATGTAGTGATTTATACGTTACTACTAAAAAGGAGGAACGTATGGAATATAGTAATAGGAGGATTTGCGGGCAGTGCTGCGGCCATGGCTGGTTGGGCTACAACCACTAATAGCATTGACCTGCTTGGATTCCTAGTAGGGTGGATAGTTTTCATGTGGACCCCACCTCATTTTTGGTGTTTAGCTATTAAAACGAGAGAAGAATATTCAAAGGCCAACATACCTATGCTTCCAGTAGTTTACGGAGACAAAGTAACTGCAAAATATATTTTCACAAACTCTCTAATACTTATACCATATTCGATCTCATTGTATTTCTTTGGGTTAGGTATTTTGTATCTCGTTGTAGCAATTGTTTCAGGCACACTCATGACTATATACCATTATAAATTACTGCAGAACCCTAACCCGGATTTTGCATGGAAGGCTTACAAGGTAACTGCACCATATCTAGTCATAATATTCATAGCAATTGCGCTTGATTCTTTATGGTATTTCAGATTTTAAGTGGCATTTATTTCCAGGAATATACTGATTAAATTAATTTGCTATTTCAATTCGCTTCTTATCTTTAGTAACCCAAGTAACGCGAATGAGACCATAAATCTCCAAATCAAGCAAAACTTTATTTAGTTCATCATCTGGGATGTCAATATCATCTTTAGACAGAGAATTGACAAGATCTTGATCGGTAGTGATACCTCCTAGTTGTTTTATTCTCTCATATATAACATTTCTAATAGGATAGTTCATCAAGACTATTCAATCGCCAGTTCATATTATAGGTTTAGATAAAGAATTGTATGCAGAAGAGGCTCACCCATAAAAAATCTTATCATGAAATTTTGGGATCGCAGTGGTCAACTTTTTTTCGATGGATGAATACCAATTGTGAACATCGTTAGTTATCGACGGCTTTAATGTGTTTAAGGCCTCTTCGAAATCATTATTGAATATCATGTCGGAATTCTTATGGATCGCATTTATTGCGGCTATGCGACATAGAGCAACCAAATCTGCTCCACTAAATCCCTTTGTAAGTGAAGAAATCTTTGTCAAGTCAACATCAGAGGAAATAGGCATTGATGACGTGATTTTCAACAATATATCATAGCGCGATAGTTCATCTGGCGGATTTACAAAAATTATAAGATCAAATCTGCCAGGTCTCAACAAGGATGTATCCAGTAAGTCTGGTCTACTTGTAATCCCAATAACGATAACCCCAAAATTTCCGGAGTCATCCATCTCTGACAATATCTGGGATAAAACCCGCTCATTACCAGACACATCATCAAACGTCCTTGGTCTACCAAGAGAATCCAATTCATCGAATACCACTATACAAGGAGATGAAGAACGTGCCTTCCTGAATATTTCACGTATTGCTTTCTCTGATTCACCAACCCATTTTGATAAAACTTCCGGTCCTCTAACAAATATCATATTCATTGAACCTTCATTTGCAAAGGATTTTGCTAGTAATGTTTTTCCGCAGCCTGATGGACCAAATATAAGGGCTCCCTTGGCAGGTTTTATTCCCATTTTCAAGAATTTTTCAGGTGATATTATTGGTGATAGTAGATTTTCTTTTAAAAGACTTTTTTCCTTTACCAAACCTCCAACTTCATCCCATGTAATACTAGTTGGTTCTACATAAAACTCTCTCAAGGCAGTGGGAATGATCTCCTTCATTGCATTTAGAAAATCATTATGATTTATACGAATACTATTTAGGATCTCTGCGGGCACCTGATTCTGATTTTCGAGGTCGAAATCCGTAAGCGTTCGTCGAATGGATTTCATTGCTGCCTCCCTAGAAAGGGCTTTAATATCAGCCCCTGTATAGCCATTAAGTAATTTTGATAGATCTCTCAATTGCACATCTGGATCAAGAGGCATTTCATGAGTGTGAATCTTCAATATTTCGTATCTTCCGTCCACGTTGTGGATCCCTATTTCGATTTCTCTATCAAACCTGCCTGGTCTCCTAAGTGCAGGATCCAAACTATCTGGTCTATTTGTAGCTCCTAAAACGACCACGTTACCACGATCAGACATGCCATCCATTAGAGCCAATAATTGTGCTACTACCCTCTTTTCAACATCTCCAAAAGTATCTTCCCTTTTTGGCGCTATAGCATCAATCTCATCTATAAAAATAATACTGGGCGCAGATTCTTTGGCCTTTTGAAATATTTCTCTTAGTTTACTTTCAGTTTCGCCATAATACTTGTTTACTATCTCTGGCCCATTGATTATGAAAAAGTTCGCCTTTGACTCAGCTGCCAAGGCCTTTGCAATTAGCGTCTTACCACAACCAGGTGGACCAAAAAGTAGAATTCCTTTATGAGGTTCGATACCTATTTTAGAAAAGACTTCTGGATGTCGTAGAGGCAATTCTACAATTTCTCGAAGTCGTGTTATCTGATTTTTCAATCCTCCAATCTGCTCATATGTCACATGATGACCGGTATGGTATGATTTTTCAGTTCCAATTTTTATTACGATTTTAGTGGATTTTGTAATTCTAACTACCTCCCTTGGAACTGTATTTTGGACTTTAAATTCCAATGAGGTTCCTAAAAAGTTAAGGAGGAACTGCTCCCCCTTAGTTACAGGATATCCATCGAATCGATTATTTAAATAAAGAATAAACTCATCAGAGAAATTCTTTGAGGTATTACAAGCAAGTATTATTTTCTCAGCATCTTTAGGGTCCGATTTCTTTACAATCACATAGTCATTTAAACTCACACCAGCATTCTGCCTAGTTTGACCATCAATGTGAATATAGCTATTCTTCTTATTTTTATCTTCAAAACTATAAGCAGATACGGCTGCTATCTTTTTACCTGCGATTTCGATCACATCACCATCTCTAATCCCAAGTTTGACCATTGTATGGCTATCTAGGATGGCTTTCTTCTTGCCTACATCCTTGATCCTGCATTCAGCCACCTTCATCTTAACGGCATTCGTCTTGCGTAGACTAGAATTAGACTTGTCTTTTTTTTTCAATTGAACCCCAAAAACATATGGTTTAATCTATTTCATTTTGACTGACTGTCTGCTGATATTGATAACTTGCATTTCTCCAGCGCCATCAACTTTCTTGATTGAATCTTCTAACTTTTCCATTTCTCCCTCCGCATCATCTAACAAAAAGTCACCAATTAGTGCGTTTAATCCAAAAGCAATGGGTTCCTTTGCATGTGCCTTTAACTCCATCCCTGGAGGAACATTTTTTTTCAAATGGTCAGCCAATACCTCAATATCAGTTTCGGAATCAGCGGGCAATATTTTTATTCTTGCGACTAGTCTTGCCATGTTATCTACGGCCCCTCGAATCCACAACCAACGCACTTATAAGGCCTTGCAAATTCTCTGCAACTCTGGCATCTCCATATAATGACATATCCGCAATTCGGGCAATAAAATCTAACACAGGCATCATTAGGCATGATTGGCCTATTACAAGAAGTGCAAACAGGTAATTGTAACTGCTTAGACATAATTCCTAAAAAGTTAGAAACCGCATTTATATCTTGCTTAAATCCTTTATTATTTTTCTGTACTCATTACCCATGAACGCGTAAAGCAGGTTCAATGTAGTCTTGGTGTTCAAAAATTGCTTAAGCGAAAACGAATGAAAGTCAAAATCACCGGTATCTGAAATCTTATCAAGAGTGTTGCCTGAAATGTCTGAAAAAATCTTATCAAGGGATTTGTTATCTAACCTTTCAAGAAGTTTTCTTAACAAAAGTAGTCTATCAAATTCTTTGCCAAATCTGGCCAACCATTTTAGCTCATATTTAGGTAAGTATTTAGTTTCCTCACCTTCAGAATGAGAAAGTGCAATAGCTCGGCCAGCATAAATTCCACCCATACCACCAGTGAAAATCCCTCCCGCAGTAGTCGGTTTAGTCTGTCCTGCAGCATCTCCTACAAGTACACCAGTACCTGTGCAAAATGGCTTCACGTATCCATTGATCCATATGGGTGCATAGATTTTTCTAATTATTGAGTACGGCTTACCACGTCTTTTCAAAAAGGATTCTAACAATACATTTGGATTGATATTCCTACCTGCTACTCCAACTTTTCCTTTACCTTCTCCCGTAGGGATAATCCAAGCAAAAAAGCCAGGATAAAGTTCTGCATCAAAGATCACTTCAATAGTATCTTTTTGAATCCATGGAGAATAAACTTCGTACTGACCAGATGGTATAATGTGCCTTAATCCCCTATTAACTAGGGTACCAACTCCTCTAGCATCGACAAAGTATTTGCTCCTGTAAATATCACCCCCCTTGACCTTGACTTTAAATAAATTGTTCTCATAAACTGTAGAAATGATTGATCTGCTGGTATTGATTTCTGCTCCATGTGCCTGAGCTTGAAAGGCGATTTCTTTGTCAAATGACCGGCGGTCAATAACAATTACCTTTTGGTTGGCAGAGTTTACTTCCAAAGAGTTTTCTTTTGTTCTAATGATCGCTCTTCTTATTTCATTATCAATTGTCTTTATCCTTGGGATTATTCCAAGCCCTTCTAGTCCCTTTTGGCTAACGACCCCACCGCAGTGTTCTGGAGTACCTATTTCATGGTCTTCCTCTAATACTAGGACTTTCATTCCTCTCGAAGCCATTTCCCTGGCTGCGAAGAGTCCAGAAACGCTGCCACCTCCAACAATTGCATCAAATGAGTTGGATTCAAGTAATGTTGTCAAGCGAATAAAGTTAATTAAGCAAATATTTATTTTAATTACTTTACTAAGATGGTATATAACATGTACTCTAATTGATTTTTAACACATCAATTCCAGGCATTTCATCTCCTGCTAAGAACCTTAATGAAGCACCTCCTCCTGTTGATACATGTGTTACTTCCTTTTCTGAAACACCTGAAACTTTCATCAGCTTCTAAAGTATCACCTCCTCCAATCAATGTCTTCACGCCTCTCCAATAAGCTAGTGCCATGCTGACTGCTACACTTTTTGTCCCATTTGAAAATATTTCCTTTTCAAAATAACCCATTGGGCCGTTCCAAAAAATAGTCCCCAAGCCGTTGTTATGTATTTCATAGCTAAATTTTTGAATTGTCTTGTCGCCGATATCGTAACCTCTCATATTCTTGGGTATTTCATCCTGAACAATTTGATAAGTATCACTTTGTTCAGAGACCGCCACTTTATGATCTAGCGGGAGGATTATCTTGTCACTATGGGCAGCTAGCGCTCTAGTTACCCAAGGTAAGTAATCTTCTTCAATTATCGATTCTCCTACCGAATGCCCTTTCGCCTTTAAGAAAGTATATGAAGCTGCTCCTCCAATTAGAACCTTGTCTGCCTTGGGTAGCAGGTGATCCAGCGCTCCTATCTTATCCTTAATTTTTACTCCCCCTATTACTAAAGTAAAGGGGTTTGTAGGTCTCTCCCTTAGCAGTGATAAATACTCAAGTTCCTGAGCGAGATTAAATCCTGCAATTCTAGTATCAAAAAATTTTGCGATACCATACGTAGAAGAATGTTTTCTATGAGAGGTGCTGAAAGCATCATTTACATATACGTCTGCAAACGATGAAAGAGTCTCTGAAAATTTTGCATCATTTTTTTCTTCCTCGTGGTAAAATCTTAAATTCTCAAGTAATAATACTTCCCCATTTTTCAAATCATTTACCATTTTTTGGGTACTAATTCCTATACAATCATCTGAAAAGGTAACTCTAGCATTAAATGATGACAAAATTTCGGTTAGTTTTAGTGATACTGGTCGGAGAGAGTATCGAATATCCTTGCCTTGAGGTCTATCCAAATGAGAAGCAAGTATAACTTTGGCTCCTCTTTTGACCAAATATTCAATTGTAGGGATTGCAGATCTTATCCTATAGTCTTCACTTACTATATTGTCTTGTACTTTGACATTAAAATCAACTCGAACAAATATTTTCTTATTGAGATAAAATTTATCATCGAAATCTGTAATAAACTTAATCTGTCCCACAAATTAGTTGAATTTTCTTCGTTATAAAATATTTGTTGTTTATTCATACCTTATTATAATTAATACTTGGGGGATCTCGATATTCAAGAAATCTATGGTAATTTAGATCCGATTCATAAGCTTCTTACGTAAACAAGCCCTCACTTATCATCTATCAATAATTACTTCTAGGATTAAACCAAACATCCGAGCTGTCAGACTTTAATAATTGCTGTAGATGTATGGTATTCTTCCCGCGAGGATTAGCTATTGTGTTAATTAATGAAAATTTTTTGCGAATTGAAAAATTAGTTATTGAAGGATACTTACTTTTTATACTAATTTTTTGTTACTTGAGAGGAGTAATCTTTGTAAAAGTAGGACAGCCTACCTTGCTAGATGCTACTTTAAAGGCCCTTTTAGCGAGTTCCAAATTTTCCTTAGTTACGTATGCCTCATAAATTGTCTTTCCTCGTTCCACTCTTGCAGCTAAGCCAGTTGCCTTACCAAAGGCCCTTCTCATACCTTCCTGCAATCTGTCAGCCCCAGCCGTAGCAATCATCTTATTCTCCCGTAGGAGGACATGAGGATAAACTCTCAATCTAGCGAAAAAGCTCATATCTCCAGCTTGTGCTAAGGTTTTGTTGGCTGCTAATCTCGCTGCCTCAAGTGAATTGTGTCGTATTTGTATACGCTCCGTTACAGTAAGCTCAAGTAAATAATCATAGTCAGCTTTTGCCTGACCAGAGGCAAATCTGGCAATCTTAATCTGAGGCTTTCCAGCTATATATTCACGCCTTACATAAGGCATACCTCTAATTTCTCTATAGTTTACTCCTTTCATTATTAATTCACTATATAATGATTAAATGTGGCTGTTGGCAGTGATTTATGTGTTATGCCCACCACTAAAACTGAAGTTTCTGAAGAAAAAGAAGATGTCAGTCATAGTCCTATTAAAGATAATATAACAAATCAGATGGAAAATCTTACTGAAGGTCAAAAGGACTTTGAAAAGACTGACTCATTGGAAAATCTCACGGATTCAAATTTTCTGGTAGAAGCTAATTATTTTGGCAAAGAAGGAAAAATTGTAATTCAACAGCAAAAGTATCAGGACCAGCTCAGAAATAAAGGATTTGGTGAAAACTTTAATAAAGAATTTTTGCTCAGCAATCTTGAAGCACTATTCCTACTTCAAAGTAACAAAATAAGAATATTAAACAAAACCGAGGAGTTCGATTTTTCGAGCTTTATGAAAACCTTGATTAAGAAGGACAAGAAATTGCTTACCAAGTATCTTGTTTATCGAGATTTGAGAAGTAAAGGATATGTAGTTAAGGATGGTTTTGGATTTGGAACTGATTTTAGAGTTTATGAAAGAGGTGAATTTAATAAAAAAACTTCTAAATACGTGGCAATTGGGCTCAACGAAGGGGCCACAATCAGTGCAACAACTTTCGCAAATATGATTGAAGAGGTAGAAAATATGGGTAAAGGTGCTGTGATAGCTGTGGTAGAAAGAAGAGGAGAAGTTATCTATTACAAAACATCCAAAATGAACTTCTCAGAGAACAGGAAATCAAAGAAAAGAGATAACAATGATACATGACATAAGAATATAATTCGCTAAATATATAGAACAAGTAAAAATGCCCAAAGATAGCGATATTTCAAATTTAAATAATAGGAATTTATGTGATGAAATATTCACAATCGATGGTAATATCAGGTTTGTAGGTTTAGTAAACAGAGAGGGCGAAGTAATAGAAGGAGGTTTCAGAAAAGGGATAGAGCCTTTACTCAATCAAAACGAGGAACAGGAGATGTACTTACAATCTCTTTCTAATATCAACTTCTTTCAGTCATTTTCAGAAAAGTTCGGACCCGTGGATTATTTGGTAATACGGCAAGAAAAAATTACCATGATGACTTTCCCATTTCATGAGAAGATTTTGTGTATATCGACATCATCTAAGTCAGATTTGGATAGGATCAGGGATGAAACAGTAGACCGTCTAAAAAACAACAAAAACCATCAATAAAGTATTAAATAAAGTATTATAACAATATCTTTACAGATGGAAAGAGTAGTTTGCGAAATATGTTTTCATAAAGGTAGTAAAGCCGAGTTTGAAAAAAGTAGTGATTACTGTATTGAATGTATGTGCGATCATGCTATGTGTCCGAAATGCAAAAAGCCATATCATGCTGCAACCATAACAGAATAATTATGCCAAAGAACCGTTATGTTCATATTAAAATATATTGATAGTCGCGTATTTAGTCATGTTACAAAACGATGATGAGTAAGATAGTCCCCCTATTAGGTTAAAAATAACCAATATGAAGAGAATAAACCGGACTGCCGAGTTTTGTAACAATAATGCGTTGAAATTCCTGATTTTTAATAACGCAGGTATATGAAATTATCCAATTTTGGATACTTTAAACTAAATGTTTATACATCATGGAAAATGATGATGTAAAATGGAAATATAAAATTTTCAAAATAGTTAGTAGTATATTATAATATTTATGCAGAATATTATAATATTTATATAGTCAGGAAGTGTATTAGGAAATATAGCCCATGTATAATGAAACGTCATGCAGAATGTGTGGGTGGGAATTGTTAGCTTTACTCAGGTGCAATTTTTGCGAGGAAACCAATTCATGGATTTGTGAAAAATGTGGCAAAACTATTCAGCGATTTCATACACACAACCTTCAACATCTTTCCACAATGACTAGTGTGAATACAATCAGAACAATCTAACAATTCAATGAAAAAGCAACGTCATGAGTGTAGTTTGGCTAATACTTGATACTTTTCGTTCTTTCTTTACCTTATAAATAAAAATGATTTGCGCTGCGAAGAGGAGTCTCGATTGAATATTTGGGTTACCAATTTTGAAAGACAAAAGTATTTATTTAATCTCACGGAACTAGTTATGATTAGAAATAGGTAAGCGCAAAGTCTTAAATGAAGCTCATTTAAAAGAACTAGTCATGCCCCAGGAAGGGGAGTTATTCGGGCGAGTTATTAAATTAGTGGGCGGAGACAATATTATTGTAAAGAGTTCTGACGGGAAGATAAGAACATGTAGAATTAGAGGTAAGATTAAGCGAAGGATGTGGATTCGTGATAATGATTTGGTATTGATAGCCCCTTGGGATTTTCAATCAGATAAGGCCGATATTATATGGCGATACATCAGTGCACATGCTGACAAATTGGAGCAAGAAGGACACCTTGAAGGACTAAATAGGTAAGATTAAATCCTACTGATAAAAATGTACCCCGCCACTGACCCACAATCGAATCATAGTTAGCCTTACACTTTGTGTAAAACTCATCGTGCACTCTCTGACGGGGTTAAACAAACTGAGATTCCCGGATATATATCAGTTAACCTAGAGTTATGAATTTCATTTGTTTATACAAAAACCTGACAATACAATCATACGAGATGATCGTAACCCATAATAGAGCTCCAGATTACTGGTAATAAAAAAAGTTCCTGTTTTATATAAATAAATTATCTTCAGATAATGTGGTCAAAACAACCTCTCTACCCGAATCTTGTTTGTTATTAGTTTCATAATCGGAATTAAAAAAAGCGACGTTCATTTAAGCCCAGTATTTGTATAACACGAGATATATCAATTTCAAACAAACTGACCAAAGTCTTCATATTAAAATTTTCTAAAACTTGAGGATGCACCTCTCCAATGTGTCCAATACGTTTAGAAGTCAACAAGATTTGGGCAGAATGTCCGTCAAGATAAAACTGGGTCCTATCTCTAGGAGTACTAACAGGCAAGTCAAAACAATATCGAAAGACAGATTCTAGTTTTGACTTTATTTCAGAGTAATCAGTATTATCATGAGCTATAGACACACACAGCGACCAATTTTCTCGAACTGAATTTGCTTCGGTTCTAAATATTTTTCCAATCTCAAATAGTTTTTGTGGATATTTTTCATGAATATTAATGGATAACGTGTTAATCATAGACGGAATTAAGCTGGGTCGCAAAATTTCAAATTCAGAATTTTTTGAATCTCCCAACCAAATCAGCTCAGCGTTTGAATCCTTTGCATGGACTAGTGCATCATCCAGTATTCGCTTAGAAATAATACTAGGGTTTACGATTTCAAGAAATCCAAGACCTACCAAGACCTCGCTAATCTTGTCAAAAACAAGCGATTGTATATTCTTCTTTCCGCCAAAATATTCCGAAGGTGTATCCGGCTGTAGATTATTAATCCCATAGCCAATTGCAACCTCCTCCAAAACATCATTTGCTTCGAACATGTCAATTCTATAACTTGGTGCAAAACATTTTACAAAACCTGTGTTGTTAACTATTCCATCACATCGACATTTCCGGAGACTTTCAATTACTTTTCTAGGGGTTAAACACAGCCCCAATAACTTGTTTATTTGATCTATTTCTGCCTCAATGGTTATGGGTTCGAGATTTGGAGATACAACAACGCCTTCGAATGGAGAATGAATGTCCAATGAAAACAAATCAAATCCCATATCGGCAAGTTCATATGAAAAGATCGACAGCATTTCCCTTGCGGATTTGGAATTTGTACCAGTGACTTCTACAAACAAATTTCGTGTATCAGTATCTACTCTTGTTTTCGCTCCGTTAATTATTGGTGGAACCGAAACTACAAAATCGCTGTCATCTTTCAAAACCGGTGCAGATTCACGATCGCCAATAAGATGACCATAACTCCGACCTATGTTTGTATCACATAATATTTGTTCTACGGTTAATTCTACTTGGCTATCTAGCGGAAAAAATTTTCTCGTCCGGGGTGCAAGTACATAATGCAAAGGAAATGTCAACGCGTCATAATTATGGATACCGATGGATGATTTTTTTCTTCTTCTACCTAACCCGTTGTGCAGATCTTCTTGCATTGCAATCAATTGAGTCAACTCAACATCATCGAGATGTACATTTCTCTTCGCTACAAGTCCGTAAATCATTGGCCTACTATCTGCCAAATTCTTATCCACAAAAATGGAATCCCCTGATGAGCGAATTTCTCTGATGCGAGGCAACCCCAATTCTTCTCCTAAAATACCTTTTAAGCCCCTTATTATGCCATTTTCAGAGGCATAATCGGGCCTATTGGGATTAAACTCGATCTTAATGATGCCATTACGTTCATCGATGGCCTCGATATCGAGACCCAAGAAGGGGATATCCTCGGTTAACTTCTCTATGGAAGAACGAGGAAAATGGCGGGTCAACGAGCTAATCCTTACATTCACAACTGGCATTTAGGTACACTCTTAAGCCAACTCAAATTATTTGAGTACAATTCTCTAATATCATCCAAACCAAAACGCAACATTGCTAATCTTTCAAAGCCACCACCCCACGCAAGCACCGGGTTTTTGATTCCCAGTGGTTTTGTTACCTCTGTTCGAAATATCCCCATACCAAATAACTCTATCCATTTATTGAGCTTTTCATTGTAAACCATAGACTGAAGGGAAGGCTCAGTATATGGAAAAAATGTTGGCCAAAATTTTATCTTCTTGATCCCCAATCTTGAATAAAATTCACTTTGAATACCAATGAGTTGTCTTAGAGTAGCATTACTACTAGTATAAATGCCTTCGACTTGATGAAACTCGACTAAATGTTTGAATGTGACTTTTTCATTTCTAAATACCCTGCCGACCAAAAATACCTTTTCTTTATCTGGTGATTTTTCCCAAAGATGTTGAAGCGTAACAGGAGTAGTGTGTGTTCTAAGAACAATGGTTTTGGCATCTTTTATATTCCATTTGTAATTCCAATTAGACTCATGTATTTCGGAAACTACATCGACCAATTTACTTTCTGGTTCTAATGTCGAATAAAGCCCAGATTTGGAACTCAAATAAAATGTATCCTGCATTTCTCTGGCGGAATGATCCTGAGGAATGAATAAGGCATCAAAGTTCCAAAAAGAGGTTTGAGAGAGGTTGCCTTCAATTTCACTAAATCCCATACTTGTCAAAATCTCCTTTACCTCATCTATAAAATCAATTAATGGATTTTTTTTACCAAAATTACTTAACGGCAAAGGTGCCTCGACATCGAGTTGTTCGAAATTGAGTTTTTTCCACTCATGTGAGGTTAGCATTTCCTTATCCAGCTTTCTCGCAAATTTTAGACTAGCGTGTAACATTTCGTTTATCTGCTCCGCATTTTCTTTCAAAAGTCTATATTTTTTCTCACTTTGCTTCTCAATGGTCAAAATATTTGTTCTCCGCACCAAGTCATCATAGGCGATTTTGTCTTCGCCACTAAGTGAGGATGCGTGGATAAATTTTTCAGTTTTTAACCTTTTAATTAGATTTTCCGCCCTCGATGGTAATTCTGCACCTGGAAGAACTCTGACTTTATCTTTTTCAATAATGATCCAATTATTATTTTTTGAATGACGGATGGCTCCGTAGGCTTCCTTCTCATTATTTTGAAATGTTTCGCTCTTGATGACATCTGTAAGTTTATTTTTCCCGTCTTTAACAATATTTACAAGTTTCCTTTCTGGTAAAAGACACTCCGAATTTTCAAGCATTTGAGAATGCAAGGAAACCTTTGTATCAGATGAGTTTGATATTTGAATTAAATTCTTGTACCTTAGCCATTCTATTCCTCGCCTAAGTTGATCCAAGGTTAATCCAGAATCATTAGCCAAATTGATTTCGCTAATCCAATCCGTTTTTTCTTTCAGAATGAGAAGTATTCTTTTCTCGATAGGATGTAAAGAGGAGATTGAGTGATTTTTATCGTTTCTAACTTCATTGCTCTTGCCATCTTCTAAATCATCTTTGTGCAATATTAATAAAAAAAATTAAGAGTGAATGTATTTTTAAACGTTTAAACTTTGGTTCAGGAAAAGAAAGATCCAGATATGACTGGCAGAGAGGAGTATGGGTCATCTAAAGAAGAGGGCATTCACAGTGTTGAGTTTGCGACACATCCTCCAGCCCCGAGCAAGATATCGAGAGATGATTTCAACGTTACTCCATGGGAGGTTGTTGGTTCTGTCGATTATTCCAAGTTAATTGAAAAATTTGGAACCTTTCCTATAAATGAATTCATAATCGACAAGATTAAGAAAATAACAGGAGAAATTCATCCATTTATCAAAAATAAGTTCTTCTTTTCACATCGAGACTTGGACTTGATTTTGAAAGAGTATGAAAAAGGTAATAGGTTTTATCTTTATACCGGAAGAGGGCCGTCAGGGCAGGTCCATTTAGGCCATTTAATGCCATGGATTTTTACAAAATATTTACAAGATAAATTTGACGCAAAGTTGATATTTCAAATCACTGATGATGAAAAGTTTTTATTTAAAGAAAATTCTAACTTTGAGTCAATCCATAAATTTACATATGAAAATATATTGGACATTATTGCAATGGGTTTTAACCCAAAAAGGACCCGTATCATTATTAATACTCGTGATATAAAGTACTTATATAGGATATCAACAGAGATAGCAAAAAGGATCACCTTCTCAACTGCAAAAGCAGTATTTGGATTTGATAATTCAACAAATATTGGCATGATAGGATTTCCACCTATTCAGGGGGCTCCATGTTTTCTGCCTTCATTGATTGAAAAAAAACCGACGCCGGTTCTTATTCCTGCAGCAATTGATCAAGACCCATATTGGAGAGTGACAAGAGATATAGCCGAAAAAATGGGATATCCTAAGCCGGCCCAAATTCATAGTAAATTTATACCGGGCCTGACTAGCGGGGGTAAGATGTCTTCGTCAAGGCCAGATACTGCCTTGTTTACAGTCAATAACCCCGAGACCATAGAGAAGAAGGTTAAAAATACCTTTACGGGAGGTCAACCAACCATAACCCTTCAAAGGAAGTTAGGAGGAAATGCAGACATTTGTCCAGTTTTTTGGTATCTTAATTATCTGTTTGATACGGAAAAAGAATCTCAGGAAAGATATCACGATTGTACTAGTGGAAACCTCCTATGTGGAGAATGTAAGAACGACATGATAAACAAAGTAATACCATTTATGAAAGACATACAGATTAAGCGTGAAAAGGCTAAAGATATGATTTGTAAATTTACGGTTGACGGCAAGGACTTGAACGCTGATAGTGCAATTGAATTTGATTAACTATGAGTAAATTGAATCATTCAAAATCAGAGTTTACTTGTTTGGACAGTTATGAGGCCGAAAAACTATCAAGCATTTTCTCGAAACAAAGAGATGACACGTTGTTTATATACGAAATAGCAAAAATAATTGGCTCTGAAGTGATTGTGAGACTCAAGGATGGCTCACACCACAGCATCATGCTTAAAGACAATAAAAATGCATTAGAATTGTCAATTTTTTTTGGTAACCTAACTCAAAAAAACGGAATTATCTTAGAAACAGTTTATTCCAAGGACAAGGTTATCATTATTTGGAATTATCGTCTAAATTAGATCTCGATTGAATTCGTCCAGGATCAATTGATACACCTTTTCAAAGTACAATGATGTAGTATAAGGCATAAGAGACACATATTGTCTAATTGCATCGAGAACGAGGGGGACAGCTCTCTTAGAAATCTTTATCTCAAATTTCATCCATAAAATTCGATCTTGTTTAAAAACTATTTTTTCTCTTAATTCACTTGAACAGGAGTCTCTTGCTTTGTCCTCAATCCGCTTGTACCAATAGGCCAGTACTTCCGGCTCCATTCCATTTCCAAGGTTTGAAAGATTGCTGCAGTAATCCAGAATTAAATCATCTATTCCGTTTTTCATATCCTCATATTCAGAATTGAGTGGTTATGATTTATCAAACTGGATGAATAAAATTTGAGCAAATAGAGCTATTTTTAAGACAATACCTTTCCTGTGGGATCGATTTCTTTGTGTCTTATTCGTGTAGATGAAATAGGATTTCCATCTTGAGCTAATCTCATGTTTACTAAAACGATCTCTATAGGTAAAAGCCCTTTGTCTGCTCGAATGTTATTTATTTTTTCTCCTTTAATACTAGTTTCAGAACTAACAACAAGACAATCGATATTATCAGAAAACATGAGAGGTCCAAATTCTTCTTCGAGTTTAGAAATCTCATATGATGTGGACTTGATATTGTCCCGGATGAAATTTCTTAAATTTTCATAACGGGATTCGAAGGAATTCCGAAGATCTTTGTTTAGAGTAGATCTTGCAAAACTATCGGAAGTCAACCCAATGACGACAAAAGACCCCACTTCAAATGATTTTTTCAGTAAATCCAAATGACCGAGGTGCAGGATGTCAAATGTACCGCCTGTGGCCACGCACTTGTATTTTTTCAATCAAATCAAAATAATGATAATGAATATATAATCATGCAAATTTGGTTTGCTTTAATTTTGACAAATTTATAAATACCTATTAGGGGATATATCGGTATTGGCATACACTGTTTCAGAGTATATTTGCGAGGACTGTGGTTCATTGCTAACTCATTTGAATCCTACTACATTACAAAGTATTATTGAAGTTCATTCACAATTATGCCCAGTTAAGAGACAAAAAATATTAGCAGCTGCTGAAGCTGAAAAACTTAAGAAGATTAGCTCTGCTAGGAATTCCAGTGTCCCGATGCAAGCTGTTCAAGCTGTCGCTGGTGCACCTCCAAGTGCTGCATCCATTCCCCAACAAACAAGTCAAACCCCCAGTTCAAATGAAATTTCCGATAGCTCCTCCCTTAAATTAACAGGTACGGGTACAGACCATCAAGCTGCTGAAGGCCCAATAGATACAGGTTTCAAATCCACAAGACAGCCTGTGGGTAAATTTCAAGGCATCCAAGTTTGGGGCCCGTATGATGCACCAGGACAGCTTGGGATATGGGGTACAGACGTTTGTGTTGATTTTGACATATGTGTGTCAGATGGCGCTTGCATAGATGCATGTCCTGTCAACGTTTATGAATGGCTAGATACACCGGGTCATCCCGCTTCAGAAAGAAAACCATTTATGATAAGAGAGAAGGATTGTATATTCTGTCTAGCATGCGAAAATGTGTGCCCTCCTCAAGCAATAAAAATATTCAAGAAATAGATAACTCTACAATTTATTTTACCTCTTATTGAACTTATTCATGATAATAATAGATTGACATTATACGATGATAAATTCTCAGTTAATAAACCAATTAAATTAGGAATAATCGGGGGAGGTCAGCTTGGTAAGATGTTGGCCATGGAAGCCAAAAGAATGTCTATGAAAGTAGTAATACTTGATCCCACATTAAATTGCCCTGCATCGAGTATCTCGGATAAGGTTATAGAAGGGAGTTTTTCAGACGAACAGAAGATATATGAACTTGCGAAGGAAGTTGACCTAATTACCTATGAAATTGAATTAGCCAATGCTACAGCCTTAGATAATCTAGAACGGTCTGGGATACAGGTTCATCCCTCACCTAGAACATTATCCATAATCCAAAACAAATATAGGCAAAAAAAATTTCTTAGGGAAAATAATATAAACGTCCCGGATTTTGAGCAAGTTTTAGATGAGGATCAAGTCAACAAAGTCTGCTCCGAATTTGGATATCCTGTTTTACTTAAGGCATGTGAAAATTCGTATGATGGTAGAGGAAATTATCTAATTAGATCTAGTAACGAGATAAAGACTGCCTTGGAATATTTTTCTGGCCGTGAGTGTATGTTAGAAAAGTTTGTCAATTTTAAGAAAGAAATTTCTATTATGATAGCAAGGAATACCTCTGGATGTATTTCCTATTTTCCCGTGGTAGAGAATATTCACGAAGAACACATCTTAAAGACTACAATAGCCCCCGCACGTATTAGTGGAGATGTTGAAAGAAAAGCAATAGATTTGGCGGTGAGAACAATGGAGTCGATTAAGGGCTCCGGTATCTTCGGTATTGAGATGTTTGTAGGTGAAGACAACGAGGTATTAATAAATGAAATTGCTCCTAGACCACACAATTCTGGTCATTACACGATAGAAGCATGTTCAATATCTCAATTTGAGCAACATATAAGAGCAATATTGGATTATCCTATGCCCCAACCTAGTTTAGAATCTGAGGCAATCATGATAAACATCTTGGGACCCGCAGGATTAACTGGCCCATATGTTTTATCTGGAATTCGGGAGACGTTGGCATTACCTGGTGCAAGAATTCACCTCTATGGAAAGGAGGATACAAAACCGAAGAGAAAGCTGGGACATGTAACGATCTTAATATCAGATAATGATCCGCTTGCCACCAGAGACAAGGTCGAACAATATCTCATTGTACAAGAGGCCAAATAAAAGGAATAAAAATTCAAATCACTGCAAAGAGAATTGTTTTTCAGTAATTGGAAAAATCAAGACAATATAAAAAAAGTCAAGATAATAAGAGATTTATTGGACCGCAAAATCAGTCTTCAAAGGCCGGATCAAATATGATATCGAGAGTAGGTATTATAATGGGAAGCGATTCCGACTTAGAAATCATGTCAGAGGCCGTTAAGGTGTTGATAGACTTTGAGGTCGAGTACGAAGTAAAAATAGTTTCAGCTCACAGAACTCCTCACGAATTACTCGAATACGCAGAGTCAGCTAAATCACGAGGAATTGGAATAATCATAAGTGGAGCGGGCGGTGCAGCACATTTACCTGGGATGGTTGCATCATTTACCTCGTTACCAGTTATCGGTGTCCCGATTTGTAGCCCTTCTAACCCCGTTAACGGAATTGACTCCTTGTTCTCTATTGTTCAAATGCCTCCTGGTGTTCCCGTTGCTACCATGTCGATTAACGGAGCAAGAAATGCGGGTATACTAGCTTGCTCAATGCTATCAATCACTGATCCAATTATGTCTGAACGAATTGACAAATTCAAACAAAAAATGAAAGAGGAGATAAAACTGAAAAACGAAAAACTTGAAGAGATCGGACATGACAAATACCTTGACCTGTATCGAAAAACAGCCATGAGGAAATAAATGTATTTGAAACACCATTAGGTAAATAAACACAGTGTCTAAAAATATCTCGCTCATAGGCTGTGGTGCTATAGGACATGAAATAGCAAAAAGCATAGATAAACAACAGGTCCCTAATAGCAGAGTTTCTGCATTGTTTGATGAAGACAATGAAAAATTAGATCAGCTGAAGCAATCATTAATCAATAAACCTGATGGTATTTTTAATAATTTTGATGATTTCGTTAATTCAACTGTGTTCGATGAAACTCATTTTATAATTGAAGCGGCGTCAATAGAGGCCGCTCAACAATATTGCGTTACCTTGCTTGAGAAAGGAAAAGATGTAATGATAATGAGCACAGGTTCTTTTTCTAATTTGACATTTAGCAATAAAATTTACAATCTGATACGAGAAAATGGTCGCAAGGTTTACCTCCCGTCAGGCGCCATAGGCGGGTCAGATATTTTAAGAGCTGTGAGAGCACATATTGATGAGGTTCTGCTCATTACCACAAAAAGTATTAATTCAATTAAGGGTGCTCCCTTTTTTATTAAGAGAAATTTAGATGTAAACACTATTGGTGAGAAAACCGTAATATTTGAAGGAACAGCTGAAGAAGCAATTTCCGAATTCCCTTCTAACATAAATGTGTCGGCACTAGTTAGCATGGCAGGAATTGGATTTCAGAAAACTAAAGTCAGGGTCATTGTTGACCCATTCATATCGACTAATCAACATGAGATAAAAGTAAAATGGAAATTTGGGGAATTCTATATAAAGATAAATAATTATCCTAGTCCATCTAACCCGAAGACAAGCTACCTAGCAGTGTTATCTGCAATTGAGTGTTTGAAGTCTGCTCTTTACAATGATATTCAGATTGGATCTTAAGATATTACTGGGTAACTATTAGCGTAGTAAAACCACGACTCTCTTTCACTACGTTATTTTCTATTTCTTCTATCTTTATGGTGATCGAGATTGCTTCTTGCGTATCAAAATTCTCCGGTTTTATGATGATGAATTCATCTAGTAAATCGGTTGATTCAAAACTTTTGTCACTATAGTTTAGTTCAACCTTGCCACTGGATTCTAACAAGAATACATTTTGTTTGTCGTAATTACATATCCTAACTTGTCTGTTGTGTCTTGGAAAGGATTTTAAATTCAATTTGATAGGTTTTCTCTCATGAAGAACATATCTCTTTTGGTTCGCCGAAGTAACATCTATATTAAAGGGATACCCGGCGGTTGTTTCTGCCATTTTGTTTATTCCATCATTCATAATTATGTCAATTTTTTTAATAGTGTTCCCAAATTTAGAAATCCAATTATTTGTATTTTCGACTATTTCATGGATCCTTTCCTTTCTTTCGTTAGTTTCCTCAGGAGTCAACTGATACCGGTCAACCCAATCCTTATAGTCCCTGCTTATATCTATGATAAATTCGCTACAAGTATTTTGATAATCTTCAATACTAGTAGCCCTTTCAGAATCGCTATCAGAAGCAAACATTGTTGGGTAGATGTATTTAATGTACTTATTTATTAAACTTTAACCGTATGATACGACATGGATGAATTTTCCAGATTAATCGGTGACCTGTCTAATAACATACAGAGTAATATTGAATTCTTTAAAAAGACAGTCGGAAAAAATCCATCCCTTGCGTATTTCAAGCTCAACGAGTTGTCGAAATTTGTTGGACAGAGATATGGTATCACGTTGGAAATTCACTTTCCTGAACAAAAAAAAATTTATGATGTGAATAACTACGGAACTGAGAATCTTAGTATCATAATCGACAAGTTTAGAAAATCATTTCCCCTATCAAGATCGGATATAAAGAAAGAGGCGCTGGCTCAATTTGGGCCAGATGCTATTGTGGTTGACGCATACATGTATGAAGATAAAGAAGGAGTAAGAATAAAATTTGGTAGTAAGTTAGGTAAACCATTTAGGATAGAAGTTTTACCTGGTTCTTTTCATCTATGGTGTAGCATAGATAAAAAAATAGAGGCTTTCTGTAATTGGTTGATGCTAAATGTCTATTCTGATAGAGTCAGTCATTAGACACGACGTACTATATAAAAAATATGGTTTATTGAACCACCAAATTGAATGTAGCGGCCTCTACAAACATTCCAAGGTCTTCTCCTGAAGCAGTTTCAACTATGACCTGTAGATATTTTGGACCAGGAGTGTCAAAAGTGTACGTGAATTGTCCTGTCCCCTCGTTAGCTCTTTGGTTGGTAAATTCATCTATTACGGTCCTGTTTCCATCCATCACGGTATATCCATAAGTTACTCTCTCTACAATATTGTTTCTATCATCAGAAAATATGACCCCAAAATTTGTATTGTTACCAGCCTTGATTTCTGTGGGTTCCCATAGTAACTGAAGGTTGTAAGTTCCCCGTGGTGTCTGGAGATTTAGTGGAGGTACTGGAACTTCTATTTGAGTCTCGGGTAACGGAGGTTGTCCTGTCCCCCTGTCCTTTAATTCATACGTATATTGAATAGGGGCTACGCCGGTAGTTACATCCGCATATGTATCGGCCTTGACGGGATATGGTAGATTCCTATCTATGTATATGTTACTTGTGGCTCCCTTCTTATAGCTAATCAAGGTAGTATCAAAAGATCCGGCAGGAGTCGTCACTTTTGCATTGCCGGAAGGTTTTATTTCTGACCCACCAATGGAGGCTATTTTTCCCCAAGAAGGTGCACTAAGAGACTGGCCAGGTTGGGGAACAAATGCAGTTAACCAGCCTAGGGTAGTAGCATAAGCACCTCTATACTCGTTCATTTCGGGCGGTATCGGTGAGGTCCCCAGTGCAGTGAGGTCAAGATTGCTCAAGTAAAACGTACCATTTATCACATTTCCACTATCAACTACGTAAGTGGGAGCAATCCAATATTGACCTGTTGAATTATATTCTTTAAAATAAATTGTCATTGTAAATGGCTGACCCTGATTTGTATCGGCATTTCTTATTTCATAGGTATAATAAGTATCCGCCTTGGCGCCTTTTCCGACATACCAATTCTCTGATTGACCAAAAGTTGTCTGAATCAATGGGCTGAATTGTAATGTCGATATTCCAAGGATAGTTATTAGAAAAAATACTGTTAGTTTTTTTACGTTGTTTCTTCTAATCATGTATCATTATATCTAGATTATAACGCTTTAAATGTTTACTAATAAGTATCCAAATCACTGATTTGAGAATAAAAGATAAATTAGTATCTAGTTCAATATTAGCAACAATATGTGTAATTGCTCAAAAATTCACTTTTATGATGTGGATTTTAAGTTAAATGGCATGAAAGTAGTACCCTCTTGTAAAAACTGTGGTGATCCCCTCAGCGACGAACAAGCTTCGAAATTTGAAAAAGATTTAATGAAACATTGGGGTTTTGAGGAAAAGAAGTAATTTGGGTCGAAATTTTGACACTTTTTTACGTCACCTTTATTAACATCCTAAATAAAAAAAAAGCAGTGGTATAATATGACCAAGATGTTTAACGTGAATATAGATGCAGAAGGATTTGATGCAAATGAAGCACAAGAGTGGGTTAATGAAATGGGGAATGTTTATGCAGATATGGAAGTCTCTGATGTAAATATTTCGGGAAACAAGATCAGTTTTAAAGCAGGGTTTTCTGGAATGGATGACACAACTGAAGATGACATCAGAATGAAACTAGACGAATATATGACTATGCATGAACTCTTTCAAGCAAAGAATATATCTGTGTCAGCTTAAATAACTTCTATCATTTTTTCTTTGCTTATAAATCCCTATTGAAGCTTATATAAGTTTATAAGTAAGATCGTCGACATTGATATGGTTTTCAAGTATGACTTGTAAAGGTATTTGTATCAGACATAAAGCTCAAAAGCCGGTGGGATCGGGCCGATATGCAAGCGGTCAAAAACGATGCCAAATTTGCGAAATTTTCATTAAATGGGATGGTTTATGGTGTCCGTGCTGTGGATATAGACTCAGAACTAAACCAAGAAACTTGAAATACAAAGCAAAATTGAGAGCAAGGAACAAAACAGTTGAACCACTAGAACAGGCAATAGTGATTCAATAATTTTATTTAGATTAATTCTTTATTAGAATTAATAAGAAAATTTATTTCTTTTATCAAGGTAGTTTTTTCTTTTTTATCAATGTCAGTTGTCCGTCTCAATAATTGTGGATATGAGAGTTTTTGTTCTGGACCCATATAATTGTCGAGTATATAGTTATAAATAAGTAACATACCATCAACATACATCGATTTTTCCCGCAAAAACTGAAGTTTATCCAAAATAAGTCTCTTAGTTGGGGAAGGAATATTCCCTAAAAGGAATTTAAGGGAATTCTCACTTCTATTTAGTACAGAAATGTTAAATCTGTGCGTACCTATAATTTCCAAAATTGAATCAATTCCCTCTCTAATCGTCATCGATTCATTTTGAATAACAGAATTGATTTGATATTTAAGATGAGATGGTCTATGTTCTTTGTTCAAGTACTTATGGATATAATTCCGAAGCGTTCTTAGAGATACCAGCTTCAATTCAAATGAAATAGTGCTTTCATTTGCTCTATTCCTAGATAAAGTGTTTGACAATAAGGATAAATCATATATATTGTTCAAAATCTCACTTTTTAATCTAGATTTAAATGCTCTTCTGTATGTTCGATTTTTCTGTTGGAATGGATTGGACTCTTTGTTTTGAAATAATTGGCCAGGATAATACCCAAAATCAGAGTATCCAATCAAACTGTTCTTATATAACTCCTCGGTGGATAGGAAACGTACTAGAAAAATTTTTTTACTATTTTTATTGCTAGATGAGGCTTGACTAAAATAACGAAGTTTGTGGGGTGAAGATTGTGAATCATTTATCGCTATTAAATTGTATTCACAGCATTCATGTCCTTTAATATTATCATCTGCTCTGCATCCAAGTAGGATTGAATCTGATTGGGGAAGGTTAGCGTTTAAGAATCTAATTACATCTTTATTGCTATCCATGCGCATCCGTTTAAAGTGTCAACAGTATCAATATCCAGCACGAATCTTGGGTAATAACGGATGTTCTCCTTAGTACGTGAATTGTATCACAGTCAACATATCCTAACAATTAAGTTAATTTCCCAATTAATCATATCCCTAAATGAAGTGAAGCATAGCTCATTTAACATGATTAATTATCCAATAAATTCCTAAGATATACTTTGTTTATCAGTAAAGCTAGAAGAAGACGATATCAATACTTGTAAATTCAGCTGGCATGGCAATACCATTGTTTAAGTTAATAATCGGTTGCGTCATCTCTTTCAAATACGGGCCCAATGGAGGCTCCTCGACCAGCACCAGTGAATGTGCCTCTTATTTTTTCAACATCCAAGCTATTTGACAAGTATTCAAGCATTTTCAAGTTGAATCTATGTGCCACAACTATATGAGTACCATGGTCGTAAAAAGCAGGCATTACTCCTAACCCTTCTGTAATAATAGCTTTGATCTTTTCTTCATTTGGCTTTTCGTTAAGGAATATTTCTATCGTATACATGGGAGATTCGTCTCTTTTCATTCGATGAAGCATATCAATGACCAATCTGCTGTCTACTCTTGGTAGTCCAGCCTTCATTGAAATTTCAAAGTCGTCAAATTTCTTAATAATATCTTCAATGCCACTCATCTTTGTTTTTTATAACTTAGTTTATATAATAATTTATCTGATTGCTCCTAATATTGACTGATATTCATCAAATATTGTTATGGTTACAATGAACTTAGAGATTTTCTGGATAATAACATTTTTGATTAGTGTAAATTCACGAGTTACATTTATCACAAAAAGTCTCATTGGTTAAAAATTTTTTAAACTAATAGTTACATCTAATTGTAAATTAATACTACTTATCTAGATATATAACACAATATCTCTGGCTTACCTTTATGAATTATCATCATTATGAGGGATTAAATCCTCACATCAATTGGTGATCTTAAGGGAAACTAATTTATTGATATGATCGAGGGAGACGATAAAAAAATCCAACCATCATACAAAGATTGTCCTGCCGGTAGGAAATAGCCATACAATTCCCAAGATAAGGAAGGATACTATCAACAGCCATCATGATATCAGTATGCGACAATAGGTAAGGCCATTCGACAGGAAAAGTATTAAAGGAATCATATCTAAATTTCATACACTCAAATAAATTCGTATAGATGTTATAAAAAAGATTGTAGAAGATCACTCAAAAATCCAATGAAAGACAATGAACTAACCTTTTCAGTAGGATCATACGAATACTTGCAAGATGAATTCAAGAAGCAGAATCTTATAAACGCGATAAAGAAACTATATCTAAATAAGAAACGTCCTCATCAAATATGGAAAAGTATCGACAATCAAAGATTCAGTTGGGTTATTAGCACCAACTCAGGATAACATTTGAAAAAAGAGAACTGAAGAAGATATACCATCCTACAGACTCCACCTTCATCTATGAGATGTAAAAAAGAAATAATAGTAATTAAAACTTGCAGTGGTACCTCGTAGTTATCCAATCTACCATGTAAACCGAGGTATCAAAGATTAAAAAGATAAATAGAATTCTAAACTTGTTTGGAATACATGATATTGCAAATGACCATACGGAAACATATTGATCTAAGCAATATACAAGCAAACAATTTTTTGATATAATCAAACTAGTTAACCAGAAATATGATTGTATAAAACGGATATTTTTGGTGCTGGATAGCATATAAATACACAAGTCAAACAAGGTACAAAAAAAATCAAACCAGATAATATCAATCAAGAATGGATGAAATATCGTCCTCCAACATGATCTCGAATCAAACCTCATGAAGGTTACCATAGGAAAGGTATGGTTCGAGGGACAATCTACAATTAATTCTACATTCAAGGATTAGTCAATGGTAGGTAAAGTCGTACCTAACCGGACTTGCTATTATAACAACCATTATCTCAGATTCACAACATACTAATTCAGTTTATAGGAAAATAGAGTTGCCATGTTTATATGGCTTAGACGCTATCCGAATCATATCCATCTCTATTTCACTGGTCCAACCGCTATCCGAATCATATCCATCTCTATTTCACTGGTCCAACCGCTATCCGAATCATATCCATCTCTATTTCACTGGTCCAACCGCTATCCGAATCATATCCATCTCTATTTCACTGGTCCAACTGCTATCAAGACTCCTTCAAACAGTGGTCAATCTCTCGTCCAAATGTATCAAAATCTTATCCGTTCAGAGTTTATGGGTGTTAGTTTTCCAAATTTTATGGGAAGGAGTTTGTTTTCTTTATAACTGTAAGTTTATATATAAGTATGTAAAGATATTGGCAAAGCGTATTCCACATGAAATCAAAATCAGGGTTCTTGAACAATGGATTTTTGGCATTCCGGTTAATGCCATAGCTCTCTATACTGGTATAGGTTATGGTAGCGTATACAGAATCGTAGAGTTGTTTAAATCCAAAATTCCAGACTTGGATGTGTTAAGAGCAGTTGCTGTGAAGATATACCAAGAAGGCTTGAGTCTTAGTGACGTGGCATTGGGCATAAGGATAAAAAATTTGTTAGAACAAATGGGTTCTTCTGAGATAGAGATGGAAAAATTACTTACGGAAATAGATATTCATTGTTTCAAAGCGAATCAAACTTTTTCAAATTTTGTTAAAGAAATACATCAAGTTCATAGGTTCGCTATGGGACTAGGGATTTCTATTCACCAAGTCCCTGAATATATTGAACAAAAGAAAAAAGAATTACAGTCATTGCAAATTGAACTAGATAAAATTCATTCACTAATCCTAAAGAGAAAGATCGAGTATCATCGGCTATCATAAAGATCAATTCATTTGGGAATAGTTTTTATGAACTGGATCCCTCTTAGCAATCATAATCAGAAATGGTCGGCTAAATATATTGTAGTATCATACCCAAATAATCATATTCTTTTACAGATGAATGCATCTTATCGTTTACGTAGTTGTTATACCGAGCTATGGATTGTCTTTCAAACTAGTTATTCATAATAATTAAATCACAATCACAATGTGAACTTAATGATGTAAACTCATTTGGTCAAAAATTTATATGATGATGAGCGAAAGAGATCGGTCGTTAATATGATTTTTTATTGAAATAAATCAGTAATTATGGAAAACAATAATCAAACTGGTAAATATATTGCTGGAAATGGAGCATATTATATTCCTAAGAAGGTGTATTCAGATTATGATGATTGCGACTACAAGTTCCAATTCGACTGGATCCCTACGGTTGGATCCTTTCGTGTTCTTTTAATCATTTGATTATTTGATATTATATCAGTACTTCTCTTTTTTCTATCCTGATTTTAATTATATAGATAGAATGTTCGTCTATTACTATTTTTTGCTATTTCCTCCTGATGATTCAAGAAGATGCACAGAGTCTGTTACAGATCGTGGTAAATTTATTAACCCTATCTTACACAGTAAAGTAACACCCGTAGGTTATCTGATAAGAATATAGTCAAAATTATTTAGATTCAAATAGTCTATAAATAATATATTAGATATTAACGGCAATATTATTAACGAAAAAATATCACAAGTGGTAATTGGCCATTTTTGAAAACACTATCAGGCACAACATATAGTATACCATCAGAGCAGATTTTAAATCAAATATAAGGAATCAACGAATTCAAAGCACCTCGTATGCCATCCTGAGCGTTAGAATAATAATAGAACTCTTGAATTATGGTATTTCTTCAAGAAATTGTTTTCAAATGCAGTGACTAATTAACCATTGGAGCAACTACATCAAGCTGTGCTGAATTGTACGGCAAACTCAAGGACGATTCCTTTTCTGATTATGAAAATAGAACCAAAGAGTATAGAATATCGAAATATAACCTAGATATGATCCATGAAATATCCAACAGGATTGCACTTAGAAAGTAAAGATCCCCAGTCTCGATGTTAAAAAAATATTTACTTGACAGTTTTCCTGAATCAGACTATTTTCATAACTCGACTCCCTAACGAATCATCATCTAACAGACATTATTAGCTAATATAATTACATATTGGCGGTGTATGCAAATTTTCTAGACAGCATTATCTTCTATGTAAACATTAAATCTGCATTTATCATAGTACATATTTTTATCAATCAATTTAGGTAAACATTTTGAAAGTTCCTCTAATTTATACATCTTTTTTTGGAACGTTATTTGATACTATTCAATCCTGCTTTGTCAGCTCATTTGCATTGTAGTATCAAAGAATCAAAATCAGATTTCACGATTTAAGTCATGGTTAATTTATTGTCCTAATACGATATGTATTTCTAAACGTTCCTTAGAAAATATATCTGCGTTTTAAGTCAGTTGGGAATAGTAGATTTTCATGATACTGAAGCTCAAAAATATTTAAAAAATGTGAAATTTTTCTTAAAAACAAGATGAAGTAGTTAATAGTTAATCAATATACCAATAATAAAGGTAGTGAATTAATTATTGTAGAAAAATCAAGATAAAATCATACACATGTATTTAATTACTGCACCTGAGAAATTAAATAATTATCTTTAGTTTGCTATAATGTAAATAAAAATTTGTAGGTATTCTATTTACCTAAACAGAGACCTACAGGGACAGATGTATTGCAGTTGTTGTCGTTAAACAGGTTGTTGTTCACATTTAATGGAAGTCCATTTGCATTGTTGATATCAACTCCACCATTATCTAAGATGTTATTTGAAGTTACGACGTTATCACGGCTTTGACCATCAAAGAACAATCCACTAACTGATCCCTGAATGGTATTGAAGGAAACTTCATTTGATGCGGAGTTTACGAAGGTTATTCCTGCAAGGTCATTTGCTTTGAAGAGGTTGGTTACCAAACTGGAGCCTGTTGAAGAGTGTGATGCGACACCTATATTATTGCTAAAGAATAGGTTATTCTCAATTGCTGTGTTTGCTGAACCAGTATTGAATGAGCCTATTTGATTTTGTGTGAACGTTACTTCGGAAATCCTGTCATCTTGACCACCAGTATTTAACACACCTGCTTGGAAGTTTTCAATAATTCCTGGACCGACGATGTTTACGTTATCCATGTCACTAAGCATCACTCCTACTTTAGAAGTCGAGACACCTGGACCGGAGATAGTGTGTCCATTGAGGTCTACTGTTATATCATCTGCTCCGATGATTAACCCGTCTGTTTTACAGTCTAAGTTAGAGGTTAATTTGACGCTTTGTTTGATTACTTCGCCACATGAGACGCTTGCACTTATTGGTGCGGATGCTGCCTCTGGTGCTGGTGTTTCGCTTGCTGTTGCTGTATCCTCTTCTACTGCAGCATCAGTTTCTTCTTCAGAATTGCTATTCTGATTTGCCTGGACGCTGATGTTGTTGCAGCTGCCTACGGTGCTACCTTCAGACAAGCATTCAGAGCTTTGAGAACTTGAACTTGATTGACTAATTCCACTTTGTGAACTGTTGTCTCCATCTTCGCTGTTTTGAGCTGCAGCTTGATTTCCACCGCTACTTCCTCCGCTTTGGGCAAAGGCCAGTGAAGCTGATGATGAAACCGTGAAGCTAAAAACTAGTAAAGACGCTAGTATTGCAATCGATAAGATTTTCTTGGTTTGTATTGCCATTTACAATATGTATATTCTAAAAAAATATATCGATTTTCAGTAATTTTCTAATAACAAATCATATTGGATTTGTAATTGATGATTGTTATATTTATTTCGTCATAAATAATCTATTGGCTCGACTAATCGGTAAATTACAGATTCCCTCACAATGAATCTATAAATTTGACAAAATCTGGAGAATGCACCGATTTAGTCTTGTCCCAAACGTTTAGAAATTTAGGTATGGACTTCATAGCCTTGGCTGATGACATCCACCTCAACCATAGTTGATCATCTATTACCCGAGTTTTATGCAATCGATAAATAAATTCATACAAATCGATAAAGGCCCTTAACATATAAAATTGATCTGGGCTATCTACAAGCGCAAAGCGATCTGCAAAAAAAGGACTCTCTCTTGCCATTTTGATAAATGGTTCTGAAGTTTCAAGCTTCAACCTTGCTTCAATCATACGTGCATATATCTGATATTCGCTCTGAAGCCTCAAGTTTTTTCGATTTACCACTAAGGTAAGAATTGATAAAAATAATAATCCTGAAGTAATGATCGGTAAATATTCTAGCAAACTAACCATTGATCGTTAAGTGGCGAGTTACCATTAAAAAAATTTTGATAAGGTTTATGCAATAATCATTATTTAGTTGTGCTTCTCCCAGGCAGCAAGCCTAAAATTCAATAATAATAGTTATTTAATTAATATCACGTATGAACTCTTCCCATCCGGATCAGAAAGACGAGAAATATGTCTCATGTTCGCTCCCGTCAAGAATTATCTCGATCATCACTCCCGCTAATCAGCAATGCTTTACTTCACAATATCCATTATTTGTTCACTTTTATATAATTTCTATACTATTGACATATAAGAATAGTATTTTCTATATATTGTCCTATTTGCATTTGTAACTTTTATACTTAATATCTTATATACCTAAATCTGGAAGATATGTTGAAGAAAGATTATGGCCCAAATGCCAGCATTAATTCCAAAAGAAGTTGAAATTCAAAGACTAAAAAAGATCTATCTGATGGTCATCATGCTAGGATCTATTGCTGCATCAGTAGAAGTAGATAACTTTGTTGATGGATCACTACACCAAACAGCAATTAGAGATAGTGCATTTACACCAGCTCACTGGTGGTTGTACAGTCACTTTATTGCACTTCCATTAGGTTGGGGATTTGTTGCAATGTATGACAGAAGAGTTCCAGTACTTCGAGGACCAAACAATTCAATGAATACTGGTCTAAAGATCACCATTATCGGTTACTTGGCAACCATGTTTACTATAGGTATCAATGAAATGTGGCACTTTTGGTTTGTTGAAGAGATATTCTCTGTACCAAACCACTGGATGTTTAACATGGGTGTAGTAGTAGCATTTATGGGTGCTTTGGCCTATGTAGTTAGGGTATATGCACGTTTGGTGGAGCTGGGTGCGGAAACGCCTGCAAGAAACCCATACGTAGCAGAAATGTACAAACTAGCACTAGAAGGAAAACTCTACAGCAGATCAGTTCCTTAATTTTTTTATTTTTTTTTTGTTTTAATTATAGTAGAATTTAATCATAAAAAGATAATCAAAATAGTAACAAAGTGTAAGTATTTTCCATAAAGTTTATATAAAATGGATGCCAGCATGATGGCAACAATATTCTAGTTACAATTTATTGATGCTAGGATAATTTTAGCTGATTATTTGTTTTAATTTAGTTATCAATGTAGCAAGTTGTTCAGGTTTCCATGTTCTTATACACGACATATTTTTACCCCCTACTTTGATCTGCTTCGTAAGATATGGCTTGCGCAAATAAATGAACTTTCCATATTCTATAGCATTCTCAACAGTAATTTCCAATTTTTTTTCTTTTTCATTTCTAGCCTGACTTTTATGAAAAGGTAGAATTCCGTCCCAGTATATAGTGTAAGTGCCTACTCTCAATCGTTTTAACAAGCTTCTGCATTCTTCAATTTGTTTAGCTCGAAAGTCTTCAATCTGTTCTTGATCATTAGTTAACGAAGATGACGAAAGTGTAATGGCCATATTATTGAACATTTGAAAATATAATTATAATTAGGTTTAATACAATCATATAGTACGATTGATAGCATCTTTTTTTATAGAATATTTATCGATGTTACCCAGTCAATTCTTTAACCGTTGAATTCTAAATAAAACTAGAAGACATTGAGTTGGAATTTGATTATTAGAGAATTCTTGTTTAATAGATACAGAATCCGAGACAGATAAATTTTGCATCTCTTAATAACAATATTAGAATAAATAATTTTTTTCAGATCAATCTGATTATGAGATACGACGTTATATTTTCATCCAGCAAAATACAAGGATTGTATCAATCGTTAGTGATCCTAATTAGAGAAGAAGATTTATTTGCATGAGGAATATCAATTCGTCTGCAAAAGGTTTTCGTTTTTTTTAATGTCGTATTTGTGCTTTTTTGTAGAATTAAACGTATGTCACAGTAAAAAGTAAATTATCATGACTTTTTAAGTGGAGAAACATCCATATTTTTTGACCATATCTACAAATATACCAGGTTCATAATCATATTATAAGTGAATGACAGTCATCGAAGCGAGTTATTTCGCTATGAGCAGATGATTGAAAATGCATTCGAGCATTATAAGCGAAAATTACAGAATCAAACTAGGCTAGAACAACAAAATAACAACAACCGCGTAGTAATTGCACAGATTAATTTGATTCTACACTCGCTAGAGCTGCAGAAAAAAAACATATTAACTAATTTGATCAGTTTATTTGAAAATTCAGATAATATGAAATCAATGGTATTAATTAATATTTGTTTGCTGCGCAGTGTCCTTAATATTTATTCAAAGGACTTGGATCGGGGTATTGTATTGTTAGAAAACGAGTACGAATATTATTTAAGAGACCATGATATACTAAAGGTAGAAACAGAATTAGTCAACAAAATGATCGAACTTATAAGAATTAGAAATAAGAAATGATAATTAAGAAACGACTAATATGTTAAATTGTTTGTCGTATACATTCTTATACAATTGCAAAAGTAATGTTCAGGTGATATAGTAACTTTCAAAATTTCAATAGGGAAACAATTTCAATTTCTGAAGAGAGACCATAAAGTCAGCGGAATAGTGTTCATGATTCGAATGGTTGGTAAGGATCATCAAATCTATTGGTTTTTTATTCTATATTGATCTCTGTCAATTTGTGTAGCATGTTCCCTCCCAAATAAAAAAGATTGTTCTTTGAAAATTGAATCCATTATCTTCACAATCTTTGTATCCTCATTCCTTGCTGCAACTATCACTGATATCGTGATCTAACAAATATTTGGAATAAAAATGAAAGGTAGGAGACCATATTCGATTCTTTTGGAAATTTCTTTTTTTGAAATAATTCATAAATTATCAATGGGTACGGTAATCATTACTAAAAAAAACGCAATCGTGCAATAACAGAACTTCTTAAATGCTTTGATAAGCGGAAAAGACCATGATAGATAACAAAATAACCAACAGCTCAAGTTTGCTTGCAAGGGTAGCAACATTGGAATGTCTACATTAAATGATTGATAAATTACATACGACTGTATGATCTTACGAAATTTAATTGAAATGATAATAAGTAAGGAAATTTATCTGGCTTTTTCAAATGGTTATTGTCTTATAAATAATATGTTAATTTAAGGATTACATGAGTATAAAAAATGATAGTAATTCTAATAATAAATCAGATAATATTGATTTTAAATATGCCAACAAACCTGAAAATGAAATAAACCTGGTTGGCAATAGTTCTGAATCAATATATAAACCCAGGGTTCCTATTTTTAACAAGATATTAGTAACTTACGACGGGAGTCATAAATCAGAAAAGGCAATTAATTATTCTATATATCTATCCAATATTTCAAGAGCTGAAATTGTTATTCTACAGATTATTGGAAATATAGACAAATTGGAAAACTCCACCATAGATGTGTCTAACAAGTATGCAAGTTCTGAGTCCAATATTTCCGCAAATACAATCAAACAACAAGAGACAAAGAATCAAGATTATTCTGTATATATAGAGGGTAAAATTGTTAAATCGATGGAAGACAAAATTAAGGAAATTGAAAATTCTGGTTTTAAGGGTAAGGTATCGTACAAAATAAGACCGGGCTTCGTAGTGGATGAAATTGTAAAGGAAACAAAAGAATCAAAGTATGATTTGCTCATCATCTCCTCATCTCATATGGATTCTTGGTTAAAGTCGCTGTTCAGCGAAACGAGGAAGATAATTAGTCATGTAGACTTGCCTGTCCTGTTATTACACTAGGTCTGTCTAAGAGGTATTAAGAATTCATTTTCATTGTTAATGCTATTTTAATTATCGAACTAATCAACATCACCTTTCTGTTTTGAAATTGACAATTCTAGAAACTAAAAGTTAAATGCGTTTTGATTATTTGACTGATTATTGTTAAGGTTGAAAAAGGGATGTGAACAACTACAAGCTACCCATTTAGCTATTTATTGGAAATTATCAATCACCCCTGCTGCTGACGGTTTTATGATTTCGTGATATTCTTTCTATCGGCACACTAAGATTGAATGAGTTTTGTTACTTTGCTTTTATGAAAAGGTAGATTAACTTCATCTCCTTTGATAAAGATAGTGAGACATTTTGTATTGTAGACCATACACTATATGGATTCTCTTTCTCTAAGCGGGCGGGTTTTCTGGTATAATCATTTCTACCCTCTCGGGTGTGATTGTCTCCCGTAATGTTTACAGCATTTACCTCTTAAACGGCAGGAATATTTTGTTCAGAACGATACCTGTGATAAACTCAAACAGAACGTGCTTCAACGTAGGTTCGATTTGAAATACAAGATGTCATTCTGCTGCTATATGCGTTCCTTGAACACCCGGAAGTACATACACTTTTGCCTTAACTTTGTATG
Organism: Candidatus Nitrosocosmicus sp. FF01; assembly: GCF_047711275.1. NCBI lineage: Archaea > Thermoproteati > Nitrososphaerota > Nitrososphaeria > Nitrososphaerales > Nitrososphaeraceae > Candidatus Nitrosocosmicus > Candidatus Nitrosocosmicus sp. FF01. Next base: position 785,125 of record NZ_JBLNIG010000001.1, on the reverse strand, counting down.
CACCTTCTACCTGCTTGCTAGTATAATACTCTGAATCCATTATACTTAGACCCCATACAGAGTGAAAGTAATCCCGATCAGAGATTGAAAGCTTATTTTTAACTTTATGATTATTTAGAAAATCCAGATCTAAAGTTGTGTTTCCTCTCAAATTAAAAAGTTAGATTAGATCTCTTTTCAAATATTTATAAATTAAATTTTCAGAATTATTTGATTACTATTGTTCTTTGAGTATCGCGTTAAATTGCATTCCCGTTTCTATATTTATACTCTTGTTGTCCTTTAATGGCTTGTTTATCTTCTTTTTAGTGTTTTCCTTGGCTCGCTTTCTTTTTTCTGCAATTCCCGCTCCTTCTTTCTGCGCAATATAGCAGTCATAAACCAAAGATGAAAAGCCCGCCAGTTCTAATAATTCTGAAGGTGTTATATTGTCTCTATCTAGAATAATTGCCTTTTCGTTCACATATACCTTGTTTTCTCTCTCCACTTTTGTCAATTCAACCATATGGGCTTGTATTTATCATATTTTATAAAAGAATACACTTAGTCGCTATTTAATCCCTTTAAAAAAATGATAATAGGTAATAGTTGCGCTTGAATACCTCTACCTAATCAAGAGAATTACCCATGTGTTTGAAATTGCGAAGACGGGGGTATAAGAAATCTTTCTTTCATCTCCATTTATTTCTTCAACTAATGTTCCGTTCTCTCCGTTCAATGCAAGTTTATAGGACTTTAAGTCTATAAACAAATTATCTTCATCATCATATAAGTTGCTAACATTTTTACTAGACTGTGCCACTATTTTCCCTTTTCCATCTATCAATACAATAACACCTTCATTAGGAACAGCTCTTATTATATCATCTAATGATCGCAAGTTCAACCCTGTTGATAATATACCTGTAATAATGGATTGAGGAGTAGTAACGTTAGTCTTACTCTCATTAAAGGAAGCATCTGCGTAAAGTGGAACTGCTAGCTGTACTTGTTTTAGCCCTGAAGCTGCCGATGTAATCACATTGCCAAGAAATGTAGCATTAGTCGCCATTACACCCTGATAATAGTCTCTAAATGATAAATTAGAGGTGGAAAGATTTTGTTGACGGCTATATGGCTCTAATAAGTATACATCACCATTAGGTAGAAGAAATAATACTGAAACAAAATCCATAGGATAGTTTGACAGTATGTAGTTTGCTATCTGTCTTTTTTCCGGTTCAGATCCAGAAGGGATTCCAGGCGTTTCATCTGTGCCAACAAGGCTAACTAATGATAGGTTTCTTATTTCTGGTAGCTTACCTAAAATTTCAAGAATTGCTTTGGGCTTGTCTAGCCTATTTTCGATCGCATCTGATGCCAAGTTAATAAGTGATTCATCACTACTAAAGGTATCAGACGCTAGAGTGGATATCAGAGATTCTGAGACTGAGGCAGTTGAATTGATTGTTGTTGAACTATTAGTCGAATCAGATATCAACGAATTAAATGCACTATTATTATCTGTGAAACTGCTAATATCACCTGAGTAATTAGAGAAAGTTTGAGCAAACGTACTAGGATTACTTTCAGAATATAGAAAGGTGGTAAAAGTTGCACAGATTATCCCCATTAATACGTAACATGGAAAACGCGTATCTTCTTCTAGATTAAATAGATTTAGAACTTTCATTTGTATGTTGAAAGCAAAATGGCTAAAATATTTTTCTTTAAATATCTAAAATACTAATGGGTGTAGATTCCTAAACTCGTGAATATGGTTGGATAATCCAGATGAAGTAGGTATTCAATCCTCGATAATTTAAACTGCAAGCGTTAGTGGTTGCGTAAATGCTATGAATCAAAGATAGGTACTATTCACATTCCGTCCTATTCATTACATCGACCATAACAAGGACCCAAACATCTTATTCTGGCCCTTAAGAGGTCTACCAACTAATTAAAAGATAAGCGTTTAGATTATCCGGTAATAAAATACTTCATTACTCTTCGGCAATATATATGGACTCTTGTCGTGTCAATAATTTTCACGCTTTGTCTGAGTACAACTGCGACTATAATCAATTCTTTTGTGATTTAATAGATTCCAAGATTCAGCAAAAGTATAATATTCGAGAAATTAATTGTTAGATTACAAATAATTAGATCCTAGGTTTTGCACAAAAGACGCGTAACTAGAACTCTAAGGCCAGATTACAACTATGTTGGAGGCTAAGATCAATCTAGTCTATCACAAGATTATAATCATCGTGTATAGTTAAACCGGGTTGACTGCGGTTATGTTTAATCTTTAAAGATAATTACAATAACTGCTTTCTCATTCTAGTGTCGTATCATAATTAAAGTTGATCTTATTTTGGCAATTTCTTCATCTGTACATTAATATCTTCCTCATGTTTGACACACTCGGGTAAACTTTCAAAAGTCTGAATTTGAGTTATCACTAAATCACTCTTTCCAGACAAAAGTTATAGAAAGGCTCTAAGAAATGACAAGGGTCATTATTCCTCTTTTTTGTATCCGGTTGTTCTAGCTCCTATTAAACATGGTACTTTGTATTCAATCAGGTTCATATTCCTATAGTCATCGAACTAATTATAAAACACCTACATGTACCAAATCATCAGTAGGTGGTAACATAACTCCACTTAATCCAGGATTACAGACGCCTGTAGTTAGGCTAGAAAAACTCAGTTAGGTTTTAACTGAAAAATTGAATTGTTTATTCGTTAATTGATAAATTCAAAGAAATAGAATACTAATTTATGCTCAAAATATTAATTTGAGAGCATTTTGAAAATGCACATGTAAAATTGTAACAAGAATAAAATTGTATATACTGGAATGTTATTTGTAGGTCTTTTGAGCGTTTTGATATCTGGACAATCGGCAGCGGCTCAAACGGTAGTTAATGATGATAGCCTAACTTTGCGAAAGACGGTCTCATCTGTACCTGGTGTGCCATCACCTGGACATGAAGATCATCAAATTGTCTTGGCCTTACCCCTTGTTGGAGACGACAAGATTTGGGTTGGAACAGTATCGTGGATTTCAAGCGAACCTATTGAGGTTGGATTCTTAATAGGACACAATCAAAGTGCAGAGGATAAAGAGCATAGCATGGTGAAAACTCTAAAAGTTAGCAATACCGGCAACACTATTTTTGCCTCTACGAATCTGACTGGTTCCACCCCTGACTTGACTTTTGGAAGTATGGACTTTGCCGTTGACCAATTAGTATTTCATTCTATTAATAACGCAAAGTTTACAGTGACATACGCACTGGATGCCATCGCTAAAGAGATAACTGATAACTAGTAATAGTATCAATAGCTAATGCAATAAAATTTGAATCTGGCAGGTTCAAATCTCGCACTTCACACCTCTTTGTCTTTTTTTATTACGTGCCTATCAGCACAGAATAGGAATTCCTCAAAGATCGAATAGCAGTTTATCGATAGTGAAAGACATTGACAAGATCCTTCATATCTCGTAAAGCCTTTCATATAATCAGCATTAGACTAGGACCCAAAGCAGTCTTTAGAAAATTGGGCCGTTACTGTATGAATCGTAAATCGTATACGGAAAAGGCCTTTCGAGGAGCCAAAGTTGATGGTAAATAAGCAGATAACAGGATGCTCCGGCCGGGATTTGAACCCGGGATCGTCGCCTTGAGAGGGCGAAATGCTTAGCCGGATTGTGTGGCTCGTATTAGCCTCTACACCACCGGAGCTTTCTGTATTTTTTATTAATTTCAGAGGGTTATTAATATAATACTCTGGGAGATTGTCATTCCTTTCATTTGAATCAGGTTTAGCAGGGTAAGTTTTACCTCCATTACGAGAGTATTTTTTGTTTGGGGAAATTATTTTTATTTCCTTACTGAAATTAGTAAGATCTGATAATTTATAATCGATTCCCCCCATCTTACTATATTTGGTAAGATGAGCTGCATGAGGAGGTAGAGAGCTTAACAAGGGTAATTCCTTATCAATAAAGGTCGTAAGTTTCCTCTTAATAATTGACTTCAGCTTATATTCATAAGACTTTGATACACGTTTATGGCCCTCAAGGTATTGAACCTCGGCCTTTGAGAGAAGTGACATAGAGCGGTATTGACAGCAACAAGTTAAAAGATCTTTCGCATGTCTAAATCAAATATAAATATAGATTGCGATTCTGACTGTATTTAATTATTAGGTTGAGTTAAACTATGAATTAAACTTGTCATTTGTGAGAATATGCGTAAATCACATAAATGCATTAAATTACCAACTCTGTGGTTTATTTTAATAATTGTAATCGCGAATGACAAATTTTTTATCGAAAAATAAAGGTGAAATAATTCTTTACATCACAGTTAAATACAATGACTTACAATAATAGATATGTCCACCCTACCATCAGTGATGGTAGTGGACGATGAAGGGGAACTCGCAAATCTTTTTATGAAATTGCTAAAAGGGTCTGGTTTTAATTCTGTTTCTTTCACCGATCCACTTCTAGCCCTTAAACACTTTAGTCAAAATCCCCAAAAATATTCGCTTGTTCTGTTAGAGTTAAGAATGCCGGGTCTCAATGGGATAGAGCTTGCAAAAAGAATTAAAGGATATGACTCTAATGTCAAGATTCTTCTTATTACTGGATTTTTTGATGAAGAATATATCAATAGTGATGAGCTAAGAGAATCTGTAATATCAGATGTGATGCAAAAACCAATCAAATTAAGAGAATTAAAAACCCATTTAAATGAACTTTGTAGGGTGCATTGAATGAAGACTATTTTATCCGGCGGGGTTGACGAATCCGACGTACAAATACTGGACTTGCTGATTCAAAATAAGAACAATAAGCATATATCAACTACTCTAAAAATTCCGCTTTCAACAGTACAGCGAAGAGTAAGAAAGTTAGTTGAAAAGGGTTTTGTTACTTCCAATAATTATATTGATTTTACCAAATTTGGGTTTAAATCAGGATCTCTTCATATATATCTTAAAAATGGAAATGTTGATACCGTACTAGAGAAGATTTCTAAACTAAAAGGAGTTACTTCAATTGAGGTTCATATAGGGAATTCAGACATTATTGCTGGGATAGCATATAAGGAAGGACGTGATCTTTTTGATATAATTGTCAGAATAAAAAAAATGGAAGGAGTAGACAGAATTGTCTGGTCAGAGCGCATCTATGAGTATCCCATCATAGGTAACAACATTTCACTTTTGGAACTAGAATCAATCAAGCAGGATTGATACAATTCTATTCTCATTACAAAGTCAATATCTTTAACATAGATGCGATATTAAATTGAATGCTGGATTTGGCCTGTTCACCTTGAGGAACTATTATTAAACTAAAATGATATTTTTACGTTAAATCAACCAATTTCTAATTCTTACAGTCTGGATTGTAAATTCTAAACACATTAGAGAGAAATAATACTCTTCAAATTTAGAATATCAATTGAACTATTTTATTACAGTATTAAATACTATAACAATAATTTATCAAAAATGTTATATAGTCAGTCCAAGTCAATAGCGTTATTGAAATGAATTCTCATCACAATGATGTAATTAATAATATTCAAAATGGTGAGTTAATTATTAAACCAAAGAAAAGACTAAAGAATATGCTTGTCTGTTTTGTTCATGGGTGTTTGTCTACTCCAGTAGCACGATGTATTCTCTGTTCCAAATTTTCTTGTTATTCACATATTCAGTCGTGCTTTCAGAATCACCCAAACGAAATCGAGATTATAAATTAAGTCAAGTTGAGAACAAAGACCGCTGAAAAAGTGCCCAAGATTAAAATAAATTTATATTTACAATGATTTTTTTGAATACAAGCATGAAAGTCTAGGGCGTCTGTGATTTATCTCTGAATTCTATTTGTTAGATTCATATAGTAATCGATGATTATATATGGAATTTTAATATTCAATAAAGATTAAAGGATCTTAAACATCGTTTCCTTAAACTTGAAATTTGGTGTAAACATACCAAGTTATCATTGTTTTATTATTCACTGATTAAACTTTGTATGAGTTTAAATATCATGTTATCTAAAAAAGTATAATAATGGTGAAATGACTTGTTTGTAAATTTCGTTCATCAGCCAGTTAATCATTCAGAACGTATTATATCAGAAGAAAAAATAAAACTAGGTTCTCTTTATCACTATGAAAATCAACAAGAAAGTAAAAACAGGCATTGCCTTGAATCAACCGAAGGTCAATCTAAGAAAGAAATTGAGAAGGTAGCTGTCGAGAAAAACAATAATAATGGTAGTAATCAGTCATCAAAAGAAGTAAAGCAAACACGAATTTTGATTGCAGAATCAGAGCCCGAATTACTGACATTATTTAAAACATACCTTGACTCGTTAGGTGTAGAATCGGTCGCAGTTGATAATACTGATGAATTCCTATCCGCATTTCTTCAAAGCAAAAATGAGGGTAAAGACTATGATGCTATACTACTAGACACCCATCTGAAAGGGAAAAAGGGTTTGGACGTTGCAAAGAAAATACGAGAAAATAATAAAACACAAAAAATACTCCTGGTTACAACTAGTATGAAAGATCAGTTACCAGTGCATGAATTGCAATCTGCAGCTATCGATGAAAAAGACATCCTTGTAATGCCATTTGCACTTTCCAAATTGTATAAATTGTTAATAAATAATACTTTACTTTCCTAATCACGTGACTTTGTATTTCTGTTTGCATACCCTGACTTGATTTGTTTTCTTCATACGGCAAAATCATTGTCGCTGTATTGTTATATAATCAGCAATCGCATAAAGATTGGAAGTATGTAGTTAGCGTTTATTTCCTCAAAAAGGATTCAATTTCATCAATATACTCTTTTATGAAATAACTAATACAGCTGATTTCCTTAATGTTAAATTCAGTTTCTTCTAGTAGTCTCTTTTTTAAAGTATCAAATAATTTGTCTAATCTGTTTGGATAACCAACTTTAACACTAAATTCTCCACCAACAAAGATAATCTCCAGATACTCTTTAGTTCCTATAATTTGATAAATGCCTAGGCCTCTTAAATAACCGTCAACTCTTATTCTGAGTTGCTTAATGGGGTCGATTATGAATGCATTATCTTTTAATTCTGACATTTACTTTGTCACCTCCTCTTTAGATTGCTCAATTAATTTTCCAATTACTGAATTGAAAGAATCACCAGTCTGACCCAATTTCTTAAGTGCGTTATAATTATGAGTCAATCAGAATTTGTTTGTAACGTTTGTTACTACTAAACCTAATATATGTATTACATTGATATTATATAAGTATTACTCACCATTAGTAATATAGCAAGTACAGAAGTAGATTTCGTCTCACGATTTTTTATTATATTGTTGGGTTAAGTTAAATAACCTCTATTTAATGATGATTTTTCCACTTGAAAACTGTTAAGAAATATAACCTCCGAGTCACATCTTTATTTTGATTTAAACGAAAAGGGTATTAAGCATCAAGTCCTGTTATAGTCATGCTTGTCAGAGTAAATCACATCCATGAATCAGAGAATAAAGTGAGTGTGACATTGCTTGATATAGATGATCTCGGATCAGTTGTTCCTATGAAGGACCTGGTATTGAATGTTCTACCCTATGATGATTCAATTATTGATATATTGAAAACTTCCAATCATGTGATGATTTTCACGGAAGATATTAACAATAATCCTACTACTATAATTTCTGCAATTAATTTGACTGATGAAGAGCTAAACAATGAAAAAGAGAGAATGATAAAAGCAGCCAATAAGGATAAAAATAGCAAATCAGTAAAGGAATCCTAAAAACTTTAAAACTCTAACTGATTTAATTTAATGCTAGTCAGTGGTAGTTTTTCTTAACACTATTAGACTGACTTGGAAGTCAGACTGATTACAGTTTCTCGATTGTTGTTCAAAAAGTTCATGTGACTATAGTAAATCACATCAATCGATACATTCTCTTTTTAAACCCGCATTGGGTAGTCATAGTCACTCCCACGATAAATTCAGAACTAGGGTCTTGCATCTCTTGAGTTCTCCATCACGCCACTCATCATGCAAGACCTAAAGTTATAGTAATTTTCTAATAACTTATGATTTGTCGGATTATTCATAAATGAACTCGCAAACTAGTCTACTGTCAATATATAATTCCATATAGTAGTATATGGACTATTTACATTAAAGAAATAATATTAGACAGCTAAGCGATATATAGATATGAATATAATTGAAAGTGAAACACCATTTTTGGTAGAAGCAAGAACTTGTGGTTGTAAAGAGAGAGGACGTACTGTTTCTTATCACTTTATAGAATCTTCACATAGTCTTTGTTTAGAAAAGGGCGAATTGTTATTGGCTCAAATTCAAGCCTGTGAAAGATTATTAAAATATGCAAAGGATGATGAGGAAATAGATGTGCTAAAGCATGAAATATCCAAATTAAGATTGGCATTGGATTTGGTTCGATACTAACAAATATTTACACATAAAATGTTAATTGCTTTACAGAAATAATTTTAAATAAGATCATATGTAATTACCTAGACATTAGCAATTCCTTTCTAAATACGGTAATATTTTAAGAGGTAAATTATATTTGCATCTAAAACAGATAAAAATGGAAATATTCGTTACTATAATTAAAAATGCTAGTATTAGACAGTTTCCTTTCTCGTAACTAATCTCTAAAGAGGTATCTTGTCTTTCTTTCTATGTTCAACCTCTTTAACACCTTCATAAGTGATTTCGTAGTTTTCGCCATCGGAGGATTGAATTAGTCCTTGGGCTATTAAGTCCTCAATGGCTTGATCGAATAATGGAGACATATTGGAATCTAATGACTCCATTAATTCACTGATGTTGACGGAATGGCCCTCACCACCTATAGAATCCTGGGTAAATAATTTATCCAAAACAAATCGTTCGACATTGTGACGTGCGCTATCGTCATCCTCATAATTGGATATTTTATCCATGATCATAACTGCTTTCTATACTTAAATTCTTATCTTTACCATTTGTTGATAATGAATCGATTTAGAAAGATAATCGGCCAAAAAAGAAGAGGCTAATTGAATATAGCCATCTTTAAATATCTAAATATCTTCTTATTAGTTCGTATCAAATAAGGACAACCTAGAGATATTACCCCATGAGGCTCATTTGGTATTTTTGCATTTTTTAGATAAACAAGGTTTATCCGATAGTGTTAAGAAAATTTACCCCTACGTAGTAGATATCATTCAATTTAGCTTTACATTATAGCAGTAAGATTTTACTCATAGATTAGACTTGATCCATATAGTAGCATTTATCAAATTTGGATTGATAGTAAAAAACAAGAATCATTTAGTTCTAAAAGAATGGTTTTTTCTTTATTGTTTAGATGAGTTCTTGGTATTGACCCTGCAACTTTTTCTGCAATTCTGGGAACAAAATTTATTTTTTCTAGGTAACGAGTAATCATAAAGTTTAGCGCGGCTAATAAGATTCCTTTGTAATTCTGAAAAAAATCAACCAATCATTTGTCAATTATGATTGAATTATTTCCTATATTCTGTTTATAGAGATCTCCTACTGGATCTAGGTGAATAAGAACTTCTGGTTTTATACTTTTGTTGATCACTTCTTTTCTAAGCTTTTGGAACTCTTCAGTTGCTAGTATCTCTAGCGATGGACTTTTTGGTTCCTTGTTGACATTTCTTAATATGGTATTGATATTTGCATCTAATGGACTATGAGATTGTTTTAGCTTGAATTTGAATAACTCCTATTAGTATCTGATGTATCTAATAGCAATAAAATTAAGATCTACTCGTAATTGTTCAATATTTTTCTCTATCCATTGATAGCCAAATAATTAATTTGAGTCGTCATAATCTGAAATATCTAGTAATGATTTTAGAAAGACAGGTTTGTAAGTGCTTGAGAGTTTTTCACTATTGAAAAAAGAGTTAAACCTGTCAAGATATTTTTGTTCGTAATTCGGAGATGACCATTCCGATCTCTTTTCTCCTTCAATCTCTTTAGTTAGCTTCATTTTCTTATGAGATGATAGCAAAGTTGATTATCAAGGCTTGCACTGGATAGAAACGCTTTAGAATTATTATCATCCAAAATCATGCCCATGTTGATAGATGATCTACGGATCAACAATAAGATGAGAACTAGCAAAAGTCAGGGAATTCAAAGCAGACAAAAACTATCCCAATGTTTTACTACTCAATGTATGATATTTGACAATAGCCAATGTTAATCACCTGAATGTTACACGATTTACACTATAGATCACATGCAAATAGAGATGAAATGAAAATCTCTATCAAGAACCTCCATTCGTTAAAGCAGGTAAATTCGGATCTTTTGGAACTAATTCAGCTTTTAAACAGTGGATATGTTTCTACAACACTAGATGTAGATGAAGGATTATCAATAGGATTATGCGATGCATAGGTATTCCATTGACCATTAGCGAGAGTATTGTAATAGATTGATGCTCCGGATGTTTGAAATCCTCCACCAATTAAGATTTCATCTGCAGCGCAAGAACGTTTTGTAACGATATTAAGAAGTGTGTCGCCCTCAGCAGTTTTCTTTTCTCCTTCCCCAACTCTGATGGAAATTTGTAAGTCCAGGTATGGAAGCACAGTTGATGCTAATTGTCTCTTGTCCATCTTAGATAAGATTATTGGAAGAATTCTGTCTACTAGCTTTTCATCTTCAACATATTGTGCAGCATCTTTAAGAACATCTTTCTCTGTTGGACTAGTCTTAATATCACCAAGTATTGCTCCACCTCCACTACCTTCGGAATTGCCACCTCCACCACCAGGATTAGTGGGTATTGATGGAGAAGGTTGTTGAGGTGGTTGCTGTTGTGACGACGACGGCGCCGGTGAAGCTTGAGCTTCCGTAGTAAACGACCAAGGCGAAGCAAAGTTCATAGTGTTACCAGCCAAATCCTTGACCTCAGAAACAGTTGCTGTGTATATTGTTGAACCTGATAAAGCTGACGAGGGTGTAAATATTGCCGTAGTTCCATCAAAACTTAACTAGGTGCTTCCTTGCACCTAGTTATTATCGGTTTCTAGGACAAACGAGGTAGGAGTAACGGTTGATGCATCTATTTGTTCGCTGAATGTAGCAGTTATAGTGGTTGTTACTGGAATACCGGAAGTGCCTATGTTTGGAGTAACGCTTAATACTTCAGGAGATATCGTATCTACTTGTGATAGTTGCTGAACCTGAGGTTTATCGTCGGTATCAATTGCCCCAGTGTTATTTACTCTGTTGTCCGATTGCTCCGAATCCGCATTCTCTTGAGAGGTTTCAGTTACCTCGCTTTCTCCGAAAGTATCATCAGTATTTTCAGATGTCTCATCTTGCTGCTGAGTAGTAGAATATGCTGTGTTATGAGAGAACGGTAATGAGGGGGTATTTGCTATTGAAACAAATATAGACAAAATTGTAACACTCAAAAGCAAAAAGTATGGTTATTGTTTTTCATAACAATTACCATGCAAATGTGTTTATAAAGAATTTGTTTAACTAAATGTAATGTTTGGAATCAAAAAAGTAATTCCATTTATAAATCATCCAATACTGGCCTAATTCTTTTTGTAATCAGATCTAAGTCTTTCAATTGTTATTCAAATAAGCAGACTGACTTTAGCAAAAGTCTATCAGATTCAAAATAGCAGTAAGGTAAACTATCAATAAATAAGAGTAAGGGATACTGAGATATTGTATTTACGATCAATTCAGTCGTTAGGGCTCTGTTCATTTAACGAAATCTTATAGCTTGAAGATGTCCTATCTCTTTTATGAATACTAGAAATAAAACACCTTCAAAGTATGTTTACTATGGGTTGCATTTGTACTTTTCAGGTCTTTCTCTTAGGAAAACATCTGAAAGATTATCTCAAATATACAAGAGAAATCATGTTTCCATCTGGAATTGGATTCAAAAGTACAAACCGCTGAAGATACGGGTTAGGAAAAGGAAAATTCTGGAGTATATTGTAGATGAAACTTTGATCAAAATTGGTTCTGAATACATCTGGATTTGGGTTGCAATTGAGCCTGAAAACAGGCAAATTCTCGCACTAACCATATCTAAGGAGAGAAATATGTTTGTTGCTGAAAGATTTCTGTCAGGGTTAATTAGGATTCATGGAAAACATGCTATATCGACCGATGGTGGAACCTGGTATCCGCAAGCTTGTAGATTCCTTGGACTAGAACATCACATTCATTCTTCGTTTGAGAAAAGTATCATTGAAAGAACAATGCAATACATCAAGGACAGAACCGAAAGTTTCGATGATTACTTTCCATGTAGAATGAAGAATTGCAAATTAAAGCATGTACAGAATTGGTTGCGGGTATTTGTCGACTATTATAACAAGGAGATTAAACCTGTTAAGTGAACAGAGCCGTCGTTAGTGTGGTTATTTTTCTCCTCTTGTTCCTCATCAGAAGTATAAGAATCCTGACTTTGGCTAAACATCAAGTCATTTAACACATTACCTCTGAGATTTGGTTTGGTATCGTCGCTAGTATCGTCGGGCAATTGAGCCGAAGGACTACAGTTACCATTCTGGTCTACTGCCACATTTTCAGGACATTGGTTAGTTGAAGTAGGTGGTGCAATTCCCGAAGGCGGTGGTGCTACTACACTAGAGTCAAGCTGTCCTTTACTTGTACAATTCTCGAAATCCCCTGTATCTGTATTGACATCACAGGTCTGACAATCGTTACCTCCAGTAATTGGATCATACCAGCAACATGTAGCAGTTAGCTTGGCTGGATTATTTTCACAAATACAGGTATAATCTTGAGCACCGCCAAAACAAGGATGCGGCGGTGCTGCCAATACAAGATGTATTGAAATTGGTCCGTACATCAATCCTGCAGTTATTGATGCTACTATACTAAGCAAAACCAATTGGTTAATGCTTTTCATGACAAATACTCTATAAAGTTGTTAATAAGGATTCTGACATATTAGTAGACTATAAAGTCTAGTGAATCAATTCGTTGTAAAGATCCTCCAACACAGGACTTAATCTCTCCGTAATGACTTTGTTTAAGTCAGGTCTGTAGTAATGATTAACAAATACAGAACTACAAATCCTTATCTGAAGTACATTGTCATTATATATTAGTGCTTCCTCATACTACTCGATCTTTCAACCTCACTGCTCTGTTCTATTAGTAACGACATTATAGTTGAAAGCCTAATATCTATTAGTTTATAGTCCACTACTCTAGAAAAAGTCAAGCCAATGAAATGAGTAAACAGTTGTAAACATAATATATTATCACTTAGCCGCAACTACCAACAGATATCCTAATCGTACCACATTGTCAACGATGTATGGTTCGACGGTATTAAGATATTCTTTCCTTAGTATCTCTATCTTTTCATCATTATTTTCTCTCTTGAATGATTGAATAAGTTGAATCATAGAGCCTGATTTTGTTATCATCTCGTGCCAGTAGTGATTTGGACTAAGAATTGGATAGTTTATTGTGTCTCTCTCAAAGGATAGTTCTTTAACACCACTCAAAAGCTCTTTCACTCTGTCTGGATTTCCCCATTCAAACGGAGATGAAGTTGGTGTCATTGGTGCATATTTTGAGACCACTGAAAATATTCTCCCTATAGCAAGTTCAGGTGGCCATGCTGCAAATCCTATGCGCCCGCCTTTCTTGAGAACTCTTAACATTTCTTTTGCAGTGCCTTCCTGATTAGGGGCAAATATGTGACCGAAGGTCGAGAGAACAATATCAAAGGATTCGTCTCCAAATGGAAGATTTTCTGCATTCCCTTCTTTCCATACAATGTCGTTAAATCCTGCAATAGATTCTTCTTCCTTTGCAAAAACCAAAAGTTCTGGAGTAATATCTAATCCTGTCACTTTTGCTCCTAGTCTGCGTGCAGTTATTGCAGTGTTACCAAATCCACAAGCGACATCCAATATAGAATCTGTAGGATTAACTTTAACAAGGCTTACTAATTTGGCAGAAACAGGTGAAATCACTCTACCAATACTCCTGTAATCACCTAATGCCCAGGTCCCTTTGTTGTTTTGATCACTATTACTCAATTAAAATCTACAGAATGTGATTATTATCAATTATACTTTAAGTTTAGCCTTATCTTTGATATTCAATGAGAATTTGAGTTACCTACACAACAGATCTGGAAAATATACTGTTTGGATTAATACCGCTTAATAGTCTGTTCTCTATACTTTTTCCTCATTTCCCATCCACGGAATGATCTAGTTCTTAGTTTATTATTACAACAGGGACAATAATGATTATCCCATTTAATGAATATCTCGCAAGTACTGCATCTCTTCTGTCCTTCCCTATATCATGACGGAATTTCACTATTCCTTTTAGCTTTATACCGTACTCATATTCCATTACAGCTCATACCTATTAGAACGTCTAAGGTGATTCTGCAGTGGCTATAAATAGGTACTTAATTTTGCAAGTCCATAGTCAACTCGTCCAACACTCGCCTTATCCTCTTTAATTATTTAAATCTGGTATTATAGTGAGTTACAATCATTTATCCTCAATTTCTGTGTCACTCACCGGCCATGTGAGGCCTTTAGGTTTTCTTCTGCATTTTCCAACGTTTTAGAGATTAATTCTCATCTTTGCTTACAAACCTAATCTCTCAACTTCTTGACTCTGTTCTATGAGTAATGACAAAGTAGTTGAAGGTGGTAACTCAATCTCAGTACTGGCTTTAGCGTTAACAGGTGTTTATATATTAGAGGTGCTTCGACAAAAATCTTGCAAAGTACACTTTATCCTCTTCTAAGGATATTTTATCGAGAAATTCAATTGTCGAGTGGTAAGGTAAATGAAAATGTTGCCCCCTTTTCTTCATCAGAATTATTTTGAGCCCAAATTTGTCCTCCATGTGCTTCAATAATGCTTTTTGCCAAATACAGCCCTAAGCCAGTACCTTGACTTGATTTGGTCGTAAACTTTGTAAATAACCTTGGTAAAATTTCAAGGTTTATTCCCTTCCCTTTATCTCTAATTGAAACTACAACAAACGTTTCATCCTTATTTCCCTTCGTATTGTCTTTTCCGACTTCATTTCCATTCTGTTGGTGTTTTAGATCTATAGTATTTCTATGAATCTTTTTGACTGTAATGATAACAGGCTTTCCATTTGAATATTTTATTGCGTTCGTTAAAAGATTGGATATTACCTCAAATATTCTAATTTTATCAGCATAAACGGTGATAGGGTCTTCTGAAGGTTGAAAATCTATGTTGATGAACTTTTCGCGATAGCTTGATAATGAATTTATCCTTTGTTTACCATAAATATCCTTTATTACATTTCTTATTTTTTCGTTTAGGTTGAAGTGTTCCTTATCAAGTTGTAACTTTTTGCTTTCGATTCTTGATACATCTAATATATTATTTACAAGCCGCTCAAGTCTTTGTGAATTTCTATAAGTTGAAACAAGACCGGATCTAAATTGCTGTTGTTTATCCTTGTCTTTAGCCAATTGATCAATTTCCTTGTCAAAAGTTTCTTGCTTTTTCTCTTCTCCTTGCGGACTTTCGAAAAGTGACGGGAGATACATCATCTCTATTAATTCTAAATTTCCCGAGATTGCTTGGGTTGGCGTTCTTAACTCATGAGCAGCAACATTAATGAACTCTTTTTGCATTTGTTCGTGATGTTTCAATTCATCATTTGCATTTGTTAATTTATCTACTGATTCTTGTAATTGGGATGTCTTTTGCATAACTATACGTTGTAGTGTTTTATTCCATCTTAGTAATACTACTGCGATAACAGATGCTATCGCAGCAATCGATGCAATTATCGAAAAGTTAGTAGTCCTTTGGCTGTCAATTATAGATGCTACATCCGATGCTAATGTATGGGGAATTGTAATAAACAAAGTACCTATCCTATTGTCAAACCGTGGATTACTGTTAATACCGTGCCCAAGTACTGGGGTCGTGTGCTATGGTTGTGCTACTATTTTCAAAGTTAAATTCTGCCAATCCGCTTCCTGAATGAAGCGCTTTATTTATAATATTATTAAGATCTACTTCTCTATCTTTTAAGATTGTTTTAACATATGATTGAAAATCATTTCCAAAGTAATCTTTACCGATGAATGTCTGATTCTGTGTATATATTATGGTACCATTTCTGTCTATAAAAGCAATGTCGGCATCCAGTTTAGGATGAATTTGACTCTCTAAAAAATTACCAAGTGTCTTTGCTTCGATGGACGCAACAACTACTCCCTTAAAGAAGCTAGTAGAATTGGTATTTGATTGTCCGACTACATTCCCATCTGCTGTTATCCCACCTTGCCCGTTAGTTAATCCATCTGTTTCTGCAGGCCTTGTTTGGTTACTTTCTAAAATAGGAAATGAAAGATACATTCGAGGTATGTTATCGTTGGAATCAATAACCGTGCTGATGTACGGAGTTTTATCTTGCTTTGGAATCTGAAAATAGGCTCTATGACTCAAGTCGATACCCTTGTAACCTGCATTCTCTTCCTTCTCAATTCCAGTAAACGTTACCAAAGTTCCATTACTATCTAAAATATAAAAACCGTCGGTAAGGTCGTTAGTAGTCTCTTGTCCTATGTTAATCAATGTTTGAATTTTAGATCATATTTCCTTCAACAACAGAGGGAGAATTTGCAATTAACCTCAAGTTAGATGTTATCACAGAAATCGCATTTGACAGGCTATTAGAAATACTGTAGGCTTCTATCTCGGCGTTTGTTTGTAAATCATTAATAGCAAGCTCTTGTATTTGGTTCGCTGTTTGTGTAAAATAATTATATGAAAAAATAGCCAAAACGATTGAAGATGCAAGCACAATAGGTAAAATGATAGTTTTTCTGCCGTATTCCAATAATCACATTATTTATTTGACTATAATATGTTTTAATTAGAATTTATCTATTAGTCCGAAATTATAAGGCGGTCATAAAAGATGGTTCTCCAATTAGGCCAAAGTTAATGTCAAAAGTTGTCAATAGTCAGGAATTGCTATTATCATATTCACCTATGTTGAATTCATCAATTCCTTCATCAGATCGTCCAAAACCGGCCTTATCCTCTTTGTTATAATTTTGGCAATGTCGGGACGGTAATAGTGATTGACAAATACAGAGATACTAATTCTACCTTGTAGTAAATCGATTATCTCTGGTTCTATGCCTTTGTTACGTAAACAGGTTGCAAAAACCTTGCGACAATAGCTTAATTTGAATTCTATATTATTTCTATAGAACTTGGATTTGGAGGTTGAATAGGTCTGTGAATTCGATGCCATCCCAATTTTTATGACATTATCATCAACAACGCTGAAATAGGCTTTTTTTGTTTTTCTGATAAAAATTTTAGAGAATTCATAGTGTTTCAAGATGTTGTTTTCTGAATCAAGATACTTGAGACGTCTATAATCATCTTTAATCAAATTAATACTCTCGATTGCCTCCGAAGCTCTTAATCCTGTTAGTGTGCAAAAAACGACTAAATTTTTATAATCAATTCCTATTTTTTCATCTTTGACAAAAGATTCTATCCATAAAATATAATTCTCAAGGTTCTTTAGAATTAAAAATCTCGTGAAAAGTATTCAAACTATTCCTCTCTGACCTCTTCAAGTCATACTTTTTAACAATGGAAACCCATTTGTCATACATTCCGAGGAACTTTGACGGAGCTGCCATTGCTTTCATTATATGACTAATTTTATCTTTAGAGAATTGTAGTATTCCACTGAAATCATCCGTAAATAAAAGTTGGTGATACTTTTTAGCATATGTTAATCGACTATAAATCGTCTTTTTCGCATTAAATTCAGAAAGACATTTTTCAAATTGTTTCCAAGTTTGTAAATCAATAAACATTCTTCGATTTTCGTTTTTGCTTTGAATGTGATGGTTAATCGGTAATTTCTTTTCGTTTCCCGTTAATTTGTTACCTTGAGATGGCGAAATGCTTAGCCGGATTGTGTGGCCCGTATCAGCCTCTACACCACCGGAGCTTTCTGTATTTTTTATTAATTTCAGAGGGTTATTAATATAGACTTTGGTGCAGGTGCATCTAGCCTCCCAGTTTTAGGTTCTAATTGGTAAATACTACCACTTGTAACTTGGTATAGCCATTTGATTCCTTATTGAAGGTTTTTTTGGGCCATTTTGCTTTTTTGAGTTAGATCTTGCTTCCAAATTTAGTAGCGACATGACCACTATAGTTCGCAGAACAAAATTCAGGAGCGGCCTTTCGATAGGTGGAAGATTGTATATGGTTGTCGTTTTCCTATTGCTTCAGATCGTGCTTCAGAGAGTGATACGCCCTCACTTTGCCGTTAACTAATTCACAAAATAACGATTTGACATTTTCACGAAATAGACTTCATTAAAGTCGCAACTCCTTTCGTAGGATTACCACTTCTTTATAATTAAACACTTTAACTTTCTTTCATAGGATTTTGAAACTCGCTTTTGACCCTGAAGATATTGGATTTTGGCCTTTGATAGCATAGTAATATAACCGCTAGGTTCAACGAAGATTTAAGCTTTTTCTGTCTGACATAGATTAAACATTGGTAGTGATCTTTTGGATTTTAGACCCAATAACTTACATAAGCACATACGCAGCGTATGTATGCGTAAAGGTTATATCTATTGATTTCCTATCCTAATGTATGAGTCTAAATGAAGTAACATCAGTCACAGATTTGATAAGATGTGTAAAGTGTGATAAGGAAGGACTAAATCTTTGTCAAATATGTGGGGGCGTTTTTTGTAATGATCATAGTGCTTTTCTTGAAAGGGATGAGGATTATGTGGATCAAAAGTGTTTGTATTGTTATGAAGCTTCGCTGACAGATAGCAATAGTTTGTATTAACGATTGTGGGCGCAAACGTCATAATGATAAAGATTCAAAATATTTTTTAATATATCACAAATGTTTATTTAAATCATGTAATTCTGACTGAATACTATCAAATTGGGATTCCATATCTGTCTTCAGATTATACAATTTGAATTCAAGATAGAGATCTTCCTTAATCGATTGTAAAAGAGACTTGTCAGTTTCGCTTAAAGGAATGAGGCATGATTTTTCAAAAAGTGAAAGTCTTTCTAAATAAATCTGGTAAACTTCGTTAACGTTCTTACTATTATCATGTATTTTTGCAGATATCTCCTTGTCCAGAGAAAGTAGTTGATTGATAAATGTACTATAAGTAGGAGAATGAACTGATTTAACCATATACTATAAGAATGTACTAGAACATTTATAATCTTTTTGCATTGTTTGATGTTCATCTTAATACACGACATAATATATTTCCCATTCGATTTAAAAAATAGGAACTGATAAACCGTCGAACTGTTCTTTGAAATATAACAATATGAGCATAAAACAGCATACAATAGACTGATTTCAAATTTGAAGGTTGTTTTGACAGTTCCAAAAGTACTATCAAAAATGAAAAGCCAAATAGAAGATACAAGTAACATGGGCTGAATTTGATACAGGTATTAGAGATTTTGATCATTGTTCTTCTAGGACTTTTTCATTCGGCTGTTTTTGGGACGCCCTATGTTGCTTTTGGATAATTTGACATATACTATAACCAAGAAAAGGTTCAGCATAGATCATCTCCAATATTCTGATTCGAATCCGACCACTTCAACAGACATAACAAAAATTGAGAATAAAAGCAAAATATTTTCAGATAATATTAGCATGTGTATAAGATTTACACCCGCTCCCAGAACCATGGATTTAGATGAGCGAGCGATAAATACCCAGAAGTTTTTCGAGGATTTGGGTTAAGAATTACTCGAAACAACCCACCCATTAATTATAGATGGTAAGGAGGCATATGCTTTCTCAACTAGAAACCCCAATTTTGACTCTGCCAGGGTCCTGGTTTCTACCGACCATTTTGATTATGAAGTATACATTTCAGTTAGATATTGGCATGGAACATTAAATGAAAAATCTTAAAATTTTCAAACACGTTCTTAATTCGATAAGATTCCTTAATTAAATATGACAAAATTTGTGACATTGTCTATTGTTTTTGTTTCAACTTTAATCCTTTGGGTCCCCATGATCTTGCATGCACAACAAATTCCCAGCTATTACAACTTTACTTCAAACATGAAAAATGGAACGGATAACGTAGATCCTCAGTTTATGATGTCAGGCTGGGACAGTTAAGTTGGAAAATATGATGAACTTTATGTAGGTTTGAAATGTACGGACTATGGACGAGACCTTAAACTAGCTGAGGATCTTTCCTATCATAACGTTCTGTACTATTATGGATTATGTGAAGAAATATTTGGACCTTATAGGGGTAAGGAAATATAACCAAAGATCGCAGTAAGGAAAAATTTTACACTGAAGATTAAACGAGAAAACCAATCAAGATCCAGTTTCTATATCGAAATGGTTAGTGAAATATAGCCCTCGCCAAAACTTTTTGAAACTGCTTTAGTCTAAAGTATACCCCTTTTTGATTCCAAAAAGGATTCAAATTCAAAAAAATGTCAAGTTAAATATTAATGAAACTAATAATCGAATCACATGCTCATAACATATTTGACATTTGTTCTTGTTTTATTAGGTCTATTGACGGAGGGGCCAACTTAGTTTCAGCACAACAATATAACACTTTCTACAGTCCTGAAAAGAGATTTGCTATAGATCATCCAATTTTTGATAGTAAAGATTTTAGTATAAATGATACAAGTGAACAGACGAGGATTTTGACATCCTATGTATTTTTATTAGTAAATATGACTCCTAACACTCATAATGTTGATCTCAAGGAAAGAACGGATGCTATCCAAGAAAGTTTACATCACAGAGGATTTGGAATTATAACAACAACAGAACCGATTCTTGTTGATCATTACGTAGGATATAGATTCGTTGTTTCTGGCGTTCAAAATATGACTGATGTTTTCTTGTATGTTGAACATGATGATATATTTTACCAATTTCAGATTGCATATACGATTGGTTTTGGAATGGATTTTAGTCACTACGTAAACCACGATAAAATCAATCAGGTTATTTTGAACATAGCTGAGTGGATTAGTTAAGTGTAGAAGCCCCTAGTGAATGCCCCGGTTAATCGTGTTAATCACTAACCAATTTTTACAAGTTTTTTACCATCCTTTCGAAGGCATCTCGTTCTAAATCAAACTATATTTTTTTACTAAAGAAGATTAAGCACGGTTTATGGTATCATTTATTACTATAATACACCGGGTGTAACTGTATTTGAATGGCCCTTTGTAAATCTATTAAGCTGTGTCGCTCAAGTAATTTGAAATTGCGCCTCCCCTATTAGAGTAACTCCTAACCAAAATTACCACATTGCTTTTCATAATTCTAAAACGCAATAAGTGATAGATAGAGTATGTGTGGGAATGGGCTCTTTTTTAACTTTGAACACATTAAACTATTAATTAATTCAATTGTACCAAACATTTATTTTTTCTAGTATCTTTTAATTACGGTCTAATGGGTTCCTGACTGAGGTTTGCGAAGCATTGGTACAATTGGGGGGAAATTGTCCACCCGTATTGTCCCAAGAATCTCAAATCCATGGCGTTCATACAACGAAATGTTTCTCGGATTGGACGATTCAAGATATGCCAATATATTCTCGCTATCAAAGTTTGAAGTTGCATGTTTCAATAACGCAGAACCCAGACCTTTACCATGATAAAGTGGATCAACGCCAAGAAGTGGCAAATACCAATGAGGTTCACTTGGATGGTAACTGCCCATTTTCTCAAATACCTGGGGAGCAACTTGTTGGACTTCTACTGAAGTAGTCTCTTTTAACAAACCAAGTAGTGCTTCAACATCGGGCTCGTCATTTGGTGGAAGCCAAAGAGCAGCACCTTTATAATTTCCAATATAATGTGCACTCTTTTTGGCAAAAGCCTTTCCACCAAAAGCTTTTGCAAATTTAGAAAAATATAATAGGTATTTTTGAGGGTCAGGCCATACCCAACGTGTAGCAGGATCAGCCGCAAGGGCTAATTTCAAAGAATCTATAACCATATCTTGTTCCAATCGAGTTGCTGTTTTGACCTCAGATTTAGACATCAAAACATCTTACAAAGCGATAATTTATAAAATTTTAACTGTTCATATATTTACTTTGACAAAAAAGTCAATCTTTTGAAAGTTGAAAAATATTCAAAAGAATTTGATTTCCAATCAAGTTAAGATACTTTAGCGTATCGTCATAGTATAAAAAACTGCACAATCTCGGGTTTTTTTGCGGGAGTGTTTATCCCAAAAATGTACTGATTGTAATCATCGCCATAGTCAAGGTTTACTTCAAACTCAGTCCCAACTGGTACATCGCTTGATTTGAATGTAAATGTCTGTGTAGTGGTTTTTCCTGCCGGAAAATACAGACCATATACGGGTTTGAATATGTTGTCTGGATAGTTACCCACGTTTATAGTGACCCCGCCATATGTATCCTCGGCTAACTGGTTTGTTACTTGAACAATGACTTTGAAAGTTCCCTTTGAATTTGAAGTCTGCTGATTGCTCCCGCTAAAACAAGATTCAAATCCATTGTTATACCCGCTCATAAATTCTGGAGTATGATAACCGGCTCCCTTGCCTGGTTGATCTATGTATCTTTTAGAAGAATCAGATATTTTTGCATCAGAACATCCATGGTTATATCCTGAACTGTAAGCATTAGTAGAAGTATTGTCCTCTTCCTTACATTCCTTCAGATCAGGGTGTTTCTGACATATAAATTCTTTATATTCACAAGAAGGAAAATCAGGACTCATAATGTAACCTGGATCACAGGGAACACTATCAGGAATACACTTTCCACTTTCATCATCTTCATGACTATGATATCCTGAAGGACATTTATCATGATAAGGGAAACACTGTTCATCCTCATTCGTACCAAAGCCTTCAGGGCAGTTACCGTTATTATCTGGAGCGCACTTTGGTAAAGATGGATCAAACAAACAGTCCCCATCTGGCTGGGATTTATCAGCCACTATCTGGGTATTTGACTCTGCTGTTGTGATTTGACTCTCACTAGTATTCTCAGAATCATTTTCTGCAGAACCGTTTCCTAAAGTCAATTGTCCATCTGTATCTTCATTGTTTTGTTCACCTGTAGTATTTGGGATAATTTTGACGACATTTTCGCTTTGTGAATCTGTTTCATTGGGTTGTCCATAAACATTCCAACTTGAGGCGGTCGACCCTACTAAAAGAGTAGTTAGGAGAACAAAAATCGTAAGAATATTGACAATAGATCTAAATATTTTTCCATTTACGGTATTAAAATAAATATATCTACATCTATCAATATTTTTTATCAATATATGAAACTGGGAAATGAATGTTTAAAACATTATCATATATTCTTATAGTAGAATTTCTACGAGAATTCATGCTCAGATGAGCAATGATTGTAAGAGCTCAAGAAATGCTTCGATTTAAGACTTCCGAAGAGTACCACGCTGTCCCAATTAATTCGGCATCATTTGACAAAATGGTTTTCCCAACATCTAAAGCAATCGAAGCTCAATTCGATTAAAACAAGTCTATCGCATCGCATGATACAATTCTTATTCGATATAAATTACATAAATCATTGTGTTTTCCATTTAGAATCGGAAAATAAATTCAAGTAATCAACTTATGAAGTTTAATGAATTTCATCGAATAACATTATCCAAATTAATTGATTTGATCCGGTAATATCATCAATTCAACTGCATGCTGTGTACCGCAAAAAAATAGTGGTTTCCACATATAGAAGCAATTTAGGTACTTTTATTGTAACATTCCTTTCTAAATCTGAAATCTATTCCTTTGCCTACAAAATCACATACTTTGAACACTCTATTCTAGTTTTCTGAAGGAAAGGCTTTGTTACTAGCGATGTACTCCTCTTGACAGTGCATTTGTGCAAAGGCATGGAAGTGCAAAAAAAACAATTAAAATGTAAAAATGTCAATTTATTACTAATGCTATTCAGTGGTCACATTCTCTATTCTAACTAAATCCTTGTTTATAGGTTGACCCATAGTATTTATAGAAACGTTAGCAATCTTGTCTACAGTGTCCATGCCTTCTAGCACCTTTCCAAATACGGTATATTGTTCATCAAGGAATTTTGAATCGTTGACAACTATAAAAAACTGTGATCCAGCACTATTGGGATCTGGCATTCTTGCCATGGACACTACTCCTCTTTCATGAGAGATGTTGTTGAATTCCTCGTCGATTGAATATCCCGGTCCTCCAGTTCCCCAAGTTTCTCTACTAATGCTATCATTTTTTGTATTTGGGTCTCCTGCTTGAATTACGAATCCGGGAACTATTCTATGAAATACTATTCCATCATAAAATCCCTTGCTGGCAAGGTCTTGAAAATTCTTCACGTGATTTGGAGCTACATCCGGGTAAAACTCGATTTTTATCGGACCTTGAGTTGTTTGGATAGTTGCAGTATTGTTAATTGTCGGAATAGAAGTTAGATTAGTTTCCACATCTTGAGATTGGTTATCTTTGATATTCGGTTTTGCTTGAACTGTCAAATTTTGTTGTATAGAAGATCCGTTATCGGATATCCAAGATAAGGAATTGAGGACATGATTATATATTGCATTTGTCTCATTATACTGATTTGTTTTTGTTACGAAAACGAATCTATAAACATTGTTATCATGATGCAAAAATGTGTTATTTGAAACGAATAATGATTTTTCCAAGCCTTCATCAATGAGAGATATTAGGTAGGAATATCCAGGGTCTCCTTTGACCAAAATTGGCGTAACATCATCGACCAGCATCAAGTATGAATTATTCAACCTCATATTCAAGTGAGACTCCTTTGCAAGTTCAACCACATTCATAAGAGATGTTGAATTTTTCCCGTAATTACTTGGGCTTATGCTGAAACCATCCTTCTCAATATTTCCTATTTTAAGTTCTCTATATGGGTCAAATCTAGTTTCCTTGCCTTCTTTCTGAATTAGGACATCTTCCGGATATTCCAGAGAAAGTCCCAAAGAATCGCTTGTATAATTTTTCCAGTCTTTGTTTTGCAAACCTGCTAATTCAATTTTGTCCTGTGCCAGTTTTAATTGATCTTCAAGCAATGCCAGGTCGTTTAGGGTTGAGTTGTTCATTGAAGGTTTTAAATTTTGATCTGAAAATTCGCCATCATTTGAAATATTTGGTTCTAACATAAACGAAAAATTAGAAGATATATCAGCTAACGAGTCCGTACCATTCGGAGATTCTTGAGAGTATATACTCTCCAAATAATCTATCGAGAAAATACCAGAAATTCCCAACAGGATTAATAAAATACAGGATATTAATTTCATATAGAGGCTCTTCTCCAGGATGAAATATAAAAATGATCATTAATTATATTTAAATGACTAAATCCGAGATATTCTTGTCTTTGAATTTGAAATGTAAGTAAACGACAGTTCAATAAATTCTGAAGATAGTTAAAAAATTTGGCAATACTTTGAACCCTAATTGGGAAGCAGAGTGGTTTGATAGCTTTTTCTGCCAGTACAAGAATTTGATTGACGGATCAAGTTTTGTTGGTCATAAAATTATGTTGTTCTGCAAGTTATAACATGTTACGTTGTTGAGTTGGTTATTGATCAATCAGATAAATCATTCGTAAATAGTTTGAGGCAAAAAACAGGAAAATAAAGCTGCATGTTTATCTTTTGAAATAGGTACGTAAAGGGTTTTACATCAATTCTAAATAGATAAATGAACTATCTTTGATGCTAGTTTTCTTCAAAATCGATCTTTAATTATGCCTTGAATTGAAAATATGTTTATATTATTTTAGTTGAGATATTGAGCATATATATGGTGTACTGCAGAAATTGTGGAGGAAATTTACCATCTGAGAATTCTTCTTTCTGTCCTGTGTGCGGAAAACCACAAAATAATGCATCGGCGGTTACCATGGCTTCACAAACCAAGAATCCAGGTACAGCAATTATAATTGCATTAATAGCAGGGATTTTAGGCTTCAATGGAATTGGTCATATGTACATCGGAAAAATAGGTAAAGGAATAATTCTATTGATAGTAGGTTGGATTATCTTGGCATTAACCATTCTTTTTATTCCCGTAGGAATCATTTATATCATATTCTGGCTCTGGCAAGCGTATGATGTAAATTCAAAAGCAAAGTACTACAATAACTTCATTTTGAATAATGGCAAAACCCCCTGGTAAGGAATGTTCATCAAGACAAAAAAAATATCCGACTCAGTTTTTGGGTCGGATAATTTGACTATTCAACCCATCAATGCATGAATTGAGAAACGAGAAATTATGAATTGATTTGAGTGATTCGAAATGATCTTAAGTTTGTGATTTTTCTTTCAAATAAGAATTTCCACTAAAGACTAGAGTCATCTTAATACCTTTATTAACGATCATATCCTTCCAATTTGGGTGAAAGCCTCAGATCTTTTTGTAAAATGCCTTGAGTCTGAAGAAGTGGAATATGTATTTGGAATACCTGGGGAGGAAACAAATGACCTTGTGTTATCAATATCAGAATCAAAAAGAATTAAATTTATTTTGGTAAGGCACGAACAAGCAGCTGCATTTATGGCCGATGTATACGGAAGACTCACAAATAAAGTTGGAGTTTGTCTTGCTACATTGGGTCCTGGGGCTACCAATCTAGCAACTGGAGTTGCCAATGCAAATATGGACAGGTCTCCGATTCTGGCTATTACCGGTCAGACCTTTACTAATCAAATGCATAAAGAATCTCACCAGAATATGGATCCTGTCACTATGTTTACCCCTATAACCAAGTGGACTTGGTCGATAAGAGATGCTGATGGGATTCCCGAGATTGTGAGAAGAGCATTCAAAATTGCACTGGAGGAGAAGAAAGGTGCGACTCATCTAGAACTCCCAGTTGATGTTGCTAAATCAAAAAGTTTACTAAAACCATTAAATAAGAGAAGAAGAGATAGTTCCAATTTATCAACTCTAAATCTTGTTGAGGCTGCAAAAATGATAATCAATGCTAGGGCACCAGTTGTATTGATTGGTAATGGTTGTATTAGAAATCGATCATCCGATGCCATTAGAGAGTTTCTAGATGCCACTGGCATATATTCGGTAAATACCTTTATGGGTAAAGGTGTAGTATCTGACAAAACTCCGACTCACTTGGGAACCATTGGTATAAAAGAATCCGATTTTGCTCTACGCGCATTAAAGTTAGCAGATCTTATTATCACAATAGGATACGATTTGGTAGAATATAGCCCTCGTAATTGGAATGGATCAATTCCTTTGAAGAAGATAATTCATTTTGATTTCACGACAGCAGAAACTGACAATTTCTATGATCCGGATCTAGAAATATACGGGAATATTGAACTTAGTATTAATTCCTTGATGGATTCTCTTAATAGATTAAATCCAGGGTATAATATACAACAAAGTAAGCATAAAGAAACTAAGAGATTAATCAAAGTTTTCAAAAAAATTAGAGATGAGGTAGAGAGTAGAATCGACAAGTTTCAATACGACAACACTTATCCCATAAAGCCAGAAAAATTGATTCATGATGTTCGAGAATCGCTTTCATCAAGCGACATCCTACTCTCTGATGTCGGGGCGCATAAACTGTGGATCGCAAAGGTGTATAGGACATTTGAGCCAAATACGTGTTTGATATCTAATGGATTTTGTTCCATGGGTTTTGCACTTCCAGGAGCTATAGGTGCCCAGTTAGCTTATCCTTCAAAAAAAGTTGTTGCAATGTGTGGGGATGGAGGGTTTCTCATGAATGTACAAGAATTAGAGACTGCAGTAAGGTTAGAGTTACCAATAATTGTTATCGTTTGGTGTGACTATGACCTGGGAGTGATATCTACAAAGCAAAAATTGGAATTAGGCAAAAGCGTATTTACCCGATTCCAGAATCCGGATTTTGTCAAGCTAGCAGAAAGTTTTGGAGCTATAGGTTACAAGATTGTACGGACTGCTGACTTTAAAACTATTTTTCATAAAGCAAAAATGTCGTCAAAAAAACCAGTTATTATAGCAATTGATATCGATGCGTCCAGAAATAAGTTACTTTTTGAAATGAATACTACCTCCAGTTAGTATCCTACCTGAGGATTTAGCAAAATGTGCTAATATTCATTATTATAATGGCTCTTCATCGGACCAGGTTTAGATTTGAATACTGGTTACTAATAAATAGGAAAAAGTCTATTTTGAGGGGTCAGATGCGGATCAACAGTTCTATTTATATCATAAATATCTATTTAGAGTGCAATTAACTTTTTTCCTTTCCTATCGGCGGCATTTGACCCTCGTTTTATGATTATAATATGGTCCCAACGAGATACTAGGATCAAAGAAACTCAAAGTCTGCAATCCTGGAAAAGAAGTAATAAGTTAAGTCCAGTTGTCAAAAATAAAAGAGGCAACATAAAACCCATTAGAGGTTAACTCAGAGTATCATCTTAATCTCATCAACTGTCGGTTCTAATTTCATAGTAAAGTCTAAATCTTTCAAACAGAAATAAATTCAGTCGGTAGAACATTCGAACCCCTCTTTGCTTGGTAAGTATTAAAAGTATAAATCACGTCAGACTAATACAAATTGCAATTGCCCAATCTTGACTCTGAGGAATACGATATTTTCAAAAGTGTACAGGATAGGGTGTCTCACAGTATTGAGAATAAAGGTTTGTTAATAGATCTTTCTACTGATTCATGCAGAAAATATCTACAAAGAAAAGTTAATTCAAATGCGAAAGTTGTCGTCATGTATATCGATATTGTCGGATCTACACAGATGTCTCATGATATCTCTCCACTTAGTTTGTCGATTATAATTCAAATATTCTCACAAGAGGTTAGTCTTTCGATAGTAAAATTTGGGGGTTATGTTTTGAAATTTGTTGGTGATGCCGTAATTGCCCTTTTTCCTTCGGATTATAATCCTACAAAAGCAATAATGAACTCATTGGACTGTGCGAGGTATATTAGGAAAGTAATAAAGAAAGGGATTAACCCCGTATTCCAAAAAAATTGTTTTCAGGAAATAGCTGTTAAAATAGGGATAGAATATGGATCAGCATTGGTCTTATTATATGGCAGGAATATCGAACATGCTCACATTGATTTGATTGGTTTTAGCATAAGCATAGCCTCTAAAATTACATCAATGGCTTATCCTGACGAAATTATTGTGGGAGAAAATATCTACAATAATTTAGATCAGGGTAAGAAAGAAAATTTTCTTGCCCTTTATGATCACCATAATAAATGGAATTCAGTAATGAAGTATAACAACAACCTAAAATACCACATATACAAGTATATCAAAAATTAAAATTATAAATCTGTAAATTTATTTCTTGAATATTTTTATTGCTTGAGGAGGGCACACATTTTCGCATGCTAGACAGAATATACAATCCTTCTCTCTTATCATAAATGGTTTTCTTTCTGAAGCGGGATGACCCGGTGTATCTAGCCATTCATAAACGTTGACAGGACATGCATCTATGCAAGCGCCATCTGACACACATATGTCAAAATCAACACAAACGTCTGTACCCCATATCCCAAGCTGTCCTGGTGCATCATACGGGCCCCAAACTTGGATGCCTTGAAATTTACCCACAGGCTGTCTTGTGGATTTGAAACCTGTATCTATTGGGCCTTCAGCAGCTTGATGGTCTGTACCCGTACCTGTTAATTGCAGAGTAGTATTCTCTGATAATGGAACAGCTACAGGGGTGGGAGGTGTTGGGACAGATGCTAATGATAATGCAGACTGGTTTTCTACAGAACTGTCGACACCAGGTTTACCATTTGAAACTACAGTTGATGTCGCAGACAATGATTTTTGGTCTTCTTTGAGATCACGTGTCTGATTGGCCAGTGGAGTAATCTCTTCCAACCTTTTTATTGCATCTTCTTGGCTTAACTTTTGAATCTTTTGATAGTAAGAAATTAACTTTTGGCCTATCTTTGTGTTTCTTATTATATTATCGATAATTATTTTTGCTCTATGATCGGCCTTTTGCCTGTAATTTTTTATCCAGTAAAAATCACCAAAATTCTCTATTGGCCTAATTTGATAAATTATATCTAATACCTCACCGGTAACTATTTCAACAGTAACATCAAGTTCTGCTGACTCTTTTTTATTTGAAAAAATATCAAATCCCTCTTCAACCCATTTTGATGTGACAAATATTCTATCTGCATAGGTATCTAAGGTGTACCCGAGTTTTTTCAGCTCGTTCATTAAACCACTTATCTCAGATTGGCCAAACAATTCTACAGGCAACCTGAATATTCCAAGCTTTGCACCATGAGTTGGATAAATTCCTCTTTTTGCAACTTCAGAAAGCATTATCCAGACTTTATCTGATAGCAAGAGAGACATAGAATAAAATTACTCTTACAGTAGGATATTAAAACTTATGTGATCCTTTCTAGATTCTAAATGTCGTCTGGACAAGTCATTTCTCTTATTTCCCTATATCTTTTCTCCATTTTTTCTGCATCTTCAATCACATAGTTGAGGTTGTATCGTGACTTCGGATATAACCACCTTATTGTTACTCTGTGGCCCCTCCCTTCCAAGTCATAAATCATACCCCTGACAGATTCAATACCGGTTTGCTCGTCCGTGAACTTGTCTTTTATTTCTAAACCCCGTTTTGTCTTGTCTACTAATTCATAAAAATTCCTGTTTTCATAAATAAAATAGAATCTTGCTTTCTTAATCGGGGAAGGTTCCATAACCGGCTTAACAGGCAGATTATCGTTCAAAGCATATTAACCCTTTCTATTTTTCAATTGGATTTCCAATCATGTTACCCCATTCTGTCCATGAACCATCGTAGTTTTTAACCGATGGATACCCTAACAAATACTTTAATACAAACCATGTGTGTGATGAACGCTCACCTATTCTGCAATAGCATATTATGTGTTTATCTGGAGAAATGTCATTTCCTGCATATAATTTTTCTAGCTCATCTGCAGTTTTGAATGTCCCATCTTCGTTTAGAGCCTGTATCCACGGGATATTTTTAGCACCAGGTATGTGGCCACCCCTTTGTGCATGCTCCATTGGATATTCTGGAGGGGCAGTTATTTCTCCCTTGAATTCTTTAGCAGAGCGAACATCAACCAATCCCACTTCTTGTTTCTGAAGAGATCGTTTAACATCATCAAGGTATGCTCTTATACCCTCATCAGGAGCAGAGGCGATGTAATTGCTGGGGTTAGCGACAGGCTCTTCTTTTGTATACGGCCTGCCCTCAGATTCCCATTTCTTTCTGCCTCCATTCATGATTTTGATTTTTTCGTGTCCAAAGTATTTGAAGACCCAGAAAGCAAATGCAGCGAACCAATTATTGAAATCTCCATATAGAATCAATTCGTCATTTTTTTGAACCCCAAGGCGCGACATTAAATTTTCAAATTGTTTTTTGTTAATGATATCTCGGGTAGACGGATCATTGATATCTCTTTTCCACCATACCATATGCGCATTTGGGAT
The DNA here is from genome assembly GCF_047711275.1 of Candidatus Nitrosocosmicus sp. FF01. Taxonomy (NCBI): domain Archaea; kingdom Thermoproteati; phylum Nitrososphaerota; class Nitrososphaeria; order Nitrososphaerales; family Nitrososphaeraceae; genus Candidatus Nitrosocosmicus; species Candidatus Nitrosocosmicus sp. FF01. Next base: position 753,431 of record NZ_JBLNIG010000001.1, on the reverse strand, counting down.
ATGCCCTTCCTTGTAGGCATTCTCAACATCATAGTCCACTTCCAGAATTTTGATTTCATTATTTTTTAGATTATTACTTACCCAGTCTGTTTCACATAAGACATTTTGATTGGCATATTGTTTGGTCATAAGTAAATTACCGGCTTTGAGTATATAATATATTTGTCAAACTTGCCATCTGGTTAAAAACAATAAAATAGTACGTGAAATATGTTTGAATAAAACAACCAAAAAGGGCCGGTAGTTTAGACTGGTAGAATACCTGCCTTGCATGCCATAGGCAGAGGATACGTAGGTGGTCGTGGGTTCAAATCCCACCCGGTCCATCCTCATACCAGCAATAGAATTGTCAGCCTACAATCAGAAACTTGTACAAATAGCCACATATAAAAAACAAATATCATACATGCTGAGACCATTCAATGAGATCTGGCTCTCAAGCTCGGGATAAAAAATAAAACATTATGCGACATGAGAATATGATTTGATAATTCGCTTTCCTTGATCCCTCCCCCCAAAAACATTGACACAAAGAAACTCAAATGCCATATTAGCATTGCCAATCTTTTTAATGAAATCCGACAAATTGGGTCATAGTTGCGTGGAAAAGTAAAGACTAGTTCCCATAAGGAAATGTGCGATATTCTTTATTCTCGGGCTAGATAAACCACAACACGTGTAGATACAAAAAGTAGAGAAGGGCATCTGTACACACTAACTATCCTTTTTTAGTAAATAAAACTCGACGATTCTTCATTTTTGCTTCATTTCCTATTATATGTGTTTTAATTTCAACTTCCCCTTTGTTGATATTTCAGGCATCAAACTGACAGTCACTTAATACAACGAATGTGTCCAATAGGCGTCTAATTAGTAACATATTTGATCTTCAATACTCACCACTAGTCAATTTTACTTTAAAAATCGACCAGATTTATGGACATCTGAATCCTCCGGTAACGAACAGACTTTATGGAAATGAAACATTGACTGTCTCACTTGCTGGTCACCCCAACGAGTAAATATATCCAATCAATAATTGAGCCTCAACTTACAATTCAAAAATAAACAGATCGCTTTCAGATACACTTTATTCAAAACTTCCGAGGCTTCCTGATCTTCCCAAGAAGTCTACGTATGATGAGTATGTAGGCCAGGTGGTAGAAAGTAATTCCATTCTCAAATAAGCATTAAGTGAAGCGACCCCCAATTATTTTCAAAATGATACAACATTTGAAATCTTTGTAATTGTTGATCTATTGGATACTGCCGATACGGAATATCAAGAAGGGATTACAAACAATTCTATAACGGCTATGTTGAGATATCAGAATAGTAACGCATTTGTTCAGATCGCGCACAAGCTGTTTTCCGACATGACAATTTACCACGACGACAACAGTACGTTGACTCTTCACAATAATTTTACACATTTATTTGACTTGCTTGATTCTGCAATTCAAAAATATTTCATCCTAAACAACTCGACTCATCTATTGTTAATATATCCCTAAGTTTGTCAAATACTATTGAGTTAGATTTACATACTCTTTTAAGCAACCTGGGAAACACCTCTGACTAGAAAGAATTTTTCTACAAGTATCATTTTCTAATTTAGCATCAATTCATTTTCTAATTTAGCATCAATTCATAGAGATATAATAAGTTATATCTTGTAGAAATCGCTACTATTAACAGTATTATGCATCTCTTGATTATCGGAAAAGGACAATAAAAATTAGCTCAGATGTTGTCTACATTCACTTAGAGTTCCGAGATAACTTTTCTTAAATTAATTTGAAAATGTAACTTGTAATATTTTATGGATGTAATGAATATAGTAACAATCTCAATAGACAAGGCAAATGTAATCAGAATCATGTCACTGATTCAATGGTTTGCAATTTTTCGTATTCTGATTTCTCAGGAAAATTTTTAGCACCATATCGCCAAAAAAAGTAAGCGAAAAAAAGAATTTTATCCCAGTTAGTCTTGCTTTAATATAGGAAGGTATGCTGATTACTAATTTTTTTTTATTTAAATTTCTGTTTATTTTTTGTTCATTGACTTTGGTTATTTTTCTTGGTTCAAGTAATTTTCAACACGTTTTTTCTTCTACAGATGAATCATCCAGTGGTCAGTTGTCTTCACCATTATCTTCATCATTGGCATCATCGGATCAACCAAGTTCTAGTACGGTAATTACATCAAATGATAGTTTAAACAATAATGCCGCAGGGTTAGAAACCTTTGAGACAGGAATGGAAGCCGAAAATAAAAACAATTGGATTTTTGTCAATCACGATATATTGGGGACCCGTAATAGCAATCAGACTGAAATAGGAAAATCGAATATCGACAACTTGGAGGTTAAATGGCGGTTAAATAATACATTTGAAATTCAAGAGCCTCCAATAATCGTTGGAAACACCGGCTATTTTCAAGATTACATTGGTAATATTATTTCCTTTGATACCACAAATGGAGATATCAATTGGAAGTTAGAAACAGGAGGAGGCCCAACGATGGGATTGTATTATTCTAATGGTGCTATTTATGCAACGGTAGGAACAGAAGCAAAAATTATCTCTATCGACGCTGAAAATGGAGAAATCATCTGGGAATCACCTGCGTTAGGCGATACAAGCCTGGGATATGCTATTAATTCCCCTCCACTTTTATGGAAAGACTATGTCCTTGCAGGTTCAGGAGGTAGTGGATTACCACCTGGTGAAGGGTATGTTAAAGGTAACATTACCGCTCTGAACAAGACAACCGGGTATATAATTTGGAATATAGACACTACAGCCGGCGAGTGGGTAGATGATGAAAAAAATCCACCCAATGGAGGAGCCACGGCCTGGTCAGGGGGTTCAATTGATCCTGATACTGGTATCGCATATATTCCCTTAGGAAGTGCCTCTCCTAATTTTAACGCATCTACAAGACTGACTCCAAATCTATATTCAAACCACATGGTAGCCGTAGATATTCCTTCCGGCAACATCATCTGGGCGACTCCGTTTATCGCTCATGGCACAGTGCTGGATATAGATGTACCCGATAGTCACGATTGGGATGCATCTTGGGGAAGCAGTGTCAGTAATGTGAGATTCGACAATGGAACAGTAAAAAAAGTAGTAATAGGACATGACAAAGCAGGTAATCTTATTGCCATGGACGCTATTTCAGGAAAAGAAATTTGGTGGACTACTCTAGGCAAGCAAATAGGGACAGAAAAGTTACCTTCTCCCGAAGGAACAGGTATGACTTGGTCGCATGGTGTATATAATTTTCACGCAGTCGATAACGATACTCTCTACATAACATCAACCAATAGAGGGTTGAACTTTTTTACTGACGGAATAAGTGGACATAAGGAAGCCCCAGATGAATCGATTGAACAAGGTTTGGTGAACGGAACTATTTATGCTATCGAGCTAAAGAACGGAAATGTAAAATGGAAGATTGATACAGAATATCCCCCCCGGGTTTCGCCCATGATCTCAAACGAAATACTTTACACGGGTTACATAGAATTTGGGAATAATGAAAGAAATGGTATAGTTTTGGCTTTGGATAAAGATACTGGGGAAAAGCTTTGGGAATACAATGTCGATGCATCGATTTCTCCTGTAGGTCCTTCTATAGGAAATGAGATGCTATTCATACCAACGGAGAAAGTGAATGTAGATGGCGACAATAATGATGATGAAGATGAAGAAGAAGAAATCGGCGGCTCCATAGTAGCGTTTGGACTAAAGTGATAGAGACTTTGCATGTTCCTTTTCTTCAGCGGAGCAATGCAAACAACACAAAAGAATCGTGTTTGACTTGTTGTTCTTGTACTTTATCGTGCAAGTTTTGCATTGTTCAGAAGCGCAATAGTCACATTTTCTAACTTCGTTCTCACATATTAGATTAGAGCAAATTCTGCAATCGCTATAGTGTTTGTTGCAGATAGTATTGTTACAGTAAAAGCATCTTTTGATTTCGTTTCCCCTAGTAATATCAATATTTTTCTCGCAAACTATACATATTTTCTTAGCAGAAGGCAAATTAACCTACCCTCCCATTGACGAACAATTTCTCCAACAATACATGATATTAGAGCGTATTGCAAATAAAAATCATTGACAAAGCTTGCATTCCAACATCCATGTGTATTTGAGTCAAAGCAGCCTCCCCTCTCTTTTTTTGACATACCCACGTAATCGACCACATTATTAAAGTAATTTGTTGTTATAAATACAGCCAAATTCCAAAAAGAATAGTCGGGTTATCTTGCGACAGCTAAATTCTAATTTAAACGAGTATACCAAAAATCGGCTCAAATATTTGTGAAACTAACAATACCATCTAAATTGAATATACTGATTGATATACTATGGGTCTTTTTGCAATGAAAATTTATCTATCGACCCTTTAACTATTCAAGTAGATATTAAGCATCATCATCGATGACCACTGATCCGACAAATTTAAAAAATTGAGAGGCAGGAGATCCGAATTAGCATCTTACATATTTATATAGCTTTAATTTTCTATTATAAAATACTAGTGTGCTATTATCTAGTAAAACATTTTAGAATAAGACCTTATGCTAAATGTACAAAAGCGTCTTAAGAATTATAAATAAATCAAAAAAGCAAAGTAACTTTGATTATGAACAATATTATTATTCTTAGTCTAATTACTATGATTACATTGTTTCTTGTTATGAATACTAATTATATATTTGCAGATAAAATTGATTCTTCAGAGTTGTTTGACGAGTCGGGTAGTACAGGTCTTGAGAGTCAGGCAAACGAAGCAAAGGACATTAATCAAGATAATTATCAGAATAATCACTGCAAAGATAGTGCAAAATGCGAAAATCAATCTTTCGAACAGCTCAACAATCAAAACAATCATTGCAAAGATAGTGCGAATTGTGTAAATGAATCCGTATCAAATATTTTTGTCTGCGAGGAGAGATCATTATGTTTGATTCAATATGAAGGTCCATTTGAGCTCCTAAATCCCTATTAAATTCTACTTCTACCAATTTTAGCTCAGCTGGGTTATTTGGTTTGAGGTGTATTATCCAACTGATTAAAATAATCAACTCTTCGCGATAGTCAGAAACTATAATAGTATTATGCTCGACAAACCACCAAAGCATTCTGCCAAAAATACTTGAAATCGTCAGTGATTGTAATGTTGAATTCTTATTCTACAAAGGTTTAAAAAATTCAAAAATATCTGTATTATCATGAAGGTGCAACAATTAATTTGCGACAAATGTAAAGTCGTATTATTAGAAAAGGATTCTAAACATCTAGACAATGAAAGGTTTCCTATAACTGACGAGGAAGCCAAAATTATAGATAAAGAACACAGAGGTCATGAATGCCATATTGAACTGGTAGAAAAATTTTGATTCCGACAGGGTTGTTGCAAACAAAGAACTTTAATAATAACTACCAGAAAAAAATATTTGGCAATGAAGAAAATTTTTTATGAAATTGATGATTAAAAAATGTTATCCCTCGGAGCCATCTTTCCTGTATATCTTTTACGTAAATTTTGTTTTTGATGTCGGTGGCGGTTTTTAGTCTCTTTTTTACTTTTAATTTTTTTTAAGAGTTGAAGAATTCGTACTTGTGTTCCTGGCTACAAAAGTATTCTATTTTTTTCACCCCTAAATTGGCATCTCCGTCTATATGAGCCCACGCTTGGCTTTCATGCAACTTTGTACCACAAAAAATACACACAACCGTCTCAGTTTCTAAATTTTCATCTTCCTTACTTTCGGCCAACGTTCGTACCAGATTGCTGTATTCTGTTATATAATTTACATTGGCGAAAGGATTTATGTGAGACAATCAAATAAAAAGATCATTGTCGTTCTTTGGAAATGCAGCCGGCAACAATAGTAAAAAACGAGACAAATACAAGGAATTAACGCTAGCCATAAAGCAAATTGTTCTGGAAAGAGCAAAATACAGATGTCAGAATTGCTCAAAAAAATTATCAGGTACCAATTCACCTAATTTTATTCATCTTGGATCAAAAAAAGATAATAGACCTGAAAGTTTGAGAGTAGTGTGTCCGCAATGCTTTGAGGAAAACGCTCCAAGTGAAAAGGGCCCAATGTTTTCTTCTCTCAAAAAGATTTTTTCCAAGTCCTAAAACTTGGAAAATACCAAAATTTTTTAGTTTTTCACAAGTTAGTTGCTCAGGATAAATATAATAGATATTATCATCCTAGCTTAAAGTTTGCCTTCATGAATGGATGTAAAGTACAAAAGTAACTCGTACTCTGATTCGGATAGAGTTGAAGTATCAAGTACATATTTTTCGTTCGTCATTATTAAAGATGAATCAAAAGACTTGCCATCATCTGCAAAACTAGTAACCGTATGTGGAACATTATCTAAATTCGTCCATTCTATTGCTTCACCTTTCTTTGCTTCTATAATCGCCGGCTCATAACTTGGATTACCTTGGCCAGATGCTCCTGCAGGTATTGTAGCCGGAACTATAGTGGTATTAACTACTTTAGGAATGGTAGCTTCTTCGGTAGAAGTTGCGTTATTCTCACCGTCGGTACTTGCAGTAGCTGTGTCACCCATCCAAATTGTAGAAATCAAAATTCCCGAACCTACGACCATGACAATCACACAGGCCGCGGATATTTTCATAAAATGTGCCATTTTTTTATATGAAGCAATTATTATGATAATCGAAGGAATGCTAATTGTAAGAACAATAGCCATATACTGAAAAATGGATGGGACCTTTGTGCTTACTTGTACGGCGCCGATAATTCCAGCACTGATAAACAAAATGAGGATAATTCCTGCAGCAGTCTTTGCCTTTTTTGAAGTAGGAAATCCATCCTTAAATAACCCTGCAGTTAAAAAGATCAAACCAAAAAACATACATAAAATTGATACAGCATGCATACCATCCATAAAGGTCTTTGCAATTCCAGATAAAGCAACAGTCACACCAACTGCTCCAACAGTTGTTAATCCAGCTCCAGGCATAAGCAAGTCCCAGTCTGTCATGAATATGTTAAGGGTGGTAATGGCATAATTAATACTTTCTTTATTTCAGGTCGTCAATAATTTATTAAATATTAAAGCCAGATTGAAAATATGGACAATCGATCAATGATTGTTAATCAAACGCACCTGTCATTTCTAGATCAATTGGTTAAAGATAGCCGTCCTTTTGAATCCTGTGCTATCCTGTTAGGAAAATGCGACAAGGGCCAATATTTTGTTCAAGAAATAATACCAACTCAAAATGAAGAATCTTCTGAGATACGGTTTACAATAGATGATAATAGGCTTTTTGAAATATACAAATTGGCCGATGATAAAAATATGTCAGTCATTGGAATATTTCATTCACACCCATCCTTGCCGTTTCCTTCGGAAACAGATAAAGTCTATATGAAGATAAACCCTGTTCCTTGGATCATAAAATCAACTACGACAAATGAAATGCGATGTTTTATTTCTGAGGACCAAAAAAATGGTAACGAAAACAATATGATTAGTGAGATCGAAATTAAAGTCAGGGACTGATACGAGTCGTATCCCTTGGATACAGAACAGTTTCTCTTATGTTATTTACACCCGCTAACACCATGAGTAATCTATCCAAACCAAGGCCACAACCTGAATGAGGTGGCATCCCCCATTCAAAAACCCTTAAATGATCTTTAAAACTCTGGTGCGAAAGACCCTGCACCTCTAACCGCTTTTTGAGTTTCGACACGTCATGTTGTCTAGTACCCCCTGAAACTAACTCCAAATAACCAAACTGTAGATCAAAGGATTTGGAGATTTTCGGATCATCTTCCTTCTCATGGATGTAAAATGGCTTTAAATCCAGTGGCCAATCAAGTATAAAAAAGAATTTGTCGAACCTTTCACCAAGTCTTTTTAGCGAAGCATCTGAAAGATCTTCACCAAATTCGACTTTCTCACCCAGTTTTTTTAGCTCAGTTATACAATCTTCATATCTAATTCTAGGAAACGGTTTATTGATTAACTCCTCAAATGTTTTTTGCTCAAGTAAGGGATTTTCTATTTCCACTCGCCCCGAATCTTTAGTAAAGTTAAGGATTCTTTTGATCAGATCTTCTACCAGATCCATCACAGCTGTATAATCAAGATAAGCAGCCTCCATATCCACACTTTGAAATTCGTTTAGATGTCTTAAGGTGTGGGAATTTTCAGCTCGAAAATACGGAGCAATCTCAAATACTCGGTCTAAAGAGAGTACCAATTGCTCTTTATATAACTGGGGACTTTGTGCAAGATATCCTTTCCTCTTAAAATAATCAAATGAAAAGAGATTAGAGCCTCCCTCGCTTGCGCTTCCAATAATTTTTGGTGTATTTACTTCAATAAAATTTTGTTCTGAGAAAAAATCCCGAATTACGCGAAGTATTCCAGAACGAAGCACAAAAATGTTTAGCACCTTGGGGTTCCGAAGGTCAAGGGCCCTGCTATCAAGCCGAGTGTCAAGATTTGATTCAACTCTACCTGTAGGATCAATAGGCAAGCTCAGTGATGCCTCTGAAAGCACAATTATTTCGCTTACACTCAACTCGATTGGAAAATTTTTTGACTTTGTATCTTGAACTATTCCAATAATTAAAACATTACTCTGTCTAGGAATATTGCGCGCCTTTTGCAAATGTTCTCCTTTCAATACGGTTTGAACCAATCCGGATACATCCCTTAACATTATGAATCCAAGTTTTCCTATGTCCCTAAAATCTTCAATCCATCCTGCCACAATAACCTCAAAACCAATATTCTCCTTTGTAATCTGTGACGCATAGTGTGTTCGTGAAAAATTATTCATCCTGTTGTGGGTCGTAGAAGTCATAACAAAAGAAAAGAATCAACAACCTTTTAATTAAATTACCTATAGACGAAAAAAACTCTAACCATCGGATTCAATTATAAGGTCAATTTTTCTAACGGCCATTGATATTTTTTTTATGGTTTCAAGTTTGTTTTTATCAATTTTAGCAAACGCCGATTTTTCAATAACGATTCTGGTTAGCTTACTATCATCTGGTAACCAAACGAAATTTACACTTTCCAGATGTATTGGATGAAACAAGTTCTCTAAAAATCTACGATCGTTTGAATCGGATTCAATTATCCATACAGACTTGCCAAATGCATTGTTAATTATTTTAGAGAGATTGTCATTTGAGCGAATTAATCTGACATCAGAGTTCTTTAAGAGCAATACCTGTTCTTTTTCAATCTCTATGGCAGAAACAAGCGTCATTTTGTTTATTAATGGATCTTTTTGAGCCAGTTTAGAAAGAATAATCGAACTATCTACATCAGCTTGTGTTATTTCACCTGATTCAAGCTTATTTTCACATAAATTGCACAAAATACCTGTTTTAGCATCAAAAGTACAAATAGGAGTCTTAAGTACCACCTTAAATTTTAAAAATAAATGCACTTAAATATCTTTGATTTTGCGACATTCAGATTTAATTACCCCATAAAAAAATAAATTAACAGTTAAACCAAATTGTGTAAAAAATTTTTATACCCTGTTTTCATTTGCATTTTGGTAAGAAATTCAAGTTATTTGGCAACTTTTTGTTGGTGGTAGTTGTCAGGTATGGTTCATTAGTTATTGGATCTCGCAGTACAAAAACCCTTAACCTTATTCCCATCACAATGGTATAGTAAGCATTTTCTCGTTTCAAGATTTTTTCAGAGATTGTTTTAACATCAAATATTTCTCCATCTATCCCAACTTTCTCAATAATTCCTTGGGCATTTTTCTTTACACATGAAATAATGTATTCTGATGTCATTGCCTTCCTTCAATATATATTAAGAATATGGTCCAAATTAAAACCTTAAATAATGAAACTTATATGCAACTATCTGATTGTTTTTGTTACCATTATTATCCAGTTCTCAGTAGCCGAAACAAAATTATCATCTGAGAAAGTATATGCTATAGATATAGTATGCTACTGCGACTACTAATATGGGTTAAAACGTAATTTAAGATGAGAAAAAAATTTAAAGAAAATAATGATCAGGTTAGTGAGACGTCATCTGATAAAGTGATAATTAGAGATTTATCTATTTCTTACAAGACCAGATCTAGAACTGTTGTCGCAGTTGATCAAATGTCTTTTATAATTAACGATGCTGAAGGTATCGGTATTATAGGGGAATCTGGATCTGGAAAGAGCACAGTTGGATATGGAATCATGCGATCGCTTCCAGAAAACGGCTTGGTTGAATCGGGAACTGTTTTGTATGAAAGCACCGATCTTTTGAAAATTCCAAAGAAAGAATTTGATTTCAAGTATCGATGGAAAAAAATATCAATGGTCTTTCAAGGTTCGATGAACAGCCTGGACCCTGTCTTTACAATTAAAAATCAGATGAGAGAAATTTTGGCCACCCATCGAAGGGATCTGCCCAGAGATAAGCATAACCAGATTATCAAAAATGCATTACAAGATGTAGGGCTGGACCCTAGTTATGTATTAAACAAGTATCCCCATGAACTAAGCGGTGGAATGAAGCAAAGAATAGGCATAGCCAATGCGCTACTAGCAGACCCTACGATCCTAATCGCAGATGAACCAACAACTGCTTTGGATGTGGTGACACAAGCACAAATTTTGCAGTTACTAAAAAAATTAAAGAGAGAAAACAAGATGAAAATCATAATAATTACCCATGACATGTCTTTGATACCAAATTTGGTCGATAAGTTGATTATTATGTATGCGGGTCAGGCAGTTGAAATATCTGATGTCGCCTCCGTTTTTAAAAAGCCATTACACCCCTACACTCAGGCTTTAATTCAGTCAATCCCCAAGATTAATTCTACGGAGAAAAACATACGGTTCATTAAGGGGAATCCTCCAGATTTGGCAAATGTAGATAGAGGCTGCAGATTTAGATATAGATGTCCAAAGGCTTTTGACAAGTGCGATCTTGATCCTCCAGACTTTTACGTCGAAGACAACATGGTGAAGTGTTGGTTGTATGAATAACCAAATTATATGTTAAACTCCTCTATGTGAGAAGAGCAATCTTGGTTATATTTGATATTAAGTTTATATCTTAAATTAGAGAAGTATACTTGTTTATGCAAGCTCTTCTCGATGTCTATAAGATTAGACAAGACTTTCCCATATTAAATAGAAAGTTAAATGATGGAAAGAGGCTGGTGTATTTAGATAATGCAGCTACCACTCAAAAACCCAAAGAAGTTATCGACTCTATTAGTAGATACTATTCAGAATATAATTCGAATATTCACCGAGCAGTGTACCAAATCGCAGAAGAAGCAACACAAGAATATGAAAATACCAGAGAAAAAATCCGAAAATTCATCAATGCAAGATACCCAGAAGAAATAATTTTTACAAGAAATACTACTGAATCCATAAACTTGGTCGCTTATACGTGGGGAAATTCAAACATCAAGAAGGGCAACAAAGTAATCCTTACAGAGTATGAGCACCATAGCAATATCGTACCCTGGCAAACTCTGTGTCATAACAAAGGTGCAAAAGTCAAATATCTAGAAGTTGATGATGATGGATACATCAGTCTAGAAGATTTGGAGGTATTGATTTCACAAAAGGGTGGAGGGAAAACCAAAATGATCGCCCTAAGTGAAATGTCTAATGTTTTGGGCACAATTTTTCCTGCAAGAGAAATTATAAAATTGGCACATGAGAAAGAGATCCCAGTCCTTTTGGACGGAGCCCAGTCTGTTCCACATATGAAAACAGATGTTCAACAAACTGACTGCGACTTTCTTGCTTTCTCAGCCCATAAGATGCTTGGTCCCACAGGTGTAGGAGTTCTTTACGTCAAAAAGGAAATTTTGGAGGATATGAAGCCATTTATTTTAGGCGGCGATATGATAAAGGAGGTTCACAAGGAAAATACCATTTTTAACGATTTGCCCTATAGATTCGAAGGCGGGACACCAAATATAGCTGATGTCATCGGGTTTAGCGCTGCTATCGATTATCTCAATAGAATAGGAATGGAAAATGTGCGCGAACATGAGCACAAAATGACGACTTATTTGCTGGACAAGATTCAGAATATCAAATCCACTACAATTTACGGTCCCAAAAATGCCAAAGATAGAGGAGGACTGGTCTCATTTAATATGGAAGGAATACACCCTCACGATTGCGCTACAATACTAAATGATTATGGAGTCGCTATCAGGTCTGGCCATCACTGTGCTCAAGTTCTAATGGAAAAATTAGACATTGTTGCCTCTTCTAGGGCTAGCATCTATATTTATAACACAAATGAGGAAATTGATATATTGATAGAGGCTTTAAATCATGCTAGGAGGATATTTAACATATGAGCGAAGATATTTATCGAGAAATGATTCTCGACCACTATAGAAACCCAAGGAACAAGGGTAAAATTGAAGAGCCCGATATCAGGATTAATGATAGTAATCCACTGTGTGGAGATGAAATTTCTATTGACCTGAAAGTTGAAGATGAAATTATTAAAGATATTAAATTCGATGGAAGGGGATGTGCCATCAGCCAAGCTAGTGCTTCGATGTTGACAGAAATGGTTTCAAACAAACCACTAACGACAATCAAAGAAATCACAAAAGATGACATATTAGAGAATATTGGCCTGACGAATTTGGGTCCAGCGAGAATAAAATGTGCTTTGTTGTCGTTAAAGGTATTGAAATTAGGAATGGTAAAGTATTACGTAGACAAGGACCCATCTTCAGCTGACGAGATGAAAGATCAATCAAAGGTCTTTTGATTCATTTTTTTCCTTAATGAATATTAAATTACAAATTATTTGTGGTAAACGATCATAACAACTACCTAGATTCTTCTCATGAATACACAAATCTACAAAGACACGGCCAACCCATTTTGGAATGCGAAGATATCACTTGTTTTTTTTCTGATTATTTCATTTGTTATAGTTAGTACAATAGCGTTATCGGGAATAACCAATAATTTAGATAATTCTATTACAGCGTACTTCGATACTATACAAAATGAAACACTAGACTTAATTTTAATCATCATTACAACAACTTCTGATACTATCAACCTAATCATAGCAGGATTTGTTCTGACGATTATTAAGCGAACAAGACGGTTTGGAATGATACTATTAATTTCTCTTGTTGCAATAACAATTCTGGTAACTTACATCAAACCACTATTTGGTGTCGAACATCCGCAGGAGACTTTTGTACCGTTAGTCTCTTTGCCTGAAAAATTTACCCTCGAGCGAGATAGCTTTATGCCGCTGGCCCAAGGTTATTCGTATCCGTCCAATCACATTGCATCGGCTGCAGCATTTGGGTTCATAATAGGAGGTCTTTCTTATCGATATTCATACAAATTCGGCCTTGCCTTCATGATTTCATTTCCGGTTCTAATAGGCTTTACAAAATTGTATTTGTTTCAACATAATTTGATGGATTTGATTGGCGGATACCTATTTGGACTAATAGTTGCTGTATTGATTGTAAAGGGACTAAAGGCTAATACCCAGACCCTGAAAAATTCTGCAGAGAGTCAGGACGCAAATGTGACAAAAGAAGAAGAGGAAGAAGTAGGACAAGATGAGGAAGAGTACGTGAAGGAAGTAAAGGAGGAGGAAGAACAGGTAGGACAAGATACGAAAGTTATCCGGGGACTAAACGAAGGGCAACAAGACAGGAAACTGGTAGAAGGAGAGCGGCAAAAACTGAAGAGAGAAGTTAAAGACAAGGCTACAAGAGCGACTATCATCTCAAAGAATGAAAAAAAAGAAGATATAGACAAAAGCTACAAACAAAATCAGGTATGATGTTTGAGAACATCTGCGGATTGTTTATGCCAAATCTTATTCGAAATGATTAGAAAATGAAGGATCGAATAATATCCATCCGTAATAATCAGCATCATGAACGTACCGAAATTCTTTGATGTTAGGTTTTAATTTGGAGGACCTGAGTCCAGACAAAAGTTCATTTTGCAAATACATGCCCATTTTTTTTGAGTTATTATTTACTTTTTGTGAATCAGCAGCCCTTGGTAGAAGAATCCTAAAAGTAAAATTATGATTCGAATAGCATTTTGTATAGTGCTCCAATAATTTCTTTGATATTTTTGGTATCTCTTCGAAGTTAGTTACTTTGACTGTGAAATCTGTTTTAAAAGTTTTTAGCGTTTGCGCATTTACCAATTAAAATACACTTTGTAACTAGACTATATTTATTATATAGATTTTAACAAAGCAGATTTAGACCTGAAGGGAAGGATCGATCCACAGGTCTGATTGTGTTTCGTAATTTCCTGAAAATAATGACTATTTATTTTTGGACCTCGCTTTTTTTCTTAAACAATGACTTTAGTTTAGTCAGATTACTTGACATGGACTTGACAGATGATTCTAATTTCTTGATTTCGTTAAGCGCAGCTGACTCATCTTTTTTTTCACTTGGTTTTTTTTCAGGTTTTTTTGAACCCATACATATTTCCTAAAGTTGAAGGAATAAATAATGAACGTCTAAATCTTGTAGAAAATATTAGTCTTACAATGAAATTCGTCATTTACTACTAGCAATATCTTTTTTAATATTTTCATAGCACAACCTATAAAAAGTTCAATAGAATCCGGATATTGCTTGATTAAATCCATCTGTGCAATGGATTCAGATATTTGAAACCAATTTATTGATTAAACTTAAATATATCAAAATTTTTCCCTGTTATTATAACATGTCAATTGACAATAAAGATAATCCCTATCAAATGGCATTAAAGCAACTTGACGAAACTGCAAGAATTTTAAACTTAGACAAAGGTATACACAAGATTCTGGCCAAACCTAAGCGTGTACTTACAGTATCACTTCCGGTACAGATGGATGATGGAAGTATTGAAGTATTCACAGGATTTAGATCTCAGCATAATGACGCCAGAGGCCCATTTAAAGGCGGAATAAGGTATCATCCTCAGGTCAGTATCGAGGAAGTTATGGCACTGTCTATGTGGATGACTTGGAAATGTGCCATAGCTGGAATCCCATTAGGTGGTGGCAAAGGAGGAATCATCTGCGACCCAAAGAAAATGTCAAAAAATGAATTAGAAAGGCTTACTAGGAGATATGCATACGCAATATCAGATATTATAGGTCCTTACACGGATATACCAGCACCAGACGTATATACCGGAGGCCAAGAAATGGCATGGATTATGGACACCTATTCTGCACTGAAGGGAAACTTTGGTCAGCCTGGAGTGATTACAGGAAAACCCATACCAGTTGGTGGTTCCCTTGGTCGAAATGAAGCAACAGGCAGAGGACTCTCCTTTACAGTAAGAGAAGCATCAAAGCAAAAGAACATTTCGATGAATGATGCCACTGTAGTCGTACAAGGTTTTGGTAATGCAGGCCAATTTGCAGCACAGCTTGTCGAAGAACAAGGAGCAAAGATAATAGCAGTATCTGACACTCAGGGAGCAATTATTAACAAGAATGGATTTTTGGTAAATGAACTAATAAAATTCAAAAAGGAGACCAAATCAATCAAAGGATTTCCGGGTTCAACAGAGATATCCAATGAAGAATTATTGACTACTGAATGCACTATTTTGATACCTGCAGCTCTAGAAAATCAGATTACAAAAGAAAATGCTTCCAAGATAAACACAAAGATAGTAGCCGAAGCTGCAAATGGTCCTACCACTCCTGAAGCTGACCAAATTCTCTATGATAATGGAGTACTAGTAATTCCTGATGTTTTGGCAAATAGCGGTGGAGTTACCGTATCATACTTTGAATGGCTTCAGAATCTAAGTAGAGAGTATTGGACGGAAAGAGACGTAAACGATAGATTAGATACCATTATGACTAGGGCTTTTAAGGAAGTCTATGATGCACATTTGTCTTACAATACAAATATGCGTACTGCAAGCATTGCATTGGCTGTAAATAGAGTAGCAGAAGCCACAAGGCTGAGAGGAATTTGGCCATAACTAAGACAAAGCAAAATTCTTTTTATATAAATTTTTTATATTCAGGTTTTTAGATAAGATAACTTTCACAAAAGAACAAGGCGTTAATATCGCCGTAACGATATTTTAAACCTTATTTTAAAAAAGAGTATTTGCTGACTCTGGAGAACGAAAATACACTAAAAAATAGTACAACTAAAAGTAAAAAGGATAGGTTGAGACTCTACTGCTGCTGCTGCTGCTACTAATACTACTCAGTAGAGAATGAATGTCCACAAGAACAGCTCTTTGTGACATTTGGATTGGTAATCTTAAAGCCTGATCCCATCAAACTTTCAATATAATCGACTACAGCACCTTTGAGATATTTTTGGCTGTAATTGTCTACTAGAATTTTTACATTATTTTGCTCCAACACTACATCATCTTCATCTGGATTTTCTTCAAAACCCATTCCATATGACAAACCTGAGCAGCCACCGCCAGTAACATAGACTCTAAGGAAGAGGTTGTCTTTGCCTTCTTGTTTCATAAATTCTGTTACTTTTTCTGCTGCTTTGGGAGTAACGTCGATAATCTTTGGTTGTTGAACACTTGCCATGATATACTATATTTATGCGAACAAATTTAATAAGGTTTTCCTATAAATAAACTAAAAAAAAGAGAAAAACGTTGTAAAAATTTGATGGTTTTTTGTGTCTATTTTTTAGATAGTGCGGCCCATTTGGCCAATGAACTTGCGGCTATGCTCCAAGTGTTTACCGACTGATAAACTGGGACATTGTTATCCTCAAGCTTGTTAGCCATCTTTTGAGTGAATGGACCCCCCAGTGCACCTACTAAAATCGGCTTTTTGCCAAGTCTGTTAAATTCTGCTAGAACATCTACGATTTTTTCCTCTAATGGATCGTCTTGGAAAACAAACCAAGGCATAATGATATCCACATTAGGGTCGTCCATAAAGGTTTGAATTGCAAACTTGTAGTCGTCAGCATTTGCAGAGCCTGTAACATCACATGGATTTCCAATCACATAAGTGGCAGGATAGTGTTCCTTAAATGATTTCATACTTTGATCACTGAGCGTAGCAACTTGTAACCCCAGTCTCTCAAACTGATCGATGGCCGCAATAATTGGTCCGGCACCATTTGTGACCATCGCTACTCTATTACCCGAAGGAATTGGTTGCCAAGACAGTGCTTTAAGAGAGGCCGTAAGTTCATCATAACTGTCTACTGAAATTATTCCGTTTTGTGTAAATGCCCCTTTTACAACACTGAAGGTCCCACCAAGAGAGCCTGTGTGAGAGGCAGCTTGCTTAGCACCTCTAGTTGTACGCCCGTTTTTAAATACTACAATTGGTTTCTTTTTGTCCCCAATAACTCGTTTAGCAGTATTTACGAATTTTCTGCCATCGCCTAATCCTTCAACATACAAGCCGATAACTTTCGTTTGAGGGTCTTCAGCAAGATACCAGATCATGTCAGCTTCGTCGACATCAGAACGATTTCCATAGGAAATCATTTTGCTCATACCAAATGGGAAAGAGTGTTCCATAAATGCAATGCCTATAGTGCCACTTTGTGACAAAAATGCTACGTTTCCATTCTTAGGTCTCAACATACGTTCATGGCCCTGAAAAGCGCAATCCAATCTATTTTCACCATTAAACATGCCGATGCAGTTTGGTCCAATTATTCTAATCTTTAATTGCGATGAAAGTTCCTTTACTTGTTGTTCGATAGCGGCTCTTTCCCCACCTAGTTCTTTCCCTCCACCAGAAATAATAACGACATTGTGTATGGATTTTTGTCCGCAAATCCTTAGCAGGTCAGGCACGAATTTCAAGTCAACAGTGACAACGACCACATCAATTGGATCATTAATTTCCTCCAGACTCTTGTATGCGGGAATTCCCATTATCTCAGGATAGCCCTTGGCATTTACCGGATAAACTTTACCTTTGTAATCATGCTTTACCAGGGTTTCTAATACAGAATTTCCAATCTTACCGACTTCGGGTGAGGCACCAATTAATGCTATAGATTTGGCATTAAAGAATTGATCCATATGTGTAGAATTTGGCTGGTCAACAGAAATTACATTATGATTAGGTTGCTCAGACAGTAAGATTTTTGCATCCGCTACAAAATAGCTGTTTGGATAAACGATAACCGGGTTAAAATCAATACTTTCGTAATACGGTGCAATATCATACCCCAATTTGCTAATATTTAGCAACGCATCGGATAAAACGTTCAGGTCTATTGGTTCCGATCCCCGGTAACCCTTGAGAAGCATTTTTCCTTGCAGCTCTTCAATCATTTCTAATGCATCATCTTTTGAAATTGGAAGAACTCTAAACGAAACATCCTTGAACAATTCGGTAAATATTCCACCCAGGCCCACCATCATAACCGGACCAAATTGAGGATCGTTCTGTAGCCCCACAATCATCTCAACTCCCTTGGGAACCATTTTTTCCAAAAGAACTCCTTTTACATCATAATCTTTTGACAGCCTGTTGTACATATCGTTAAAAGCAGATCTGACAGATTCCTCATCTTTTAAATCTATTTTAACACCTCCTACATCAGTCTTGTGCAAAATTTGTGGTGAAACTATTTTGGCAACTAGGGGAAATCCAAGTTTTTTTGCTTCGGCGACAGCAGATTCTTCATCTTTCACCAATGCAAATCCAGGTACAGAAATTTGATAGTCGGAGAGAATACCCTTTGCAGTCTCCTCTGTGATTACCTTAACTTGATTCTTAAATGAATCCTCAAATATAGATTTGATTTTGTTTTGATCTGTCAATAAAAATCCAATATTGTATTCGGTTTAAAAATTTACCTTACATTATTAATGTAAAATAATGCTGAATTATTACTAGACTTGCCTTGTCGAATACGAGTCCAGAGGCAAAATATGACGCCATACATGTTTGGATTACTGCGGTAATAGAACTATACTACAACTACAACTACTGCGGCAGCTGCCTATACCACCACTAAAACAGAATTGGCCGACATAACGGGGTATTAGCGACTTATTTGTAAGAAATTACTATAATGGCACCACCAAGGAGCTTTTTTCGAAAATCAACTTTTGAAAATTTTTTTGATAAAAGCCGATTCAAATCATTATTCTTGGGCCATCTCAAATACGTTCCATACAGTGTTCGAAAAGGTAGACCCTGCTTTCCCGCTGTTAAAAAGGCTACCACCACTAAAATATACTTTAGGTACACCGTTACTAGTATCCGTGCCAGAATGTTATCTGGTTTTCCCAAATCTACAATCAGGAACCTGCCATCAACTTTCAAAACTCGATGAATCTCCTCGAAAGCCTTTTCCAAGTCTATAGCATCTCGTATTGAATATCCACAAATAACCGCATCAAATGATTCGGATTTAAATGGAATTTTTTCAAAAATCCCGCTACACATATGGAATCTCGCGTCATAACCTTTAAAGTTGCCAGGTATGCCATTGAGCATCTCGGGGATGGGATCATAAAAATGGAGCGTTACGTCCCTTGAAACATTATCCAAAACTAGTTTAGACATGTTACCATAACCAGACCCTGCATCCAATACCTTGTTACCGGGAAAAACAGACTTGAGTATACCCTCAATTCTAAACTGGTTATCCTTACCCATCGATATTGCGCTATTTACCTTATCATATACGGGGATGATGTTACGGAGTATTTTGATTACTTCACTCCAATAGGTGCTTCCAAGGCCATGACTATTCAATGGGAAAAATACTGGTAGGGAGGATATTGAGTTTTTGTATGGTCAATGAAGACTGAATAACCGATTTAGTGGTATAGCAGCCGAGAATTCATGAAAAAGAGACTTGCATCTTGACACATTCATCAAGTAAGGATGAGGGCCATGTAATCAATATGTCAGTTGGAAAATTCATTTTCACTTGTTAGCGTGTACAACTGCACAGATAGCGGAAGGATATTAGCATGGATTAGTGCAATATTCCTTTGGTGATGGATAGCCATTTCAGAAATAACGTCATGGTGGTTGGAAGTTTGAAAGCCAAAATTGTCCCGATGAAATTTTACATAGACAAGGATGTAAAAGAAGCGTATAATGAGATAAAGGCAAATCCAAAATACAAAAAGGCTGATCTTGTATTTTTAGATTCTAAGCTGGTTTTTGGCTGCGAGCACATTGCTGGAATCATGAAAATATTAAGCGAAAGAAAGAAAAGAAACATAGTTTCGCATATAAAAAATATCGAGATCGAATTTTTGCTGAGAGTTTGTTGTACTGATCAGATAAATGAAGCATTAAAAGTTAATTTTGGCGATAAATCCAACAAGGATTTTGTGATAATAATAATCTCAGATGATGATCACATCTTTGAAGAAATCGAACGCGATTTTGCAATGTATGGTAATCTGGATTACGAAAACGTATCACAAACCGAAATTAAAGATTTGATTGCTGCAGACACCTACAAGAGAGATTATATCATTGAAAAATTTTTTAGAGAAAAGATCAAAGACAAAAACTCTACAGTGTTAAATAGCAATGACGAATTCTTGAAATTCTTAGTTGAAAGAGCAGCGATCTCTTTAGCCTAGTTAGAATAAACAGCCCATCGCTTTTGCTTTCTACTTTTGCAGTAGCAACAAAAAAAATTATCATTCGGTCACTCGCTTTTCGATCATGGAGCTAAACAATAGATCTTGTGGTAATACCGAAATTCCGGAATATTTTCCAATTATCTCGACTAAAAGTATCCACTTTGGGTTCGTCAGATCAACTGGCAATTTGATATGAGGCCCTACAGCATCAATGATGTCCATTTTTTTTAGTGGTGTATGTCTTTTTTCTACAAGAATTTTTATTGGTTCATCTATTGGGATCTGGGAATCCTCAACTAATTTTACCAATGCATTTTTGATATTTTCAATCTCCGTTACCACCACGGTTTGGATCGGTATAAATCGTAACAGGTATCTAATTTCCCAAGATGAATTCTCTAACTTTGATCGCAAAAAAGAGATAAACTCCCTTGGATCTGTAGAAGAAGACTTGCCAGTTATCAATCCTGAAACATTTGTTTCACTTACTTCCAAGTCAGTTTCTCCAAATTCATAAAAAAGGTCTTCCAGCTCATCCATAAGGTCTTCTTCTCTAAACCTAAACGTTGTGGCAACAAAATTGAAATCCATATTATTATAGCCTAACTAGCGATTTTAAGTACCTCAATAATTTTATCCTTTGGTACTATCCCCTGACGAATTATCCGGGGGTTTTGTTCATCTGTGAGATCTATGATTGTCGATTCGCCACCTGTTTTTGTAGTCGAAGATTGTTCTTTTAGTTTTAATCTTTCATCATGAATCACAGCATCACACCTTGAGACCAACTCAGAATCCAATTGGTTGAATTTATTAGACGAAGGATACCTGGAGAGATTGGCGCTTGTTCCTACCAAAAATTTGGTTTTTGTTGCCTCAATTACCTTTTTTATACATTCGTTGCCCGGAACTCGCAAGGCAATAGATTGAGTGAGGCCGTCAAAAACATATTTAGAGAATCCTAAATTTTTGCACACTTCATTAGATTTTAGAATTATGGTCAATTGACCCGGCCAGAATAGATCCATTAGTTTGCGTGCAGGGACAGAAACTTGAGCAACTTCAGAAACCATTATCTGTGAAAAAGTAAGTAGAGGTAAAGTCTTGGTCAGGGGTCGATTCTTGAGGTTATATAATTTTCTTACAGCGCTTTCATTGGATGGATCGCATCCAATGCCATAAACTGTGTCGGTAGGAAATATGATGATTCCCCCTCTATCGATAAGTTTGGCGCATTCAATCAACTCGCCAGGATCAGAACAAGTAAAATTCAGCACTCCCACTCTCACTTTTATGAATAACTAGAGTCAATTTAACTCATACTTCATATATCATGATGTTCAATACAAATTTAGAAATTAAAATAAATATTTGATATTGTAAAATTTTTAGAAAAGCATATATATATGGATTGGTAATCATTGTCAATGTCACACAATATCGATGTCCTTAATCAGGGAGGGTTCTTGGGGTCAGAAAAGCTATTTTTTCAAACTAGTGTTCAGAACCTGGCACAAAATAGCGACAATCAGTTAATTCTCACTGAAACCTACAAACTGCCCATAACTATCGTATTTTGGGACATTAGTGGATTTTCAAGATTAGCAAGGACTTTATATGAAATTGATCAGGAACAGATCGTTTTAGAATTTCTAGAGAAATACTACAACATAGCAAGACAAATTATAACCAAAAATTATGGAGTTTGGGATAAGGCAATCGGAGATGGTATTATGTCTTGGTTTGGCTCCTTTGATAATCGCCAAGGCAAAGTTGAATCCGCCGACGAAGGGGCGCTAGACGCTATTAATGCGGCCATAGAGTTACGTAATAGTTTTAAATCTATGAAAGAGGAACTAAAAAACGAGTGGTTGGGTAGACCATCGCTCCAAGAAAATCAAAGTAGAATAAGAGTAAAAAAAAGAATTGGGGTGGAGATATCGCAATCAATACGAGAGAATAACAGAATAAACAAATTAGCTCAAAATAAGGCAAGCTTGTTTGATTTTGATTTAAAGTGTGGAATTAATACAGGTCCTGCAAGAGTTTGTTTGATATATAATCAGCTTACAGCAGTTGGTAATAACGTCAATATAGCCAGCAGGTTACAAGAATTTGCAAAAAAAGATCAAATAGTGATCTCCTGTGCAACTGAAAGAAAAATTCGAGACAAACATTTCATGTTACGCAAAATTGACATCGATTCGAAAAATCCTTTAAAATCTTTTGAAGATATCCTATGCTGCTATGAAATCATTTAGTAAAATAACGAAAGGATTTTTATTTGAATTCCTTCAGTATTATTAGTTAACATACAGATCAAAATGGTTGCAAAAGAAAAGATGAAATTAAAAAGTAAGGGATTGACCGACGAGATATACATGGACGTTCCCCGAGACGAATTAAACGAAACAGTAAATGGTTATTACAGATTAATCGGAGGAGAAAACAAAAATTATGACAAAGAAACAAGCAGGAGGTTGCGTGCTTTTGGTGAAGAGCTGTATAGAAAAAGGTCCTATGAAAAATTCACGGCTTTCAAGGCCGACCATGATGATATGATAATTGGAAATCATCTTAGGCTATTTTCATTTTGCGAACACCACCTTTTGCCGTTTTTTGGCGAGGTAGCAATAGGTTACATACCAAATAACAAGATTTTCGGTCTGTCAAAGTTTCAACGTCTTGTCGACAAGGTTTCTTCAAAACCTCAGCTGCAAGAGAGACTAACATACCAAATTCTTGAAGAAATTAAAAACAGACTGGAGCCAAAAGGTGTCGGAGTAGTGATTAAGGCTATTCACACTTGTGTCTTTGCCAGGGGTACACAATCTACTTCTGCAGAATTTACAACATCAGCTGTGGATGGAATATTCAAAGAAAATCACAATACAAAGCAAGAGTTCTTTTCTATAATAAATTCCGACGGCCGACTTCGCCTCTAGTCTAAGAATTTCAAGTTTTGAATTTTCTTTATGGGATATCAGTCTATTTAACCTAACAGACAATTAGCATAGAAACGCGTAAATGTAACTTGCATCAAAAAAATTATCGACTAGTTCTGAGATACCTAGAGGCGAGTTGGACACCAGGCTTAATACCTACGATATATTTTAATTAGATAGAAGAGGGAGAAAATTTAAATTGATGTCTACAGCCAGCGATTCAAACATCGAGTATATTGACTGGAATCACGCTTTTGATACGCTTCAAAAAGCATATCAATTAGGAATTTTTGTTTTGATTATAGGTCCAAAGGGTACTGGTAAAACAACTCTTGTAAGAAAATTTGCCTCCCAGATGGGCAAGGAATTATCTTCGGTAAACTTTAGTTTAAGAACCAGAGAATCACACCTAATAGGTACCAATACTTTAGATAATGGTCAAATTAATTTCGTCAATGGAGTACTAGTTCATTCGATGAACCAAGGTGATATATTGTATCTGGACGAATTAAATGCCGCTGAACCTGATGTGTTGTTAAGACTTGATGAAGCGCTTGACGACAGAAGGCAAATTGTTTTAAAAGAATTTCACGGCCAGACGATAAAAGCAAAGGACAACTGGTTTGTAATAGGAACGATAAACCCATTATCTCATGTAGGAACAAAGGAGCTCCCCCACAAATTTTGAGTCGTTTCCCAATAAGAATAATGCTAGATTATCCACCTGAAGAAACTGAATTGGAGATTATCAGAAAGCACGTAAATATAAACAACATTACTCAAGAAGAAAACATTCGAAGTGCTATCAAATTAGCAAGTAATTTGCGAAAAGCTGCTTCATTGGAAGAAATTTTTTATAGTCCGAGTTTGAGGGAAACAATCGCATATTCTAAACTAGTAGTAAGCGGTACAAATGCAAAAGATGCAGCCGAAATAGTTTTTGCAAACGTCTATCATCAATGGGGCGAAATCGAATATAGAAAAGTCATGGATATTATCGCTTCTATTTTCTTATGATGTTAATTAGGGGAAAAAATGTCCATCTTTTGGAATAAGAAGAAAACCTCCGGAGAGGAAGAAGAGAAAGAACAATCCAAGATAGGCGCTCCCTTATCAAACACTTACAACACTAGCAATACTACCAAGACAAACTCCAAATCAGAGATAAAAACAAAACCCGAGTCAATTCTAAGGTTTGATGATATGGATCTGGAAAATATCCATATCAGAAATGATGTGTTACTAGAAATTGCTACTTTTCTTTCTCGCAGGTGGTCGGATAGTTCCGATTCTACGATTCATATTTCCAGAGAAGGAAAAACTTCAACTAATTTAGAAAAAAAAAGAATAACCCTTCCGGGTTTAGATTACTTTTATGGCAATATTTTTCAAAAATATAGACAATGGCGAACGTTACTATGGTATGAATCTATAAGACTAAAATATTCATTTAAAATTTTTGATACTGATGTAGTATTTGGATTCATTTTTAATATCCTTGAGACAAAACGAGTAGAAATTTTGGGGCTAGAAGAATGGAAAGGTATGATTAAAGAAATTATTTTTTATGAGGGTCTTTCATGGCATAACAAGCCACTTTTAAACTCTCTTCATGGTAGAAATAAAGTTCTAGAGGCATTCTCACAGGTACTTTTTGACTGGTTATATAAAGGGAGAATTATTTGGCGGCGAAAACGAAAGAGTGGTAAAGGCTTCAGAGTATGCCCACGAAATTATCAAAGATTATGTAAAGAAATTCAATCTCAAAAACAAAACACATGACCCAACCGAAGATCAAAAATGGTTGGAAAAAGAAACCAGACAAATTATCAAGATTTTGCAAGTTGATTCATTGATGTCGGCTCCTCCCATACCCATGCTTATGCCCAAAAGTAAAGTAGGATTATCCATGAAACAAGAAGAGATATTATCTCAAATAGAAAAATTGGTAAAAATAAAGACAAAGGAAATCGAAATTGAGAAATTAAAAAAAGAGATCGTTCAGGGAGACGACATTAATGAGGAATTTAGGATAATCGTAAAAGAGAGTCAAAAAAATGATAACAAGGGATTTGAGTCGACTGAAAATTTGTCCATTGCAATCCCAGATAATACCGGTATTAACGAAAATGCAATATACGACTTTAATTTGATAAACAAAGTCAAGACTGCTCTCAAAGAATGGAAGAGCGGTTGGAGAGAAAGATATGACTTTACTGGAGAAGAGATAGAAGTTGAAAACTACATTGAGAGACAACCCAAAGTCTTTATCAAGGACAAAAAAATTGCCATAAATGTCAAGATTGCGATATTGCTGGACCTTTCTAGTAGTATCGAAGATAACGAAATTGAATATAAGAAGGCCACTGTAGCGTTATGCGAAGGACTGGATTATTTGGGAATAAAATTTTCAATCTACGCTTTTAACACAGAATCTCGCTCTGTTAAATGCTGGATAATAAAACCCCCCTCTGTCAGATGGGGAGCGTTATATGCCAGAAGACTGATGCAAGTAAGGCCATTAGGTGGAACACCATTAGGTGAGGTTTACAAAATACTAAATCCCAGTATCAATGCTTTTAAGCCAGACATATTTGTAACATTAACCGATGGTGAGCCATCTGACATGGATGCGGTGAGATCCATCGTTTTATCCTATAAGCGCAGTGGTATTCAAATGATTGCAATAGGTTTGGGCGCGGACCTAGGGGATGCAATAGGCATTGGCCATAATCTAAAGTATCTTAACTACCAGAGAACACTAACACTGTCTAAAAAAAGATTACAAGATTTACCCAAAAAGGTTCTGGGTCTGCTAACCGTAGATTAGAATAAACCAGTTAGAATTTGAGGTCTGGATGCTCCTTTTCTAGCTTTTTCCAATCATTTAAAAACAAATCTAGTCCCTTGTCTGTTAATGGGTGTCGTATCATCTTGTCTAAAATATCTGGAGGAAGTGTGACTACGTCTGCGCCCATTTTTGCAGATTCTATAACATGTAGAGGGTGACGTACGCTGGCCACCAGCACTTGCGTAGATATATCATAACTTGCAAAAATTTGAACTATTTCGCTAACAAGGTTTAACCCCTCACTTCCAATGTCATCCAATCGGCCAATGAAGGGACTTACATATGTAGCACCTGCTTTAGCGGCAAGCAGTGCCTGATTAGCCGAAAATATCAAAGTAACGTTTGTTTTAATGTCGTTGCTACTCAACGCCTTTACAACTTTAAGTCCATCCATAGTCATTGGCACTTTTACCACTACATTCTTTCCATATTTTGCGAGTTTCAATCCTTCATCCATCATCTCATCAAAAGTACTGGCTACAATTTCCAAGCTGACCGGTCCGTTGATGTATTGCACAATTTCTTTCATGGTTTGAATGGGATTTCCCTTTTCTTTTGAAAGCAATGTAGGATTAGTAGTGATACCATCCACAATGCCCATTTCACTATATTTTTTAATGGAATCTAAGTTGGCTGTGTCTAAAAAAATCTTCATTTTTTCTCTCTTTTATTTAGTTCTACAGCATTTCTTACTATTTCTTTCGGAGACAACCCATATTTGTCTAAAAGTGAATCGATTTCCTCATCTCTTGCAGATTCACCATACTTGTCTTTAATACCTATTTTTCTTACAAAGGTAGGGCATATGTCGGATGTTACTTCAGAAATTGCAGATCCAAGGCCACCCACAACATTATGCTCCTCAACAGAAATCAAAGATCCAGTTTCTTTGGCGCATTTGTAGATCAAATCAGTATCGATTGGTTTTATGGAATACATATCAATAACCCTGCATGAAATTCCATGTTCTTTTTTCAGAATATCACTTGCTTTTTGAGATGCAGAGACCATAGTACCACACGCAAAAATGCTCAAATCAGCACCATCAGTTACTACTTTTCCTTTGCCTATTTCAAAATCTGTCTCTTCTGGGTAGAGCTCCTCGGTAGATGGTCTTGCTAGCCTCACGTAGAAGGGACCTGGAATTTGCACAATGTTTTCTAACAATTTCTTGACTGATGGAGCATCTGCAGGGACGAGTACTCTCATATTTGGCAACGATCTCATTATAGAGATATCTTCGATTTGCTGATGAGAAGCCCCATCTGGTCCTACAGATAACCCAGCATGAGATACAACAATTTTTACATCCAGATTAGGATAACAAATTGCATTGCGGATTTGATCAAGGCAGCGTCCGGGAATAAAAGCAGCATACGTGCTTGCAAAAGAAATTTTTCCAGCAATTGCGAGCCCAGCAGCAATAGAAACCAAGTTTGCCTCGGCAATGCCTACATTAAATAGCCTATCAGGAAACATTTCACCAAATTTTTTGGTCTTTAGTGAGTCAGTAGTGTCTCCACCTACGCATACAATATTGGGGTATTTTTTGCCCAAGTTTACAAGAGATTCACCATATGCAGATCTCATGTCGGAGAAGCGAATTTCATTGGTAGTGTTCAAAGAGTACAAATCATTTTTCACCTACACATAATAATTTTTTCTTTGTCAAGAATTGCAGCAGCATAAGCAGGGGCAAAGTATCCAGTTAACATTTTCATTAATTTATACACTTTTAATTTCGTATCGATCCAATATAGTTTTTCTGCCTTTGATCCAATCTTCTCGGATATTCAATTTCTTCGAGTTATCCAGTAATGTTTGTTCCAGATGAGAATCTAGCTTAAATTTAGTCTCTGAAATCCTCTTGTCTATGTCCTCAGAACCAAAAATTGCATTACCCATGACGAAAATCCTACAGCCTACTTCAAAACAGCTTTCTATGGTCGATTGATCTATTCCTCCATCAGCCTCAATATATCCTGTGTATCCATTTTCCCTCAACTTTGGTATCAAGTTTTTCATCTTGGGTAACACTTCTGGTATAAACTTTTGGCCAGCAAATCCAGGATTTACAGACATTATGATCAAGACATCCAGATCATCCAAGTGTGAATAAATCCACCCAGGCAAATCTGTAGCGGGGTTTATTGCCAATCCAGGACTTATGCCACTGGAAATTAACTTTGCACTCATTTTCTCAAATTCCTTCTCACCGTTACAAACTTCGCTATGTGTTGTAATTATATCGCATCCTGCATCAATGAAGGAATCCAAATAAGAATCAGGACTTTGAATCATCAAGTGCGCGTCAAATGGCAATTTGGTGATCCCTCTTAGATTCTTTATAACATCAAAAGAAAAAGTGGTATTTGGTACGAATTTTCCATCCATCACATCCAGGTGAATCATATCTGCTCCGAATTTTTCTGCAAGTTCAATTTTATTAATTAGGCTCTTTTCTTCGATTCCGGTAGACCCTGCGATAATGGAGGGAGATATCAAGTATTCACCCTCAAGCTCCTCAATGAGCAATGGCAAATGTTTTTTTGAAGGTGCCTTACCATGCCATTGAGGATTGTTGGCCATATGTTTTATTCCGTTTCCTTTTATGGTATTTGCTATGATTATTTTGGGTTTGTTTGGAGGCCTATTTAGCAGTTCGGGCACCAATTGTTCAATTTTGTGACCATTAACCTCTACGACATCCCAATTAAAGGAACTCCACTTTTCTTTAATCGGATCTATAGGCATAATATCCTCTGTAAAGCCATCTTGTTGGATCTTGTTTCTATCCAATATTGCTACCAAGTTATCAAGTTTAAATTTTGAAGCTGCCATAGAAGCCTCCCAGACCTGTCCCTCGTTTGTCTCCCCGTCTCCCAGCAAGCAGTATACAGTATTGTCTTGTTTATCAAGTCTATTTGCCAAACATAAACCAATTGAGACTGACAGTCCAATGCCTTCTGACCCACCAGAGTATTCAATACCTGGAACGCTATGATGTTTCTGGTATTCGCTGTACCTTACGGGGTGTCCTTGAAGTCGGGAGTTTAGTTTCCTTAGAGTCTTCATTTCCTCCTTTGGAAAAGAGCCAGCCAATGACAAAGTGGCGTAATATCCGGGCGCCGAATGCGCCTTTGAATTAATAAAATAATCTCGTTGACGTAATCTCGGATTGGAAATATCTACGTTCATTATTTGGAAATAAAGTGATCCCATTATCTCAGCAGCGGAAAAGGATGCTCCCGGATGACCTGATCCGGCTTCAGTTATACCAGTTAAAGCTAGTATACGGATTTCTCGAATCTTTTCTTTTAATTTTAAATATCTATTTATAAAGTACAATCTCTTATCGTCCTCCCTAAAATGAACACTTTCCACTCCAACTTACCCATATCCCAATACACTGATCCTTCAAAAGACAAATAGATAAAAAGGTAACTTCCAAAGTTATTATAAATTAACCGAAATAATCGGGTTTCTTCCAAAACCAGTTTCCATATCCTGATTCTCTCTAATCAATGGTCCATCTACAGCATACAATACCGGAGTGATTAGTCCATTATTTTATTAACGTGCCAAGATTTACAAAACAAAAAGAATTTTATCTGGGCACAGAATTCTAGTCAAGTCAATTAAACTAAAATTCTTTCGAGTTAAAAAGAAAAAGAGAGACGGCGTTTTAAAATCTACTATAATTTAATATTTGTACAGAGGTAAAGCAGGCTGCATGAATTACTTTAAAAAATTGCAGGTGGACCAGCTAATTGATAACTCTTCCAAATTCATCATTGTCTGCGGCTCCCTTGAATACTTTATCATAGCACACTTCTGCATTTTCCATAGAAAATGTACCGTTATGATTTGCTGCCCTTGTTACGCAATTAAAATACCTTGTCAAGGCATTTGCGGGCTCTACAATTGAAATTTGTGCTATTATTAGCAAAGAAAATACAATGCACGAAATTTGTAAGATGTTTTCCATATTGGGATTCAAAGTCATTTTGACTTACAGACCTCCAAAATCAAAACCCTGTTCATCAAAAAAATCATAGTCTATGAGTGTTTCTCCAAGCAAGACTTTACCATTACAAGTTTTTATTTGATTTTTTGTAGGTTCCTTTTCAAAGGAATCGTATTTTTCTGTACCTCTGCATTCAGTATCAATTTTTTTTTCATTAATACATTCACAAAAAGCATGCAACCCGCTATTATCAAGGGACTGGTCACCAAAGTTGATTTTAACTAGACTTTGGACCTGAGTGTTAGCTGTTTTAAATTGAGTTTGAAAACCTTTGTCTATACTGGTCGACAAAGTAACTATAAAAGTTGAGATAACTAATGAATCTGCCAGAAGATGCTTCATCTGTACAATCTTCTAGATAAATTATATAACCCATGCTACATTATTTTATGATTCAATTCTAAATAACAAATTTATTGTCGTTATTGTCAAAACCTTCCAAGGTCAATGCACAATCGGATCATTGAATGTTGGGATTGCGGTATTTGTGCAGCGGAACGATAACTACCGGAATATTCTTGGTGAACTTGTGTTTTTCTTACGATGAATATTTTAAAATGCTAAAAATAAATTTTCTCTAAATATAATATATAAATATAATTATTGGTATAATATCATAGTGATTTTTTTTGCATCAAAGTAGTTTGTTATATTTGATTTTAATTTTTGCGGTGAGTTTATTTCTTTCTCAACAATCAATCTCATTTGTATTTGCTCAAAGTCAGAATTTAGAAGAACATTTGGGCCTTTTTGGAAATGGAAACAACTCTCTGTTAAATGACGTTTTTAACAATGTAAAAGACTCTGTCGTACAAATAACAACAGAGTACCAAGATCCAAACTATCCTGGCGGCCTGTATGATTCCACTGGAGGTGCTCCTATTCCAATGAAGTTTGGATCAGGATTTGTTTATGATGATTCGGGGATAATAATTACAAACTACCATGTGGTGAGTTCGGCCACCAACATCATTGTTACTTTTAACAATGGCAATAGCTATACCGCCAAGGTTGTTGGTGTAGATCCGTATGGAGACATTTCAATACTTAAGTTGGATAACCCTGCAGGTGAAAAGCTTGTTCCCGTCACTTTATCAAATTCATCAAACCTAAAGGTTGGAGATCCCGTATTGGCAATTGGAAATCCATATGGATTAGATAATACACTTACATTTGGAATTGTTAGTCAGATTGGCAGGCTGTTACCCAATTCTGATCTAGGATATTCGATTCCAAATGTGATTCAGACCGACGCTGCAATCAATCCTGGAAATTCCGGAGGTCCGTTAATTGATCTGGATGGTAAAGTGGTAGGCATGAATACGGCTATATTTTCAAATACTGGTGCGTATACAGGAGTAGGATTTGCAATACCATCCAATGATATTATCCGAATCATCCCATCATTAATAAAAACAGGAACCTACGAACATCCCTGGCTTGGAATATCTGGATCGAAATTGTCCCCAACTTTGGCTGAAGTATTTGGACTAGGTCATAATTACAAAGGGGTTCTGATCGAGGATGTAGTGCCCAATGGGCCAGCAGATAAAGCAGGATTGAATGGAATGCTAATACAAGGAAATAGGTATGGAGAGCAACAGATCATAGATAAAGACATTATAGTGGAGATAGATGGAAAACCCGTCTCTAGAATTGATGATATTATTTCTTATTTGGACATTAACAAGAAAGTTGGGGACAAGATTACTTTGACTGTGAATCGTAATGGCCAAATAGTTAATCTCGTGGCAACACTGGATGCAAGACCTGATTTACCTTTGCAAGAAATCCAATCGCAGTCAGAACCGGATAATGAAATTCGACCAAACACTCCGTTTCCTAATTTCAAATTGCCTGAATTGCCTGATTTCAAATTGCCTGAATTGCCTAACTTTAACCTACCGGGATTGATTATTCCTTTTACAAGATAGATAATTAGATCTTTTTTCTTTTCGAGGTAAGGCAGCAATTAATCAATCTATTAACCAATCAATCCTGCTAATCCACCAATACCCTTTAGTTTTTTTAATAAAATTAGTTTATGACAGCGGCAGCAGCAGCAGCAGCTGTTAATCAAGAATTTGTTCTATATGATCTGAATCTTAATGGTAGGGATGACTTGTTTCTTTACAACTTGTGGCCAAATAATCAGAGACCCAGACGAACCGTTAAATACACAAAATTGTAAAAATAATTAAGGATATGTCCGAGTCTAAACTGATCCCCT
The DNA here is from genome assembly GCF_047711275.1 of Candidatus Nitrosocosmicus sp. FF01. Classification (NCBI taxonomy): domain Archaea; kingdom Thermoproteati; phylum Nitrososphaerota; class Nitrososphaeria; order Nitrososphaerales; family Nitrososphaeraceae; genus Candidatus Nitrosocosmicus; species Candidatus Nitrosocosmicus sp. FF01. The sequence continues at coordinate 720,734 of NZ_JBLNIG010000001.1, read as the reverse complement.
CAGAGAAACCATCGCCACCTACGCCGTTAGTCGTGTTGGAGAATGTAAGTGTTAAAAATAACTCGGATATCATATTAGACGATATATCTTTTAGAATAGATAAAGGAGATTTCCTAGGAATAATTGGTCCCAATGGAGCAGGCAAGACAACGCTTTTCAAGTGCTTGCTTGGATTGAACAAAGAATTTAAGGGAACCATAAAGATTTTTGACAAAGATATAAGAACTAACGCCAAAGAAATCTACAAGAAAATTGGCTATATCCCACAGTCGAATAGCTTTGATCCTAGATTTCCTGCAACTGTGAAAGAGATAATATATCTTGGGATATCAAGAAAAAAAATTGACAATCAAGAAAAAATTGAAGAGCTGATCCAATTGACCGGTATCGGCGATTACCTTCAAAAAAGAATTGGAGATCTTTCAGGTGGCCAACAACAACGTGTAATGATAGCCAAAGCCTTGATTCACGAACCAGAGTTGCTAATACTTGATGAACCAGATACTGCCATTGACGCTGGTGTTTTAAAACTATTTTACAAGCTTCTTATCAAGCTCAATAGAGAGAAAAACATTACCATAATATGGTCATCTCATGATTTGGATGCTGTAAATATGGTATCCAACAAAGTGGCATGTTTATACAAAAAACTCTTTTTTCATGGAAATTCTGAAGAATTCTTTAACAATGAAAGTAACCTCAAAACATTCAATGAATATTCCATGCATATCCACATAAAGAGTCATTCGCATTAGTTAGGTTACAACCGTAATAGTAATTGTCATCATCATCAACATCATCCATCCTATTTGTAATTTAGTGCTTGTATGTACTAATTCACATTACAAACTACTGATGTAAGCTATTAAATTATCAGATCGATGTAAAAAATAAACTAATTAATTCGGAAAAAGAATTTCTTAGCATTTACCTATTAAATTGAACAAACAAAATGTGTAAAAGACATAATAACAAATGATTCATAATACTTTAAGAAAGTAATAGAATTGAAAGAGAACGAAGTGTATGATAACAAGCCTAGCAAAACAAGGAGTATCACTTTCAGGTTGGAAAGCTCGGTAATTGAAGAGCTGCAATTCGAAGCAGACTACAGGGAAACCTCTTTAAATGTCTTGATAAATCAGATTCTTCGTAGGTATTCAAACTGGGAAAGATATGAAAATAAAATTGGAATGATACCCATTCCGAAGATTATCTTGTTTAGTGTCATGGACCAAGTAATCAAGTCAGGAGCAGAAAACGGTATTGAAGATATGACAAAATTTAAAGAATCCTTGGTGAAAGATCTAGCACAAATTGCATTTAGCTTTTTAAAGGATTCAGTATTGTTGATAAAGAAAAATTACACTCTATTTTCGGTATTGGAAGTATTGGAGCAATACATGAAAGTAATTGGAATCAACTCAGACCACAGAATTGATGATGACGGAAGGCACGTATATGTAATTCAACATAAATTAGGAGACGTGTGGTCACTTTTTATCAAAGAGTTCTTGATATTGATATTTGAAAATCTTGGTAAGGTAAAAGTAGAGATTTCAAGCACTCCTAATACTACAGTAGCAAAGGTATTTCTCAACTCCTGAAATTTTTCCTCCAAATAAACTGAAGGAATTATGGTATTGACCGACTGATTCACATATAGTCAGGCTTTTAATCTTCTATTAATTAGTTGAGCAGACAATATGAAAATTATAACAAGGATGGAGGTTCTTGCTATTCAAAGTCAATCTATTTGCCCAAGTTTTTTCGAAAACACATTGTAATAAACAATGGGCTCTGAAAAGTGATAATACAACCATGTCTTTTGTTTACCAGATTAGATAATTGTCAAAAGAAGATTTCAATCAATCGAATAAAATGAGTTAGTGCAGCATTCTAATTTTTATATGATATCCATTAAGAAAAACTATTGGTTTGGAAAGCAGTATATTATCTAATAAAGAGAGATAATTATCTTAAAGCCTCAACCTTGTTGTTATGTATTTGTTCGATTTCTGCAGTTGCCCTTAACATTGAGGGAAGTAATTGTATCAGACAGGTTAATTCGCTGGCGCTTACAGAAAACACTCGTACTCAAGACACTGAAGATAGTATAAGAAATAATACAGGTTTTTCAAATCAATTTCAACAGCAGGTGGAAGAACGAAGACAACAATTAGCTGAACAAGAAAATAGACAGACCCAAGAAGAATTAATTCAGGAGTCTTATGAGTTACGAAAGTATTGCTTTCTGGTTACAAACATGTATGTTTACTCACTTTTTGGAGTCATCATTGGATTCATACTCCTTGTAATATGGTATATTAGATACAAAAGAATATGGGCATGGAACAAAGGCAAAAAGAATGGTGTTTAGATGAATCAAACAAAAGGAAAAGAATACTCATCAAGTTTCATAGATAAAGTTTGCATAGATTTTTAAAGAAAAGGCACCTACTTCTTCCCCAGACAAGGATTGTCCCGCGCAGATACTATTCTAGAACTCGTCAAGGCGTCGTACTCAACACGTCCTTCATTCAAGGACCCAAGTTATTTCGGAGTACCAGAAAATTACAAGGAAATAAAGACATTAAGAGACCTCTTAGAAATAAATTACAAATATAACCCTACAAAAAACCAGCTTAGAGAAAATCTAATTTCTAGAATAAAAAATAACGAAAACCCTTTCGTAGGGATAATTGGTTTTGAAGATACTGTCATTCCAGCAATAAAACGTGGGTTACTAGCAGGACATGACATTCTATTTGTTGGTCATATTGGACAGGGAAAAACCAGGCTAGCAGAACTAGTTTCAGAAAAATTACTTTCTCCAATCCCAATTGTGGAGGGAACCATGACAAACGACATACCAACTGAGATGCCTTATACCCATCTTGTGGACTTGATTAATGGAAAGGATATTGAAAAAAAGGCTCCAGAATTTTTTGTTTCAAAAGACTGCGAGGAATTGATCAAAAACAACGGACTGGATACCAAAATTAAATGGGTTGACGGCAAGCAAAGATACAGGTACGTATTGGCTACACCTGATATATCGGTAAAGGATTTGGTTGGTCAAATAGATGTTGTAAAAATTATCAAAAAAGGGATTGAACTTTATGATATCGACTCTTATTCACCTGGATATTTACTACAGGCTAGATACGGTATACTGTGCCTGGATGAATTACCCGTGCTTGATCCAAGAAAACAAGTGACGCTTTTAAGTGTATTACAGGAAGGTAGGTTTACCACTGGAGCGTATCCGGTCTTTTTTAAGCCCGACGTTAAAATCATAGCAACTGCAAATCCGATGGATTATACACACTCTGGAAAAATTATAGAACCACTAGCTGACAGATTAAAAAGTCACATAGAAACCCACTATCCAAATACTGTCGAAGATGAAACCCTAATACTAGTCCAAGAAATGGACATGCTAAATAGAAGCCCAGGTAGTACTTTTCTCCCTGTTTTTATTTTAGAGACCATTACCAGAATTTTTCAAAAAATTAGAAATCATCCAGACATAAATAGCGATAGAGGAGTGAGTGTTAGATCAACAATCCATTCCCTTGAAGCCGTCATCGGAGAAGTAGAGAGCAGAAGATCTCTTTTAAATAACGTCATTACAATCCCCAGATATTCTGATCTGCAGTGTATTTTTCAGTCATCGAAATTCGAATTAGATGAGATTGAAGATACATCTGAAAACAGAATCGAATTTCTTAATAATGTTATAAGCGAAGTGATGCAAGAAACCTCGGTGCACTTTTTCAACGGTTTCTTCAAATCTCCAGAACTTGTTGCAATTAAAAATGACTTTAAAGGAAAATCTTTTACCATCCTTCAAAACCAATATCAAAGTCCAAACTCCAAAGTAGGGGTTAGCACCGTTTCAACTACAAAGTCAAGCCCTAACCTATATACTGTGCAGCTAAAGCAATTTCCGCTTATGACAAAAGTAGTAAAAAGAACAATTGAAGAAATGAAGAGAATGCAAATTGACTTTACTAAGTTAGCTAAGCATCATGGAATCAAGAAGAATTTAGAATATGTAGATTTTAAGAATGTATTTGAGGATATGGATGATTTTGATATTGATAACCCTCCTAATAGTGTTAAGGGAGTAGAAGAAATATGGGCTGCGGCCACAGAATTAGTGCTAGAGTATCTGCGATTTACCTCTCCTCCCATATTAGACAAAAAAGAAGATATATTTGAAAGTAGTAACAGTACTGTTTTGTAGTATTAGTAGGAGGAATAGTAGCACTGCTTGATATGAAGAACCGTACCGCAGAAAAACACATAGAGGCATCAGAAGACATTGGTAAACAGTCTGAAACAGAAAAATCAAAGTCAGGTGTGTTAATTTCGTCTAGCAGCAGCAGTAGTAGTAGTAGTAGTAGTAGTAAAAATAACAACACTAGGAAACATTTGCAGCAAAAGAAAAAAACCATTTATTTTCCCAAACAATTGGGAGGCGATTCCGGCGATGGTGCAAGAGGAAGGCATGGAACAGACGATACAGAAATTATTGAGCCGGCAGAGTATCAAATCAAAGATGACCTGCACAGCAATAGCGAGAAGAATAAAAAATCAAGAAATGATCTTTTAAAGAGGTTTTTTCCAGACATTTTAAAGGCCATAGGTAATAAAGCGATAAAAGAAAGCCCTCCATCCCTACAGGAACTTGAAATTTATCTGCAGCAGTATATTTCAGATTTAGAAAATACCGGCTGCAAATACTAAGAAGGGTAATTGGATGGATAACAGCGACTCAGATAAAAAGAATAACAGCACTGTTAATAGCACCGGCGTTCGAAAAGCTGATACTACGAGTCCCCCTTCCTTCCAAACCACCCAAACTACTGAGACCCATCCAACAAGCACACTATCTAGTCAAAGGGGAAGGAGATTTGGAATCGATTTTAGAGACACGGATATAGCAGATAACCGACTTCCTATCGTTACTGAACTCATCAAGAAAGGATATCTGACAGACTCTGACCGGTGGCTAAACAAAAAGGGATTTGTGAAAATGGGAGAGCAAATACTCGTTGAGATCCTGAAATCTTTAAAGGCAGACAAACTGGGAATGCATGAAACAAAGTTTACCGGTTATGGTAGCATTATAGAGGAAACCTCAAGAAGATATGAACGCGGAAACGAGATTTCAAATATCAACATTAATTCTACGATACGAAACTTTATAGAAAGAATTTCTGATAGTGATAAGAAAAATAGGAATCAAGTTTCAGATACGAAAATTGAATTTCCTCTAGACATTTCCTATGAAGATATTGAAATATATGATACATTGGAGGAGATTCAAGTTTCAACAGTTTATTGCATTGACTTGAGTTCCACAATGAAGTATTCATCTATGTATAATGAATTAAGTAGAATAGAAGCTTCAAAACGCGCCCTTTGGAGCCTGTACATTTTAAATAAAAAGTTCTTTCCTTTAGACATAATCCATACGATCGGATTTGGCTCAGTTGCCACCCGGGTTGATGCTATCGATATTCCCTTTTTGAAAACATTTGATCCAAATGCTGATTTTTTGCATTACACAAACTATCAATCTGCATATAGATTGGCCAAAAAGATTCTAAAAAAAGATGGAGTCAAAAATAAAAGAATTGTGATGATTACCGATGGACATCCAAGTGCATGCTACATAGATGAGAAAAGCGAACGGGACAGGATTATGAGACAGAGGCCATACTCCCATTTTTACAAACCAGATCCAAAAAGAATCGGCGCTCAAAACTCTGAGAATAACAGAGTTAAGTTTGACATACACGAAAGCCAAACTGTTTACCTGTGTTATAGATACCGTCAAATAGACCAATACATAGGCGAGCAAACAATAATAGATGCAAAGAAATTGAAAAAGGATGGAATTAATATAGACACCATTATGGTTAGCGAAGAGGATACGTTACTAGACTTTGTTAATGAACTAGCGAAATCTGTCGATGGAAAATCTATTTATATAAACCCAAAAGATATTGATAAGGTCCTCATTACTGACTATCTGTCAAACAAAAAGAAGATGATCAAAAAGTAATATTATCATTATTGCTTGCTTTGAAAGAACTCCAGCATTCTAATTATGTCTAGGGTAGTAGAGTTGTCAGAACTATTATTAGAGCCTGCAGAAGATAATGATGATTGATTTTCAAACTGACCACCAAATAATCCTGCATCGTTTGTTCCAAACAGCGCTGCAAGGGGATTAAGGCTTGAACCATTTTCAAGTCCTGTATGATTACCAAACCCGGCACCTGAAAATAGTTGGTCTAGCAGCACCGAATCTGTTTGATTATTTGTTGAAGAGTGGGGCATAGAAAATAGTGATGCAAAACCAGAATCATCAAAAAGAGGGTTAGAAGTTGCATTGTCTGAAAAAGAAGATGATGGTGATGGTGATGGTGATGAGGACATCATCGCAAATGGACCAAGCAAATTCCTTAACTCGGATAGATTGAACCCCTCACCTGCGCTTTCTCCACTTAGCAGGCCAGTAGAGCTAAATGATTTGTTAAAGAGATCACTCAAGCCTCCAAATGTACTTTCATTGTTTAAGAAAGACGCAGTAGAGTGATTTGAAAAGACATCTCCCTTACAGAGGCCAGACAAAATTTCAATACCACAGAGGGTTTCAGAGTTCAGCGAGCCCAGACCCGTTCCCATTAATGAAGTAAGGTTTGATGGAATGGACCCCAAAGCAGCAGAAGAAGCGGAAGATGAATTTGCAAAGAGACTTTGGAGAGTAGATCTTGTAGTATCATTTAGGCCCAATGTCCCCAGTAAGCTGTAGGGATTGGTTGTGAGATTTTTCATGTTCAGAGAAGAGAACAGACCCTCTAAAAAGGGCACCTTTTCTTTTATTGCTGCTATGCTGCTAGAATTAGCAAGTTTGTTAAGGGAATCGGCCAAATTGGTCATTGAATTAACCTTGAAAGAGTAAATCATCTTGTTTGCTATTGGCAGAGAATCTTGTACTTTATTTGTATCGACCTCATAATTAAGTGAGTATAAGGTATTTCCTACAATAGTGCCTATTTCAATATCATCTATGCTTGAATTACCATCATAACTTCTTGTTACCAATTTATATGCCGGATTGCCAGATAATATAGAATCAGTTGAAGCTTCGACGATGGTAACATCAGCATCCTGTTCCTGAATTGAATTTGCTTGGTCTTTAAGATAGGAACTAATATTTATGGGGTTGTCAGAGATTGGCGGATACAACTCCTCCACATATACATTAAACCACGATATGTATGTCTGCGGGTAATCACTTGAATCATCATACGCTGGGAAGAAGCTTACTTGCTTTACGGTCTCGTTAGAGTTGCTTTCATCAATTAGAAAATTGGATGGATACTTTATTGAAATTCCCATTGCGCTATTCTCATAATTATTAAACACCAAGCTGTCGTTTCCGCTAGAAGCCGAATTAGCAAAGGTTGCTACGGTGCTCTGGGCAAAGGCCAGGTTTGGATTAGATTGATAAAGGCCAATAGCATAGGTTTGAGAATCAAGACCTCCAGGCGACGAGGAGGATGATGATGATGTTGTTGCTGTTGCTGCAACTCCAACTCCCAATAACAGGAGTGCTGAGGCAAACGTGATAACAAAGAGAAACGATGAACTATTAACTGAATTTCGAAATTTTGTCAACAGTAGGTATTAAATTAAAGGCATAAAAATATTTTACTGTACAATTTTACTCAAACAAGATTATTATTATATGTTATAACTTTTTAAAATTGTTTGGCTAAATTAGAGTAAGGATGTCAGATAACAAGAATAATTTTAATACAGATATTACAGATGAAGATGAACTAGATGAAATAAGAAAAATAGCTGAGATGCTTAATGCTGATGAGAAAGTGCTTGTGGTTGCCAGACAGTCAAGAATAAAGCCAGGTGGTTCTCACTTTTCTCCAAATGTCATTTATGCTACCGATAGACGAATAATCTTAAGAGATCCGAGCATGCTTGGGTTAAAACAAGACATTATTGATATACCCTACAATGTAATTACCAACGCAAAAATCGAAAAGGGCCTGTTGTCTGCCTCAGTCATATTCCACGCACCAGGATTGTTTAACCCAAATATGCCAGAGAGAGTACCAGGTGTAAAGAGACTCGAAACTCACGATCATGGAGAAAATGGAATAATCGATGCCATTCCCAAGAAAAAAGCAGAAGACCTGCTTGAAGTTATTAGATATGGAATCTCTCATGTTAGGGCCCCCACAACTGCGTTTAGCAGTGGTGGAGGTGCAGGTATGGAAGGAGGAGGAGGAGGTCCTGCGGGCGCGAGTGGAAGCGCAGACCAACATCACCATCATCAGCAACAAATATCTCATGCCGACGAATTAGAAAAACTGGCCAAATTAAAAGAAAAGGGCATAATCTCAAAAGAAGAGTTTGAGAAAATGAAAGCCAAAATCATACATGGTGATACAGGTAATAGTTCAATTGATAAGACGAAGTGACCCACTATTGAATCTATTCAGATCCAAGAGAATAAGTGAATAGACATACGCAGAGATAGAGGTAGCGTGAAAAAGAGTATTTTGCAAGAAATTTTCTGAAAATCTGAAAAACTGCAGCTTGAAACAAAGATGAGTTTCATCTTTGTACCAATTTATTTTTAAATCACATTGAAGTATATTATCCATATTGCTAAAGAGAGATAGCACCATCTCAAAGGAAAGTTTTGTACAGCTTTTGAGCAACAAGTCTAGTCTTTTTTTGATTCTCTCAATTTCAGTTCTTAGTATCGCTATTTACCCCATCATAATTCCTCATATTACTCACCCTTCGATGATTTACCACATTATCTTGCACATGATAAGTTTTGATGTGGCCCTTTTTTTGACTACCATTTCTGTGATTTCATATAAAAAGACCAAAAGCAAAAAAATCCTCTTTACAGCTTTAAGTTTTGGATTTTTGCTGATTACCGAATTTTTATATCTGCTTCAATCAAGCGGCTTGCTAGGCGATTTTTTTATACCTTTAATAGAGGTAGAATTCCCACATGTATTGCTGCTCATAATGCTAGGATTGTTTGCTGCAGGTGTTTTGAGGATAGAAAGAAAATGAAGGTCGGCTCTATATACAAAGACAGCGAAATTACTACAAATGGAAATAACAGAGATACAATTTTAAAAATCATCAATTCGTTTCCAGGAATAAGATATAGAGATATTCTTAGGTTAACAAAGCTTAACAACGGTACGCTATCTCATCATTTGACTACTCTTGAAAAGTGCTCTACAATAAAGATCGGAAGGACCGAAAATAGCAATATTACCAGGTATTATCCTGCTTCTATTCCCACCGATGAAACTCTTATTTTGAATTATTTAAAGATCAAAACCACAAAAAAAATTATTCTGATGCTTGTAGAAGTTGAAGGTGCATCATTTAATGAAATTGTTAATCATATAAACAAAGCACCTTCAACTACTTCTTGGAATTTAAAGAGACTTTTGGATTCGGAAATCGTAGGAAGAAAGAAGAGAGAAAATGTGTCGTTTTTCTATCTTTATAAAAAAGAATTGGTTAAAAAACTGGTCGCAGAAAATAACAAGAGTCTTCTTGATAGAAGTATCGAAAACTATATCTCGATTATCGAAGAGTTATAACTAATTTTTTGACGCAGATAAAATATGAACTAAACAATATTTAATTTTACAAACCTTGACGTTGATAATTCGTAAGTATGATAGGAACGGGGCTGTAAAGGAGATTGGATGTCTTGGAAAAAGCAAAAAGTCACCATAGAGCAATTGAGCACACATATTAAGGTCCGTGGTTACAGCTTTTTTCAAATGACAGATAAGGCAAGTGATAGCAAGCACTACGAAGATAAGTTAGAATTTCTTTTCAATTCACAAAAATCACTAATCAGTCAAAATTATTCAAAATTGGAAAGCATGGGTAGTAATAATCAGCCGCCTCAAAATAAGATGAAAAGACTATACGAAACTGTAGAGCCCTTTAGTGGATATCGGATCTTTATGTTATGTTCAGCGCTGCTACACGAAGTCGTAGAACTGCAAAGAGAAACAGGGTGGAAATGGTGGAAAACAGAGAAAGCATTAGAGGAACAAAGAATTCAAGAAGAAGTTATTGATTTATGGCATTTTTTGATACAACTGTCTATAGAAGCAGGATTGGATCCCCAAATGCTGATCTCAAAATATATTGAAAAAAATAAAGAAAATACCAAAAGACAGCAACAAGGGTATTAAAATTTATTTGTTAAGAAAGTGTGTTAGAGATACGTATGTTACTGACTAAAGGACTATATACTGAAGTCATTTTCTGGTCTTATTTAAATTCTGTACGGTTAACCTAAAATTTCTAATTCTTCATATTGGCCCTTAACGGCTAGTAGTAATAGATCCTCTTCAAAAATCAATAACCAATCACTAAGCCCTTGAATAGGCAGTTTTCTCACGAAAATACGTGAATCCTTTAGGGTTGTTTGAACGTAGACAAAAGGAGGATAGTCTTGTCCGGATTTCAACCGAATTAGATCGCTTTGAAGCTTTATTCCTCTTGTTCCAGCTTGAATGTTTAGTTTTCTGATGTTTCCATCTCTATCTTGGATTTTTGCAGTTACATAGCTTTGGCCAATGTCAAAATCTAAATTAAATGATAGTTTCACCTTGCAATCCTTACTGTGTGGAACCTGACTGTGAAGAACTTCAGATTCTTCATCAAAAAAGAGGGGCTTGCTCAATGACTAAATTGCATCATATCTAGTTTAAAAGAACTTTCACGGATTTGTAAAAATTAATAGAGAAGATCTTCAAGTGATAAAATAAAAAAAGTTAAAGAACTTTGGTCCGTTCGGGTCCATAAGAAAAGTTATTAGTAGATGAGAAAAAATTCAAAGCTAGACTATTATAATTGCTGCTATGACCACAGACAATCGAAATATAATCGCCACCATCCAAAGCTAGCATATTTACTAATCCCCAATGTTAATATTTGAAGGCTTGTTAATAAAAATCTGCAGAGCGAGAGCGAGAGCGAGAAAAAGGTCATGTGAAATCTATAATGCCAGAGGATAAAGTAACTATCAGAAATTTAACTTATCAAGATATCGATGGCGTAGTCGAATTACAAGAAAAATCGTTTCCCTCAATGTTTGAAGAAGGAAGCGTTTGGAAGGATTACCATTTAAAGAGCCACATAGATATTTTCCCCGATGGACAATTCTGTGCAGTTTATAAAGACAAGATAATAGGGTCTTCCAGTAGCCTTATCGTAAAATTAGAATCAGAATATGAAATTCATACGTTTAGCCAAGTGACAGGAAACAGCTTGTTTACAACTCATTCTCCAGTCTTAGGCGATTCTCTGTATGGGGCAGATGTGTCAGTGCATCCTTCGTTTCGACGACTAGGTTTGGCATCAAAATTTTATAGAAAAAGAAAGGACTTGGCAATCAAGCTAAACTTGAGAAGGATAATAGCGGGCGGTAGGCTTGTCAATTACTACAAGTACGCTAACAAAATTTCAGCTGAAGAGTATGTTAATGCAATTTTGAACAAAAAACTTACTGACCCGGTTTTATCTTTTCAATTGAGAAATGGATTTAGATTCATAAAGATTCTGCCAAATTATCTTAAAGATTCAACTTCATTAAACAATGCAACATTTATTGAATGGATTAATCCATACTTCAAAAAGTGACTCAAACTATCATCGACTGTCATATACATGTCAATGGCTATGAAAGTTTGAAAGATCTTTCTCTCAAAGAAAGAATAGATGCTCTTTTGAATACTATGAAATCAAACAACGTGGATCAAGCCATCATATTATCGTCATATATTGTCAATGAACAGAGGCCTTCAACTTCCGAGATACTTGCGGCCATAGACAAGTATGATAATTTACATGTTGTTGCAGGATTTTCAATTAGCAATCACGATGAAAGCATTATAGAAGAATATCGACAGCATCTTAAAAATGGTAAAATCAAGGGTCTAAAAATTTATCCTGGTTATGAACATTATTATCCATATGATCCAAACTATCAAAAAGTTATGGACCTATGCATTGAGTACGATGTTCCTCTAATGATACACACTGGAGATACATATACTCCTAAGGGTAAAATAAGGTATGCCCACCCGATAAATGTCGATGATGTGGCCGTTGATAATCCCGAGTTAAAAATAATAATCTGTCATTTGGGGAACCCGTGGTTTTTGGATTGTCAGGAAATAATCTATAAAAATAAGAACGTGTATGCAGATATTTCGGGGCTTGTATTAGGCGACTTTACGGAATTTTATGAAAAATATTTGGTTGGAAAGATTACAGATTTTTTGAACTATGCTGGTGAGCCCAAATATCTTTTGTATGGAACAGATTGGCCAATATCAAGTATGAAATCTTATTTAAATTTCGTTTCAAAGTTAGATCTCAATGATCAGGAACGAGAACTGATAATGCGCAAAAATTCAGAGAGGTTGTTTAAATTATAATCTCGGATCGTGTAACAATATCTAGCGAAACTGAATTGTAAGTTATCCTATGTTGTTATCATACGATTAAACTGAGAAAATAAGATGATTCTAACGAGTTTGTTTTAACCGGTAGAAGTAGTGTTTTGTAAATTACTAGTTGTCGTTGTGGAATTTATAGCAGCTATAGAGTTGCTACCTGTTTGGCTACCAGTGGTACCTCCTGTAGTACCGCTTGTCTGACTGCCTGTTTCACCAGCGCCTGATGTTGAACCAGAACCGGTGCTACCAGTGGTACCTCCTGTAGTACCGCTTGTCTGACTGCCTGTTTCACCAGCGCCTGATGTTGAACCAGAACCGGTGCTACCAGTGGTACCTCCTGTAGTACCGCTTGTCTGACTGCCAGTTTCACCAGCGCCTGATGTTGAACCAGAACCGGTGCTACCAGTTTCACCAGCGCCTGATGTTGAACCAGAACCGGTGCTACCAGTTTCACCAGCGCCTGATGTTGAACCAGAACCGGTGCTACCAGTGGTACCTCCTGTAGTACCGCTTGTCTGACTGCCTGTTTCACCAGCGCCTGATGTTGAACCAGAACCGGTGCTACCAGTGGTACCTCCTGTAGTACCGCTTGTCTGACTGCCTGTTTCACCAGCGCCTGATGTTGAACCAGAACCGGTGCTACCAGTTTCACCAGCGCCTGATGTTGAACCAGAACCGGTGCTACCAGTTTCACCAGCGCCTGATGTTGAACCAGAACCGGTGCTACCAGTTTCACCAGCGCCTGATGTTGAACCAGAACCGGTGCTACCAGTTTCACCAGCGCCTGATGTTGAACCAGAACCGGTGCTACCAGTTTCACCAGCGCCTGATGTTGAACCAGAACCGGTGCTACCAGTGGTACCTCCTGTAGTACCGCTTGTCTGACTGCCAGTTTCACCAGCGCCTGATGTTGAACCAGAACCGGTGCTACCAGTGGTACCTCCTGTAGTACCGCTTGTCTGACTGCCAGTTTCACCAGCGCCTGATGTTGAACCAGAACCGGTGCTACCAGTGGTACCTCCTGTAGTACCGCTTGTCTGACTGCCTGTTTCACCAGCGCCTGATGTTGAACCAGAACCGGTGCTACCAGTTTCACCAGCGCCTGATGTTGAACCAGAACCGGTGCTACCAGTGGTACCTCCTGTAGTACCGCTTGTCTGACTGCCTGTTTCACCAGCGCCTGATGTTGAACCAGAACCGGTGCTACCAGTTTCACCAGCGCCTGATGTTGAACCAGAACCGGTGCTACCAGTGGTACCTCCTGTAGTACCGCTTGTCTGACTGCCTGTTTCACCAGCGCCTGATGTTGAACCAGAACCGGTGCTACCAGTTTCACCAGCGCCTGATGTTGAACCAGAACCGGTGCTACCTGTTTCACCAGCGCCTGATGTTGAACCAGAACCGGTGCTACCTGTTTCACCAGCGCCTGATGTTGAACCAGAACCGGTGCTACCAGTGGTACCTCCTGTAGTACCGCTTGTCTGACTGCCTGTTTCACCAGCGCCTGATGTTGAACCAGAACCGATGCTACCTGTTTCACCAGCGCCTGATGTTGAACCAGAACCGGTGCTACCTGTTTCACCAGCGCCTGATGTTGAACCAGAACCGGTGCTACCAGTGGTACCTCCTGTAGTACCGCTTGTCTGACTGCCTGTTTCACCAGCGCCTGATGTTGAACCAGAACCGATGCTACCAGTTTCACCAGCGCCTGATGTTGAACCAGAACCGGTGCTGTCAGAGGAACTATCGCTTCCACTTCCACTTCCACTGCTGTCAGAGGAACTATCGCTTCCACTTCCACTTCCACTGCTGTCAGAGGAACTATCGCTTCCACTTCCACTTCCACTGCTGTCAGAGGAACTATCGCTTCCACTTCCACTTCCACTTCCACTGCTGTCAGAGGAACTATCGCTTCCACTTCCACTTCCACTGCTGTCAGAGGAACTATCGCTTCCACTTCCACTTCCACTGCTGTCAGAGGAACTATCGCTTCCACCAGAATCTTGTCCAGCAGAGATACTTCCTTCATTATTCTGACTTTGAACTGCTACATTGTTTCCCGATCCTAGACCACTTATGATATCGTCAGTCGCAGTAGGCGATGCTGAAGAAGATTCATCCGATTCTACCTCAGGAGAATTAGTAAAAGCTTCGTTATTTGGAGCCAAATCGGTACTTTCCGGCTGTTCAGCTGATACGACCGGAGGTAAATTTGAATCTTGACTTGGTTGTTCATTTCCATAACATAGGCCATTTGGTAGTGAAACATTACAACTATTATGATAGTATTCATTGTCGTTAATGTTCGTCGGCAATCCATTGCCATTATTGATACCTATTTCGGTTTCGTGAACCAAATTATTGTATGTAATGTTGTTTCCATGGCTCTGACCATCGGTAAAGATTCCATTCACTGAATCTTGCACTGTGTTTAAATGTACATCATTGTTATTTGATTCGACCAATGTCATTCCAGCTAATGTATTAGACTCAAATAGGTTTGTTACAATTTCAGAATTAGATGAAGAATAACTAGCTACTCCGATGCTGTTGTTAGTCAATCTATTATCTGATATTGTAGAATCGCTAGAACCCGAAACAAATGCTCCAACATGATTGTCCTCCAGATCAAGAGAAGTTATATTAGTGTTCTCACTTCCAGTAACCAATACTCCTGCTTGGAAATCAGAAATACTACCAGGACCTTGAATGGTTACATTGTCCGTATCAGTCGCCATTATTCCAATCTTGGAACTATTTTGACTAGGTCCTGTCAAGGTAAAACCATTCAAGTCAACGGTTAGATCGTCTCCACTAACTAGAATCCCATCCGACTTACATTCGAGATTGGATGATAATACCACACTCTCATGGATTACTTGACCGCATGAAACGCTCGGTGCTGATTCTTCAACAGGTATATCACTGCCTCTGGGAGGGGTAACGGTAGATTCACTTGATTCTCCAAAATCATTACATATTACACTACTAATTGAATCATCAATCTCTCCGTTGTCTTCAGAACCTCCAACGCTGTTTACATTGGGTTGTGCAGTTGTTGAAGGTGAGATCACTTTGCCTGGTTTATTACTAGGCTTGACTGTTGAAATATCGCTTTGTTTATCATTGTCATTGTCAACGCTGCTAGTACCTGAGCCGCTGCTAGTACCTGAGCCACTGCTAGTACCTGAGCCGCTGCTAGTACCTGAGCCGCTGCTAGTACCTGAGCCGCTGCTAGTACCTGAGCCGCTGCTAGTACCTGAGCCGCTGCTAGTACCTGAGCCGCTGCTAGTACCTGAGCCGCTGCTAGTACCTGAGCCGCTGCTAGTACCTGAGCCGCTGCTATCATCAGAATTTCCAAAGCTGTTTACATTGGGTTGTGCAGTTGTTGAAGGTGAGATCACTTTGCCTGGTTTATTACTAGGCTTGACTGTTGAAATATCGCTTTGTTTATCATTGTCATTGTCAACGCTGCTAGTACCTGAGCCGCTGCTACCATCAGTATTTTCAAATAAATTTGTGTCTGTACCTGTAAGTTTGGCATTTTCAATTTCGTCACATACAAAATCAAAAATTGACCCTTGATACTCATTCTCATAGGTCTGAGCTGATATGGAGTTACTAAGAAATGTATTGGTAGAATTACATGTAACTAATAATACAAGTAAAAAACCCGATATTATGATTGTACTCTTGTTTGTCAATGTTTTTTTAATGTTTGTTTAGAAATATATCGATTAATGGTATTTGCTCTTGACAATAAATTATATAGTTTTTATCAATAGATTGTTCTTAAGGTAAATACATAACGAAACGGATTGGGTTATAATAATAGACTCTTTTCTAATAGATAGAATAAAGAGAATTCAGTATAGTTATGATTGAAACTCCCATAATGTTACTATTAATGATTGCTATAAGAATGTACATACTAAGAGTTAAGAATCTTTTTTGTTTTAGGTACATATTCGATACATAATCTTTCATGAAGCTATGAATAATTCTTCTAAATATACAGCGGAAATAAGATATTCGTACTTTGTATTATTATTCTTGAAAAGAGGAGGACAATAAAGATACTAATGTAAAGTATCTACCACGGTGATATAATCATACCTGTCTAAATTTACTAATCAATTACTACCTAAAACCAAATCTAAGATAATTTAATTAAAGTTGACATTAAAAAATTCATTATAAATTTTATTTCTTCGGTCTTTTTACTTTGGATAAAACTCTTATCTTTACATTATAAATTGGATCACCGTTCTGCAAGAATAAGTCGGATTTTGTAATTCCTACAACACTATTTTTTAACCTCACTTTAGTATCATCATCTAACAAATATTCATTCCATTTTTCTGAAGTGATCGAGAATGTCAATTCTTTATTGGAGCATGATTCAAGTTCTTCCTTCGTGTATATTCTTGAATGAGAAGCGCCTTTTGCTTTTTCTGAAAACACAAAAGATTGAATTGACTGAAAATCAAATTCATACTCACTAGATGGATTCGTCTTGGATGATTTTTTTACTCCTGTCAACACTACTCTACTTTTGAGCTTTGTATCGTCACTTAGAAGGTATGAATCCCAGTATTCCTTAATGACCTTAAAATCGATTGTGATAGAATCAGCCATCTGATTATGTAGAGGTTCAAACATTATTTTAATCAATACGCACCTATGATCTTTGAGTGGGCAAGACAAAAACGAGAAATCTCAATATTGAATCGATGATCCAATCCTGATGGAATCGGTTAGAAGTTTTTTTATCTTTATGATTAATTAGACGAAAAGAATTTGGCATGACCGGAAAAACTTACATAAAATTTGATAAATGGAATTGTAAATATCAAAGCTTCTTAAAGCTAAATTAATTTAGTAGGTTCTCAATCATGTGAAAAGGAATGCCAGTTTTGAAATATTCGTTGTCACGGTAACTTCCTTTTCAATACTTTTGGTTCTAATACAGTATTTTTATAACCCCCTTGGCGAAGCACTTGTTGCAATATTTTTGTTCGATATTATAGTTTCACTAATATTGACAGTTGACTTGATTTTGAGAGCAAGAGAATCAAACAAGCCGTTAAAATACGTGCTAAAACATGTTTATGAAATTCCCGCACTTATTCCAGTTTACGCTATATTTTTATTGAATGGAGAGACCATATTTGGAGCGGGTTTAAAAGGTCTTCGATTCATTCATATATTTAGAGTAATTCACACGCTATCTCGGATAATCATAGTATTTGATGAAATCAAGAATAGACTTGTCTTTATAATATTTTTATCAATAGCAACGGTAACTGCTGGAGCTTTGGGCGTATATGTTGTGGAGAGAAATGCCCCTGAAGCAACCATAACCAATTTAGGTGATGCTTTTTGGTGGGCGGTTGTAACAGTGACAACTGTAGGCTACGGGGATGTCTATCCTGTTACATTTGAAGGACGAGTGATTGCTACGGTTGTCATGATTGTAGGCATAGCAATATTGGGGATGTTAATTTCAACATTAGGAGCACAGCTACTAGAATCCAGGATAAAAAGTCAAAGTAAGAAAGAGGAAAATAACATCAAGGAATTAATCAAAAATAAGATTGACAGGATAGAAGGATTACAAAATGAAGAAATTGTGACACTTCTAAATCTAATTTCTAATCTTCATGGTAACCCGAGTCAAAGAAAAAGTCAAGAAAAAGCTGTTGAATGTCCCAAATGCAAGAATATAAATCCAGAGAATGTGGTTTATTGTTATAGGTGCGGAAATATCTTAACCACTGGTAACCCATAAAAGGTATTTTAGGGCTGGTGGTTCAGCCTGGTACGAACGTTCGATTCGCAATCGAGAGATCGCGGGTTCAAATCCCGCCCAGTCCACTTTTGGAGGTATTATTTGAAGCATTACCTATTTGATACTTAACAATAGCAATTTACTTGAATCAAATAGGTATTATCAAGGCATAACAGAGATTAGAAGATATAAAAACATTGTAAATAGAAAAACAAACAGACAATGTATCCTTCATGCCCCGCGTTAAATTTCTGTAAAACAAGACCGGCTCATTTAGGCCTTTGAATATTACCAACAGCTCGGTTTTTCATAGCGATTATTAACCGCATATATGATAAATAGAGATTAAGAGAATATGACTAAAAAACTGACTGCAATGACCAGAATGATGACTGAAATGACTAAAGAAATGAACATTCTTATTAGTTTGGCAAATCTATAAAATTCATGACCAAGGTTACAACCGAGCTTGTAGAAATGGTAACTCTTAGGTATCTCCATGCCAGTACAATGGATCATATTGCTCAAGAGACTGGACTCTCAAAGGGCACAATATTCAAAATTATCAAGACATGGGAAGATAGTATAGGAGGAAAAGGTATAGAAGATATACGTAGTTTTATCTCACTTGTAAAGAAGTCCAACATCTCCTTACAGGATTGTGCTTTAGGGTTTAGAATAGCAAATATGCTTAAACCATTGGAGATAAGAGACGAGTTTGATGAAAAAACAAAATGGTCCAGGGAAAGTAACAATGATGACGATACTACTAATCGCATTCTTTACTCTAAGGAGATTGGAGACTATATTAACAACAATCAGAATGAAAATAAAAAGCCTACAGAAAGAGTAGCGAATCTAATCATCAATTTTTTAGAAAATGTTTATCTTAACTGTAAAAAATATGATATCCAACCGCCAGCACTTGTAAGTTGGATGCAGGACCTGTTTGAGTTTTATTCATCTTCTATTGGCTATGAATATTCAGTCGACATTCATAAAGAGAGCAGCAGTCGTAGCCAGAAGGTTAATAATTCATCTCCATCATCACTTTATGGACAAGATCATGTTGATAGATATGACGATTCTGACCATGGCGAGAATACAAATCTTGGCTCTGCAAAAACTTCTGAAAACTTAAATAGAAAAATGAAAGGCGAAAGTCAAGAGTTAGAAATAGATACTGAGAAAAAAAGTTCGAGCAAGATAGTCTCGAGAGACATACCCTTTATCTCTCAAATAGCATACTATATCGAAGAAAAAAAAGAAGAAGTAAGAAATCTAAAGAATATCATAAAAACAATTTATCAGGATATCAATACAGCAAACGATAAAAAGAGTTCGATGCTATACGAACTTGAAAGTTTAGCAAATCAACAAAGAAATATGCTGACTTTTTTTCAATGGTATAGTAACCTGAAACAAGAATTGCAAAGCAAATCTAATGTAATCCTGGAGGAAGAAATTGATTCCTTTGCAAAAACAATTAATGATTTTAAAAACCATAACTATGATATACAATCAATATTAAAGGATTATAAAGAGATAGAATCACTCGGACAACAAATAAAGATTATTCAGAATATCATTACCACTTACCATCCCATTAAGGAAAACCTTTTGAATGAGGTAAACAAACTAGAAGAACAGATCAGTTTTTCAAAACAGACTATGAACACTTACAATGAACTATACAATGCAGGTTTCGGACTAAAGGAGCTCAAACAGCTTTCTAAAACCATTTTGGAAATATCACTGGCCAACAAGATAAGCCTGTTTGAAGGAGTATCAAAATTCCTGAAAGATGTAGAAGATCAGTACGACAACAAGCTCGGCTTTGAAAAGAAGGTAAGCGAGCTTAAAGCAGAAATGGAGAAATTGAAAGACGAGGTTCCCGAATATAGGCATTTTTTACAGATTCAAGGAATAGTGGGTCCCGTGTTAGATCATCTATCTAGTAACGGTGTAACCAACGACGATATTATAGGTATAAACTACTTCGTATCTCAATTTAAGAATGGTGATTTTCTTGCAGATCTATCTTATCAAAATAAAAGCAGCAACATATTAGGTAATAGCACTTCAAAAACTAATTACCAATATTGGGATAGATTCACACAAAAATTAAAGGAACTACGAAATCTTAACCTTGAAATACAAAAAAAGTCTGCAAGATTAAACAATCTAAACAAACAAATAAGTATTTTAGATGGCAATAGACAAAATCTAGATAGAGTTCTTTCAGACGCAGGTGCCAATCTAAATAATGTTTTAAATAAAATTGATCGATATACTGAATTCGGCAAATTATTTGATGAAATGAAAAATAGCAAGGTTTTGATACCATTCATAGTATTATTTCCAGTTTTCATTGAACATAGATCAAAAACCGGAAAATCAAAATACAAAAAGGATAAAAATGATATTCATAATCATGAATGATTTATCTTGTATAAATCTAATAGTTACTGTTTGAGTTTGTGTGATAGAATGTTTATGGCAATTATTTTCGGGTAGCGACATATATTGAGGGATGGGTGTTTAATATTGACTTTTATAGGCTAGTCGATATACGAATTAGCTAACCTAAAAAAAATAAAGACATAGAATACATAATGAATCCATTTTGAAATTCTTATCATTGATCATGATTGTTTTTATCATGTTAGAAGAATTTGATATTTTGTTATATATCGTTATATTGGTATTTACCTGATAAATACGACCATAAGGACATAATAAAAACTAATCTACGGGTACATTACGGTACTACAAACTTTATCATATTTTCTTACCCGTATAGTATTTATTTTGAATAATAGCTGAAAATATACTATAGGGTTCTATGGACACATATTTTATCGAATAGACAATTATTCCTAAAGACGACCTATAGATGTTAAGTTATTGGAAAATGTCTAAGTTGATGATAATATCTTATAAAGAGAACCACGCTAACTTAGAACATACAAATAACCATCCAAACCTACCTCAATGTCAGTTATACCACCAAATCCTCGTCTAGGTATCAATATCTGGTTTTCACTTGGCTTATCCACCTCCTTATCTAATGCTTACGTATTTTCGTTAAACCTGTCATCTACTAAAATATTGAAAATAGGTATACCCTCACTATCAGGAATAGTGATCCTCAATAAGATTATAAAAAAGGACTAAAATCTACAAAAGTTGCTTTCAATCAAAGTTTACTAATTTATTATCTGCGATATGTCACGATCGATGAGAGATTGCCTAAAACCAAAATTTTCTTATTCTGG
This sequence comes from Candidatus Nitrosocosmicus sp. FF01, assembly GCF_047711275.1. Taxonomy (NCBI): domain Archaea; kingdom Thermoproteati; phylum Nitrososphaerota; class Nitrososphaeria; order Nitrososphaerales; family Nitrososphaeraceae; genus Candidatus Nitrosocosmicus; species Candidatus Nitrosocosmicus sp. FF01. The sequence goes on along the minus strand of NZ_JBLNIG010000001.1, from coordinate 699,099 downwards.
TTTTATGGTTATTTTACATCCGCCTTTTCCTTCGAATGATACTAACAGCTTAGTGATCACGCCGGTTGTAATGACCCCTTCAACATACAGTTCAATACTATCTATTTTAAAACCTTCGAACCATTCCTTCAAGTCGCTGAGATTAGCCACAAGTTCTCCCATATTATCACGTACATTAAGACTTTGTAAACTTGCCTGGGCCCTAGGGGAGGACAAAAATGAAAGTTGAATCGATGATTTTGTTTTTTTAATTTTTTGGTTTTTATTTGAACTCATAGCCATTTTCAGTCTTATTGACCTAATAAACTTATAGTCGATTTATATGAATTAGCTTTATATCAAAAGTTCATTTGCTCTAATATTTTTAGAATATATTCTTTGGTTATTTGTTCGTTCAGCTTAATGAGATCTATCACATATTGAGTGATAAATATTGATATACATTGTATTCACTCTGCAAGTACTACTAAATTAAATTCATGTAATAGGCAAACTCAGTCTTAAATAGGATACATTAACAATATCCATTGCCATCAGAAAATCAAATTTGTTATTATCCTGATCCCGATTCATTTTTTGATTATACAATTCATTATAATTCCACGGTTAGATTAAAACAAAAAGCAAGACCTTTAATTTGTAATACCCTACTCTGGACTTATCTCTGAGTTGAATCAGAAAAAGGAAAGTAACATTGACTTGATAATACCAAAGTAATGAGAATATTTTTCTAGCTAGAAAGCATTTTGCATTTCTAGCAATATCAACCATTGAAAGAAATGAATTACTCCCCTGACCTTAAAGAAAATGAAAATTCAGGCTTTAATGCCTATTCTACTTGGTAGAATATCATGAATTGAAACCTGTAACAACAGCATTCGATTAAAAAAAGATAACAAAACGCCATGACTATAGGATAATTAGCGCTTAAATCAATGGTGGGTATTGTCTGTTATTATACATTGAATGGTAGCATTATTGAGAAATGCATAGGCAATCAACATTCATAAAATTTCTTGTATTATTTTTTTGTATCAATAAGTAAGTTAATACCTAAAGTAACAATTTAGTAGAATTCAACTAAAGACACTTGACTTCAGAATCAAGTTAATCTATAAATTATCAGAGAAATCTTTACCACTACCAAACTCCATTCATTTATCTGTGTATTATAGCAACTCAGATTTTTAAAAGAAACAACCCATCACTTTTGTTAGTTTAGTAAATTGCAAAATATAGAATATATAATAAAGAAGCTGACTATAGTTGACTTATACTTTAATATGATTACATTTGTATTCATATGTATTTAGAATGTTATCAAAAGTTTTTTCTTTTGCTCGCACACTGAAACATGGCACACATATTAAGTTCAGAGATAGGGAAACGGCGGCACTTATTTTGACCTCGGTCTTAAAGGACAAGGTCAAAAATATAGAAGATCCAAAAAAACAAGTCCTTGTCTTAGGAATACCACGAGGAGGGATAATCATGGCAAAGAAAATATCAGAAAAACTTGGTTGCTCGTTTGATTTCATAGTCCCCCTAAGATTGGTCGCTCCAAACGATCATGAACTAAGCATAGGTGCGGTTATGAGTGATTCGACTATTACATATCTCAATATGTCCTTAATAGAGGAGTTGGGAATTGAAGACAGTTACTTAAATAAAGAAAAGGAAAAGAAGTTAAAGGAAATAAACGAAAAAACTCGGAAATATTTATCAAGTCAAAATAATAAAAAATATAACAATAATTATATAAACGATGTCAATTCAACTGGAATGCTTGAGGAAAATGGTGGATATCTTCTAAAATACTCTAACCGGTGTAAGTTAGTAATATTAATAGACGACGGAGTTTTTTCTGGTGCATCGATTATTGTAGCGGCTCGATGGATAATAAAGAACTTGAGCCCACCAAAGGTAATTGTTAGCTCGCCAATAATACCAAAGGAGATTATTCCAACCATCAAACATGAAACTGTAAAAAGCATTGATGTAGTGTCCTTGATTTCCCCTAGTATCAACAGATTTAAGAATGTCGGAAATTATTACATCAACTATTTGCCAGTCAATGATGATGAAGTCATGAAGTGCCTAGGTAAAAACAACTACGGATAAAAGTGTTACAAGTTTTTCCGCCATTGCCTTGCAGCTATAACAAATCAATTTTTCTAACGGACCATAACCCGTGATCATATTATTAGGGAATAATACTAATTGTTCATTACACCTTGGATGATATATTCACATAAAACTATCTAGATAATAATGAAAAAATGGAGGTAAATATTTTATGGTCCGTTCATCATTTAATCGTAATATTGTAAGTCACGTCAGAGATAAAACTCGCTCCTGGATTTGCTCCAGATGGACCAAACATGTGACCCATAGATTCGATCTTGTATGTTCCAGCAGGCAACGGTTTCAACATGATATAATATCCATCAGTGACTGCTTGAGTAGGGCCAGGAGGATATCCTGCAATATTATTTTGAGGTAATTTTATATCAAAAATTGGCGATTGAAAACGGAACTTGTCATAGTCAGTTATGACCTCCACATCGTTCACCTTTAATTCTACAATTTTAACATTATCTTGGTCCCTCTTCGCAGCATCTCGCAGCTCTGCTTCTGTATGTATACCCGCCTCTTTAAAAGTAAATATTGCGTCTATAGGGCTTATCAGTATACTCTTTCCTTCTGGGATGGTACAATCTCTCTCCGCACCATTTTTATCCGACGTTCCAGCAAGGAACCAAACTGGTCCGGTTGCATTTTGACCTGTCGCACAGAATTGCCCAGTCTCGTCATTTGATGGGTTTACCTCTCCAGGTATACTAGCTAGCCATTTCATCCATTTTGCACTCCATTCCTCGTAACTAAGTCCATAAGGTTTTGAATCTGGTGGAAATACTTCGTAAGACGTGACCGCGTAAGATGACAATACCATACCAAATATCCCAAAAACTAATATTGTTAGCACTGCATTAGCTCTACATAGCAGGAGACTCATATTACATTGGTATTATAATATAGTATGCTAAAAACATTATTGGATTTATCACCCCTCTAGCGATATTATATGGCCTTTATCCATACGGCTTAATTCATGTCATTTTACTGCTAAAAAAGCACAAACTGTTTATATTAATGGTTGTTCTCTGAGATCAGAGAGTTACAGACCAAATAAATGTCAACCAATAGACAAATCGTAAAAAAGTCTTGGAATTATAAGAATAGGCTTATCAGCGGTCCAATTTTGAAGATTTTGATGATAGTAGTAATTGTGTTTTTATTGATTGATATATCTTCTCTCAGACTCTATGATTTGTTACCAAAGAGTACTTCTCCATTTGAAAAAAAGGTATTGGCAACTGGTCTTGCAGCCTTATTCATCTTTTCTCAGATATTCATATACTTGTATATCAATAATCAAAATATATCGTTTCTAAAAACAGGACAATTTAGAATAATACATCTGGCGATACTAGTTGTAAACGGCATTTTATCCTTGTTCATCATGAAAGTCATAGTTGAAATATGGCTTAAATCATATTATGAAATTTTACCAGTTAATATTATAGTGTGCTTGAGCTATGGTTTGGGTATTGCTATAACGGGCTATCTATCATTTAGATTCCTAATTTGGTTCAAATCGAGACATGATAAGACAATACTCCTTTACTTTATTTCTTCCGTTTTAATTTCAACGAGCGCCTTGATCATCCTGATATTTCTTAACTCGGTCTTAAATTTGCATACATTAGGCGTTCCCAGATTCGGGGGTACGGCACTGTATTTGAATATATTTCAAACAAATCTTGTTTCGGCATCTAATGCTCTTTCAACTGCTGCTTTCATTACAACGTGGCTTGCAACGGCAGTGTTGTTGAATTATAGATCTCACATACTTGGTTATGTTAAATATTGGATTATTATTTCTCTTCCTTTAGTCTATTTCCTAAGCCAATTTCTATCCTTGTTCACTGATATCTTTTTACCCTTGTTCCGAGATGATCCAGTTTTCTTTGGAATAATTTTATCAACAATCTTTACATTTAGTAAACTTGTTGGAGGCATTCTTTTTGGGTTTGCATTTTGGACAATGGCAAAGACTATAGCTGCCGAACTAGAGCTTCCAAAAAATCTAATCAGATTAGCTGGCTATGGATATGTAATTTTGTTTATGTCGACACAGACTATCTCATTTTCTGTCATCCCTTATCCTCCATATGGAGTCTTTACAATCCTCTTTTATGGATTAGCATCATATATGATACTTGTAGGAGTATTTTTTTCAGTCACTGTTATCTCACAAGATTCAAAGATGAGAAGCATGGTTAAGAGGGCGACTGAAACAGAACCCTCTCTGATTTCTGATATTTCATATGCTCAATTGGAACATGTAATAGAAAAGAGAACCATGAAATTAGTCAAAAAGATGACTACAGATTCTCTATCACAATCACTTCCACCTCAACCTGATATAGAAGACATCAAGTCTTATACACTATCAATTATAAATGAGATACAAACCTATAATGAACCTTACAAAACGATAATAGAAAGAGTAAAGGAAATGTTTCCTCTATCTCAAAATTTTTTATTATGTATAAGTTCAAATTCGCTTAAAATATTGGCAAATAATCTCTTGAATCTCTTTAAAGGTCAGGGCGAACCAGACCGTGAAAAGATGAACAAAAGGATCTGCATAATTACATCGATTAATCTAACCACAATAAAAATAGTAGAGGAATTGCTTTCATTGAAATTAGAGATCAAACATCTTTCAAGTTTAAATTTCAAAGAATTCATAATTTCAGATGTAGAAATTTTAGAAATAGTTTCTTCTGAAGATAATAAGCCTAGCCTAGAAAAAACAAACGACCCTCTCTCTATTAGTCGTTACCAAAAGCTATTTGAAGACCTGTGGACCGAGTCAACAGATGCCGCAGAACAAATAAAAAAATTAAAAGTTAACTTGTCTATGGATAAACTTAATGAACCAGAGACAATACAACATGAAAAAAATTACTAATTATGGCCACCGTTTTGAAGTAAAGTAGTACCGCAATCTAGACTCACTCTTGCCCTTCTCATAGCAACAGCATATAATAATGCGACTATTTTTGACATAGGTTCTGACTTTCACCTCCCTCTATTATTTAAACTTGTGCCTCAATATCATAGGTTACTTCTGTATTGAAGTCCCCGCCAATTATCTTCTCACCTTGTGCATTCTGTTGATATGTTTGTCCACCGGAGCCACCGAATCTAAGACTACGAATACCTTCTGGAGATACTTTAGCCCAGTAGCCCGTTGAGTAATAAACTTCTTTTGTCCCGGGTTCTTCTTCGAAACTGTTATTTTCAACAAAAACTATAGGGCCAACAGAGGTCTGCTTCTTTATCGGACGCGCTTCTACTTCATTTATAAAAAATCTAACCTTTGGGGCTTCGCCCAGGAGTTCTTCTGCAGCATCAAAACTTATTTCAGAAGCTGCTACAAAGACTGGAATTAAAAGGTCCATACCACTGGCTATTGCAGCTTTAAGTGGACGGGTAACTACATCCCTTCCGCCAGCACCAGCCGTACATGAAAGACAAAATACATGGACGTTAACCGGCTGGCCTTTAATGTTATAATCTCGACCCTCCTTTGCCCACTCTCTGGCGAAGGGAGTACTTGCCATGGAAAACTGCGAAGCCCAATTCCACCATGCTTTTATTTCTTCGTCAGTTGGTTCTTTTATAGTTATGTCACTAGTCTCCGACAAGCTTTGACCTCCTATTTACACAAATTTGGGTTTTATTGCCTAATCCGTATGATTCTATCATATTTGTTCGTTAATATCCTTCCTTATAAACATGACTCCAATACAATAGATTTTTCGCAACTGAGCCCTTCTTCAATGTTAGAATCAGAATGATGAGGTCAATGAGCCACCGTAATGTTGTACTTTGCTTCAATTGTTACAGTGCCGGCTTTACAAGAACCCAAGGTTTCAATTGTATGAAAGCCTTTGGAAAGAGGTTTTAAAAAAAGCCAGTATCCTTCAGCAGCGCCTCTCGTATGACCAGGAATCCCTTTTGTTATATTATTTGTCGGAAGTGTAACGTCAAATAATGGGGAACGAATTCTAAGTTTTTTCAGATCATCCTCAATAAATTCCATCTGATCTATAGTAGCTGTCAATTTAGTAATCTTATCCATTTCGCTAGTGGCTAATTTGACTAGATCTTCTTCACTCTTAATTTCCGGCTCGTCGGCCAACGTTGCTCCATAATTTAAAATTGGTATCAGCAATGCTTTATCACTCGGAACTGTGCATTTTCGAAGAACGGTTTTTTTATCATTTACAGTGTCCATGGTGGATGCCAAAAACCAAACGGGTCCTGATTGTTTTGTTTCGCAGCAACCATTTGTTGTTTCAGTAATCGGATTATCATATGTTGGTATTGACAGAAGCCATTGCCACCAATTAGCTGTCCATTCATTAAAACTTTTATTGAAGGGACGCGAGTCTATTGGATATGTTAACAAATCGATATTAATCTTTCTCTTCAACTCCGCTCTTTACATTCCAAATTATTACAAGAATTTGCAATGCCATTAGTAAAATTATCTTTGTTAATAAACACTTCGGAGGAGTTGAAATTGCGAATAACATATTGCCTCGTACCTAGTATTATTTAGACGATGAAAAAACTTTAACAAATGATCCTTTTTTTGCCGCGGGGTCAAAAAAGAAGGTCGCATTTCCATGATATGCGACCCTTTTACAGCAAGATACTATGCTATATAGGTATTTGCATGAGTCCTCATATTGAATTTGTTTATTTACTACCCTGATCAATTTTGATGGAATTTGAATAGAGAGCATATGAATTCATTATCGCTCTTTGTTGTAGTCAATTATGCCTAACATTCACACAGTCATTCCTATGAAGATTGACATCGTCAAGCAAGGCGGTAGAGGCTACCCTATAATTAAGCAAAAATACTTACCATAGATATGTCTAATCCTGCCTCGTCTATTTCTGATCAATTTGAGATAAGATGTTGGCAATATAACTTAGCATAAGACCAAGTTTTTTAAGATTAGAAAATTATTTATAATTTTCAATTTAAAGAAGAAACATGTCGACGATGTTTTTTGTTGCGATAGTATATTTCAGTACTATCAATTATTTTGTCAGCATCCCCATCTTATTCACAACAAAATATCAAATCATTTGATCAAAGGTTGATTGAAGAAATATCCATTAACAATGTATCTCTTCCGAATTCTACTAATTCGTCAAATTTGATTTCAAATTCTACGCTTCTTGATCTACCAAGAAACTCAAGCCTCTCACAGATTCAAGCCGGCAATGAATCAATTAGTAAATTATACAATAGTTCTTTACAAAACATGGGAGCCAGTGCAGAAAAAACACGTCAAAACTTAACTGACATTCTATCAATCCTGAAATGAAATCTATTTTTACTTTAACAAGTATAATCACGATCGTAATACTCTCAGAGTATGATACAATTTGATAACTGACACGAAACCACAAATAATATAAAGGATGACAAAAACCCAAAAATAGGCATCAAAAACAAAAAAGGGATCAAATTTTGCCCATATTGACAGCATGAGTACGCTATAAATGACATAAATCCATAGTGGTGATGAAGTTAATAGCGCTTTTACTTTTTTTGATGATGTAGAGTAAAGAATAAGGGGATTAATTTTATCGATTATATCGCCAGATGGGATATGTTCCTTCTTTAGCCTTATAGTATCGCATAATAGATATAAGAAAGCAACATAAAAGAATGCAAGTACGACGGGGGAGAAAACTAGAATCTCCTCAAAACCGAGAGCAATACTCCCAACCGGAGTACCTATATCCCCTATTCTTTTTGTGATAGAAGAAATTAGATTTTCTGTTACTAAGATATCGCCTTCAACCTTCGTTAGATTGGATTTAAAGGATAAGAGTAGTTCCCGTAATGATGCTTGTGTATTTTCGATTGAATCACTTTGGATTGTATTAGTTCCTCCTAAAAAGATAGATAAAATTATCTTAGGCAAATCCTTTTCAAAGTAATCCTTTGTTAATTGACTTAGCTCTTCTGGAATTTTTAAGAATGAGGAAATTGAATTGGATCTTTCTACTACTTCTTTGTAATCAGACTGTAAAAGATTTTGTAATGTAACAATTCTTGTCTGAATACCTAATTTCCAATCATCAGATATAGATTGAAAACTTGCGGATATTATCGAATTACTTTGGTTCTTTATTAGATAATCATATTCATTCTCTGTCATACGATGAATATTGCATCTAAAGAAGTCACCAGTAATTAAAAATGAATCACATGTTGGATATATGCTTTTTCCAGTAAGTATCATTTCACTTATTCTTTTCGAAATATTTTTAAAATCGTTATTTATCAAAGGCTCAGCAATTTGCCCATAAGTTTGAAAATAATTAAATAAACTACTATTAAAATTACTGAAGCGGTCAAACTCGGCCTGAAACTGAATCTTTTCTTCTTTTAAATCCTTTAAATGTTCTAATGACAAGTAATACGGTATAAAAACAAATAATAGTAACAAAATAGAAATTCCAAGCATTACCATAAATATTCTATTGGTCAGTATGGATTTTTTTATGTATTCGTCTCTGAATTTCCCAATATCATCGCTATTTACCAACTGTTTTCAAATGTTAGTTAATATATTTATCTTTATCTTTATCTTAAATATGTGTTATAACTAATAGTTCCATTCCTTTGTAAAGTACTTAATCTTCGTATACAGATCTTGTATGCTGTTATCGATAAAAAGAGATAGATCGTATATTTTAGTTGAAAAGCTTTTTTTGTTGAACGCATCAGATTCAGATAACAGTTCTTCATTGCAGGATGAAAAAATCTGAATTTGAAAATGATGATGTATGATATGGTCGTCATATACCACCTAACAATCAAAAAAATTCTTTGTTTTTCCGAGTTTTTCTTGTACTATTGGATTATATTTGAATATGATTATTACTTTGTAATTAAATCACGTTTTAATCATTCGTAGATAGTTATAAAGTGTTATTTATATTAGGTTCATAATCACCGAAAAAATCTTTTATACAATATAATCAATCTGAAGTTATTGTCAAGTAACAGAAATGTAGCTATCATAAGAAAGAATATCAGCAATTACTTGCCCAATGAATTATTGGATTTTAGAAATGCAATGGAAAAATTTATGGCTATTAGGGACAATAGAGGCTATAATCACATTGCGGGATTTCATGGAGCACCAGACTTTTATTGCTGGCATCACCAAAGAAACGATAAAAGTGTTCTTAGAGCAAGACTTTTTCTTCCATGGCATCGAGCTTATCTCAAATATTTGGAAGATCACTTGCGTGATCATGACGCAAGAGTTTCTCAACCCTGGTGGGACCCTACTTCGCCCCTATCACATCAGGAAGGATTACCAAAAGATTATAGTGTGGTCTCTGTGAATAAAAAGCAAAACCCTTTAAACAAATTCCACATTTTTGTACCAAAGGCCTCGGTAAAGGGATTGCCCAATATTTCACTAGATGAAGATACCTTCCGAGATCCTAGTCCTCCTGAAGAACTGCCTGAGCCCGCGGTCGTAGATTCTTTATATGAGGAAGAAGACTACGGCATATTTAGTGACAAATTAGAGGATTTTCATGATAGAATTCATGTTTGGTGCGGAGGTTCAATGGCAGATGTATTGACGGCTGGCTTTGACCCCATTTTTTATGCGCATCATTGCAACATTGATAGGATTTGGTGGATATGGCAACTTCGACACGGAAATTCAACCATGCCCAGTAATATACTTGATCTACCACTACCGCCTTTCAATTACACTGTAAAGGATGTTCTGAATATATATAACCTTGGATATGATTACGCCACAGCAAGTGCAGAGGTAATAACAGGTTGACCAAAATGGCAAAAAAAAGAAGTAACAAAAAAAACTCAAGGAAGGTTGACAAACAAAGTAATCGCAAGGTAGGCAATATTTTTACTAGTCCCTCCATCAAGTTAAATTGGGAAAAAGAAGAAAATGAATTCTATAGGGCTGATATTGAATTTTTTGGAATTGACATATCTGGTCCTTCCTACGAGGGAAGAGTTTTTCTGAATAATCCAAATGCAAATGAAAACACTGATCTTAGCTTAGAGAGTGGGTATGCAGGTTCGTTCTATATTTTTGGACATGGAGGCTGTTATGGTGATGAGGGACACTGTGAAATTAAGCAACGTAGAACTTTTGATTCAAGAACTGAACACGATCTGACCCCTGCATACAAATCTATGATTGCTACCGATGCTATTAAGAGAATTTTAAGAACTACTAGGGAAATAGTATTAAGTGTGGTTCCTATTACGGCAAGAAGCGGTAGAATGAGTGATGCTAAAGAAATTGTGTTCATAGACCAAATTAGAATAAGCTGTTATGAAAATTATTCAAAGTTAAATAAGTAGGCAATGTACACTAATCCAAGATTTTGGACAATGTTAAGATAAAAATAGAGAAGAAATCTGAAAACAACATTGATCCCTCATATTCTATGATCATTACCGCTGATGGGAAGGTACAATATAATGGAGTAAGAAATGTTAAAGCACAAGGTCATCGAGTCATCCAGATATCTCAAGCAGATGTTTTAGAAATGGTAGACAGATTCAAAATGATTTATTTTTTTTCATTAAAGGATAAATACGTATCTGACAACCAAAATGAACCGATGACAATTGTTTCAATTCAGGTAAATGACAAATTCAAACAGATAGAATTTTCAAAATATAGCAGAGCTCCTCATAGCTTGAATAATTTAATCAGCCAGATACAAATGATTACCAAAACTAGAGAACTAATAGAATAAATATCATCTACTGACTGCGATTCGATGACGATTCTCTTCGGAATGAATAAGAATCAATTTCTAGATTCAATAGCTAAAATTAATATTTAATTGGATTTAAGTCGCTTAGATTATTTAAATTTCAAGAGTGTTTGAATAATTTGAGCTAAACACACACGACTAAGCAAGTTGTTCAATGAAAAGATAAATAACAAAATCATAATATTGGTCCCATTGATATTGCCAATTTTCATCGAATATATCTCAACAAACAATAAATCAAAAAAGATGGATACGATAGTGATAAATTATAAACGATTAATCTTGTATAAATCTAATATTTAATGTCTATGTTTCATGTCATATACGGTTTAACGCAACTATTTCTTGGTTCCGACATACTTTAAAGATTTGTGGTCAGTACTGCCTTTATACTTATTTGAAATTAAAAATATCCTAATCTAAAAAGGGTTAAAAAATTCGTATACGATTTGAAGTCATCTAATATTTTTATCATGAGTAAAATGTTTATCATTATGATCATCATTAATGATTTGTCATCTATTGTTATTTTGTTATTTCCATTCGTAAATACATATTATGATAATAACCTAACACTGACGAGTCTACCCCTACATTATGATACCGCATACTTGATGATGTAACTTCGGGGTTCAATATCTATTCCTAATATTGACTAGAAATATACTATCGGAAGTTAAATGGATATACATTTTATTAAACGCATGATTATTCCTAAAGATGATCGATGGAAGTTTGGTTAATAGTAAAAGGGTCTAGGTTGATGGCAATATCCTGTACATAGACCCACTGTAACTTAGAACATATAGATAGCCATCCAATCCCACCTCGATGTCAGTTATACCACCAAACCCTTGTCCAAACACCAGGGGTTGACTTTCACCGGGCTCATCTACTTCTTTATCTAATAATGCTTGCATATTTTCATTAAACCTGTCATCTACAAGTATGGCATTTCTCAAATCATTCTAAAACAAATCGGTATAGATATCCATTATTTATATCGCCAACAAACATATCATTTACATACTCACTACCCAGTTTATCTGAATCCAAGAAAGTAATATCGGTTATTCCTATGGTATTTACCCATACAAATTCCGGATCAGAATAATGACTATTTCCGAAGTATACCAAATTTTTTGGGTATAATTTCTCTGCATTTAAGGAATTACCATTCTTATCATTACCGTCATAATCTTCCCCATATCCTTGAATTTGTGACCATCCACTATTGAATCCGGCGGTAACAAGATTGATTTCATCTCCATAAGAGGCACCGTTCTCTGTATCCCATAAATTACCAGTTACAGGATCAAAATCCATCCCAAAGCTGTTACGAATACCCATAGCATAATAGAGATTCAACGGCGAACTTTCACCAAAGATAGGGGTATCGGATTCCACAATTTTTCCATCTTGTGTGATTCTCAGAATCCCACCTAAACCATTAGGGTCGGGCCCATCCGCGATATTTTGGGCCTGGGTTCTATGGCCTCCCACTTCTCCAACAATCAAGTATACATTGTTGTCAGGTCCGACAACTACCTTTCCTCCATTGTGATCAGTTCGACCTTCTTTAATTGGATCAGCGGGCAAATCAAGCAAAAGTAACGGATTTATCATTTTATCTTCAACTAATTCATACCGATATAGTCTATTGCCTAAAGGATCTACACCATTTTCAATGTCGCTTGCATCTTCGCCATTTCCGGATTCAGTGTAATAAAGGAAAGCATAGATTTTTCCAGAATAAGGGTCTTTAGAAACATCAATACCTAAAAGACCACGCTCTATTTGGGTGGCTACTGCTACGTCAATTACAGGCTCATCTATAATCTCTCCATTCACAATTCTTATGACTTTGCCGGTATTCTTTTCTGCTACCAATACATCATTGTCTCCAATAAAGGCCATGCTCGTAGGAAAATCTAGTTCATCAATCGACCATTTCGACTGCAAGACCATTATCTGCAAGTACAGGACCATCTGAGTGAGGAGAAGCTTTGGAATAAGCACCAATTGCCAGTGGCACAGAAAAGTATAACGGAAATATAAACAGAACGTTCAGACAAATAAATGACAAGAACAACAATAACATCTTATTGTTAGTAGAGGATGCTCCCATGAATTGTACAACAATAACAAACAATTATGAATTCAGAGACAATTCACAATAACAATAATACCTCATAATAATGTCGATTATCTATTTTTATTGGATAACAAGCCTGATTCAATTCCATTTTTTTCTACATCATTTATGATAGATGTAGGGAATAACTTTATGCTATTTACTCAGCATTTCTTGTTTTCACTTCTTTGTTACCTAGTGTTTAAAAATACAAGCATCCATGAGGCATCCTATAAACGAGATACCCAAATAACTGACTTGGAACATATCGGATCAAAGGTAATTACTGCCTCGCTCTCATATGGAGCATATAAACCGAACCTACGCTTGTAAGGGTCAACCCTAGCAGAAATGATATTCACAAGGTCATGTTATTATCATTTTTTAGACTTATTTATTATTTGTAATCGCATATTATTGCTTATGGTAATAAAGAAAGAATATGAATAACTGGATTATCTTTTGCGCAAATGAGTACAAGGGGGGATATATGGTGGATAAAAAAACTTGTACGTGATTTTTTTATCAATCAAATAAAGGTCAATTGGACCGCAAGATAATTCTCACTTCCACAGGTTTTGCCTCATCTCACCTTAAAGTATGAGTAGGATAATGGTTACCATTTAATTAAAATCAAAATACCTAGATATTCTCCTTTATTTTTTTGTGTTGCTACGTAGAATCTCGTAATTCACAACAAAATCAGAGAAAAATAAAATGTTATAATTTGTTAATATCCCAAGGAAAATTAATTATGGATCCTGTTCAAAGAACCTTATGAGCAATAACACTCTTAGCGTAGGAGAATATCTAATAGAAAAGCTTTACGACCTTGGTATAAGGCATGTCTTTGGGGTTCCAGGTGACTTTATAATTGGATTCTACTCTCAGCTTGCTAAGAGCAAGATCAAAATCATCAACATGTGTGATGAACAAGGTGCCGGATTTGCAGCTGATGCATATGCTCGGATGAACGGCCTAGGAGTAGTATGTATAACTTATTGCGTCGGAGGGCTCAAAGTTGTCAACCCCATTGCAGGTGGTTATGCTGAAAAGTCCCCAATTGTTGTAATAAGCGGGTCACCAGGCATAAAAGAGAGAAAAAAAGGGCCGCTAATTCATCATGTGGTAAAAGATTTTGATACCCAGCAAAGAATATTTGAACACGTAACGGTCTCTTCTACAGTACTCTACAATGTAGAAACAGCTCCACAAGAGATAGACAGGGTACTAAATTCAGCGTTAAAGCATAAACGTCCAGTTTACATCGAAATTCCAAGAGACTTGACATATTCATCAGTACAATCTGGTGATGGAAGAAGAAGTGGTGAGGAAGGAAGAGGGGAGGGGGAACATTCTGTAGCAGATAGTAAAAGAGATAATACCTCATTTTCTTCAAAGGGAATATATAAAGACAACTTTACTCCAGAAATGACGGAAGCCTTAAAGGAAGTAGCAGCCATGATAAATTCATCCAATAACCCCGTCATATTAGCTGGGGTAGAGTTACACAGATACCTAATACAGGATAAATTACTTTCCTTTGCAGAAAAGTTCCAAATACCTGTGGCGTGCACTCTTTCTAGCAAGTCAGTCATAAGCGAATTTCATAGGTTATACCTGGGATTGTATGAGGGGGCCATGGGACATGACTCTGTCAGAGAATACGTAGAGTCAAGCGATTGTCTGATCCTGTTAGGTGCATTTGTAACGGATTTAGATATAGGGGGACTTGCATCCAAACTAGATCAAGGTAGGACGATATCAATTACAAGCGAAAAAATAACCGTCAGGTACCACTCTTACGATGGTATAGATTTTATGGATTTTATTAACAAAATATCTGCATCAAAAGACATCATACCAAGGAAACAGGTACCCGTGTATTTTAAACACCTGTACGATCTAGAGTTTTTGCCTGAAAAAGATAAAAAAATTACGATTAGTAGATTATTTGAATGCTTAAATGCGTTCCTAAATGATGACATGATAGTTGTAGCAGATACAGGTGATGCACTTTTTGGGAGCACGGACTTGACGATTCATAAAAGGACCGAATTCCTATCTTCTGCCTTTTACGCTTCCATGGGATTTGCCATGCCAGCAAGTATCGGCGCTCAGCTGGCCAATCCTAAATTACGACCGGTTGTATTAGTTGGTGACGGAGCATTTCAAATGACGGGCATGGAAATTTCAACTGCATTTAGATACAATCTAAATCCCATAGTTCTTGTATTAAACAATAAGGGATATGGCACCGAGCGCTCTATTCTGGACGGAGTGTTTAATGATATCCCAATGTGGAAATACAATATAATACCGCAAATGCTTGGAGGAGACGGTAAGGGGTATAGTGTAGAAACGGAGGCAGAGCTAGCTGATGCATTGCTGGAGGCTGAAAAAAATACCAAAAGCTTTAGCATATTAGACATACATTTAGACCCATACGATAAATCTCCTGCTTTGCAGAGGCTTACGGAAAGTTTAAGAAAAAAAGCCCTTTGAAATGAATAAGAAATCATACGGTATAATTTTTAATAGTTTTTGGTAGACTGTTTCTACTATATTGCCAATGGAAAAAACTTAAGCACGACAAATAGATTTTGTATGATAAAATCTCCTCAATAGACTATTCATCAATATTTTTTAACCTCCAAATTGAAGATTACCAACTATTGATTATCTATCCCAGGAAGGAAAGAAAAGAAAAAAATCTTGTTTAGTAACAACAAAAAAATTTTTTCATAGGATCTCAGTGGTTTATTGGGTCACCCCAGAAATTGAAGAGAAGGTAATCCAGTCATCTCAATGATAATTTTCTATTGTCTTTATATTCTACATTTTGGTTTATTTAATATCAAATCTTGTGAAAAAATCATAATTATCAAAATCAATAACCCTAATCTATCGACATTTCTATCAATTTATATAAAACATTAGAATTTATATAATATGACTTTTTCAAATCCTCAAAATCAGATACCTAAAATGTTTATTGTTTATTGTACCTTGGCTGGATTTATTGCCGCTTGGGGAATCTCCGGATTACTGGTTATTATAGATTTTATTTCCCAAACTCCGCCTGGTTCCTTTTTTGGAGCAATTGGGGTATCGTTGGGTTACTATGACCCTATTACCGCACCACTTGTTGGATTCGCATTGCATATATTGACAGGTACAATCGCAGGCAATATATTCGGACAAGTATCTTTATTTTGGAAACGCATATCACCATATAACCCCAAACATGGCTTAAAAACTGGAATGATTTTAGGGGCTGTACTATGGGCCGTTTTGTTTGTTCCAGTTGCCGTAGTGGCTATCCAACCCATGTTAAATTCATTTAGTACTGGGACCACTCCAAATCAATACGTATACTCAATTGCCTCTAACTTTGATGATCTCTTTGGAATAATAATATTTGGTTCATTGATATTTCACTTAATCTATGGAGCATTATTGGGCTTTATGGCAGGAAAGATGATGGAGATAAAAGCATTTTCATTCCCCAAAACAGTTTGATGATTAATTCAAAAAGCATTACCAAAATTTGATAGTTGATTTTTGGAAAGTAATCGGCAAACAAGAAGGATATGCCCCAAAAACATTAACTTTGACAATGACGTTGTTTATCATAATTAGTACCTAGTAAAAAAAGAAAAATAGTGTGTGATAGTTACCTTTATTGTGTCTGTGTACCTGCAACCTGTGACCTTATTGCAGATAAAGTCTGGTCTATCTGGTATATTGCTAGTTTGTCGTCTCTTCCCAGCAATTCAAATTTTTGAAGAATAGTTTGAAACAGTGTCTCTTCCTCTGTCTGTTCGGTTACAAACCACTGTAAAAATGAATACGTTGAATAATCTTTTTCTTTAGCAGCTATATCTACTAGTTCATAAATCTCTTTTGTAACCTTACGTTCGCTTTCTAAGCCAAATTGAAAGGCAGATTCTAACGAGTTGAAACTTCCTGGTGGCTTTTCAATTCCAGGGATTACTGCCTCATATCCTGCGTTGTTCAAATAGTGGATGAATTTTAGCATGTGGTCCGTTTTCCTCAGCTGCTTGTTCAAAGAAGAATTTTGCACTTCCGTCATACCCTGTTCTTTCACACCACGATCCAATCGCGGTATAAGCATTTGAGGAAAACGCTTCATGAGAGATTTGTTCATTAATTGCTTTTATCATTTCTGGCGAAATTTGCATTAAACCTACTAGCAGTCGTAATGGCTATATTTTTTACTATCAAATAAACACAAATTGATACTAATTCATCCAGTTTCATAAGAAATTATTATATTGGTATGAGCTAGAGCGAATTAACAATCAATTTGACGCAAATAATTTGGGATCCAAACATAATTATGGAGAGCGTATACGATTTACCACACATGACTCAGATTGAGGCGTAAAAATTTTATAAACTTTATTCAGTCATGGCAACGCCCCAAATTCAATGTAGTACGGTACAATGTGATGGCTGTCTACCCCACCTTCCAGTACCAATGCTGTGCCCGACCAGAGGTTATTGTCTTCGGGCTGAGGTATGACTCTGTAAAAATCACCCCACTCATTGGTGTATGGAAAATTTGTACCATTCACAGCTGACATCATATTCCAGGTTACTTGACCCCCTTGAGATATATATCCAATGCCAACAAGATTATTAGGATAAGAAGTCTCGTTGTTTTCAACATAGCTGTATGCAGTTACTATTGCAAGAGTATTATTCTTAGGATAAACATTACCGTAAGATATGTGTAGGTTAGGATTCGTCAAGTATATTGGACCCAGATAACTTAAGTCACTAACATCAAATACTGCACCTTCGATATGAACCGTCTTAAAGCCATTTCCTATTGGCACGTTCCAGAGAAAGCCAACGGTATCTTGGTTAATCCATCCGGTAGTAATACGGCTATCTGATGATCTGCACCAATCAAATCGAATATCTAATGAACATTGGAATTGGTCCGAATTATTCCAATTATTTACTACATTGTCACTCCAATTAATAACGTTTGAGTTGTCTTTCCATTGATAAATCCTTATTATATCGATCGTTGGATCAGTATAATGAGTACCCCAATACATAGTACTTTGAGCTCCATTAACAAAGGTAAATACTCTGTTCTTAGAATCCGAGGATAGGTAAGACATAGGAATAGTAGAAGATCCAGAACTCAACAAGTCCCTATCAACGCGAACAACCAATGGCCCCTCAAATGTGGCGCCTTCTGCAGTAAAGTTACTAAACCTGTTTACACTAATATACAAGAACTTATCACTAAAGGATATCTGAGGATAATCAAATAGATTTTCAGTCCAATCAGCATTTAACATTTCTGCAGAGAGATCATACATTTCCCAATTGCTAGTATCCTTTGAAACACCTATCGATATATTATTAGTATAGCGACCATTATCAGTTTCAATAGGCAGATTCATCATACTCCATATAAAATTAACATTACGATCATCGTAGAGAAGATCCATGTCTCCTCCTATAGAGTTACATTTTTCTCTCAAGTTTACATATTCCCAGTTTTGAATTTCATTAATTGCTCTAACCATATAACATGTCCCCACTAGTAACGTTATATCGTCGCTCTTTGCAACAGAGGGTTCATTTCGATAATAAAGCTGATCTGAGGGTATTACCGTATTTAGTCCTATTTTATTAAGTATAGAAAGGTTGTTGTTTATTCCTAATTCCACAGTTGGTTCAATATGTATTGGATTCAAATTGTTTGGTGATATGGTCAAATTAGTACTACTAGTGTCCATTTCAGGCATGTTTCCAGACGAGTATAACTTTGTAGTAACGTTAGAATTTGATGAATCTTCAATTGCCCCTTCGCCAATTTTCTCTTCCAATTCAAAGAACATTTCTTTCTCCACACTCTCTTCAGCATACGAAGATACATTATCCATAGTGGAACTAGCCGTGCCCAATACAAGCGAATATGGCTTCAAATTTGAGGTAGATTGATTTGACAGAATCGTGTGGTTCGAACGATTATCATTCTGATCGCCGCTAAAACCATCAAGGTAATTAGATTCGAAAAGAAATCCAAAGATTCCACTAATTGAAAAAACTAACAAAGCAAATAATGCTTTCTTCATCTTGAATCAAAAAAAAGGGTTGGTTTAGCACTTTCCACAATAAACCTTGACTGCATCATCTCCCGGGATTACATAATACACGAGATATTTGCCTGTGAGTTCATCAACCAATAAAGTCGATGAATTAATGTTGGCACTACTGTTGCTTATTTGAACAGCAGGATCGAATGTCTGTCCCGCATCAGAACTTTCTGCAAGGAATACCTCGAATATATTTGGAGCAACCTCTTGTTCATATTTTAAGTATGTATATTCATGGCTTGAATCGATTTCTAAGTTACGTATAACTGAAGTAGAATTAGTAAGATCTTGTAAGGCTTCACTAAATGATTGGCCTCCATCTATGCTTGCTGCAGTGCTCAACTGGGTGGCTGATTTATTTGATAAACTATCTTGTTGTAACCATGAGCAGACTACATACCATCCTGTGCTCGTAGTACAATCTAAATTAGTGATAGTATCATTAGTTTTAATAAGTGTATTCGAACAATGATTCGTCAAATAATTGCTCTGGTTAATTGTGTCACTAACACAGTTTGTCATGTTACTTGACATCTGTGCTCCACTATATGGTAAGATATTTGTACCGTAGAAACCGACCAATCCTAATGCTAGGATTAGGACGATAAAAGAATATTTCATTCTCATAAAATTTGTTAATAATACACAAATATATAAGGTTTCAAGGTTTTAATGACAAATGGATACTATGTCACATTTATGACAATATATTCCATCACTGTGAATTCCTTTTTAGTGTCCAATTTCTCTTGTGCTGCTTCTGGTAATACCTAGGTATGATACAACAAATAATAACTAGATAACATGTGTAAATTCTTAAAAGAGAATTACTGAATCTCCATATTTATTGCCATATGTAATAACAAAAATTGCTCGTTTCCATGGAAAAGCATTTCAAGACAGTCGTTTGATCGCCATTTACATTATACTCAAATCTTTTCTATTTTTAAGGTTCTTGAATAATCCTGATAATTTGCACTTATTCGATTTACCTGGTCAAAAGTTATGTCTATTTCTCAACTTTTTTCTTTGATTTAATGACTTCTTCCAGAACCTCATTAACATAGTCTTTGATTTCATTTTCCGAAATAGACGGATAAATATTGTTAGATTTTGAAATTTCTTCGGATTTCAATTTGGAAAGTTCCAGTATATTTTTCTCCAATTCATGACGATTCTGAGCCAAACCCATGCTAGACAGGAATCTCGATTGGTGAAGTAATGATTTTCGAATGATACTCCGTAGCTCCACATCACGAGATACAGATACTGCTGAATTATATAGACCGGTAAATATCATAAACGATGCTATACCTACAAAAGAAACGTTAGCGAGGCCAAACGGAGGATAACCAGTTTGTATTACGGTAGCGAAGGCAGAAATAAAGTAAAATATGAAACCATATCCAGCGATTATTAAAGAATTACGTGCATTTTTATTTTCTCTCACAGACCGGGCAACAGAATAAAAACCTATCCCAATTATAATCCCTATAAGGGCAGCTGCATAATCATATGAAAGCCAAAATGACCATGCTTCAAGTGGAGTAGCTTGAGTGACAGGATTATTAGGGATAGCAGAATCAAATAAGATAGCATAAAAGTATATGAATACGAATATCGGCAATACAACCATCAACCCAAACCGAAGATATCCTACCCTCTTAGCGTGATGGATTAGTAATAGTAATGTCGCTCCCCATGTCACTACGAAATATCCAGCCATAGAATATAGCTGAATTAAAGAAATATAGTACATAAATGACCCATCAGCGAAATGAGTTTCAAAAAGTACTATAATACTAGGAGTAATAATATCAATCTCTCTTTCGATTGCAATTACATATTCAAAGTATACCAAAGAAACAAATGCATTGGTAGCTATCAATACGCTAGCAACACCAAAGAAGAAAGTTACTATATTTTTGCTCATCAAAAACCATCTAAATAATCTTACAGCAAGAATTATCATCAAAATAGTTGCGGTTCCATAACTAATGGCAGATGCTATCATAAGTTCTACCTTATGGTAGTTAAAAAACATGAGAATTTGAAAAATTATTACGACCATAACGACACTTAGTACAATATGTTCAAACTGAATTTGAAAATGAGGTGAATATCTTTTAGCCATCAGGATACCAATTTCCTTCGGGAAATAAGGATGATTCAATATTATGAACGGGGCAATCACAAAAATTATTCCAATTGCAATAAATAACCATATGCCATACGCAGAGACAGAAAATTCGAATATTATATCAGAAAGCACATGGATAGAAGTGTCGGCTATCAGTGCAATATACAAGGATATAAGAGCAATATACAAAAAAATTTTTTTATGAAATATATCATTTTTGAAAATGACTCCCAAATCTACCCTGCTATGATTATGGAGATACTTGTAATTATCTTTTTCAAACAAAATTTGGTAATGAGGTATTCGCTGAAATCTTTTCTATCCATATATCAGGAATATTTATTTCATGTTGTAAATTAAAAATTAAGAAAGAATTATTTCTAGAACAATATACTTTTAAATTTTAAGATTGGCAAAAAGCATTCTTTTTCAAATCAATATAAGAGGTCGCCAAAATGATTTTCATATTTCAAAATTGATTAGTGCTTCACTATGTCTTAAATCGTCATTTTCCAGATAATATAATTTATGCACCAATATTTTAGAATCAAAATCGAAACTAACATGGCCGATGTTATTTCTTGCTAGAACAGGTAAAGAACATTGTCCCTTTGGTTTGATGAGTAATCGATGCTCAGTCCATGTCGAGTTCGAGAGGTTTGGTCCACTTTTATCTCTCTTTAAAAATTTTACGAGATTAGATAAAATTAACTTAATTTTTTCTAATATTGATTTATCATCTCCAATTTTTGAAAAGTGAATTGTATGTTTACGGCAAACGTCATAATTGAAAATACTCTGATGACCACTTATGTCGGGAAGTCTCTTAAAATAATCGTAATTGAAATTATGATTGTTTGAACTCTTTTTTTTCATCGCTTTTCTAAATATAAATTCCTTTGAAACGATAACTTTATGTACCAAGTTGAGAATCAAAATAGCCACAACCCTATTTGTCAAGCTGTTACTCCTAAAAGGACTGCTCGTCAATTGAGCAATAGGCATCACGGATTTTTCTTTTGTTCTACGTATTTCTATCTGTAAATGATCCCATTTGACGGGGCAGGTTTGAGATGATCAAAACTGGGCCTTCATAGTAAATGCATAATGAACATCACCTGACAAAAAAATACAATAGAGCAGGATCAAAATTACTAGCTAAATATATTAGAAATTTTGCGAACCCTATTTCATTGGCTCTCCATGTTTCCAAATCCCATTTATATGAACCAGAAATGGATGTCAGGAACCGTTGGACACTCTCGGCAAGTTCAAATCCGAATACGGGTGTTGGGGATATGATTATCAGTGGATCGCGATTTTTGTATCCGGACTTTTCTAAATTTGATTTTAAGTATTCGAGTGCATCCTCACTTAAGAGATGAGGCGGTCCTTCTTCGTCAACAAATGTTCTTTGAGTACGACAATCAAGAAATACGGATAATAGATTAATAGGTGCAACAAAGGTCCAATTTTTGGACATAAGAATATTCTTTTCCAAATCACGAATCATGCTTGAATCCAGAGCGATCATTTTTTGGATCAAAGGACGACCCAGATTGTTTTATTAGAGATGTATCTGGCAGTCCGTCCCTTGAAAATCCTAATTGCTTTTTTAAGTTTAGATAATGTTTTATCTTCTCAATAAAATAGTCATCAAATGAATCAGGATCGTTTCCCCATGCCTGAAAAGCCCAGTATGCTAATAAGCCGTTGGAAATTATTTGGTTGCCACAACTACTTTTATCAACTTCATCGCACCATTTCTTATTTATGTTCCAATCATCGGTAATTTCATGGTCATCACAGATCATATATGTTGGGATATTAGCCAAGAGCCTCCGAACACCGGCAAGACTTCGACGACTCTGTTCTAACTCTTTTAATTCATTGATATATTTTTTAAGTTCAGATGAATCCAATGAATTTTTCATTGCTTGCTGCTCAAATTGTTCTGGCCAATTCTCTTTGTTCCAAGCAAGCAGATACATTGCAGCAAATTCACCAAAGCCTAGTAAATGATTATCTCCTACGTCAGTAGAAAAATTAGCGTATTTTTGAACTATTTCCTTGCGCTCACCAGTACCTAGTTGGCCCAGTTTTTTTTCTATTCCGTCCAAAGATTCTTCCCAGCCCAAAAGGTTGGATGAAAGTGTTTTTATGAAGGTTATCAGTGGTGCAGCTACATTGTCTGCATAAATTTGATCGCCTATCAGAAAAAGCGCACTAGGTCTTTTGTTTAGATCATAAAAGAAATCTCCCATGAGTTTGTCTCCGATAATGAGACTATCTTCATCATCCCCATGCAACTTGCGACAAGATCCATATAACAAATTAAGATAAGAAACATCCTCTCTATCAGCAATAAAAAAGATTGGCAAAGCAGGGTAATTGTATCCATTTTTATAGTTGTCATAGTGCTCAGCGGAAGGGGACGCACCGTCACCTCGAGAATATATAATACTATTTTCTCCAGATAACAACCCTAAATCCTTTAGAGAAATAGTTTCTCTAATTCCTGTTTCAGAGTCAGATATCAGTTCCAAGTCATAAGCAAGCAACTCATTTGTAGGAAAGCCTAGAGATTCAGAGTCTTTAATTAAAACCTCTTTATCGTGTGTTCGATGCAAAGGTTTTGCAATTATCAAATTTATGAATAATTTATCTCCGAGCTGCAATGGAGAATTGTTGCCTTCACCTACTAATTGTAAATTCGGCGAGGATTCTGGAATTATATCCACACTATCTGGTGGGATAATTTCACTTGAATTCACTTGGCCTCCATTCACAAGTCCACATAGTCTAAATATTCTTAATCTGGCTTGGACTTTTTTACTTGTTGCTATCCAAACACATACTTTGGATTTTTCGACCCTACGGAGTATTGGTCCAGCTAACAACAGAGGAATATCAAAATCCACTTTTTTAGACTGATTGTAGATGTTCATCTCTTTATACCAAGGATCGCCGAAATTCTAAATCTTCTACCTTTGTATTTTCTGAAACATCTGACGTGCTATTATTTATGAGGGTACTAGAAACTAGGTAGAAAACAATGTTTAGGTTCAAGATGAATTCCAGTTAAACTAAGGATATTAAAGAATTTATCTGTTCAAATATGAAGTATAGCGAGTATTCGAAGCTTCGGCTACTTTAGAACAAAAGAAATCCTACTAATCTTAATGACTTAGATAGTACCTTTTGATCAAGGCCAAAAAACTCTATTTTCCAAGATATTTCAATCAGAATTAGTTTAACCTCAGATGAAGAAAAGAACTATATTTCTATTGACTAAATAATCCATTTTTAAAATAATCAATATTAAATATTTTGAGGATCATTAGAGAATATGAAAAAACAACTAAATATTACGAGCTACTCTGGATTTTCAATCCTTTGTTTGTTGATATCGGCGATAATTTTTGTGCCAGGCATTAACTTTGCAAGTGCACAAACCAATAACAATAGCAGCAGTAATCAAACCATTACCATTTCAGATGATTTTGCAAGTTCTGACGATCTTGTGTCATCCAACGGAACATTAACCCTATCAAATAGTTCAGTTCCATTGCATAAAGAAAATCCGAATTACTATAAAGATACTAGCGGATATCTTGTATATCCAGAAAATATATCGACGCAAGGAGGAGGAGGAGGAGGAGGACAATGAGTCAACTTCAAAACTACCAGGTGTAGTCATGATCCATGAATGGTGGGGCTTAAATGACCAAATCAGAAATATGGCTGATGAACTTGCCAAAGAAGGATACGCAGTATTGGCAGTAGACCTATACAATGGCAAAGTAGCTGCCTCTCCAGATGAGGCTATGAGTATGGTAACAGCCGCTAGAGACAATCAAAATGAATCGAATTCCAACATGATGGCAGCAGTAGATTACCTAAAGTCCTTGGATATTGTTGACTCTTCAAAGATAGTCTCAGTTGGTTGGTGCTTTGGAGGAGGTCAAGCTCTCCAACTCGCATTAAATGCTGATCAGGCTAATCCTATGGCTGCAACTGTGTTATACTATGGTAATTTGGTAACTGATCAACAACAACTTTCAAAGTTAAAGGGACCTGTTTTAGGAATATTCGGCAGCGAAGACCAATCTATTCCTGTTTCAGAAGTCAATAAATTTGAAGAAGCATTAAATGCTAACAACATTACAAACGAAATCTATGTTTATGAAGGAGTAGGACATGCTTTCGCTAACCCAACGGGAGAAAGTTTCGCACCTGCTGAGCTAAAAGACGCATGGCAAAAAACTGTTGAATTTTTGAATTCTCACGTAAAGAATGGATAAATCAATCCGTCACCACAATTTTTTCTGTGATCCTACAAGATAAATCAATGTTACATTCTACAACTGATATCCATAGAGATTTCTTTCTGAAATAATATATTACACATTACAAGGAGATATTTTGAATGCTTGTTCTCATATCTTTCTTTGTAATGTTTGTTGCCAGTACGTTTCCATTTCTTTCGGGATTTACTTTAGAGAGCTGGGCGCAGTCAAATTCAGAATTTGAATCAAGATTAATTTTTGGAAACACTACTGCTGTAAACGATAACTATACTATTGGAATAAATGACAATTTAGTGGTTTCCCTTGCGTTAATTGATACAAAAATCTCTGATCAAATTCTCCGCGAAGACGGAATCCACTTTATATCAGTAGTCTGTCCGATTCGTTCTCCTGTGGTCGTGTCACCAGTAACTAGTTCTATAAATTCGGATGAACTCACTCAATCCACCAATCTGACACAGATAGATGGTATAGTTTATTGTCAAGCAAGCAACATTTCTGACATAAAGTCTAAAAAAAGTATTAATGAACAGCTAATAGACGCTAAACTCGCAACATTTGATAGTAAGAATTGTAACAACCAGACTTTTGCTTATCCGCCACCATCTAGAATAGAAAATTGCTAATAATCTGAATACTAGTACTATTTCGTGTAACCCATGTATATTATAAACATTAACAAGAACAAATCTCAGTTGTTACCATATTTTAACATGATTTTTTTTACTTCCCCGTCACTTACCTGATCAAAACTTTGGTAAAACTGTCCAACTGCAGAGAATTCTATTTTTGGATAAAGTATCAAAAGTTTGTCTACTATTTCTTTTAGTATAGTTATGGTTTTATCATTGGCTGGTGCAACAGGGACTGCTACGATAAGTTATTTACATTTGAAATTATTTTTGATCCACTTTGCTGAAGCAATGATGGTGGCACCTGTAGCCATACCATCATCAACAAGTAATATCACCTTTTCATCAAATTCCCGCTCATAAGAAACCTTTCCTCTAAACAATAACAATCTGCGATTAATTTCCTTTCGATGAAATTCTATTTCCTTGTTCAAGTAATCGCTGCTGACTTGAAAAAGTTGCACAAATCCATTATTGACAAAATATTCGCCATCTGGTATAACTGCCCCGATAGCAAATTCCTTGTTAAACTCAGACATGATTTTTCTAGATATCAAGACATCTAATTGGCATCCCAATTTTTTGGCAATCATTTCTGCCAATATGATGCCACCCCTTGGAATGGCGACCACGATCAAGTCATCGACATTAAAGGGGGGATATCAGCACTTTTTAATTTTTCTTCAAGCTTTTTGGCCAGTTCCATCCTTGCATGTTCGCGGTCTCTAAATAAGGCAATCACAGATATCTTCCTCCCTCTCTATTACATTGCTTTTTGACATCAAATTTTATTAAGATCACTATAATTTTCGTGAATATCATCAGCTTGGGATACTATAAAGTCAAGTGTGTATCAAATTCATAGGACTAGAGAACCGTTGACCTAAATTTGTATAAGCTCAGAGAGCGAGCAGAATTGCATATACCCATCACAAAATACTAATTCAAGAAAAAATACAAAAAAACATGGAAGAAATTTTTGATACTATGGATGTCCTGTTGGAACTTGACAAAAAAGACTCTAACTATTTTTCAGACTTTTTACTCAATGATAGTTTTGAAGCAGGTATCTTAAAACTTTCTCCAGGTCAGAAAGATATCCAAGGTCCACACAGTGCAGATGAAATTTATTTTGTGATAGAGGGAAACGGATTTATTAAAATCCTTCAAAAGGATTATAAGATCAAAAAAGGATCTTGCATCTTTGTTCCTTCCAATACAAAGCACCATTTTCACGGAAATGAATGCGATCTTGTAGTTTTGTACGTGTTTAATGTGTCGGGTCAATGATTCATAACATATTGATAAAATGATCCTTCGCGTACCTCAGAAGTACGAGTCAGTGCGGCGACATCATATCAGCAATTCTTGTTACCCGTGCTTCAGGATCATACCTGTTTACAATCTCAGATAGAGGCATCCTGTCACCACCAACAATTTTTATGTCAATTTTTAGTGATTTACCTTCATCCATATCTATAATGTTGTAGGTATCCTCAAATACTCCACGGTATCTCCAGGAACAGGCTGTTCCTGCATATGCGATCTTCATTGTCCCCAAATCCCAAAGCCATGGTCGATGCTTGTGACCGCAGATAACTAGATCAACATTGTTAGCCTGGCAGGTCCTTAAAACATCACCAGCATCAGATATTCCGACTACATTTGTGTATCCGGTATCAGGAATGGCTATAAGATGGTGGTGCATTGCTACAATTTTTCGTATTGTTTTAGGATTGCCTGTTTCTTTTCCCTTTGAATCACGTGAAGTTCCATACTTTTTTAAAACTTTATTTAGCCACAGATTCTGTCTATAACCTACTTCCCCTTCATCCCGATCAGCTCTTGCTGTTCCTACTGTGGTAACTATTACTCTCTGGTCCTGATTGGATGGATCGTTGAATTTGTAAACCTTTGCTCCCGACGGGCTAGCAATAGGAAAAAATTCTCTAAAAAGCAGATATCCAGTATGTCTATAATCGTGGTTGCCAGGAAATACAATCATGTTTTTACACTTGAACTTACTTAGTTCACGTTTGGCTTGTTCAAATTGAAAATACAATCCATCATCTGTCAGGTCGCCTGAAACTATTAGCACGTCGGGTCTTAGGTCTGTGTTAACTTCCCTCACCAAGGTATCGAAAGTCTCTTGCTTAAACAGACCACCAATATGTAAATCAGATATTTGTATAATTCTCAAATTGATTTTCTAACTCGCATCTATACACTAATAAACTTTGAATAAAAGGCTGAGCACGTATCATGGTTTTTTAAACATTGGTTTTGGAATTGTTATTTTTATTGGATGCCTAAAAGCAGAATGTACCAGTATAAATTCGCCTTTATGCAATTTGCTTACGACTGACTTTGTGACATCATCTATCATAGAATATGAACCTGTTGTCAGTTCCGATAATCCCAGTTTAGCAAGCACATGAAGACCAGTATTTTCATTTATTCCAGGGTCAATCTGACTCTTAAATTGCTGAGCAGAAAAAAGGATGCAATGTCTAGACTTTCCAGTTATTAGAGTTTTAAACAATTCTTCGCCTACCGTGGACCGGCTGCCACTACTACCACTATTGCCTGCAAGAGAGCTGCTACCACTACCCCCCATGCCGCTTCCACTTGCAATTCGATGGGGAAGAAATCTATTAACTTCATCGAGCAGGATTACAATATACTTTGGTTTTTTCTTGTTTTTTCCCCTATTCTCACTCAAAATAATAGAACCGGATTCTTGATCACTTTTTGCATTCAAAGGATATGAGTCAGCTTCTCCCATCGAATACATTTCATCTATAGTTTTCATAACATCACCTACTACAAAGGCCTGTTCCTCCAGTGTAGAAAGCATGGCAATGTCTATCACCATCACTTCATTTTTTTTCAACCGCTTGATTTCATTACCCAAATATGTACTAGTCACTTTTTTATCCACAAAGAGGCTGGCAGGTTTGCGAAATCGTTGTATCATTCCTTGAAACTTTAATAGTGTAGATTTGTGCGTTATTATCTCTTCAGGATAACCATCAAAACTAGAAAGATCGGTCCAATTCATTAATCGTCTGGGAGCAGTTGCATCCACAGTATCAACCGACAATGGCCATGTTTCATAAATATAATTCAATATTGCCGCAATATTATGTCGCGTGTCAACCATAAAATCAGAAGAAAAAAGCAAGTCTAGTCTATCGTAAACATCGGCTAATTCGTAAGAATAAGTCGTTACATTTTTTTCCGGTACATGTGCTGAATTTGGTCTACCATTTCTGCCACGAGGCAGAAAATATTTAACATTACGAAAAGGTTTCAAATCTAAACGAAGAGAATCTAATAATTGCTGATCCTCTTCTGAAATCTCCTTTTCTCTATCTTTATCAACGTACAACAGATCTTTTTCTTTTGTATTGAACATGATTATTGAAACTCCTTCATCGTCAAGCTTGTTATGTATTACTTGCAATAGAAACAGCAAGTAACTAGTTTTCATGTTACCTGATATGCCTGTAGCATTTACATGAGTTGTATCGGGTCCAAACAAGTAGGTAACATCCAAGTCGATAGGTATCTTAGTATTATTTGTCATGGTAATTAATCCAGCGGGAATTGGATTTTCCATTTGAGGGATTCCAAGGGCGATGCGCACCTCCTTTTCGCTCGCAAAATAAATTAGTTTGCCTTCTTGGACAGGCATATTGATAGGAGGTGATTTGACTTTTTTTACGGCTTTTTTTGAATCGATCCGTCCGGGCTTATTGAGAGATTTTTTTTCAGCAGAAGGAAAATTGGCCATTACGTCAACGTTAGCAACTGTAATTCCCGTGTTAAGAGAATCTTGCTGATTTATAACCAATTTTGATTCCAAAGGATACTGTTTAATTGGTAACGCATTCATATCTAAAAATATACGTCTGATTTCTTTGACTATGCCTATGGTAGTAGTATCATGAATATTTTCAACTTTAACAAAATCAAATGGGTTAAGAAGGGTATTAGGGTTTACAACCATCCAAAAGTTATCTATGGTATTTGATAATTTTTCGGAAATAAAACTCAAGCCAACTGCTGATTTGACATCATTCATGTAATCTATTTTGTGAACAAAATTTATAACAATGAAACCAACGTTGTGATTATATTTCTTATATCCATTGCAATGGGAAAAATGGATTAGGTTTTTGTTCTTCGTATTTTGTCATTAAAAGATTGGAGAAAACGCTTTAAGAGAATATGAATTCTTATTCTTAAGGAAAGTCCCTTTAGAAAAAATGTAGCGGATAATTTTTCTCAAGATTCTTAGCTTAATTTGTCTACTAAATTAGATATTGATCTTGCACATCAACTATTTAGACACTAACTTTAACACAGACATAAAATGAAGTTTGTTGTATTGATGAACAGTATTAGGATTCTTACATTCACTGTCGTATGTTTGGCATTAGTAGTCTTGTTTTTTGGATACCAGGTTTATCATTTAAACAATAATTTGTCTTTTCTAACATCCAATTTGGTAATAAACCAAGAAAGTAACCTAAATGGAGATTATCAGATTGGTCAACAGACAGGCAGTAATGAGGTAGCTGAGCAATCGGGTGGCGGTAATGAGACGGGTGAAGTAGCAGGAGGAGGAGGAGGAGGAGGAGGAAGCGATAGTGAGGAGAGCGGTGGGGTAGAAGGGAGCCAGACACAGGCAACTTCTGAGGACCCGATAACAAGTGCTTTGTTTCCTGATCCTTCTGCCTTGTTATCTGTTTTTGTAAGAACAACAATAATAGCACTTTTAGTGTTTGCTATAGTCAAATGGTTAGGTGGTAAAGGAATTGGACAGTTGTCCCCATTTGGACTGTTGATTGTAGTAGGGTTGGGATCAGCAATTGGTGACCCGATGATATACAATGAAGTATCTATCCCCCAGGCAATGGTAGCTGTTATAATAGTTGTTGTTTTCTTCAAAATAATTGATTACTTAACTTTAAAAAGCAAGAGATTCAGAGAATCAGTAGAACCGCATCCTATTCTCTTGGTGGACTATGGACAAGTAAGCAAAAAAGGACTAGAAAAAGCAAAAATGGATAAGGAAGAATTTGAAGTAGAAATGCGACTTGCCGGAATTGAAAGAGAAAGCGAAATTAAGTTTGCACGCCTGGAACCAAACGGAAAGATCAGTTTTATACTAAGAAACAAAGAAAAAAACAAGGATATAGATTGACTTTGGAGAAGAATTAAGTTCACTAAAGTATTTGATTTGCGTATTACTCTAACTTGATATGTGAATCGTTATCATACATCCCTTTTTCTAGAAGGTAGTGATGAATGATTAACCACCTGAACCCATAGTTGAATAAATTTTTTTTGATGAATAAATGTAAATTTTGCCATCATACCACAATCGGATCACACCTGCGAAACCAAATTAAATGAATGAAATAAAATATTTGTATAAACTATTTAACAACCAAGACAGGACAGTGGGCATAGGTAACAACTGATGTGGCAGTACTTCCTAAGAGTAATTTTTTGAATCCAGTCCTTCCTTTAGTACCAACTACAATCAAGTCTACATTCTGTTCCTCTGCAAATTCCAGTATTACATAATCGACAGGTCTTGTACTGTTAATAAGCTCAGGTTTCAAGTCGACTCCCATGGATGCAGCGTTTTGTACAAAATTATCAAACCATGTTTCAGAGTCTTTGGTACCTGCTGCCGATTCATCTTCAACCAGACCCTTTCCTATTACCTGTTTTTGAGTCAACTTGTCTTGAGTTGGTATGTAAGTAACAGTTACTGCAAATAATCTAGAACCATACAATTTTGCCAGTTCTAATGCATATTCCGCTGCTTTAAATGAATGTTCAGATCCGTCAATGGCAACCAAGATATTAGAAATTTTCCTATTTTGGTAAGCCGCATTTGTAGCCATGTTTGGTTTAAGAATTGATTGATATAAAAAGAAAGTGGGGCCATATTCTCACCATTTTGAATCATTAAATCATTAAGGACGATTGATTTAATTTAACAACATTTTTTTACTAGGCAAAAATACTGCATGCGGGTCTTACTCTTGTTCCAAAGAGAAAAAGTTTAGGGAGGGAAATTGTCGGGCTATTGAAATCCGTATCTGATTCATAATTTCTTTTGATACCACCGTTTGAACCAATACGAAACACGATTTATCATATTACTTGTCGATAAATTCGTTAGATTAAATAATTCTCTACAGGTCCTTTTATTATATTGAAAAATGCTGATGATGATATAAAATTCGTGGTAGTAGTGAGAAAAGATTTAGGAATGGGAGTTGGAAAAATTGCTGGTCAAGTAGGACATGCTTGCAGCTCCGTTGTCTGGGAAAATCCAAATCGGGTAGCAAATTGGATTAGATATGGCAACCAAAAAAAGGCGATTCTAAAAGTACAATCAGAAAGCGAACTTGTAGAAATAATTAAGAAGGCTCAGGCATATGGTATCGTTACTACTATTATTAGAGACGCAGGCAAAACCCAGATTGAACCAAATACAATGACCTGTTGCGGGTTTGGTCCAGACTCATCGGCAAAACTTGACAAGTTAACAGGACATCTCAAACTTTTATGATTTTTGGACTGATTATTACGACGAAATGTAAATGATTAATCGGTAATATTCTATTCTTGCTGCCCAGGGAATTAACTGAAATCTAGATACTTTATAAAGGTAGATTGATTCCAGCACAAAATGATGAATCTACGTACAATGCTGCCTGAGAATTGATTTGTAAAAATCAAAATGTGGATTTTGCAAAATCAACCACCTCTATTTTCTATAATGAACTGCATAAGAATTTTCTATGGTAGAATTCAAATCCTTTTTAAATTGACTGTTTATCAAAGTCCCATAAACAACCAAATCTCTAGCATAGCTATCTAATCTTTTAATCAATTGTTTGTTTATTAATTGACGCTTTTCGTTAAAGTCAGTACTAGAGTTTATAGATATTCCATAAGGTAAACTCCATCCATAACATTGTCTTATTGCTGTTCTCATTTGATCCATAACAGTTAACCCCTTTTCATGAGACGAACAAAGATAACCAAACGTTTTGCCAGCAAATTCAGACCAGAAATAATCCATAAAATTTTTCAGTGAACCTGCCATAGATCCGTGGTAATCCGGTGTAGCAAAAATGAAGGCGTCGGCCCAACTGACCATTTTAGTAGCTTCCTTTATGAAGGGGTTGTCGTTATCGGTTTCCGGAGAGTATATGGGTAAAGGATTATCAAACAGGTTTAATAATTTGGCTTTTCCACCGTTTTGATTAACCTTGGATAAAACGATTCTTAATGTTTCAGTTCCGTACGATTCTTTTCTCATGCTTGAACCTACTCCCAATACGTGGAGCCCAGTTTGCTCGCTAACTTCACCATCATTAAATTTAATAATAGAATAATTCTTGTTCACATAAATGATTAGTTTAATTAATTTATAAACATATCAGTTTACAAATTATATAAATTCTCAATTGTGTATGTTATTAACAAAGTTAACGACTTGATCAGAGATCAGATTTTTTCTGTTTTATACTAAATTTGCAGATAGAATCGCCTTTTGCGGCCCTATGAGTAGCTTTTATTTCGGCGTCTAACACTTTTTCAAATAGCTCTGTTTCTATTGAACACGCCTCCCAGTGTTTTTCAGCGATCATAATTATAGGACAATTGTATTCTAACAAGATATGACTATCGGTTTTCTTGCCTGTTTTTTTTGATTCGGCAATATAACCTTCCTCATCTCTCAACCTAGCGAGACTCTTTACCTTCTCTTCGAAATCGAGATTCTTCAAAATCTGATGATACTTTTCTAGCAATTCGCTTTGTCTCTCTCTTAAAACAGCCTCAACTGCAAGTTTTCCTAGATTTTTTTCTATATAGTCAAGCGCAAAGGTAGCTATTTGGCCATAAGCCTTTGGAAAAATAGATTTACCGCTGTTGGTCAACGAATAGCACATTATTGGCCTACCAACACCTCTTCTAACCTCTGAGCTTTGAACTAAACCACGGTCCTGCAAATCTGTCAAATGCTTGTGCACACCCATTCTGGAAATTTTCATCCTCTTAGATAAATCCTCTAGGCCAGCACTCCCAAGAATCTTTAGAATATATAATAATCTTCGTTTAGGATCCGATTGATTAAGATATTCTGAGTCAAGATTCATGTCTGCTACATTACATCCATATCATATAGGATTTATAAACAATAATGTTTATCAATTGTTTTAATGAATTCTCGGCAATAGGAGGTAACATATTGCTTATATATCCATGAATAACCTAAACAAATATCTAAAATCTTATTAGAATATAGAGATAAAATTGGATTTCAAATTAAAATTAAAAATTACCCCTATTCCAATGAAAGTTTAAAAAAGGTACGTATTAAATTGTAATAGAGTTGAACGTAACAAAACCACAGTTAGGAGTTATTATAGCTTTAGCTATTGTTACGATTATTTTATTATTTTTCTATTTTAATGGATTTTTCATGGGACAACAGGAAAAAGAACAAACGTCAATAGAACCGCAAAGAATAACGACTCCCGAAGGACAAGATCAATTTGGTGTAAATGAAATTTATCCAACCAAAGAGGGCGGCCGAGAGTGGTTCATTAATATGCAAAATCCCAAAGAAGACGACACATTTTCTATGTCATCAGAGGTACCTATTCTCAGGAGCGCAATAGATAACGAAGCATGGCTAATTAATGATACTCAAATACGAATGAATGTAATCACACCCCAGGGAGAAGAGCCTTGGAGAGATATTGAGATGACTGGCTACTTCAAAATTAGATCTATTTACGACCCTAATTCACCAGGCCAAGAGCAAGAAGGTAATGGGAATGGCAATGAAGGTACTTTAGTTCCCGACTTGACAATGAGAGCGCGTGGCGGGGAACATAGTAGTGATAACCCTTGTGAAGGTACAGCATTAAATGGTGGAATTGACGTTCTCAAAAGACAAGCATCATGGAAAAAAGAGATTTGGCATACTGGTGGATATACAGATTCTAAAGGTACAACGACTGCTTTTGAATCACCATTGCTAAATCATTGGATTGGATGGAAGGTCGTTATGTACAATATCAATAACAACACAGGTGTTAAAATGGAATCATATGTCGATGTTAACAATACCAATGAATGGGTGAAGGTAAACGAGGTAACTGACGAAGGTGGGTGGTTTGCGAATAGTTCGGATGAAGTTTTCAATAGTGCAAACTGCGGAAAGAGCAAAGATTATGTGATCACCAATTCAGGCCCTATTGCCACATTCAGAGCAGATAATTTAGCTTTTGATTTTAAGAACCTAAGTATTAGAGAAATTAACCCTGCATAATCAGTTTAGAACAGAAAATCACACAACCAAACAGCTAAAGATCATTACTTTATGTGCATTCTAGTTACAAGAGTGCGAAGTTTGATAGACGCTTAACATGTTTTAGCAAGTCACTTTTTTGGTAATCGTATTTTAGCAGTTTAACCATTTATTTTATCTTTCCACATCCAAATAATGTTATATCCCTCTCAATAACTTAACCTAGGCTAACATTTATTAATTTGGTTAATGAATATAGATTGTGCAATATTCAAGGCGGCTAGCTTGGCCACTTACCTCAATTATTATTTTGATTTCCGTAGTAACTGTGCTTGTAACTAGTTATGTTCATAATCCATGGCCTTCAGACGTCAATACAATGGCTCAAAATTCTTCTGAAACTGCCAAGTTAGTTGGGGGTCACACTCCAGGTTACCCCGTTATTAAAACTGGTGGGGACGTTTTAGACCCAATTACTGTACCAGGCAATTCAAAAAATGCCGTAGTTGATCCAGAGGAGTATCTCCGCGATTTTAATTACGGCCATGTGACGACGTATCCAAATGGTACTTCCTTAAGAGAATTTACACTGATCGCATCTGATTCAGAGATTAAGGAAGTATCGCCAGGGGTTTTTTATAATGTTTGGACATTCAATGGAACTATCCCAGGTCCAACTATAAGGGCAACAGAAGGAGACAAGATAAAGATTAATTTTATCAACAATGGCTCAAAACCTCATTCACTTCACACCCATGGAATACATCCTGCTGAAATGGATGGAGTATTCGAGATGATAGGTCCCAAAGGCAAGTTTACATATGAATTTACAGCCGAACCGTACGGAGTATTCCCATATCATTGTCACATGACCCCCCTTGAGGAACATATAACACATGGACTTTATGGTGTAATGATCATAGATCCAAAAATACAGAGACCAGTTGCAGATGAAATGGTTATGGTAATGAATGGATACGATACTGACTTTGATACAGAGAATAATTTCTACACTGTAAATGGAATACCCTATTACTACATGTACAAGCCCAT
The DNA here is from genome assembly GCF_047711275.1 of Candidatus Nitrosocosmicus sp. FF01. NCBI lineage: Archaea > Thermoproteati > Nitrososphaerota > Nitrososphaeria > Nitrososphaerales > Nitrososphaeraceae > Candidatus Nitrosocosmicus > Candidatus Nitrosocosmicus sp. FF01. The sequence goes on along the minus strand of NZ_JBLNIG010000001.1, from coordinate 662,382 downwards.
TGAAATCAACAAGGATGAAATGGTAAGAGTATACCTAGTAAACATGTTAGAATTTGATCCCATAAATAACTTCCACTTGCATGCAAACATGTTTAATTATTATCCTAGTGGAACCAGTAAGATTCCGGTCGAGCTAAATGACATAGTAACCATGAGTCAAGGAGAAAGAGGAATACTGGAATTCAAGTACAAGTATCCTGGAGACTATATGTTTCACGCTCACAAAACTGAGTTTGCAGAAAAGGGTTGGATGGGACTCTTCAGGGTTCTAGATAACTACACAAACAGCAGTAGTAGTAATGTTAACAGTCATTTAATGCATGAGGATATGCAGTCTTCTACCTCTTCTTCCACCTCGTCTTCCTCTCCGTACTTTGAAATTAATAGTACTAATTCGACTTATAGTCCAAATCCACAAGTCAATTCCACCACCACCAAGATTGAACCAAGCAAGAATAACACCATAGATGGGACAGATGAGAATTCTACTCCATCCCAAGTTTATACAAGCAATTATAATTCCAACAAGGATTATATCGGATCAAATACTAACAGTAATTTGCATACCATTTCGCCAATTAGTAACAAAACTAATTATATTAACGGAGGGATGTAACAATGAAAATCAAAAAAGATTTAACAGCAGACGAAAATAAAGAAATTTCCGATAGTGGTATGGGAGTTGCAAAGGACTCTAGCAAGACTACAGAACGCTGTACAGATTCAATTAATGGTTCCATTCCAAGGCCGGCGGACAAATTAAATTTACAAGGTTCTCTAGGAGATACTGAAAAAATCATTACTCCAGGAGATCACATTTTTCAAAAAAGGAAAAACAAGAAATTTGTGTCAATTGGTCTTGCAATTATACCATTAGTTGTTTTGTCAGCAATGATATATTTTCTCACTAGCCCTTTCGGTCAAGATTTAATAACAGGCGGAACCCCCCTTCCTGAGATAACAATAGAAAAGATTGAGTTTCATGAAAATCAAATAGTCGCATATATCCGTAACACTGGTCCAGAGACTGTAACAATTTCGCAAGCAGATATTAATGACAGGATACACTCAGCAGCAATTGAACCCTCACAGACCCTTCCTAGACTCGGAGATGCGAAAGTAATCATTCCCTTCTTTTGGAACCCAGCTGAACCTTATGAAGTTGGGATAACAACTTCTGACGGAACCCGATTCAGCAATACTGTAGAAGCAGCAGCACCAGCACCTGTTCCAAACATTAACCAGGTATCAATATTTGCAATATTGGGTATATTTGTAGGAGTTATTCCAGTTCTGATTGGGCTCGCTTGGTATCCTTTTATGAGAAAAATAACCAGGAATCAATACAATTTCTTTCTTAGCTTGACGGCTGGCCTCTTAATATTTTTAGGAATTGAAGCTTTCCTAGAAGGCAATGAAATTGCAACAACGAGCTTAGCCCCAGTATTTAACGGTCAAATGTTGATTCCTGTGGTAATCATTGCAACTTTCTTGGGATTATTTTTCTTGTCAGAGTATTTTGTCAAGAGAGCCGAATCTAAAAACATTCCTGACAGTGTCAATTCGAACAAATCCAAGCTTAGACCCAGATCTAGAGACCAAACTGGCGACGAAGGACTAATAAAATCAATAGCAGTTCCAGACAAAGAATCAAATTATTTAGCCGGAAATAAGGGCATTGTATCTCCTGTCCAGAGTGATGAAGAAAAACCACGCATTTTAGGTACTTTCCACAACGAAGGTAACAGTAGTAGTAATAGCCCCAACAGCATTCTGAAACCCTTGGCAATCTCTCTTATGGTAGCAATAGGAATAGGACTTCATAATTTTGGCGAAGGCCTGGCAATTGGTGCGGCCGTCCTTTTGGGTGAGATCGCGTTGAGCACATTTCTTATCATCGGCTTTACTATTCACAATACTACCGAGGGACTAGCCATAGTTGCTCCACTTGCCAAGTCAGGAAAATTAATGTTAAGACGGCTAGTACTGCTGGGCTTAATCGCAGGAATACCAACCATCCTAGGAACATGGATAGGCGGGTTCATTTATTCCCCTCTGGCCTCGGTAGTCTTCTTAGCAATAGGAGCAGGAGCTATATTCCAGGTTGTATATTCATTGATTGTTTGGATGTCAAAATCATTTAAGCAGTCAACGCCCAATCGAACAGCTTTTAGTTCTGAAAATAGCGTTCAAAATTCCAATAACACTACTCAGACAAACACCGCGGGTATTCAAGAATCAACAATGACCAATTCAGGCCTATCAATTATTTCAGGCTTTATTCTGGGAATGCTTATAATGTATTTAACGGGGTTATTTGTATAATGACATCCAAAATTCTTTTATTATACGGCCTGCAAACCATTGATAATTTAAAGAAGGTATATCAGTACTAATGTCAAATTACCCACTTCCAACTCGGGAAACGTCCAATATAGATTCCATAAAAAGAGTCAATAGTTTCCAAAGAAAGGAACGCACTGACAGAATGGAGGATTACTTGGAGATAATTTATGAACTCGTCCAACAAAAGGGTTACGCCACAAGTGTTGACATTACTGAATGCCTCAACGTATCAGCTCCCAGTGTTACAAAAATGATGCGCAGATTGGATCTCAAAGGTTATTTAGAATATGAAAAATATAGAGGGATACGATTAACGAATCAAGGAAAAGCTGTGGCAGAGAATATAAAGAAAAGACACAAACTTTTGACCGAGTTTTTTAAAATTATAGGTGTTAGTGAGGATATTGCCATACAGGATGCAGAAGGCATTGAACATCATTTGCATGCAGAAACCTTAGAAAAGCTTGAAAAGTTTCTTGGAACCGTTAACGAATATAGAAGCTAATTTCCACGAGATTACACTACTTTTTAACCTTGGCTGTGGATAGGATAATACGGGAAACTAGTCCAAAAATCTGTTAAAAATACTATAGACCCTGCAAAAGCGATGATAGGCTGATCAACAAACTTATTTCTAATTGAAAGATAGCATATACAACAAGTATTCAAAATGAAACTGGCCAACAAGAAGAAGAAGGAGAAGAAGGTAGAGGATGGGGAGGAGGAAGAGAGGAGGAGGACACGAGGTTGAATAAGACTGACAATCTAAAGTGCAAAGATAGCAATTTTGCTCGTAATAGATTTGAATTCCCCGGAAGTCGGCTTCATGAAATTCCCTTATACCCCTATAGAATTGATCAAATGTCACTAAAAATTTTCCCGGATTTTCAAAAAAGCACCCTCAGTGAGTGTATCCAAATTCTAAACATCAAATTTCAAAGAGATACAAGCAAAGTAGAATTAGATATTGCAGAGCTAAAAATATTGAATGTCTCTTCCCCTAATGTCAAAATTTCAGGCTTTGAATTAGAAGAAAACGAAAAGAAATTGTCCATCAAACTTGCTGAAAGCGCGACAGTGGGAAGTAGCGCAGAGATTTGCATTACTTACTCTGCAGGATTTTTCAAGGAAAATGACAACGACGGTGTAGCGGGGTATGACATTCGAGCCCCAAAAAACGGCTTCCATTTCATGGTGAAAAAAGACCGAGATGACAGACCCGAGGCATACCAAGTATGGACTCAAGGAGAAACTACCGATGCCAAGTATTGGTTTCCATGCGTCGATTCACCTAATGCAAAATTCTGCTTTGAAATAGAAATTGCTGCACCAATAGAATTTGATGTACTTTCAAACGGAAAACTTGTTTCCAAAGTATTAGACGACAAAAACCAAAAAGCTACTTGGAAATACATTGAGAAAAATCCCTTACCTGCCTATCTTGTTTCCGTGGTCATTGGCAAGTTTTCTAAAAGCGAAACGATGTATCAAAATATTCCCCTAGAATATTATTGGCCAGAAGAAATTCTAGAAGATAATGCAATGCTCACATTTTCTGAAACTCCACAGATGATCAAATTTTTTGAAAAATATTTTGACACAGAGTATCCCTTTGACAAATACACGCAGGTAGCCGTCGATAACTTTGAATTTGGCGGAATGGAAAATCTAAGCTGTACGACATTCACAAGGAGGGTGCTTCATGATAAAAAAACGTCCCTTGATTATAAGAATGATTTGTTGTTAATTGTGCATGAATTGGCACATCAATGGTTTGGGGATCTAGTAACGTGTGAGGGGTGGCAACATATATGGCTAAATGAAGGATTCGCAACTTATTGCGAATCACTTTATCTAGAAAACTCTAGAGGAGTTGAAGAATTTCATCTTAGCCTTATAGAAGCTACCGATGTTTATTTTGAAGAAGCAAATGAATACTATGTCAGACCCATTGTCACAAATCTGTACAAACATCCAGATGAGCTCTTTGATGCTCATGCTTATGAAAAGGCGGGATTTATCCTGCATATGTTAAGAAATTTTTTGGGCGAAGATAATTTTAAGAAATCCTTAAAACAGTATTTGGATCGTTACCAAAACTCAAGCGCAAGTTCAAATGATTTGCTCCAAACAATAGAAGAGGTTTCAGGAATTAAGGTCCAAACTTTTTTTGATCAATGGATTTATAGGAAAGGACATCCAGAAATTGAAATCGAGTATACACTACTCCCTCCCTCAAGTGAGACAAAAGCGAATGAACAGACCAATAAACTAAATATAAAAGTGATCCAATCACAACAATATCAAGTTGACAACCACCAAGAATTCTTACCTCCATATAAGTTTGGACTCGAATTAAAAATAGTTTCCCAAGACGGCTTTGGAAATAAAAAGGAAATTCTTCATTTAATGAATATATCCCAATGGAGCTCTGAAAGTTTGGTTGAGTTCGATGGTAACTCTTCAATTTTGTATGTATCCGTTGACCCCCAGTTCAAGATTTTAAAGACTATAAAAACCCTAAAAGTAAATGACGAAACAGAGGAATTTCAATTAAAAAACCTATTGTTAAATCAATTAAAGAGTGGAGATACAGTGATTGAAAGAATTCAGGCTGCTAGGATGCTTAAAGATGTTTTCTCTGAAGAGATTGTTGAGATCCTACAGGACATAGTTCTAAACGACAAGTTTTATGGAGTCAGTAAAGAAGTAGCCAACACTTTAGGCTCGTACAGGGATAAAAATAATTTCTCAAAATCAGATAAAGCTTACCGAGCTTTGTTAAGCATATCTAGTGAACAGAAAAAGTTCACTGGTTTAAACAACCACATACAAAGAAGCGTATTAAAAAATATAGGATTATTTGAGAGATGGGATTCGATAACTTTGCTAGAGTCTATACTAAAGGACGCGAGTATAGAAAGTGACTTTATAAAGTCTGCTGCTGCTACCGCTTTGGGTAAAAGTTGTAAAAAAGGTTCTGGCCAAGATAAAGAAAGAATTAGTTTTATTTTGCAAGAAATCATAGATAATTCATACTCATTTCAGAGTATGATCGCAACAGGGGCTTTAGATGGTCTAGCTGAATTATGTAGTTATTTTAATCATCATGATAATAAAAAAATCTATCTGGAAGTTGCTAACTTCCTTCTACAAAATACATCAGCATCAAAAGACTATTTTATAAGGGCAAAATCATCTAAACTTTTGGGAAAATTCTTAACTAACAAAATAGACCCAGCAGACTCTGAAATCTTGGATATGAATCTTAAGGTATTTTGCAGATTGAAAGACTTGCTAAAAGATGAGAGAAGAAAAATCAAAATGAATGCTTGCGAAGCACTCTCGGATAAAGATGCAAAGTTTACTAAATATCCAGACAAGATAACGTATGAATCGATTCAAATACTTGTAGAAATAGCAAGAGAGGACTTGGATGGGTTTGTAAGAAGAAGGGCCGAGACAAGCGCGAACCACATCAGAGAATGGATTCATAGTTGGTCCAGCAGCCCACTTCTCATTGATGAGAAATAACTTGGGAATATGATGACGGTTTGGAGCACAATTAGCGTCACTTCTACTCATATCTTGTTCAACAGCCTACCACAAGATGAAGCCACAAAATCCCTATATTTGAACCAACATTTCGCCGTGAAATCGTCTTTCAAATCTTGTATGGTTTGCGAACAAGGTTAAATGTTTATATTTTTCACATTCAATTTTTCTATAATGATCTTTAATACACTAGTTAACGAAAAATTTCAATATCTGATTCTAAGCACCATCTTAGCAACCGGATTAGCAATCATTTTAGATTTTTCAGTTGATCCCAGTACTTTAGTTGTATTGGCCCAAAATGATAATTTAACGTCAGGCTCAACATCTTTGACCAGTACAACGATATTGGATTCAGTAACTGGTAATGAATCCGATATTGCAGAAACTTTGGGTCAGCCATTTTATGTCGAAAATACCAAGTCTACCTATATGCGTGTCTTAAATGTTGATAATCTTCCTTCAGTCGAAGTATCCTACAATGGAAACAGTACAATAAGCGGCTCTCCAACTCAGACAATCGGAACAGTAGTCGATAAAATGGGTTCAGATGGAGCAGTGCACTCAAATGGCCAGGCTATTATTTTGACCGCAACCGGACAAGTTATTACATATAAATCCCAATCTATTGGATATTATAATCCAGATGGCAGTTTTTCAGACAGTGGTATTATTATGTTTAGTTTACCTTATCATGGTTCTGCCAATACAAGTGATAATCAAACGAGCTCACAAGGTAATTTAGGTGAAAATGACTACTCCGAGTTCAACAACGTCCTTGGAATTTATAAGAAAACAGTCGATCCATTTGGAAACGGACTGACCAAGGTATGGAAATGGGGTTAGATGAATTACACACCATAATCAAGAGTCCACCTTCCAAAGTCTCTTAATAATTTTTTGTAAGGTATAGAACAACCTGCGATAGTTGTCTAGGTATCACATGCAAACGATTAATTTATTTCCATAACATAAAGATGTTATCTATAAACACAAATATACAGTTGTAATCTGTGAGAAACCCTCAGCAGCAAAAAGGATATTTCAGGCACTAAATTCATCTAGATCAGACCAAAGTAGACCCGACGAAGTGGGCTTCAAAAAAGGATTTCAATATTTACTCAAGTCAGGCTCGTCACTTTTGCCAGCAATTGATAAAAAAGGACATTGCTATATTATCTGTCATGCCCTTGGTCACTTGTATGGATTAGCAGATTCAAAAGAAAGTAGCAGTAGTAAACCTTTTCCTGTTTTTGATCCAGTATGGCTTCCGTTATCATCTAATCGGAGTAACAGATATTCAAATTCAAAGTTTCTGAAATACAAGATTGAAAAATTATTGAGAGAAATTTCAGAAGTTTCTAAAGGTGCTACCGGTTTCATTCACGCCTGCGATTATGACCAAGAAGGAGAGGTAATAGGGTATAATATTTTGCAGTTTGCCTGTAACAAGAAATATGATGTGTCAAAAAGGGCCAAATTCTCAACCATGACCGATGAGGAAATATCAGGGTCGTTTGAGAATTTGTTACCCCCCAATTACAGTTTAAAGGATGCTGGAATTACAAGACACATGATAGATTTTATTTATGGAATTAATTTTTCACGTGTCCTAACCAATTCCATAAGAAAGTACCAACCTGATCAAAGCAAAGGAAAAAAATTTGTTCCTTTGTCGATCGGTCGAGTGCAGGGCCCTACACTCGCATTTGTGGTTGATAGAGAGAACGAAATCTCAAGACATGTACCGATACCCTATTGGAATATAGTTGCTGATTTTGTCAGAAAAGGAAGGGAAGGAGGGGAAGATGATCTTAGAGATGGTGAAGAAAAAAGAAGACCTTTCGATAAAAATCTCAAAAAAGATGGTCAAAATGTAAATTTGATTCGGACTCTTTATTTTCCTCAAAAAATAGAATCTAAAGATCTTGCAATGACAGTTAGAAAGGAATGCAAGGATCAAGAAGGTGTAGTAACTTTCGCAAGGACTTTTAAAAACATTATAAAGCCCCCAAACCCCTTTAATTTGGGTGATCTGCAAAAAGAGGCCTTTAGGGTTTTCAGATTCACCCCTAGTTATACACTTTCTTTGGCTGAAAAGTTGTACTTGGCAGCGTTGATATCGTATCCAAGAACTTCAAGTCAAAAACTTCCGCCCAATATCGATTACAAAAATATCATCAACAATCTTTCAAGTTATGAAAATAAAGCATCCCAAGCCTGGAAAACAGAAGATGACAGTAGTAGTAGTGGTCACTTGCAACAAAGGCTTTCAGTGCACGAGATATGTCAAAGGCTACTAAAAAAATCCGTAAATTTAAATCCAAATGAAGGAAAGCAAGATGATCCTGCTCACCCTGCCATTTATCCAACCGGAGAAAGACCAAAAAAGGGTCTAGAACAACCTGAAGCAAAACTTTTTGACCTTGTAATCAGAAGGTTTCTTTCCACATTCGGTACGGAGGCAGAGGCAAGCCAGACATCAATTAACGTTACCGTAAAAGAAAAGTACATTTTCAAGTCTGCGGAAAAAAAGATTCTCTCCAAAGGATGGATCGAATTTTACGATCCATATTTTGACTACTCTAGTTTTGCCACAGGTGAATCTTTCCTCGCTATTTTAAAAATAAACGACAAACTAAGAAATATTCATATAGAAATCTTGGAAAAAAATACCCAACCTCCGTCCAGATATAATCAGTCAACCTTGCTTCAAAAAATGGAAAAAGAAAAGATTGGAACAAAGGCGACCAGATCTGAAATAATTAATACACTATATAAAAGAAATTATATTTACAATTTTTCTCCACGTGGTAATGAATATACCTCCGGTGATTCCCAGCTATCAAAATCAAGCGAGAACCTAAGAAAGTTTGATAAATCTCAAATTGTATCAGAGTCTAATTCAGATGGGGATGGGGTTTCATTCAGAAGTTCGGCTATACGTCCAACACAACTGGGAATTTCGCTAATAAGGTCCATGCAGAAGCATGTTCCAATTGTTGTTTCAACAGGTCTCACCCGAACAATGGAAGAGCGTCTGTCAAATATCGAGTCAGGAGAAAGTAGCAGTGACTCTGTTATCCGACACGCCCAAACCATGGTAAAAAAGGGTTTAGAATCCTTTGCAAAAAATCAGGATGAGATTAGTAAAGAGATATCAGCATCATTAAACACCGATTCTCAAACCCTTTATCCTGAGTCAAAAAGTCCAAGAATAATCACACTGGGGAAGTGTCCTATATGTCTAAGAGGAGATTTGATAGTAAAAAATTCTGCTAAAACCAAAAAAAGGTTTGCGGGATGTTCCACTTATTCTACAGACAAGTGCAGTACAACTGCTTCGTTACCCCTAAAGGGTGTGGTCAAAGGGACAGGCAAAAATTGCGATCGGTGTAAATGGCCTGTTATCTTGGCCAGCGGGGTGAATGCGGGAAAAAGGTACCAGTGGAAATTGTGTCTAAACAGAGACTGTCCATCAAAAAAGGAAAATGACAGTAGAAAATAATAGTAATGATAATGATAATATGACTGGAAGCATGCTGCTCCCCCCCCCCTTTTACATATGTTAAACTTTAATGATGCTATAGTATAAATACAGTCTATCAATCGAATTATTTGGTTAGAAAGGTTTACCTGTTGAATCTCCGAAATTTAGAATCAACTTTGTTACCTAACGACTATGACAGGACAATGAGCATACTTTACCACTTCAGTGGCCGTGCTACCAACTAACATTTTTTTGAGACCCGTTCGTCCCTTGCTTCCAATAACCAGTAAATCCACATTTTTGGATTCTGCATAATCGACTATGGTCGAAGCAGTGGAGGTTTCAGCTTCAACTATCGCAGTCTCAAATAACCCATTTCTATTATTAGATTTAGCATTGGCCGAATATGTCGAATCAGATAAATCAGCCACATCTGTCGTCGCATTATCGTCCCTTTTTACATCTTCTGCACTCTTTACTGATAGATATTTTTCCTTCAGTGATTTCATTAATTTATCGAATTCTTCTCTTTCCTTTTCAAATTTTTCCGATCCAAATGTTGGGGCGAGTATAACAGAGGATAGTAGATATGGATACTTGTAACTATCTAGTACGTGTAGAATAATTAATGAAGAATTGTATTTTTTGCCTATTTCCATGGCACTCTCAACTGCATCCAAAGAGGGTTTTGAACCATCGAAGGCAACTAGAATCTTGGAAAACATCAGGCCCTTGTTAAAATTAAATGTAATTTTAACTATGTGATTTTCTTTCTTAAATCTACTTCTGATCTATTAAGAACTTGTAAACACATCTATGATGCAGTCATCTTACCTTTGCTATCTCTGAGAGCCAGCAAGAATAATCAGATAGAAAAGTCAATGAGCCTATAGGTATGAGTAGTTAGACACCTGCTAGTGAAATCGAGTCAAGGCTCAGTGCTTTCATTATCGATAAATATCGGATATGCGGATTAGAGAATATAGTTTATGACCAATCAGCTAAACAGCGTAAAAGGAAAAATTACTACCCAAGAATTGGTTTCTAAAAAATATGAAAAATTGACCCAAAATATTCTTAAATTTAAACAAATATCAAACAAACCACTTACTCTAACTGAGAAAATTTTAATAGGCCATCTAGATGAATCTACCAACTTTTCTGAATTTAACCAGCTGACCCCTGGCAACGGATATATTCTCTTAAATCCTGATAGGGTTGCTCTTCAAGATGTAACCGGCCAGACTACAATATTGCAGTTCATGCAATCTGGTATAAAACAAGTAAAGGTTCCTACAACTGTACATTGTGATCACTTGATTCAGGCAAGGGTTGGCAGCGAATCAGATACTAAAGCAGCAATATATGAAAATAATGAGGTTTATCAATTTTTAGAATCTGCATCTCGAAAGTATGGGATTGGTTTTTGGAAGCCTGGTGCAGGAATTATCCATCAAGTAGTTTTAGAAAATTATGCTTTTCCAGGTGGCTTGATGATAGGAACTGATTCGCACACACCAAACGCAGGCGGATTAGGAATGCTCGCAATTGGAGTTGGCGGTCTGGATGCTGCTGAGGTTATGGCCGGACTTGCATGGGAAGTCTTGTATCCCAAAAGAATCGGAGTATACTTGACTGGTAAACTAAACGGATGGACCTCTCCTAAAGACATCATTTTGTATGTTGCATCCAAGCTCACGGTATCAGGTGGGACAAATGCAATAATAGAATATTTTGGACCTGGTGCTCGGAATGTGAGCTGCACTGGAAAAGCAACAATTACAAACATGGGAGCCGAGATAGGTGCTACATGTTCGGTCTTTTCTTACGATAAAAAGATGGAAGAGTATCTCAAATCTACTGGCCGTAGCGAATTGGCCGACCTAGCTAACAACAACAAAGAATGGTTGGTACAGGATTTGATAATCGAAGAAGAAATTGCTCAAAATAGAGAAAATGCAACCAAATACTTTGACCAGCTAATTGAAATTAATCTCGATGAACTTGAGCCGTATATAGTAGGTCCTCATACACCCGACCTGGCAAGACCCATTTCAAAGATGGCAGAAGACTTGCAAAAAAATAACTACCTGGACACAATTTCAGTTTCGTTAATTGGAAGTTGCACTAACTCTTCATATGAGGATATGTCACGCGCTGCCGATATTGCCAAACAGGCTATTGAAAAAGGTGTTAAAACAAAATCACCTCTCCAGGTTACCCCCGGCTCTGAAATGATTAGAGAGACGATTGAAAGAGACGGACAAATTCAGTTACTTCGAGAGATTGGTGCCAATGTTCTGGCCAATGCTTGTGGTCCCTGCATAGGGCAGTGGAATAGACCTGAAATAAAAAAGGGAGAGCCAAATACAATTGTAACTTCCTACAACAGAAACTTTCCAGGCAGAAATGACGGCAGGAGAGAGACAATGAACTTTATTGGTAGTCCAGAAATTGTTATCGCACTTGCGTTAGGCGGGCGACTTTCTTTTAATCCCTTAAAAGATGAACTAATAGCAAAAGATGGTACAAAGTTTAGATTATCTCCGCCAAGGATTGCCCCAGAGGTACCACCTTTAGGGTTCAAAGATACCGTAAATATCTATGTTCCTCCTGCTGAGAATCCCGATGAAGTATTAGTAAGAATCGATAAGGATAGCCAGAGGCTTCAAATGCTACAACCATTTTCAGAATGGGATGGTAACGACTTTAGCAAGTTACCCATATTAGCAAAAGTAAAGGGCAAATGTACCACCGATCATATTTCTCCTGCAGGGCCCTGGTTAATGTACAGAGGACATTTAGACAGATTAAGCGACAACCTGTTACTTGGCGCAGTAAACTCATTCAGAGAAGGGGAGGTTGGCAAAGGCTTGAATCAACTAAACAACAACATTGAAACATTTTCCCATATCGCTAGAGAGTATAAAAAAAGCGGAACGCAGTGGATCATCATAGGAGATAAAAACTATGGCGAAGGTAGCAGTCGCGAACACGCTGCCATGACACCACGGTATCTTGGATGCGCTGCGGTTATTGCCAAGAGCTTTGCAAGGATTCATGAAACAAATTTGAAAAAGCAAGGTATTCTCGCCTTAACATTTGTCGATCAAATGGACTATGATAAAATTAGGGAAGACGATAGGATTAGTATTCTTGATTTGCAGAACCTGCGTCCCAAGGGAGTGGTAACCGCTATCTTGTATCATAGTGACGGCTCTGAGGAACAAATCCAATTAGTTCATTCATACAATGATTCACAGCTAAAGTGGTTTAAGGCTGGCTCTGCACTTAATATTTTACGAGCTAGTGAAAAATAAAAGAAATTTAGCCAGCAAAAGATAAAAAGGTACAGGGTTTGGCATCAAGCAATAACTTTTTTTGCAAGTATATTCTGATACCACTTTTCTGGTTAATCAACGTTCAATATTATTGACAGTCACAATTCAACTTCAAACATTCCTAATTTACCAATGAATGGTATTGAATTACTAAATAATATTGTATCTTTTACCAAGAATCCGTATCTCTTAAATTTGGAAGATGATAAGGAAGAAGGACTGCTGTTGCTTTTTTCTATTGAAAAATGTTTATCCCAGTCTCTTTTAAAATCCTCACAAGTGTCATAAGTCTTTACATCATACAAAAAGCCCTTACCTATTATCTCACCTTTTACAAGGAGATGTCTCTCTATGTTTAGAACATAACAAGCTTCATCATTCATGGTTTTTGAAGCGTGAATTAAGAATTCACCCCTGTACTTGGTATTCCACTTGCGAATCTCAATGGTCTTTTTCCCGCTGGCTAATAAATATGCATAAGGCTGCTTTAGAGAAAGACACTTCAATGCTTATCCAGTCAATTTCTTAAGGTGGTCCTGATTTGTAACCATTTGGATATCGAAATCGCCGGTTATTATAACTACATTCTTGGTATTCAAGATAATCAATAAGACGGTTCAGGGTATATCAAAAATTTTTGGAAGAACCAAAGATGCACTTGACCGGATGGAAAAATCCATTAGGCGCGACATTTCAGTCGGGTTTGGATTGATCTCAATTACAGTTGCGTTATTTTTCAGAGCATAGTAAGGTAACATGTTAGCTGGCGAAACATTCAGAGATGATCCGACAACAAACATTACATCACAATTAGAAGATAATGTTATAGCCTTTTGCCATTCTAGTGTTGGTAAAGGTTCCTCAAAAAGCACTACACTTGGTTTCAAAATATTACTACAGTTCTTGCAATGAGGAATTCGCTCCTCATTAAAATTCTCAAAAAAGGTCTGATGATCATACTGCTCTTCAATTTCGCATTGCAAGCAGACTAGTCCAAAAATATTTCCATGGAGTTCTATAACATTCAAAGACCCTGCTCTTTGATGAAGCCTATCTATATTTTGGGTAATAACCCAGCAGCTTTCAAACTCCCTTGTCTCCAGAGTTGCTATAGTTTTGTGACCATCATTAAATTGGGCTCCGCATACGAGCCTCTGGCGTGAATAAAAAAAGTCCCATACTAATTGTGGATTTGATTTAAAAGCTGAAAGAGAAGCAAGTTTGCTAGGATCGTATTTTTTCCACAACCCGTCCTTATCCCTGAAAGTAGGAATGCCACTTTCCTTAGAAATTCCTGCTCCTGTAAAAAAAACCACGTTGCGTGCGTCTTTTATAATTCGTTGGATTTGTGCTAAATCATTGGACCGTACATCAAACTCCTCTTTTTCCCATTCCAATGTACAGGTATGATCTACTGATACTTTTAAATGCATCCCAAGACTTTGGAATAATATCGGTATCCCAAAAGGATTAATGTTTAAGATATTCGCCCTTTAAACTAGAAGAAAACTTTGTCAATAATTTGCTTATCTTTGGATCAATCACATCAGCTGCAATAAGGAACTGTTTTATTATTATCATAATAGTCCTTATGATACTCTTCAGCCTGATAGAAATTCTTAAAGGGTGTTATCTCAGTCACTATTGGATTTTGGTATACTTTTTTACTTTCAAGATCGTTTTTTATTTTCAAAGCAATATCTTTTTGACTTTGGGAATTGTAAAATACCGCAGATCTATACTGTGTGCCTACGTCATTTCCTTGACGATTTAAGGTTGTGGGGTCGTGAGTGTACCAAAATATTTCAAGGATCTGTTCAAGTGATATAATTTTAGGATCAAACTTTACCTGGACAGCTTCTGCATGACCAGTTCTCCCTGAACAAACTTGATCATAAGATGGATTATCTACTGGGCCACCAGAATATCCGGAAACTGCTGAAATAACGCCATTAACTCGCTTAAAAACTGCCTCTGTACACCAAAAACATCCACTGGCTAACGTGACAACTTCCAAATCATCTGAATTTTCTGCAGAGTTGTTCATATGAATTGAACAAATTAACACCTTATTAGACTTACGTATAGAATTTGGCCAGTCACCTATTGCCTCTAATATGCCCTCAAAGGTTACTTTAGTATCAAAAATATAGCAAATATGTCAATTAGTAGCCGGGGTAGATATTCATCGTATGATCAAGTCCAAATAAGGCTTTAATTTTTGCAACATACCAACCACCCAATAGTACAAAATGAGATAAATCATTCTTGCAAAGAACAAAAGTGACCATCAAATAAATTATTGATTCACATTATCTGATTTTCTAAATTACAAATCACTATCTCATACTGCATTTTCATAAAAATAAGAATTGCTGTTACTCTTAAATTTAAGACACTATTACCACAGTTATTCCGCATTAGCATAGTTATAGGAATTGAGATCCTACATTAGTTTTAGTTTTCTAGTATAAATATCAATCTCCTTAATATGGTATTAAGTTAGTAAAAAGACATTAGTCACAATTATGCAGAAAACAGTAACGTTCACTCTTAAAGTTATTTGCAGCATCACATTCAAAATATAAATGTTATCTTTCTTTTTAACTATCCACTTATATACCAATGCTATTTACCCTATATAAAAAAATGGTAACTCGACTCGCTGGCCCAATCCTATTGATGTCCATAGTTATATTGGTACTATTATCTGCTAATTTCGGATTATTAAAATTTCAAGGCAAGGTCGAAGTGGTGAATGGCCAAACTGCGAGTCATCTAACAGATAAGAATTTCGTTTTAATTAATACAACAGGTGTTGATAATTGCTCAGAGTTTTACAGAAATAATAACGATCATCCCATCAATCAAATTAATAGCACATTCGGTAATGGGAATTCGACTTTTGATATTACTCCTGGAAGCGGTATTCAAAATAATGATAATGATACTATAACGAGCTCATGTCCGTTCCTTAAAATAGTTTATCCGTTTGATTGTTCCACTGATCGGCTCGAGGTAAACGAAATTATGTGTAGATTTACGGAATCAGAATCTCAGAATAATATTGACGAGGAAGGTGAGGGCGATGACGATAATGATGGGCTGAATAAAACAGAGGCCTCATTTCTTCGCTCTCATCCTAATAATAATAATAATAATAATTCAGACAGTAAAATAAGAATTTATGATCCTCGCAGCGAAGATATTCTAGACAATGAAATCTTTGATGAGGATGGACTACTAGTAGTCGATACTAGGTTTGGAAAACAATATTCATATCAACTTGCGGATCCTCTAAATCCAAATAGAACCCTGGAAGTTAATTTAGATCTTGCCGAACACTCACAGGGTCATTTAAATGATATCAACTCTCCTAGAATTGAAATTGAAAGAAAAAGTCTAAATGGTAGTCTAGACATGACTGCTGCAAAAAACCAAATGATAATCTGGAAAGGAAACATCTTGGATTATTTTGAGGAACCAGAAGACAATTATGAAAATGAAACGTATATTGAGATGATGTTTAATACAGGTTTTCATAATTCTGATGCACCTGATAACGAAAGAAGAGGGATCGGGGTAGTGTTTGATGTTTCAAAAGATAGTAACCCCTATATTCTTGATTATAGAGATGATGGAAAATACGTCAAACTAACAATGAACGATGTAAAGAATCTATCAGGCTCGGATTTTGTTTTCCATTCCAACGACAATAAAAGCGATAACTACTACTTGAATGATCTGATTAATAAAACGAATGTTACGCTAAAGATTAAAACATTCCTAACAAGCGAAAACAACAGAGTAATACAAACATATATTGATCCTGGTACGGGCAAAGAAATTCTGTATTGGACATTAAATAATGTGTCAAAGCTACAAGCTTATGAAGGAATAGAAGACAAGGCAGGTTTCATTGAAACAGTCAATCAAGGATCTGGATTTACATATGTACGGACCGATAATATAGAGACCCGTCTTGCGTCATTGCAATCCATTATTTTGGATCCTAAAGACCATAGAGTAAATGAGGATTTTCAAAATCAGTTAAATAAAAATTAGAGCATTTATTTGCTTCCTTGTAATGTATGAAGAGTTCATATGAATACCACCTTCATTGATAATATCGATAAAGGTAGTTACAAAAGAGATTTGTCTAAATAAATCAGGTTTATGGCTTTCTTGTTTCTAGAAAAAAAAGAAGGGCAAAAACCACTCGACGTAATTAATTAATTAATTGTCTCTGTCTAACTTTGTTAACTCCTTTGAAACTGCATCGATAGTATATGTTACTGTAAAGGGTTCTCCAGTAGTTTTATGAAACACTAGGGCGTTTCCTGCAAAATTCAAAGTACCTGAACTTATTCCTGTACCATTGATCTCAATAGGAACATCTACGATATGCCTGAGATGGGTAATAGCAATACTATTATTTCCTGGTAAGACGGCATAATATGGCTCACCATGTACAGAATCAGGTATTGTAGAGGGTGTGTAAGTATGGAGAACCTCTACTTCAATGGGCTTGCTCGCAGTAAAAGTAACGGTTCCTGTCCATATGTGTCCATCATTTCTGAGGGGCAAAGCAAATACCACTTCGTGAGTTGGTTGTCCGGGATGTCTGACTGGAGCAGGAATGGACATCGTGGTGTTTTGAATTACAATTTCTTTAAGGTTTAGTAGCTTTGATGGACTTGATCGCTGATCTAAAGATTGATTTGAAATTGAAGAAGAAGCAGGAGTAGATGAAGTCATATTTGATACAGAGCTGTTGCCTGATGATTCTGATCTAACTTTGCTATTAATCTCATCTACAAAACTAGAAAATGATTGTAGCGATAAATTTCGTATGCCTGGACCTGAATCAGAAGTTGCATTGGTACCTGAGCTGTTGTTTATTTCGCTGCTTAACGTGTTTTCTGTATCCGCTCCTACATTTTTATCTAGACCCAGGCTTGAGTCGCCTGTCATTGTATTTAATTGTGCGATGGCTACGGGGTTGCTCATAAAAGCTAACAAGCCTGCAAAACCTAGCATCAATGACAAAATCCTAGAGGTTTGATAAGCATTACTGCTTCTTTTGAGCATGCTATTAGAGAATCGTATATTTTCATTATCTTTAATGTTAGAACACATTATTGTAATAGATATCGGTACGTTAGAAGTAAAAAAGTGTTTTCAGTCGAAATACAGTTGGCACGTGATTCAATTTGAATTAATGTTTGCAAGCAGAGTGCATTCAGTTTCTAAAACAAATCATAATTTTTTTTTGGAACGGGTAAAGACAAAGAGAGGAAGGGAGTGGGTGAGTGAGTGAGTGAGAAAGTTATCGCAAAAAACTAATAATAATTGATTAGCTGTGTCAGCTAAAAAATAAAAGAACGAAATAATCAAGCTATTTGACCCCTTTGACAGACTGCATGAATAATTCCATTGATTTCGGATCCAGTGGATCCTGAAAAGCCAAGAAAAACTGATCGATACCCAGCTTTATATATGCTGAGATCTTTGATTGAATTTCTTTTGGGGTGCCAACGAGTCCTTTTTGCAACACTTGCCTATATGCTTTAGGGCCTCTTTCTACAGCAAGGACCTTTTTCTGGTCCTGTAATTCTTTATTTGAATTGGCAATAATTACGTCTAATTCTATTGATCTCTTTGGAGATGAGTTTGGATTACCTCTAGTTTTTGAATCTTTATTAGAATTTTCTTGCTTTGACATTTCTTCGAATTTTCTGTTCTTTGCTGAGAATTCCATTGGTGTCAAGTACGATGATTCCCAAATATCTGCAAACCTTGCTGCAATTCGCATCATTTTAGTACCGTTGGCTGCAATAGTAATGGGAATATCTGGTACGGACTTTTCCATTTCGGCTCCAGTTGCCCTAAAATATTTTCCATCATGATAAATGGCATTAGAATGTTCATCAGATCTATCGATCTCTTTTTGTGTTTTTGGTGATTGAATGTCGTTTTTGTCAAAATTAACCAAAAAATTCCTTCCTATATATTTACGAAATAGCGACAGACCTTCTTCAAAAATTGCGATACGTTTTTGAGGTTCAGGGTAATCAATACCATAGGGGTCCCACCAAGAAACAGAATATTTTAATTTGGCCCCAGCC
Source organism: Candidatus Nitrosocosmicus sp. FF01 (assembly GCF_047711275.1). Classification (NCBI taxonomy): domain Archaea; kingdom Thermoproteati; phylum Nitrososphaerota; class Nitrososphaeria; order Nitrososphaerales; family Nitrososphaeraceae; genus Candidatus Nitrosocosmicus; species Candidatus Nitrosocosmicus sp. FF01. Next base: position 643,522 of record NZ_JBLNIG010000001.1, on the reverse strand, counting down.
CCTGTCCGAAACTCAAGTCGTCCATATGATATATCTTGGAATGTGATGGACTGTTTAGCGAGTAAGGCTAAACTCCTGTAATCAGGATTAATATAAGTAATAACTGGTCCAAGTTTGATAGTTTTGGTTATTGGAATTAGGGTAGACAGTACCGTCCAACAATCAAGATCAAGGTTAGTTAGTGATTCTCCGTAAAAATACCCGTAGTATCCCAATTCTTCTGCGAGAATACAAGTGTCCTTTATTCTATCATAATCTCTACCCCATATTTCAAGACAATACTTTGGTTGATTCAATAAAGAGAAAAAAGTACAATGTGCTTTATGCTTTAAGTAGTCCGTCAGTATACTCTTAGAAAATTCTGCTAACTTTTTGTATTTCTAAATTTGCAATGTTGGAAAACTTGCAAATTGTCATCTGCAAACTTGCTAATGACTTGATTTTTTTTTGCCAAATAATTGGCTTGGTAAAATAAAACCCTGTTGCTGTGGCTTCCTCAACACTAGCAAATATTTGTTAATACTTTTCTTTTTTTTACCAAAAGAGTTAGGATCTATTATCACTCTACGTAATGCTGATGAATCAATTGATCGTAAAACCTTATCGATTTTATATTTACAAATTCAAACATTCCATGTTTTGAAAGTTCACGTCCAAATCCACTATTTTTGATTCCCCCAAAAGGAACTCTAGGATCAGATACGACCACGTTGTTGACAGTCACGATTCCTGCTTGGAGCAGTTTTGAATATTTTTCAGCTTTGTTTAAATTTTGCGTCCATACACTTGCACCCAATCCAAATTTTGTATCGTTTGCTATTTCAAGTGCCTGTTGCTCATCTTCAGCAACAATAACAGGTGCTACCGGACCAAAAGTCTCTTCCCTAGCCACCTCCATCCTTGGAGTAACGTTCTTAAGTATGGTGGGTTTGTAAAAGAAGCCTTTATTGTTGCCACCATTTTCCTTTCCTAGCCTTTGCCCGCCAGTAGCTAGTTCGGCTCCTTCTTTAATGGACTTTTTTACCATTTCATCGATATTTTCAATAGCCGCCAGATTTACCATGGGACCGATATCAGTTTCCTCTGATAAGGGGTCACCAACTTTGAGCTTTTCTGTTTTTTCAATGAATTTTTCCAAAAATTGATTGGCTATATTTTTTACGACAATAAAGCGTTTGGAGGCAATACAGCTTTGTCCACAATTAATAAATCTACCCTTAACCGCGCCACTTGATGCCTTTTCTATGTCAGCATCTTCGCAAACTACGAAGGGATCACTTCCGCCCAGCTCTGGTACCACTTTCTTTAACTTTGAAGTTGCGTGCTGAGCCACTTTTGCACCCACCGGTACGCTGCCGGTGAACGTAACCGCACTGACATCTTCAGAATCGATCAAATATTCAGCCTCTTTTCCTGAAGCAATAACTGTTTTAAATACATAATCAGGCAAACCAATTTTCTCAAATATTTTTTCTATTTCCAACCCGCATTGCATCGTAACACTAGACGGCTTTAAGATAATCGTGTTGCCTGCTATCAACGAAGGTGCAGCAAACCTCAATGCTTGCCAATATGGAAAATTCCAGGGCATCAAACTGGCAATAACCCCTAGAGGCTCAAACGTTACTATCGATTTTCTTGCATCGGTATTAATAACCTCGTCATGTAAAAAGACACCGCCGTTATCTGCAAAATATTCAACTGCCCAGGCACATTTGTCTATTTCGGACCTTGCCTCCTTAATGGTCTTTCCCATTTCGAGTGTGGCTACCTTGGCAAGTCGCTCTCTTTCTTTTTTAAATTCGTTTGCGAAAGCATACAGAAATCCAGTCCTTCTTTTATAGTCCTTGCGCCATTCCTTGTATGCCTTTTTAGACTTTCTGGCCAGATCGGCAACTTCCTCCTTGGTTATGAGATTATATTCACGTAAAACTTCCTCAGTAGATGGATTTATTGTACTTATAGTCCTAACACTTTTGGGTTGACTATCATTTAACTTATTGGTAGAAACATTAGTAGAATTCAATTAATGATCAATAGTCTCCTATATACAACTAGCAATTTAATAGTAGTTTTTGACATAATATGAGAATTAAACTTTGCTAACAAAGGGTTTGTAGAGATATCATAAATATATGCACATTGCTCATCTAAGACGCAGATTGGTTCTAATTCCAATTTCGTTTTACGTATCATTTGCCGAATTTAGACCGGTCGACAGAGTCTATCCTGTTTTGTTGCTAATGGGATGATGGCGACAAAAATAGAAACAAGTACCAATCTTGTAGTCTTGTAGTCTTGCAATTTACAAAAGTACAAACCATAGAACCCAACATGATTAGCTAGTAATTCATACAAACACTAGTTTACGATATTCTTGCTTTTGGTAGATTCCAATTATATTTCATCGCCAATAGCCTTATTCCTGTTGCAGTTATGATTCCTGTAATAGCAGCGATCACCGGGTCTGCTAGGAGGACCAAGGCATAAAAGACGAGTACCCCTCCAAAACTTGCTGTTGCATACAACTCTCTAACAAAAACCAAGGGCATCTCATTAACAAATACGTCTCTTAATATTCCTCCACCTGTTGCAGTTATCAATCCAGCAAATGTTATTAAAAGTAAATTTGGTCCAAAAATTGCAAAAGCCATAGTCGCACCTATTATGGTGAAAACACCTAGACCAACCGCGTCGCATTTTAGAAATACATTCCAGTGTTTTTTAATTTTATGATATGAAAAAAACACCACAAACCCGGTAAATATTGTAAGCACAAAATAGGTAGGATCAGATAGAGCAGCCGGGGGAAAGCGACCAAACAACACGTCTCTTATTATCCCCCCCGATAACCCGGCTATAGTTGACAAAATAGCCACACCAACTAAATCTGATTTTTGCTCAATCGCTTTAAACGCTCCAGTTACAGCAAATGCAACTGTACCAAAATAATCCAGATACAGAATAATTTGAGGATAGTAAAAATTTAAAATAGAAAATATTTCGACCATTACTTATACCAGGTCTACATACCTAATATCTAGATCGTAATTACAGAGAGTCAGGTGGGATTAGAATTCCTCGTCTTATCAAAATGGATTGGGAAATGTAGGTAAAAATGTGCCCACAATGGCAACCACAATCCAAAGTACCACTGCTATCAAAATCGCTTTGAGCCATCCAGTGCTATATAACCACTTTAGAGAAACAAGCCAAATGATACCACCTACAGCTGCCGCAATAATGCCGTTTCCAAAAATATAATTTATAATTCCAAACATTATTGAACCCAACAGTGCCGCAAAGAGCGCTATTTTAATGCCTTCCTTTTCCCCAAGTAACTTTGTAACAATGTAAATCAAGATAGTCGAAATTGCAAGACCAATTAAGAAGCTAATTATTCCCAAGTACAAAAAATAAATATCCATTTATAAATATTAACTTTATCGTTCTCACAATAACTACAGTAAGTGGTCGGAAAATTTAGATCCTTTAAATATTTAGAAAAGGACTAAATCATCATGTCTGATAAACCGGTAAAAATTCTAATCTTATTTTATTCAAGATATGGCAATACTGTAAAAATGGCTGAAGAAATAGCATACGGTGCCAAAGAATTGTCAAATGTAAGTGTAGCCCTTCGCAGAATCGCAGACGATGTCCCAACTGAAGTTATTTCTCAGAATCCACAATGGTCCAAGGTGGTAGAAGATATGAATAATAGATACCCGACAAGCAGTGTTGATGATTTGGTCAAAGAATTACCACATTATGACGCAATTATTTTTGGTTCACCTACAAGATTTGGAAATATGGCAGCACCCCTGAAAGCATTATGGGATAGAACAAGCAAACTTTGGATGGACGGGGCTCTCATAGGCAAGTTGGGTGCTGTTTTTACCGGCGCTGCCTCTGTTCATGGAGGCCAGGAAACGACCGCAATTTCGATGATGTTTCCAATGCTTCACCACGGGATGATAATTGTAGGGGTACCCTATTCTGTTCCTGAACTAACCCAAAGTGGTAGTCCGTACGGTCCAAGTAGAATTGTTGGCCCACTGGCGAATAGAGAAATCGATGATGCAGACATCAAGGTAGCAAGAGCGTTGGGTAAAAGAGTAACTATGTTGGCCCAAAAGCTTTTCAGAGAATAACTGCTGTCTCCTTAACAGATAACATCACTCGCGATTGGTTCCCAATTCTCACTAGTTTATCTAATAAATCCAAGACCCTCGAGAAATGCGATATGATAATCAAGACAAAATAGTTGCTCATTTTAGTATCATCTAATTACTGACCATACTGCAGATTTATATTTTGATACCAAACCAACTGTCCAAGTACCAAAGAAAAAACACATTATTTTCACACAGTGTTACTAGTCATAGAATCCAACATGGATTTACAGACGACATTAAAAAAAATAATGAAAATGAACGAACTCAACGTAAGAAATCTTGAGGTTAAAGTCCATGTATGAACCTGACTCGTTATCAAACGTATCTATCTATTTGTCATCAATAGTTGAAATTCCATATTTCCAACCGTTTGAATCCATTTTTTCCAAAAAATCAACTATAACCTTTGTGAGAATTCTTATTATTTCCTCCCCCTTCTCTACTGTTGCCGACTTGGGTGCGCCTGTCGATCCAGTGTTTGTAAGCTCATTAAATTTCCAATAGATTCGGATATCCTCTCCAGGTAAATTTGGAATAGTTTGTTCAGGTGCCAAACTCAAATTGACTAGATCTGGCCTTACAGCGAGCAAAGCCGATGTTTCGGCTTCACCACCATGACCAAGTCCGTCCCACACATCAAAAACATTCCTGTTTTTTTGGCCCACCAAAGTCCACCAAGATTCCAGGCATGCGATCACCATATCGGGATATTCATTTTTGATGTTTCTAGCAGCGGTCTCTGCAGGAGCAATATTTCCATCATGACCATTTAAAATTATAACGCGCTTAATCCCGTTTGATGCAAGGCTTTTCAGAAGATCCTCTATTAGGCTTATCATGGTTGATGATCTCAAACTAATTGTCATTTGATAGTCAATGTGGTGGATGCTCACTCCATAAGGAACAACAGGTAATACGATGAACTTTTGATCATTCTCTTGCTCGGATTTAGATTTATGAATATTATCTAAAACTAACTGCGCAAGATTAACTGGAAAAATAGAATCAGATCCAAATGGGAGATGATTACCATGGTTTTCGCATGAGCCAATCAACAAGAATGCTATTGCTCTAGATTTATGAAGTTTGCTCACCTCCACCGCATTCATATTTTCAAGCAGGTATTTTTTTGATAAACCGTCCATAATGATTCAAATCCACTATGTTGTTTTAAAGATTCTTATGATTTATAGAGTTTTTATCTTATTAACCGATATTCACATGGCCTTCATTTCTTTCTTTGGTTATTAATATTTGTTCGATAAATTATAAGTTGAAACAAGTGATTCAATGGCAGACCCAGTTCTCAGGACTAATTTATCACTAAGAGGAGCACCCACAATTTGCAATCCTATTGGAAGTATCGATGGGGATGAATTAAGATTATTCAAAGGGATTGTTAATGCCGGAAATCCAATACTGTTAAATACGATTGTGTTTCTTAGGAGCAGATCACGAGTAATAAAATTCCGATGATTGATATTTATATTAGTATTGCGTAGTTTTGGAGCATGTATAACGGTGGTGGGCAGTAAGAGAATCTTATTAACATTATCAAATATGTCCATAAACTCCTTTTTGATATTTGCTATCTTTTTCCGGGCTTCCTGATACAAAGAAGACCGTATTTTGCTCCCTCTTACTAGCATCATTCTCACCTCTTCAGATAATAGGCCCGAGTTATTTTTGATTTTGTCCGAATGAACTTGTGCTGCTTCATATAGACGGACTATTCTCCAACTTTGAAAGTACTGTTTGGCTAGTCTAAAATTAACAAGCTTTAAATTGAATCCGTTTTTTCTCAATAGCGATAAAATCTCAAAGTATCTATTTTTTATTCCCTCGTTTAAAATATCAAGGAAATAGTTTGCTGGATATAATAACACTAAATGATGGAAATTACTAAAGGCATTAGTGTTAGAAGGCAAAAGTCTTTTCAGTTTGGACCTACTGTACGATGATTGGATGACTTCAAAAACGATCTGGGAATCAATCGTATTCCGAGTTATTATTCCAATGTGATCTAAAGAGGGCGAAAGAGGTAAAGTACCGGATACACTAATAGTACCAAATGTTGGTTTTAATCCTACTACACCACATAGCGAGGATGGGACTCTTATCGACCCTCCTGTATCAGTACCAATTGAAAAGACAACCATTCCAGTAGCAACTGCGACTGCTGAACCCCCGCTTGATCCCCCCGAAATTTTTGATAAATCAAGGGGATTTTTGGTATCACCAAATAGGCTATTTTTTCCAGTGATTCCAGAGGCCAATTCATTTAGATTGTTGCTACCTATAAGAATAGCTCCTGCATTTTCTAATTTCTTGACTACTGGAGCGGTGTTTTTTGAAATATAATTATCGTAATATTTTGAACCTGCAGTAAATTTTAGATCCTTTACATGAATCAGATCCTTTACTGAAAATGGGATCCCATGAAGAGGGCCAATGTAATTGTTTGATTGAATCGATTTCTCACATTCTTTAGCTTTTGCGAGAATGACGTCTTGTGGTAACACTGTTATAAATGAGTTGAAAACGGAATTTAATTTTTTTATTCTATATAGACAAGTACTTGCCAATAAGACTGGAGATAATTTTTCTTTTTTGATTAGCATGGATAATTCAATCAAAGTCATATTTTTTTCTTTAAAATAGAGACTAAAATCTGTCAATTGTAAATTAGTAGTGTTAATTTAGACTATTAGGTATTTGGACAGATCTAATTGATAAGCTCTTCTTGAATGGCTTTGCAAATATCTATCTCCAGTTGCTTTTAATAAAACTGCATATAAGGATGCTACTAATAACTTTGATGCTCAGACATGAAAGTCAATTTAGCATTCGGTGATGGGATTTCGTAAAAATAACTAGGTTCAATTATCCTATTGGAATCTAGCAGAATATAGTAAAATTGAAAAGAAGTATTAGAATTGGATTGTAGTTTTGCTACGAGGATTTCACAGTAATAAATTTGATAAATTTGTAAATATGATATCTGGTTTTTGAACCTGATGAATAAATTCATTACAGGAATAATTTCTGCTTTACTTGTAGCAGGCATCGTTGGAGCATACGTTCCAAACGCACTAGCAACATTAGGAGGTTTAGGAGACTGTACTGGCAATAGTGCATTAGGCCAACAACCAAGTAGCTCAGCCGAGCAAGAGACAGAACAAGACCAAGAAAGTGGAACCGACGCACAATCAATATCACCTGAATTTAATGCTTTGACTGGTAACAACCTTAACTTCGCTGATCAACAAAATGGCGAATGCTCATCACCATTGAGATTACTTGAAGAAAGTTCATCACCAATGGCTTCTCTTGAAGAAAGTCCCTTAGCATCCACATCAGCATTACAAAACAGCACTGGTCAATAGGATCATACCCACATAGGTAGATCCTATTTATTTTTTAATCCATATTTTAGGTTCAAGATTAACTCTGAATTTCAGTTTTTTAGAATACCCTATTGTTCAATTATAGTAACACTAAGTAATTAGTTAGATGATACAGTTTTGACAGTGGTCAGACCACCTTCAAGGTATTTGCATCAAGTCAATGGATCTAGAGAGAGATGCTAAATTAGATATTTGAATAGAGAATAGTAGCAGTGAATAAAAACAAGAGGCAAAAAAATGCAACTTCAACGTTATATACTTCTATGCGTATACTATCATAGATGATTTTTTGACTACGAATAATTTTCCCTTAAAAAGTTGGCATATTGAAAATATGGAAAAGACTGTTTTAAAATATGTAAAAGGGCTACCTGATGATGCATCAAAGTGGGAGATAAGAAAGCACAAGAAATACGGTAAATTATCTAATATCATTCGAAACATAAATTATGATATGAAACATGGTGTCACAAACGACCAAGTTATTGAAGTATTCTCCAAGATTCGACATGAGCCGAATTATTGTGATTTACAAAACAATTTAGAAGCAATGAATAGGTTAGGAGATTTGGAAAGACACTGGAAGGACACCTATTAAAAAATTCTGTTTGATAATTGGTATTAAAATTTACAAATATCAAGAATACATAAAAAATACTACATTAGCTAAAAAACTAGATAAGATAACCGGCATTAATTTAAGGAAAGCAAGTTAAAATATTTGTTCAACCAATTTTTGGTTCAGAGAGTTATATATCCTCTCTTAGTATGTTAAAATTGGATTTAGAATATGAACTGAAATCAGTTTCTAGGTCGGAATCCAGAATTCACTCTGCGGTGTGACGAAGAGCAATACCCACAATAATCTACTATTCCTGCCTTTCCATGGCACATACATTCACATTTACTTCCTGCTGAAAATTTTTGTCTCATGTATACATTAAATGCAACAACCCTTATAATAATTAGTAATATTTTATTTGTAATAATCAATTATTTATATTCAAAATTACAGTAATTGCAACTGCTTTCTAGCATTTTGTAGTGCATACAAAGTAATCGAGTAATCAGGTTTGCGGTTCTTCTTTAAGTAAATCGATATACGGTAGAATTTTTTTTTCCAGAATATTAAATGCATCCGCATCCACGTCCAAAGAAATCAAGACATAGTATTTTTGGCCATTTGCTCCGACCATAGGGACAGTGGCTCTAAGCAACTTGTCATATTTTCCTACCGAATAAATTAGTGTGCCCATATTTTTCTGAAAATCTTCTCGTAGTTCGGCTCTAAGTACCGCCTGCATAGAGTATAATCGCGTCTCATCTTCGTTCAACAATGGTTGAAGTTGTTTCCTATGCGAAGTACCTAAAAGGGTGCCCATTGCGTTTGCAATACCTACAAATCTAATAAGGGGATCTAATTCCCTAATGCGATCGCAATGAATTTTTGCAAAATCTTGATTACTTAAATCCAATGATGATCAATGAATATCAAATACAAATACTATTAAAAATTTTATGACGAGATAGTAAAAGTTAAAATTTTGTATCTTAGTATGTTCTCTAAATTAAGTGCATATTATCCTTGGATACTTTTTACACTATACTAACAATACCACAAATTGACCATTTGTAGTAGCAATTTGTTTTTCTTTACTTAATTGCGTAAAATGCAAATGTTTTGCCACTGTCGAATTTAAATTCCCATAAATGGAATTGAAAAACGAACTTCTCTCTCAGCAATCTTCTTTTGGTCGTCTTCTCTAGATAATTCTGCATATTCAGGATTCAAATCAATGGCTTGATTCAAATAAAACGCCGAGTCAGAGGATTCACTATCGCTGGTTTTGGTTTTAGATACAAAACATCTATACCAAACCTCAGGTATTAATGGATCTTGCTTTAGTATGTGACGATAAATCGAAAGCGACTCCTGGTAAGATCCTAAATTTTCCAGAATAAACCCATATGTATAAAGAATATCTATATCAGTTGGATCTATACCCAAGGCACGTTTGATTATTTCTAACGATTCTGCTAAGCGATTCGGAAAATAGAAAGCCGTTATCCATGCTTTACCATTCAATGCTTTCACATGATCGGAATCGATTTCAATGGCCTTGTCAAATGAGGCAATAGCTTCGGGGAATTTGGAGAGTGCAGAGAGAGACATACCTTTGTTGAAATAGGCGTCTGCAAAGTAGGGATTACTTTCAATGGCCTTGTCAAATGAGGCAATAGCTTCGGGGAATTTGGAGAGTGCAGAGAGAGACATACCTTTGTTGAAATAGGCGTCTGCAAAGTAGGGATTACTTTCAATGGCCTTGTCAAATGAGGCAATAGCTTCGGGGAATTTGGAGAGTGCAGAGAGAGACATACCTTTGTTGAAATAGGCGTCTGCAAAGTAGGGATTACTTTCAATGGCCTTGTCAAATGAGGCAATAGCTTCGGGGAATTTGGAGAGTGCAGAGAGAGACATACCTTTGTTGAAATAGGCGTCTGCAAAGTAGGGATTACTTTCAATGGCCTTGTCATAACAGGCGATGGCTTCTGGATTATTTCCAAGGTAGTATAGAGAGAGACCTTTGTTGTTGTATGCATCAGCGTATTGTGGATTGATTTCGATGGCCTTGTCATAACAGGCGATGGCTTCTTGATTATTTCCCGTGACGGACAGTACTATACCCTTGTTGTAATATGCCAAATCGTATTCAGGGTTGATTTCGATGGCCTTGTCATAACAGGCGATGGCTTCTTGATTTCCAAGGTAGTATAGAGAGAGACCTTTGTTGTTGTATGCATCAGCGTATTGTGGATTGATTTCGATGGCCTTGTCATAACAGGCGATGGCTTCTTGATTATTTCCAAGGTAGTATAGAGAGAGACCTTTGTTGTTGTATGCATCAGCGTATTGTGGATTGATTTCGATGGCCTTGTCATAACAGGCGATGGCTTCTTGATTATTTCCCGTGACGGACAGTACTATACCCTTGTTGTAATATGCCAAATCGTATTCAGGGTTGATTTCGATGGCCTTGTCATAACAGGCGATGGCTTCTGGATTATTTCCAAGGTAGTATAGAGAGAGACCTTTGTTGTTGTATGCATCAGCGTATTGTGGATTGATTTCGATGGCCTTGTCATAACAGGCGATGGCTTCTTGATTATTTCCCGTGACGGACAGGTACTATACCCTTGTTGTAATATGCCAAATCGTATTCAGGGTTGATTTCGATGGCCTTGTCATAACAGGCGATGGCTTCTGGATTATTTCCAAGGTAGTATAGAGAGAGACCTTTGTTGTTGTATGCATCAGCGTATTGTGGATTGATTTCTATGGCCGGGTCATTTTCAATGGCTTGGTCGTTTTGTACAGTATCGTTATTATCGATATATGTTGAAGGCTTGAAATCTATTTTTTCTACAGGTGATTCACTACTAGATCTCGGTGACTCTAAATCATTTGAAGGAATCGACTTCATCAGCAGCGCTAATTCTTCAATGCGTTCTTGAATAGAATTCTTATATTCACTGGACAAAGATATTGATCTAAGTTTTTTGTCAAGAATTTCTGTAATTTCGCTAAAAGCGTCCTGTAGTTCGGGAATAGGTATTTCATACACATTCTTGTTTATCGAGCTCGAACTGTTCTCCTTCTTTACAGGGCAGGAGTCATCAAAATGATTACTATTTTTATTATTATTCCCCCCATCAAAGCTTTTGGGGGTTTTGTTAATTTTGTAATTTTTATTCAAAAAGTGTCATTATATATTAACGTCTCAATTATTTAACTATTATAGTTAAACCATTAACAAATAAATTTTTTTCAACTAAAAATAGAAATTTTGTAGAAACCATCTTAAATATTTACAATTCACAGCATAATTTTGGCAATAAAATAATCTTCTCAAGTATGGCGATTTCCAACATTATTTACTTACTTTTATGATAAATTTGCTTATTTACTTTGAAAATATCCAGTGGTTAGATCAAACCTATCATACAACCATTCATCCCTATGAAAAACCAATGAAACCATGATAACGACCTATTGCTAAAAGAATCCCTAAACAAGAACGAAGAATTATTCTAATTATTATTTGGTGATAGAAATTTATTCTTCTCTACAAAACAACATCTTTATGGTAAAAGGAATTGTCATTCATTGAAAATTAATTAATTCATATAACCTTAGTTAGAATCACAACACGATAAACAAAATAATAGTGTTACTATATATTCGTCAATGAATGGGATGTGTATTCAAGTACTATTCGATCATTAAAGAAAACTTTGAATGATCGAAACCTATTCAGATCACCTAAATTTTCTTGAATATTGTTACTGTAATGATAACTCATAAGTTATTTAATAGCATATATTATGTATGAACAAAATAACAAGAGAAATAGCTAATATTTTACAAGATCAAATCGATAATCAAACTGTTGAGATCCAAAATAATGGTCTTTCAGCAGAACAGGCAGAAGAAATACAAAAGTTCGCAAGGTCTTTATCCAGAAATAGCCCATTTTTCCCATATCCCCTAAAAGGAAGATAGAGTGATTTTAAGCTAACTAGCACATTTTCTTAATATAAAAAAATAACATTTCGTGAAGTATGTATGAAAGAGAGTAGATGTATAATTTGTGGAAAATCATGTAGTATGGATTTCCATAGCTCAGGCGATATTAAATTTAGCATTGATAAGGCTAGCTGTTATTTGATATATAGGAAGCTGCTTGGGGTTTACGGAATCCAATACATGAGATTATTAAATTCACACTATTAATTTCATGCAATTCTCTGAGGCTAATCCTTACCATAAGCAAGTATATATGACTTAAATTATGTGTCCTTTTGGTTTGTTTGAATTTGTTTTTGATTTTTCAATAGCTTAATTAATTTACGAGATTACTAAAAAACGAATATGTTATTTGAGTAACGATAATAAGAGAAGAGAATGGTTGTTGGAGATTGATCAAATTGGATCAAGGTAATCCACTTTTGAATCCCCTATGATGTCTTAAAAACTCAAATAGTACGTCCAAATATGCTATTTATTGAATATCGCTGATAAGCTGGATTCTTTGAGTAGTAATTCAAATATTACAACTTTATCGATACTGGCTTTTATTGTCCTTTTGGGTACTGATCTTTATATAAGTTCCATAACGGATGTCGCTGTAAGTTTTATACAATCACCATTTGGATTTGGGTTGTTCTTAACAATCCTTGGATCAACTGTAATTGCGAGTTTATTAGTTGTCAACAGAGTATTCATCATTATTAAGGAGAAATCGTCCTTTGAAAAATTCGCAAAGATGTTGCGGGTAGTTCAAATCATAATTTACTCCTTGTTGTTCGTATTACTGTTGGATATCTTCATTGACAACAAGTATTTTACTATCAGCTTGACAACAATTATGCTTGTAAGTTATGGTTCGAGTATATTGATGAGTATTTTTGTGAGTTATAAGCTATTTAGTTGGTTTAAAGAAAACAAAAATAAATTTGCATTTATTTTTGGATTATCAATTTTTATCTTATTTGTTAATAATGTTGTTTCCATATTGCTGTTTGGTACTTTGTTGTCCGAAAAACCCTCAGAAATAGGATTCTCAACTCCAGTGGTTTTCAATTTTGAATGTGATGCCGATTCTTTATACTGTCTCTTTAAAGAAAACATAATAAACATTCAATCGTATACGTTAATGATTTATTTTTCATTATTTTGGATCAGCAACTACTTTCTATTGCACTACCATATTAGAAAAATAGGAAGGATAAGGTTTTTTACACTAATCACTCTACCCCTGGTATTATTCTTTTTTGTTTTCATTTATCATTATGACGAACTTTATTCACTCAGCGAGAATACAAATTTTGATGAGAATGTCATTTTTATGCTTCAGATCTTCATAGTTATGTTTTCTATTTCTTTATGCGGAGTTTTATATGGAATTGGATTTAAGTCGGTAGCAAACCTCTTGAAAATATCTCATAATGTAGAACGGTACTTGAAAATGGCTTCATTTGGAATAATTTTGCTATTTATTTCAGCAAATGCTACCATAGTTGGCGCGTCATTACCACCATATGGGATACCCAGTATTGCATTTTTGCCCTTTGCCTCGATACTCTTTTACATTGGAATCTATTACTCTATTATAGCAATATCTAATGATATTAAAGTTAGAAAATATATCAAGAGTTCTGCGTATAAGGAATTGGAGATAATGGGAGACTTGGCCCAGTCACAAATGATGGATACCATGAAACAAAAAGTGTTGAATATGACAAAAAAATATTCAGATGAACTTCATCAGAGTAATAATTCTGAAACCACGGAATCTGATGAGGACTTGAAAAACTACTTGGATGAAGCAATTAATGTTTTTAATAGCCGAGAGAAAAAAAAATCTACCTAATTTCCTCTACTTTTGATGCTAAGTTATAGATCTTACGTGTAAATGGATGCGAGGGGTATTCACGTGTAGTAAGGAATTCTTTTTCCTTAAACTGAATATCACAATAACACGGAATCTCAAGAAGAGTATCAATGTTAGAGGATTTATCAAAGATCTTTGCGATTTCGAGATCTATTTTTTTCTTAAAAAAAGAATCATCCTCTGTTATTTGAATGGATCCTGGTTCTAAATTAGTCGTAGGAACGCAGTATCCAGATACACGATTCAACAAAAGCTTACAAACAGCTCCGTGCTCAATTAGGGAGCCATATATTTCTCTGATCATCTTAATGGTTCCCTTTAAATCCAGGTCACCCATTTTAAGCGTCAGTAAAACAATATCAGATATCACTATCGAATTAATAGACCAATACCTTATTCCAGGACTGGTATCCATAACTATAAAATCAGCATTTTTTGTAACAAGTAGATCTTCTCTCATCGCAATGAAATTCCTAAATTGTTTAACCTGTTGCTCTCTATCGTTTAGTATGCTGCCTTCTAACTGATAAATGTCCTCCTTTCCTCCCCTTGAGAATCCTACCTTTAGTTCCCCTTTGACAGATTCATCCAAAAAATTGGATGAATCAACCATAATATCATCCAATTTGGCATTTCCCTTTAGATAATCGTTAATCCAGTACTTGGGTTCGAAATTAAAATAAGAATAAATACTTGGGGCATAAAAATCCAAGTCTAGAAGGTAGACACTATAACCCCTTGAAGCTAATAAAAATGAAAAATTGGCGGCTAAAGTAGTTTTCCCAGTCCCTCCTTTGTAAGAATGGAAGGAAATACACTTTGCCAATTCATTTACTTGAAGCATTCATTTAAAAAACTTTTGCAATTTTACTAGTTACGAAATCAATATGCTCGTTGATAAATACAGACATTTTGTGATATTTTACACCGGTAAATCGATTGTAAAAACACTTCCTTCGCCATTTTCATTGTTTCTTGCCTGGATTTCCCCTCCATGTCTCAAAATAATAATTTTTGAAAGATAGAGTCCCAAGCCCGTGCCAAGTTTATCTGTTGTAAAGAATTTTGTAAATAACTTTTTAAAGTCCTTATCATTAATGCCGCGACCAGTATCTTTAACCTTGAAATGTATAGAATTTTCCAATCTTTCCACAGATAGATCTATTCGCCCCTTCTCGGTGAATTTTATAGCATTGCCTATCAAGTTATCTAATACTTCAATAATTCGAACCTTATCTGCTCTGATATAAAGTGGTTTTTCTGAATATTCTAGGTTGAGTGAGAGCTTCTTTCGATTGATTTGAATGCTGTAGTCACTCAACAACTCCTCAAAGACCTTAATAATATCAAAAATTTCATAATTTAATGTAAAATTATTGTTTTCCATTCTAGCATAATCGAGGATATTATTGGTCATGATGTCTAGCTTCCTAGCATTCCTGGATATGATTTTTAAGAGATCATTCTTTTGATCTCCGTCTAGCCTTGTATTGTTTTGAATCATATCAGAAAACCCAAGAATCGGTTGTATCGGATTTTTCAATTCATGTGCCAAAATTCTCATATAATTGTTACTTGGTTTGGTATCATTTCTGATCTTGATGGACAATTTTTTTATTTTGCCTTCCAATAGGGATTGTTTCCAGAGGCTCTCAAACGCAGCTGCTCCATGCCAAACCATTGATTCCTTTCTTGAAATGATATTAACATACCTTCTGTGTTTATTACTATTTTGGGATGCGGATAGCTCTGAAAAAAAGGCGACAGAACGGTCAAAAAGTGATAAAAAATAATTGTTCCTATTGTCGTTAATATAATTTACATTAATATTTGAAATCTCACGGATTCTAAATCTATCCAAAAGTTCTGACGCATCTTTGCTTTCTACCAACAATATACGTACTTCAACTGACTGGAGTTGATTTTTGAGCGAAGAAAGAAGAGCGGCCTCCAAAAGTTTGCCAAATCTTTTGAAAATTGAACTATTTGAAAATAATATATCAATAGTACTCTTTGCTCGAGTGTACTCATCTAAGAACATGGCTTTGAATTCAGCGAAGTCGGAAACCACTTCAGATTTAAGATATTTAGAATTCTTTATATCATAAAGAGATAATTCAAGTAAATCCCCTCTTTCAGATCCAGAACCCCATTTGACCCGGTCAAGTTCCAAATGAGAAAAATCATCACCATAGATAGATATCAATCGATTGAAGAATCCATAACAACTTTTATGATGGAATCTCTTAACGCCTTCTTCCGAATAATTGAAAAAAATATCAAGTTGGTTTTTAATTGGCTTACCACATAGGTAACAATTTCTGTTGATTATGGGGTCCATGCCACTCGAACTTGAATCAGATTTGATTGGAATAACACTATTTACTTTAAATAATTATATAACCTTATCTTGAGAATATCCATTCTTGAATAACATTGCAAAAATTTTTATGCACATGTAACAAGGTAAAATGTGACCAAAAAGCCTCTAATGTTTAATTTTTTGCAAAAACTGAATTATAGGGATATTTTGAAAAATAATACTAATCCATTGGATCTGTTAGATAAATTAAACATAGGAGATGTAAAGAAAAATCGTGTATCACCACAAGTTTTGATTCTGACCAAGAGGATGGATATAGAATCAGATTTGATTGGAATACAATTATTAAGAAATGGAATAGAATATATCAAAATTAATGAGGAAGATATCCCGCTGGATTTTGGTGCAGAATTTAGAGTTGGAAGGGAAAATAGTGTGTTACTAAAATTAAGAGATAAGGAAATAGTTACTGAAAGTATAAAAGTTGTTTTGTTTAGATACTTTGACTTAAAATTCTTGAAACATCTTACCGGTATTCATCAAATCTATGTTGAACAACAGTGGTATCAACTATTCAATTGCCTCCAAGCATCATTAAGGTGTCTTTGGATTAACGATCCTAACAATACTTTTTCATCAGAAAATAGATTGCATCAATTGCTCGTCGCTCAAAAAAACGGATTTAGAATACCAGATACATCTATTACAAACATCCCTTCCTCAGGAATAAGATTTTGTAACGAATACCCGACAAAAACTGTAGCAAAGGTACTTCATCATCACGAAATTATTTATAAAGAGTATTCGTATCGTTTTCCAACAAGTATTATCACAGCGGATAGTCTTTCAAACATAAACGGATTAAGATACGCCCCATTGATACTCCAAAAAAGGATTTTAAGCAGGGAGGAGATTCGTATTACAGTAGTTGACGACAAAGTATTTCCGATTCGAATCACAATTTCTAAAAACAAGAGGAAATATTATTCGGATCTTCATAAAATTGAGGAGAGGTTCTTGAATTTTGAAAATCTCGATATCGAAAAAAACATCGAAAAAAAGTGTATCAAGTTAAACAGGGAGTTGGGGTTACTCCTTTCAAGTATAGATTTAATGGTTGACAATAAAGGAGAATTATATTTTCTTGAAATTAACCCAATAGGAGACTGGAATTGGCTCGAAAAGCATGTAGATTTGTCGATCACTGATTCAGTCTCGAAGCTAATCTTAAAGTCTTTAGAAAGATAAGTATAATATTCTATTTCTCATAATAACTTTATGTACTTTCTTTTACCTGTTGAAAGTATCTATTGTAATAGTTAAAGAGCATAATTTCTTCATTTGAGTTCAATTTTCCAGCCTTGAAGAAGTGATTTCATTTTCTTGTTTGAGAATTACTATTGGCAAAAATGTAAAAATATTTTAATTGGTATCATGATACTAACTTATTCTGTGATGGGAAGTAATATCTTGATAATAGATGACGATGTAGGTACAGCATTATTCTTTAAAATTTGTCTGGAGGATGAGGGCCACCAGGTAACCATATTCAATGATCCAGGCTCATTGTTGGAGGAATTTGAACCCGGTATTTACGACCTATTGATTACCGATATACGAATGCCTCGGATAAATGGTTTTGAATTAGCCAGCAGAATCAGATTAATGGATAACAAGATAAGAATTTGTCTCGCTACAGCATTTGAGGAATACTATCAATCAATCATTAAATCATATTCCGATCTTAGTTTTAATTGCATTATAAGAAAACCCATAAATAAAGATAGTTTTCTGGAAATTGTAGAAAATAGGTTGAAACAACCAACATAATCCTCATTAGAGAGCTAGATCAAAAAGCCTAAAAGTCGTATCCTAGTCCTTACCTCGTTCGACTTTAAAACCTATTCGTACTTCAGCTTGATATTCGAGCTTTTGAGATTCATCTAGCCTAAATGTAACTCGACCCATCTCGCCCCACTGTATGTTTTTCACAGTTTCTGAAGCTTCCTTGAATGCATTGTTGACTGCATCATCCACTCCAATTGAAGAAGTTCCAACAATATCTATGTATTTGTAAACCATATGAAAACTTTCCAAGTAGTTGCATAAAAATATAACCAACAAGTGTAGCTACCAAATTGCTGAAAATCTCACCTAAATACTTTAATTGATCTTTAACATCTTTGGGACATGATTTTACGTATTAGGAATCCACGATAATTTAAGTACAAAATCCAGAAGAATTACAGACTTATGGTTAAGTGTTGAATCGAATTTATAGGCCGTTAATCATTTAATAAAATCAGAATAATAATAATAATAATAATCGACTAGAACTACGAACTTAACTTAAAAGTTAGATTTTTTGTACAGGTAAGAAATTCAAGATGTAAACAAATATTTTCACAATTTAAATAGCTGATTTATTAATCTAAATCAATATGACGAAGAATTATGCTTATCCAGAAGTTTTGGTAGATACTAACTGGACTGAAGATCACATTAATGATTCTAAAGTCCGTATCGCAGAAGTTGATTACGATCCCACTACTAATTACCATTTGGGTCACATACCTGGGTCTGTGTTACTAGACTGGAAAAAAGATATTAATGATCCTGTAAGTAGAAATATCTTATCTCAATCAGCTTGTGAGCAGTTACTTCGATCGATTGGTGTCAACAATGATACAACTTTAATCCTGTATGGCGATTTCAATAATTGGTTTGCTGCCTTTGCTTTTTGGGTTTTTAAATATTATGGATTTGATGATGTCCGCATAATGAATGGCGGAAGAAGAAAATGGTTAGAAGAGGATAGAAAGTTAGACAAAGTCATACCATCTTATCAGAGGGGTAATTTTAACGCTAAAGGGCAGGATGAAAATATTAGATCTTACCTAAATGAGGTATCAAACTCTATAAATAGAGGCGACCGGATAATGGTTGATGTTAGATCACCCGCTGAATTTTCTGGAGAAGTTACCGCACCAGCAGAATATCCAACAGAACATGCACAAAGGGGTGGGCATATACCAGGAGCGAAGAATATCCCATGGGGAAAAGCAGTAAACGATGATGGTACTTTCAAATCTGCTGAAGAATTGACACAACTATATCATGGTTATGGGGTATTGCCTGAGAAAGAAGTTATTGCGTATTGTAGAATCGGCGAAAGATCGTCGCATACTTGGTTTGTGCTAAAATACTTGTTGGGTTATCCAAATGTAAAAAATTACGATGGCTCGTGGACCGAATGGGGAAATATGATTGGAAATCCTATAGAGAAGTAAACCACGACTCAATCTACTTTTTTCCTAATAATAATATTGAATAAATACTTGTTACCATTATTTTCTGATCCCGAGTATGCCTTATTCTTTTCCTTAAGTATTTCCACAATTTCTTGGTGATTCTGGTCTGCCCATCTCAATAGTTCTAGATCAGCTGTAGGATCATCTGATACCAGTCTAATTACTTGACCCTTTTGCATCGATTTTTCCATAAATTCATCTAGTTTGGCTAAAGTGGCCGAACATTCCGTTCCAATTTCAAACATTTGGAAGTCAGGAAATAATCTGAAGCATTTAACATGATATTTTCTAATCTGAGCCAACAAGTCATCTTTACAATCCTCCATTTTTTTAACAGAATTTGCATAATCATAGTCATTAAAGGATACTAGTCTAGCTATCCAACCATTACCAAATGGAGAATCATTGACAATTTTAGGATTATCAACTGCACTTTCATTAATTTCTACTATTTTTCCCCTTAAAGGGGAACGAATAGTCCCAAAATGGACTAAACTTTCAACCGACCCTATACTTTTGTTTCTTTCAATTACTGATCCAATTGGTTTGACTTTTAGATTGTTTATCTTGCCTGTTATATACGCATATATTGGGGTAATTCCGATCAGAAATTCCTTCGGAACGTTAGTTTGATTGTTTGTTGTATTGTTTAGGGATTTAATCCATATCAGGTTTTCAAGATCATACAAATAATCATTTGGAAAAAGGCAATTATCAATTAAAAGGTTGGGCAAAGTCAATATTTACAAATATGTTTGTAACTTTATTTAAACATAAACAAAATTTGTATTATTTATTATTTCACAGTAACAGATTTTGCGAGATTTCTAGGATAGTCCGGGTCTAGCTGTTTTTGAATAGCCAAGTAGTAAGACATGATCTGCAATGGTATAATCTCTATTAGAGGATAGAGGTAGCTATCTGTTTTTGGTAATTCTATAAATATATCGTACAAATCATTATGCAAATCTGAAATCCCTATTATAAAAGCCCCTCGTGATTTTATCTCATTTGTACTAGACACGACATCTTGATATGTTTCATCGTTCGGATTTAATACGATTACCACAGATTCTTTATCGATCAATGCTAATGGTCCATGTTTTAGTTCTCCGGCAGCTATACCCTCAGCATGAATATAGGCCAATTCTTTGATTTTAAGTGAACCTTCCAGAGCAATTGGGTAATGGATCGACCTTCCTAGAATATAAATATCCTTTAAATCATGATGTAGGGAATTGATCAGTGTCTTAATTTTGTTATCTAAATTTAATACTGTTTGGATCATTGCCTGTAATTTCTTTCTCTCCTTAGAATCAAATTTGATATTATTGTTTGACAGAATACATACAATATTGTATAGAATCATCAATTGATTTAAGAAACTCTTTGTAGCAGCTACTCCGATCTCCGGGCCGCAGTCAAGGGAGATATAGCAATCACTCATTCTAGCTAAGGAGGAAGTAGGAATGTTGACGATGGATAGTATCTTCGCGCCTTTTTCTTTTGCCCTCTTCACGGAATGAAGTACGTCGGCTGTCTCACCGCTTTGGGAAATTGCTATAACCACAGACAGCGGTTCTACCGTATCCGAGAAGTATTGGAATTCACTTGACATATATACTTCCGACTTTTTCTTTGCAAACTTCGACAACAATAATTTGCCAAGTAGGCCGGAATTGTAACTTGTACCGCTACCGGTAATGTAAATATTGGATGCATCATTTAAATACTTGCAAAATAATTCAAAGTTATTAGAAGTGACAAATGGTTTTAACATAGTTTCTGATTGCTCATGTATTTCTTTTATAGTGTAGTGAGCAAATTTTCCCTTTTCTGAAGATCCTAATTCCCATGCAACCTGAGTAACAGGTCTATTTACAATAGTTTGTTGATTATCGAAAATAGTATATTGCTTGTTTTCAACTATCACAATATCCCCATTGTCTAAAAATATAGCTTGATCGGTGTGTTTTAAGAAACCTAGGACATCACTTGATAAGAACAAAGCATCAGATGATATACCAATAATTAAAGGTTCATCATACCTAGCACCTGCAATAGTACCATTACTAAATACTGCTACAAATGCAAAGGAGCCCCTAATTCTCTCAAAAGTTCTTGTCATGGTTTCCCTGACATTAAAGTTGGATTTTTCGTAATTTAATTCGAGCAAATGGGCTATCACCTCGCTATCCGTCTGACTCTTGAATATGTGACCGTCATTTTCTAATTCAACTTTCAATTCTTGATAATTTTCTATTATACCGTTATGTACTACTGCAATATTTGCGGAGCACGAGTAATGTGGGTGAGCATTCTTATCTGTTACGCCTCCATGAGTGGCCCATCGTGTATGTCCGATTCCAATTTCTCCAGGAAGTTCGTTAAGATGTAATTGTTGATCAACTTCAGCTACTTTTCCAACTCCTTTACTAACCAGAATGTTACCTTTATTTAAAGTAGCAATTCCAACACTATCATAACCTCTATATTCCATTTTCTTTAGACTTTCTACCAATAATGGTGCCGCAAGGGTTAGTTGACCGCTATATCCAATTATAGAACACACAATAATTAATTGTAAAAGGAGTTTAAAACAATTATTAAAAAAAGATAATACCGTTATATGAAAATTTATAATAAGTCATGAACAGAAAATAAAAAACAATCATGACATCAACTCGATTACAAACAAAATATATATACCAGTAAAAAAAAAATTATAATGTTTTCTTTATGGGAAGTAACAAACGAATAACCTACCAAAAAAGGAACAAATTTTTCGAAAAAGAGATCTTAATATTTGACAATCAGAAGGAAATACAAATTCTTTCAAATCCTATCGCATGGAGTATTATTAAATTGTTGGCTTCAAGATCTCTATATACAGCTCAAATAGCAAAAGAGTTGGGAATTTATGAACAAAGTGCATATTACTACGTTAGAAAGTTACTATCCATCGGAGCCATTATGGAATCTGGAACAGATTTTGTTAGAGGAGGTACGGCTAGATTGTATAGGACAGCTTTCCCAGCTTATGGGGTAGAAATGGATTGGGGAGAGTCACTCTCCCCTGTGTACAATCAGGAAGATTGGAAGAAAAAATCTGAAAACCTCATAGTGCGAAAATTTTTGAGGGAATTTATTGATCAGGAAAACAAATTTGACGGATTAATAATTGTAGGTTCGCCAAATCCCCATGGTATATTCAAGACATCTGCAAGGGATGGTCATTATGCTATTCAATTGGCCTTTTTCTTAGGAAATGTATGTAACCTCCCCAATGGATTCGTTGTTAAATTGGATGAAGATGCTAAAGCTGAAAAGGAATTAGAGGACAATAACTTGATAATAATTGGTGGACCAGGTACTAATATCGTTTCATCCGAATTTAACAGATTTCTTCCTATAAAATTTAATGATGAAAACTACTGGTCTGGATTGATGGACGATAAAGGAAAATTGTACCACTTGGATAATTTGGGTATTATCGCCAAGTTTAAGAATCCGTTCAATCAAGACAAATCCATTATACTGATCGCCGGGGTCCGGTCAATTGGTACAAAATCCGCAGTCATTGCCATTACGAACTTTAGTCAAAAAACTTTTTCAAACTACTTTGGAAATGAAATTGAATGGGAAGTATTGGTACAAGGCTATGATATGGATAGCGATGGCAAAATTGATTATGTTGATATTGAAAAAATCGTAAAGAAATAGCTAAATTTTAGCTACTAGAAACTGATTCTGAATTTTCTGGAGTTGGTAATAAATGTGTCAGTATAAGTGACTCTTCTTCTCGTTTAACCAGATAACCAGGCAGATTAATTTTTCTGTTCCCAATACTAACATGTCCATGCACAACTAGCTGACGCGCTTGATAAGGTGATTTCATATTGGATTTCTTCATCACAATGGTTTGAAGTCGCCTTTCAAGAATATCCTCGATTTTTAAGTTTAGCACGTCATCAAGAGAAGATTCATTAGTAACCAATCCTAATCGAGATAAATAATTCAATAACTGAGTCTCCTTTTCTTGTCTTACGTCTATTGAAAGTGCCAATAGTGCACGCGCCTGATTTCTAATTCGAGCTATTTCTGTCTGAGCCTTCCACAATTCGCGTTTGTTTCTTAACCCATAAGACCCTACTACATACAATTCAGTACTAATTTGGTCACTTGTCCATATGCTTCGAGGTCTATTGTAACTTTTTTTGGATTTTCTAGGATCTCCCATTCTAATCATCCTTGATTACTTTGCACCGGCCCCCGCTGGTGCTTTTCCTGCTGCTTTCTTTACTCCAACTGCGGTTGCTTTTCTACCAGTAGTCCTTGTACACTGACCTCGGACTCTAAGACCAAACATGTGTCTATATCCTCTCCAACTCATTACAGACTTTTCCCTTTCAATATCATTTGATTGAGTAAAATCTAGATCTGATGTTATCAAATGGATATCTGCACCAGAGTCCATATCCTTTTGCCTGTTTAGATACCATTTTGGAACGCCTACAGTACCAATATTTTTTAGCGCGTTTTCAATATCTGAGAGTTCCTTATCCGTGAGAAAGCCTACTCGAAGATACGGATTAATATTTAAGGATTGTAATATCACTTGTGATAAATTATAACCAACGCCTTTAACCTCACTTAGAGCAACGACTGATTTTCTGCTACCTTCAATATCTTTACCTGCAATTCTTAGAATGTGCTTAAATTCTTCAACTGACAACTTGCTTATAAAAAAGTAGGTCGTTTTCCTAAATAAAAACTATGCTGGATTAAACCCACTACTATTCCATAAATATATTTAGAAAGTATTAAACTATTCTTACTCTCGTTCATTTCCTTAGAAATCCTCAGATATTTCATGTTTCCTCACCAATGGCAGGACAATGGATGTTAAAGAAGTGTGATGTTGTTATAGGATTAGCTGTTACAACATCTTAGACCTTCACAATTTAGTCTATTAATTTTGAAAGGAAAATTTTAATTAGTCGCTAGTGATATATACACACTAAATGATATCCGATTGGTTGTCCAGAGTAGGAAGCGCAATTCCAAGGGGGTTTTCTCGTCATTACATATTAGAGTTACTTGCAGAGCAACCAATGACTGGTAAGGAGATTATTGATAAGGCAGTTCTTCAGACAGGAGGTAGGTGGAAACCTTCTCCGGGACTAATTTATCCGCTACTTGGCAGGCTATTAGAAGAAGGATTAATTGAGGAGCACGAAAATGGAAGATACCGGATCACGAAAAAAGGGATATCGATTGCTTCGGATATCAAATCAGCTCATAATATTATGCAAAAACATCTTGAGGTAATGTTTAGAATTGGAAATATGGGAAGGTTCATGACTATGGATTTGATTGATCGCATTTCGGCTATCGGATCGACATTGAGTTCAAATTTGGACAGAATGACAGAAGAAGAAAAAAACAAGTATAAGGATTTCCTTGTTAATGAACTTAAAAAACTAAATAATCAAGAACGCATCCAAGTAGAAGATAGAAAATTAGACGATAAGACGATAGCTTGACAGAAAATGAAGGATGATTCTATAAAACAAGGAGCTTACTACTTACTAAGGGGAGGTACACTATTATCTGAACCATGTAAGAAATGTGGAAATTTGCAAATAAAATTTAAAGGAGAGATTTTATGCTTGAACTGTCATGCAGGTAACAAGATACTAAATTCATCCATCACCAAAGGTGATAGCGACACAACACAATTAATTAGAAATGACGACGGAGGTAAGAACCAGCAAGACCTGAATAGTGTTAATAAATTAGGATCTAGAATTGAATTAAACTTTGTTCTAGACGAAATTGAACGCAAGTTAATTAGCAATATCTCAGACTTTGGAGTTAACATTAGTATAGGAGACTATTCAAGGGAACATAGAAAAGCTTTAAAGGGCATCAAAGAATGTCTAAAAATTATTGAAATTATCAGAAGATTAAAAGGTATTAAAAGTGAGAGATAGAGTAATACCAATTTAGCTGGTTTCGCAATCGTAGTATGGATTTTTATCCATCTTCTGATATGATTCCTGCTAAAATACATATATGAAAACTTATTGTTCCTAACTTGAATATTTTAGCGTCATGTACCTAGAAAAGGGGTCATTACTGGATTGAATGAATCATGAATCATAAAGGTTCATTAGAGTCAATATTTAATTGGTAATGTTTTGCATAACTTCGATATCTTACAAAGCCCTTCTGTGAAAGTGTATAAGGAGATAAAGATGAATGATTTATCGTATTTACATCATTGTTTGATATGGGCCAAGTTGGTGGATTAGTATCTAAACATCTGATAAGAGAGCTAAAGACAGAAAAAATTGCGGATATAAGAATTTTTGAGAAACCTTGGGTAAAAATCCGAGAAAGTTTGATAACTTCAGTTGTTGATACGTTTGAGAGATTTTCTAATCAAGATCATAGGATAATAATATTTTCTGGAACTGAGCAACCACAAGACCCAAATAATCTTTTGAATTTATGCCGTAGTTTATTTAGATTGATAAACAAAATCCGTACTCCTAAACAAATCTTTACCGCAGGTGGTTATCATGTACCACACCTGTCTGGTACTCAGCAAGTTTTCGCGGTAGCTATTGTTAATAATATAATCCTAAGTTCGAAGGAAAAAAGAATAGAAATATTTAGCAAAGAAATAGAAATCATTACATGGTTTAATGGTCTGATAATGACTAATGGTCTGATAATGGCAGTGCGCAGAGGAAATGGGATTCGATGCTATAGGCCTTTTGGAGACATATCCGAGATAAATAAATCACAACAATTAACTGCCAAGTCTGTAGTACAAATCTTCTCTAAAGTAGAAAATATTAATATAAGCACGGACAAGTTTGACGTGGACCATAATAGCCAAATTAGAGAGGAAAAGGAAAAGTCAGTTTGGGAGGACTCAGTAAGAAAGATCATCATCTAGGGATAGGATAACTAACAAAAATTTCAATCAAACTTGGATTAATTCTAAGGTTGTAAAAATCTCTTGTTAATCCCTACATACATGTGGGTCGTATCAATTTATGCTTACATTTTTCAAAATCTGTCCAATTTTATGAAATGATCTTTTTACTTAATGAATGCAAATTAATTACAGAAACGAAGAACTTGAACGAGTGTTGTGATGATGCTAATAAGGAATAAATCAGACATCCCTTTGGAGATAATCTGGCAAATCGTATCAGAAATTGATAATGATCCACATTACTGGTATGGAATAAAGAAAGTAAAGAACTTAACAACGGATGGAAATACAATTGTACGAGAAGCTGTATCTCATTTCGAAACTCTAGATGCGAAGAAGTAATAACACTGTACCCTACAAATCAAATACTAACACAAATAACCAAAGGTCCAATCACTGGTGAGAAGGTTTTGAATATTACAAAAATTTCTCATGTACAATGCATGCTTGAAGTCAAATGGGATATCCAGATCCATGGATATATGAGACTGTTTAGCTTCGCAATTAAGAAACATATTTTAAAAGGTACTACAAACTCAATTGATCGCATTGCCAAAGAAGGCGAAAAACGATACAAGAAAGGTAGCATGAAATAAAAACTGCAGTAGGCTTATCAAATTCATATTTCAGATGAAAAGCTTGTGAATAAGCATTTTTCTAATGAAGTGGATTGATTAATAAACAGCTTAGTAATATCCGACGGATGAATTATGATGATTTAATCGCTAATCTCTTATTTTATAATAGACCAGTATTAACTTGTAATAGTTTATACATATTGTAATCGTCATTTCATTCAGTAAGGTTTATTTGCATTACGATTAATATATATTAATATGTACATCCGTGACGCATCCGTACCTCAGGCCGTCAAGGAAATAATCCTTTCAAATGATTTGTATTCAAAAGCAATCAAGTCTGGTATCGCTAACTATACAGCAATAGCCAATAAAATTCAGACAGAAGTACAAATTTCAACGGGAAATAAAGTAAATATAGGTACTATTGTAGTAGCCATTAAAAGATTAGCGGATGCTATGATTGCTAACGAGATTGGTGGACATGATAGTCACACATCAGATAATAACAAGTATAACAATCAAGACGCTAAATCAAGACAAGGTCCTTCCATAACCCCACAAGATGCGAGAATGAAGTTGACAGGTAGCATAATAGATATTGATTTGGGAAATCAGGATTCGTTCAACGCTGTATATGATATGATGAACAAACTGTCGGGAGAACACCTGTTTGACTACAACTTGGTCCGGACTGCAGAAAAGATAAGGATTATTACGGAAGATATGTTAAATTCACGAAAGATAATAGCATCTTTGGCGGAGGATTGGCAAGGAAAAGTTACCGAGGGACTTTCCAAGATCACCATTAGTTTAATCTATGAGGATATAGATGTGATAAGAAACCTTTTATTTGGAATATTTGATGTCCTAGGAAATCACAAAATAATTATTCATAACGTGTTTTTTACTAGTAATGAAATAGCAATAATCTTGGAGCGTAATCAAGCGATTAGAGCATATGATTTGTTGCAAAATCTAATTTTTAAACGATAAACCATTTCTAAGATAGGATTATTCCAAATCAAGCTGACAAATAGTAACGCCTGGCAATTAAAATATCAAAAAGACAAATAAAGGCTTGGATATGTAACTAAAATTATGTCCAACCTAATTAAATTGAAAACTGGAGAGTGGGATTTATCTGACCTCGTCAAAAATCCCAAGGCTGATGAGATCAATGATGAATTAGATAAAATTAATTCGATGATACGTTCATTTGAAGAATATAAACTTTTACTTAATTCTAATATATCTACAAATGATTTTATAAGAATGATTCGTGATTCCGAAGCAATAGCCGAAAATTTAAGCATAATTACAAGTTATGCATATCTTAAATACGCCGAAAACACTTCTTCGAACAGTAATGCAGGATTAGTTACTAAGATGAGTAATTTTTCGACAGAAGCGGCGAACAGATTGCTATTTTTTGATCTCTGGTTTAAGAAAGTTCTTGATAAGGATAATGCGAATAGATTAGTTAAAGGCGCACCACCAGTTTATAGAGATTATTTAATCCACGAACGATCTATGTCTAAATATACTTTGAATGAATCAGAAGAAAAAATAATCAATATATTAGATGTTACTGGAATGAATGCCTTAATCAAAGTTTATGATAGAATGTCCAATTCATTTGAGTTTGAATATATAGAATCAAAAGGTAAGAAAAAAATTAGAAAGCGTTTTACCAATAAGGAGAAATTAATTTCGTTAGTAAGAAGTTCAAAATCATCAGAAAGAGTGGCGGCATACAAGGCATTATTGTCTACTTATAAGAAGAATAGCGGAGTATTAGGTGAAATTTATTTAAATAGGATTCTAAATTGGCATAATGAATTTATCGAACTCAGAAAATTTCCAACTCCCATATCAGTAAGGAATCTCTCAAATAATATTAGTGATGATTCTGTTTTAGCGTTATTAAATGCATGTAGAGCAAACTCCAAGGTTTTTCAAAGATATTTTACAGAGAAAGCGAAGATGCTTGGGGTTAGAAAATTGGAAAGATACCATTTGTATGCACCTTTAAAAAAGCAGAAGAGAGAGAAAATTGAATATGGCAAAGCCTTAAAAATAGTGCTGGAAGCTTTTGAAGAATTCCATCCAGAATTTAGAACTATCGTTCAATCACTAGTAACCAAAAAACACATTCATTCCAAATTACAAGATAATAAGCAAAGTGGTGCATTTTGTTCAACCGTCAGTCCATCTATAGATCCATATGTCTTGCTCAATTTTGATGGAACCTTAAGAGATATTTCAACAATGGCCCACGAATTTGGACATGCCATTCACAGTGTATTAGCATCCGATAAACCCATAAGTGTTCAACACCCTTCTTTACCCTTAGCTGAAACTGCCTCTGTATTTGGTGAAATGATACTAAATAATAGACTGTTAAATAATGTCAATAAGAAGGAAAAACGTATTTTATTGGCAGAACAGATAGATGATTTCTATGCAACCATTATGAGACAGGCTTATTTTACTATTTTTGAGATCGATGCACACAATCTGGTTGGTAAAGACAGTTCAACAACTAGTGATCAGATTTGTGATTTGTATATGAATAATTTGAAAGAGCAGTTCGGTATGTCCATGAAATTGTCTGATGATTTTAGGTACGAGTGGTTATACATACCTCATTTTTATCACTCACCGTTTTACTGTTATGCGTATTCATTCGGAAATCTTTTAGTCTTATCACTTTTCCAACAATTTAAAAAAGAAGGAGACGAATTCATTCCAAAATATTTAAGCATTCTTTCTGCCGGAGGCTCGAGGAAACCTGAAGATTTATTACAAGAAAATAGAATCGACATTACAAAAGAGAGTTTTTGGCAAAAAGGGTTTGACTTTGTAAATGAACATATTCAGAATCTAAGAAATGTAGAATAAAGATCACATTTTTTAGTGATTTGATTTAATTATGATAAAAGTAAATAAATCTAGCTTACATGACCTAACAATAAGAAACAAGATATGTATTTATAAATAGACATAGTGATAATGCCTCAAGAGTGGAAATATATATAACAATATCAACTGGAGTATTTTCCCTAGAAAAAATTAAAAATTTTTAAATGTAAGTAACTAGATTCAAGATCGAATATCTAACTCCATTCTTGTTTACCGAGTGCCAGATTCGTCATCTTGGCTATGATACTGCTTGCCGAGTTTCTGAAAAACAACTGCCGAGATTACCAACACTGATGTAATAAGTATTGATCCGGCAAGTTGATTGATAGGAATATTTAAAAGAAGACCAATGACGAGGGTTATAGTTATAATAAGAAATAGCACATATATCCATCGCTTAATGGAGGAAATTTCATTAAAACCAATCATTTCTAGAATGGTTTTGCTTTGTGTAAGAGGTTGTAAACAATTTCCTAATCGATTAGTTCTATAATCCCCTGTGTTAACATTATGCGACGCAGTTCCTTTGCTAAATCAGTCACAGTAATAATTCCAACAACTTTTCCATTGGAAATGACAGGTAACCGTCTGATCCTGTTATTTATCATTCGTTGAACTGCCACATCAACTGGAGTATCTGGTGCAGCATAGGTCTGAATCTTGGACATCAATTCAGTTATCATCACATCCGAGGATTTCTTGTCATGTGCGCAAACTCGCTTCACGAAATCTCTTTCAGTAATAATGCCCAGTAATTGATCATTATCTTGGACTATTAGTGAACTTATCCTTTTTTCCTTCATCAACAAAGCGGCATCTAAAGCGGTTTTAGTAGAATCGATGGTTACAACCTGATTTGACATAATCTCACTGACCACTTCTTGCATAACAATTTCTATTTCATTGGATAAAAAAAGATTTCCCTTGGCTCATGATCACAACAAGATTTAAAAATAATTAGTAGGTAGTTACCATATATATGGAAAATAAGTCCTTTTTTACAAAAATAATTAGCGTAATTCGCCTTATAAAAGCATCCCGTAGAAATAAAGTGACAGTATAAACCCACTAGCTGTGTCTCTAATCTTATTTTAGTGTCCAGACATGAGTAAAATTAACCAGATAATGTTATTCTGGGATAGATATTCGTGATAAAATATATTATTTTATTAATTGATATATATTAAAAATTTAGACTAAAATAAAAAAAGGTTAGATTACTTGCCATGGTCTGGTAGCAAACGTTACTCCTAATCCGGCAGCGATGATTATACTCTGGTAAATTATGTTATTCCAAGGTATTGGCTTAAGTATTGGTTCACCGACTACTTGGATTGTTTGTCCGGGGCCTAGTCCTGGTCCTACTGTTGCCAAGTTCAATTGGGTGTGGACGTGATATATTCCTGGTTCAAGTGCCTTTGCTTCTATTCTGTAAGGAATAGTTTCTTGTGGTTGAATTTCTATTATGTTGCCTGGTGGATCTCTACTAACGAATTCCCATCTATTACCAGCATTGGTAGACTCACTGAACAATGATATCCAACCTCGCATTGGTCTATTTACAAGACTTTGAAGCTCTCCTGTAACTACCAAAGTATCACCAGTGTTTAGGGATTGTGCAGAGAAAGCTTCGTTATTGATTCTAACGAATCTACTTTGAAGCTGTGCCTGAACACCGTGTCCATCAGCCAATGGAAGTAGTGCAATAATACTAGCTAATATGGATGCTCCTGCTACAAAAGTTACAATTAGAAACACCATAGCGGTTGTGTTGCCGCTCTTCTTATTCATCTAGGGATTCCACTATCTACATAGATAAAAAGTTTGCTGTTTTTAACTAATCAAATATACAAATCCAAGTATCTATTGAACGATATGTTATTCAAAATTATCTTTTCTCTTTACAATGTCAACATCTACATAGATCGATACAGCGAATTTTTATATCTAATACTAAGCTAGAAGGGCATTTACTCCGATCCTACGTTAAGTAATTTCAGTGTGCCAAGGTAAGAGAAGATAGAAGACGGGTGTAGAATGCAAGAAACAAGACAGGATAAGATTTTGAAAATTTGATCGATTTTTGCCTTGATATTCTTTATTTCTAATTAAACATAATATGAAATAGTTCAAGATTTAATTAATCTTGATTCAAATTTTTTATGAAGTATAAGTATTAATATAATAATCTGCATTGAAGTATTTATTGAAACAGGCAAATAATTTCACAAATAATAGCAAAGAGGAAAACTTAAACTGTGATTTATGTGGAAATATGTTAGAAGCTTGTATGTGTGTATGTCCGTATTGTGGGAGAGGAGATAAATGTGAGTGCTGTCTCCATGATTCCTTGACTGGAGGATAGAACTGCCTATACACTTGGGATGTAATTGAAACTATAATAAGATCGATTGATGATATTAAAGTAATTAATGTTAATTTCTAGAGAGTCCATTTCTTGGGTTATCGGTGGGCCTCAAGGAAGTGGAGTTGATTCTGCGTCTCACATTTTCCTTAAATCCATAGCCATGTCAGGAATGAATGTATTTGGAAGGAGAGAATATCACTCAAATATCAAAGGCGAGCATAGTTACTTTTCAGTCAGATTTTCAAAAGACATCTTAAGATCTCATGTTGATAAGGTGGACATACTAACTACGTTTGACTCTGAGTCAATAGTGAGACATTCGCCGTTCTTGGTGGATGGCGGTGTTCTTATTTATGATCCAGATATCCTTACAAAAAAAATCGAAGAAATTCATACATTAGACATGTCTTCTGAGTATCGATTGAGAAGGATTTTGCTTGAGAAAAAAAAGAATTATGATTTTCAGGGATTACTAGATGAATTAAGGCAACGGAATGTAACACTGGTAGAATTGCCATATTTTCAGCTAATAAAAGAATTTTCTGAACAAATAAAAGATAATTCTCTCAGTAAACTAGCGAGAATTACTAACGTCATGTCACTGGCTGCTTCTCTAGCTGTTTTGAGATTTGATACGGTATTGATGAAACATGCCATACAGGAGACGTTTATTAACAAGCCTAAAATCTCCGAAATTAATGTTGAAGCTGCGCTATATACTTATGAATATATTGAAAGAAACTTCAAAAACATTCCAGAAAGGTATTCAAATTTCTTAAAAAGAGAAAAAGTAACTGCAAAACACGTGATTTTAGCACAAGGTAATCAAACTTCACCTTTAGGGAAGATAGTTGCAGGCTGCAGATTCCAAACTTATTATCCTATTACACCAGCTACCGACGATAGCGAATATTTGGAATCGAACCAAATATTGAAACAAAAGGATAATATTAATGGATCAGTTGTGGTGATACAGACAGAAGATGAAATCGCTGCAATTACTATGGCAATTGGGGCAGCTTTAACTGGGGTAAGGTCTTGTACAACCACTTCGGGTCCAGGATTTTCTCTTATGGCAGAAGCCCTCGGATGGGCGGGTATCAACGAGGTACCTTTGCTAGTGAGTTTATACCAGCGTGCAGGTCCCTCAACTGGCCTTCCTACCAGGCAAGAGCAAGGGGATTTATTATTTGCAATACATGCAGGTCATGGAGAATTTCCCAAGATAGTATATGCATCAGGTGATATTGAAGAAAGTTTTTATGATACCATTAGAGCGTTCAATTACGCAGAGATCTTTCAAACTCCGGTTATACATTTGTTAGACAAATATTTAGCAAATAGCATAATTACCTGCTCACCATTTGATTACAAAACTAAAAAGATTCTGAGAGGAAAATTCACCGACAAGACTGAAGTTCAAAATAATGACAAAAGCGAAATTTACAAGAGATTCAAGTTGGGTGATGAACCTGTGTCTCCTCGTGCCCCCCTGGGGATGGAAGATAAGATATACTGGAATACAGGGGATGAACATGATGAATTTGGGCATATAACGGAAGATCCAATTACAAGAATGAGGATGATGGAGAAACGCTTGTCAAAACTAGATTACATTCAAAAAGTCATACCTTTAGAAGAACAGATTTCCATTGAATTTGAAAATGACATAAAGTCAGATATGAAGAAACTCCTGGTGATAATGAGCTGGGGGTCTACCAAAGGCGCTATTTTGGATTCGTTGGAAGACTTGGTTTCAGAAATACATGATGTTCAATTTCTATTCATTCAACTAAAATTGCTAAATCCCTTTCCAGGTAAACTACTCCAAGAAATTATAAATAACAAGATAGATCAGATTAGAAAAAAATCCAAATCATTTTTAGAAAAAGATGTAATATATGTGACAGTTGAAATGAACTTTTTGTCACAGCTAGACATCTTGATCAAGCAGAATACTGTAATAAAAAGTAAGTTCAAAATACTAAAGTATAATGGCAGACCAATGAGTCATACTGAAATTCATGATTCATTGATTAACATATTAAACAACAATTCTAAAGACAGAGTGATACTAACTAATGGAGTATAAGATCGCAGACTATAAAACAGACGTTCACAACGATTGGTGTGCAGGTTGTGGTGATTTTGGAATACTCAATTCAATACAAATGGCACTCTTTGAGTTGGAAATATTGCCTCACAAAGCTGCTATTTTTTCCGGAATAGGTTGTTCAGGGAAAACTCCTCATTTCATAAACACTTTCGGAATCCACACACTTCATGGAAGAGTGCTTCCTTTTGCCCAAGGTGCCAAATTATCCAATCCAAAATTAAAAATTATTGCTGTTGGCGGGGATGGAGATGGTTTAGGAATAGGGTCAGGGCATTTTGTAAATGCGGGAAGAAGAAATATAGATTTGACATATATTATTTTTAATAACGGGGTGTACGGTTTGACCAAAGGACAAGCTTCTCCTACTTTGAAATTAGGAATGAAAACCAAATCTTTACCTCAACCCAATGTGAATGAGAGTATTAATCCAATCGCACTTGCGTGTATTAGTGGATTTACATTTATAGCAAGGGGTTATTCTTACGATGTCAGACATCTAAAAGAAGTGATCAAGAAAGGTATTATGCACAAAGGGTTGTCATTTATCGACGTCTTGCAACCCTGTCCAACATACAACGATATTAATACAAAAGAATGGTACCAAGGTTTTACTACTGAGGAGAATAATCCCAAGATAAGGATTCCCAAAATGTATAAGATTGAGGATGAAGGCTTTAATGGTAACGTAAACGACCAGAACGAAGCTTCGGTTAAAATTATGAACGCCATAGAGAAATCAAAGGAATGGGAGAATAGAATCCCCGTTGGGGTTTTTTATGAAAATAACTTGGTACCTACATTTGAAGAAAGATTACAATCGAGAATAGAAAATTACGACGAGTATCCCCCCGCTGTCCAAAAGATTATGGATAACGAAGGATATCCCAATATTAATGTCGACGGCTTGGTGGATAATCTGAAAATAAAAAGTTCTCCTTAAAGACAATTAATAATAAATCTTTTTTTGTTTAAAAGCGGTTAGGTATATAGTTAAAGTAGCGAAGGCATTTTCTAAATAAGATTTGAGAAATTTTGATCGGTTCCTAATTAATATCCCTATCAAACAATCGATGAACTTTTACTTTAATCGAATTGTCAGATCGAACCTATCCAATGAAAAGACAAAATTGAAACTAAAGATAACTATAATTTGTAAGAGAATAAAAAAAAGGAGAGTTAGTCCCACTTACTCCAGGCTGCCATCCATCTGTAAGTCCAGGTATTGAGTTTTGCACCCAATGCCGCTATAGGAACACATAGCACAGCTCCCGCACCGGCCCCTAGCGCAACAGGACTATTATAGAACTTACCTACCTGAGGTTCGATTGGAGTCATGTATGGTGGTAAAGTGGGTCTTGGATACTTGAATGCCATTTCCAAGGGATCAGCAACCAACAACAAGTTGATCATATTAAATAGTGGTAGCGACATTCCTACCAACACACCACCAATTAATATAGCCGCGTGTTTGTTTCTCCTTGTTGCCCAGTACGCCAAATCCAACAACATCGCCGATGGTATCCAAACAGGAACCACAACAAAGTCGTATGGATATCCCAATGCAAACCATGCACCTTTGGCAACCCATGTATATATAGTCATTATAGTTGCATAATACGTAGCAGTACCCGGAAC
Organism: Candidatus Nitrosocosmicus sp. FF01; assembly: GCF_047711275.1. Lineage (NCBI taxonomy): Archaea > Thermoproteati > Nitrososphaerota > Nitrososphaeria > Nitrososphaerales > Nitrososphaeraceae > Candidatus Nitrosocosmicus > Candidatus Nitrosocosmicus sp. FF01. The sequence goes on along the minus strand of NZ_JBLNIG010000001.1, from coordinate 607,217 downwards.
GCCTGTAAACAACATATAGTATATAGCTCCAACCACAAGCATTGTGGATTGAGAAATCGAAAATACGACAAATGATGTCCACGCCCAGTCAGTATAGAAGATGTAATCTCCTGCGTTGATTGTAAGCAACGTACTGTTAACTGCAACAACAACTATGAACAAATAGTGAGTTGTACGTCTTAACCAGACCATTATTATGCTGTTCTTATAGGTAGTATATAAGATTTTGTGTGTATTATTTTAAAAATAACATCGTTTATGGCTAATCAGAGAGATAGTAAATGAATAGTTAATAAGGAATCTAAATAATTTTGCTAAGATAGGTTGAATAAAACTCAAAAAAATAAATTTGAAGGAAATATTCTACATTCTTACTGGTTTTTCACCAACAATTTTTAACATCCAGATCATGCCTAATATTTCGATTACAGTCAAAACAGAGAGAGCATAGATGCCACTTGGTAACGGGTATGCCCATGGATATACAGTAACACCTACATATACACCGCCAGCTGTAGCAACCCAACATAATATAAAGCCCAATACTATAATTCCCTTCATATTCTCGACTCTTCGGCCGATCATACGCTCGATTTCATCGCGACTTGCTCCAGATGAACCACCACTACTACCACTACTACCACTACTACCACTACTACCGGAACCGGTTTGCCCACTAGGTTTATACCCTTTTGGTAAAGTCATTATTTGTAATAAAGATAATACCTTTTTAAATATTGCTATGAACCTTTAGCCCTAAAAACAATATCTATTGCCCCTAAAGAGAAGATCCAATTCTACAAAGATGAACCCTAACTTACTAACTAATTCTGTAAAAAATATACCTATATATCGTTTTAACAAATAGAATATGTGGCTATTTCATTGGTACCCTCAAATAGAAAATCTGAGAGTAAGAAAATCCTTATCGAAAAAGACAATAACACTGTAAAAGGTAGTGTATTAGTCAAAAGAGGTTTTGCTCATATGCAAAAACATGGAGTAATTATGGACGTTACAAATGTGGAACAGGCTCAAATAGCTGAAGAATCAGGAGCAGTTGCAGTAATGGTTTTAGATAAATTACCTTATGATGTAAGAAAAGCAGGCGGGGTTGCTCGAACCGCGGGTGTAAAAACCATACTGGATATAATGAACTCCGTCTCTATTCCAATAATGGCAAAATGTAGAATAGGACATGTTTCTGAGGCCCAAATGCTAGAAAGCTGTGGTGTAGATATGGTCGACGAGAGCGAGGTTTTGACTCCTGCGGATGAAGAAAACCACATTTGGAAGTGGGATTTTACTACGCCATTTGTCAATGGCGCAAAAAATTTGGGCGAAGCATTGCGAAGAATTGAAGAAGGTGCATCAATGATTAGAACTAAAGGGGAGCCAGGAACAGGGAATGTTGCTGAAGCTGTTAATCATATTAAGATCCTTAATAGAGAAGTCCGAATGCTTTGTAGTGCATATTCTGAAAATGATTTTCAAGAGATGATAAAGCTTTCAAGAGAATTTAGAGTATCTCTAGATGTAGTAAGAGAAGTAGGAAGACTCGGTCGCCTTCCAGTTGTTAATTTCGCAGCAGGAGGCATAACTACACCTTCAGATGCCGCTTTCCTAATGAGATTAGGTTGCGATGGGGTATTTGTAGGATCTGGCATTTTCAAATCCGAAGACCCGTCATTGAGAGCTAGAGCAGTAGTCTTGGCAACTACTTATTATGATGATGAAAAAATATTATTAGAAGCTCAAAGAATGGTTGATGAAAAAAAATCACTTATTGGACTTGATACAAAAAACCTAGATATAAGGATGCAAGAAAGAGGACCATTAGTCTAATGAACAGTCTTAAAATTGGAATACTTAGTATCCAAGGAGATATTGAGGAAAATGCGTCGGCTGTAAAGAAATCATTGCTAGAGCTAGAAACTGAAGGACAAATAATACATCTGAAAAACACTTCAGGTATTGAAGGCTTGCATGGACTCGTAATTCCCGGGGGTGAGAGTACGGTGATGGGTATACTACTGTCTCTCCAGAAAATCCATCTAAACTTGTTAGTTAGGAAAATTAGTGAAGGGCTTCCAGTCCTTGGTACATGTGCTGGTCTCATTCTAATGGCAAACAAGGCTCATGACAAAACACTAGGTGAAACAAAACAACAACTGTTACAGGTTTTAGATGTTACTGTTGAAAGAAATGCATTTGGTAGGCAGCGCGAATCTTTTGAAGCGGATTTAGAAATTCCTATGTTGGGACAAGAGCCTTTCAAAGGGGTTTTTATTAGGGGACCAGTAATTACCGAGGTAGGAAAAAACGTTCAAATTCTGACTAGATTTGAAAACAAGATAGTTGCTGTTAAGCAGGATAACATTATGGCAACCTCTTTTCATCCTGAGCTTGCAAGCGACAACCGGTTTCATAATAAGTTTCTGAGCACATGTATAAAGTATTATAAATCAAAAGAAATTGGTCAGGACGGATTGAAAAGTTAAAGCCTTAACTCTTTTTGAGTTTGACTATTCAAATAATAATCATTTTACGTCCTGCCACAATCTAGATGAAACCGATAGGAAATCAATATTGATTTGTAACATCACCCACAGTATTTTTAAATAAGCCGATTTGGAAGATAATTATTAATGCATTCGTGATAATCTTCAATCATGCGAACGTGTTATTTATTAACAAGATAGCTTCAAGTGCGGGAGGTGGGATTTGAACCCACGAACCCCTGAGAGACGGGATCCCTTATAAAGATCTTAAGTCCCGCGTCTCCAAAATATATTTATTTGGCCAGGCTCTACAACCCCCGCCCGTTAACACTTATTTCTGAAATACTTATATATATATCATAAATCTGCAAACGGAACAATAAAATCAATAACTCATTCACTGATAAGCGGCTGCCTTCCAGATTTAATATGATAAAAAAAATGAATGAACCGACTGTCGAGTCGGGGGTTATGCATAGCCGGTTTGATCTCGAAGATAGATTGCAAATTATAGTCAAGCGAATTGTGTCATTGCATCATATCCTTTTTCCGCCACTCATTTCAAGAAAAAACGAAATTATGATACTGACCGAAACAAAAATGATAGATATTCATTTACTAGGCAGGTAAGCCGAAGGCCTGACAATCCCAGTCTTGGATATTCTCACTAAATTTACACTTTATGTCCACATCATAATAATCGATATCTATAGCATTATCAATAGATGTATTAAGTTGTTGTTGAATACTCGCACTTATGGTATCGATATCAACAAAGGGATTAGATAAAGAGGAAAGATTGCTGTTTGAACTGCCAATTGAATCGGAGGCATTAGATGGCTGTATTACATATCCTACAGTTGGTGACAGCATGAAATCATTTATAATGGTAGAGTTAATAATGCTCTGGGAGTTATTAATAGATGAGCTGCTCCCGCTGATAGTGTATGTTATATCAAAAAATGGTTTAATAAAAGCAGTATCGTTAACAATTGTATATGAATTAAAAGAGGATTTGGATATTTGTACTGAGGACACCTCATTTTCTTCAAAACTTTGTGAATAAGATGAAGTTACCTCAAAACTTAGCAATATGAGTGCTGCGCATATGGATAAATTGAACGGAATTAAAATTTTTTTTTTAAATATATCTGTTCTATACAAATTACGAAATAGTAATTTCATACAAATATAAACATTATTGATTTGTTCTTTACAAAAAATTTTTGGGCTCGTGTTAATTTTTTAACCTAAGATGGGATAAACTTTAATAGTTTTACAACTTTGACGAAACGACAAGGAAAACGAAGATTTTCTAAAACAAACGGAATCTTTCCGATAACTCAAGGAAAGATGATAATTCTTTCATTTTCTGTTTTTTCCACAAGAGTAGACAAACATGCGAAAAATCATAGATTTGTTAATGGAAGTTGGATAAAGTTACCCCTTCTTATCTTAAATGAATGACGTACAAATTATATTCTAAAATGGGGACCGATTAAAAGATCAACAGTACGCCACTAATTGATACAATTTTGTGCCTTTGCGAACTCTTGCTCTCTGATCAGGATTAAAAAAGTGCTTATAAGGAGCAACATTATTCGAGTGAGTCAGAATCATCTTCCATAACAGTAAATTATTATATGAGGAACTAAAATTAACGTCACTTGCACTACCAAAGTTCTCGTTTGTATTTAAGCCAGTACTTTAATTATGAAGATCTCCAAGAACGACCTGAACTTGCTACGTCTTTTTGACTACGTAATAGTAATTCAAAATATCCCCATCTATTTGTTTGATGTCAATTGCCTCTGAAAACCCAGCTTCTCTTAACTTTTGTTTAGCCAATTCTCGTCCCCAAACCGTACCCAAACCTTCCCCACCCTGAGCCAATGAAACAGTCAAGCAGTGCATTGTTGAAAATGTATAAAGGGTAGGGGCCAAAGGATTTTGGATGTTTTCCTCAGTGTTACTAGAAGCAGCTATGTCTTGCATTAGAAAAGTTCCATTAGTTTTTAAGGCAGAATAGATTTTTGACAACACTGTGGTGGGGTGTGCCTGATCATGGATAGTGTCAAATGCCATGACAAGATCATATTTATTGGTATCAGTTATAGTATTGACATCTTTTACTTCAAATTCAACATTTGTGAGATTCATTTCTTTAGACTCTTTTTTCCCAGCTTCCACTCCCTCGTCGGAAAAGTCATACCCCATAAACTTGCTATTTTGAAATGCTTTTGCCATAAGATTCAATGCGTGGCCGCGCCCACAACCTATTTCTAGGACAGACGCACCGTTTTGAAGTTTGCTGATCGTATCTTGACCAGTGAGGGGTACTATTTGGTCAATTAGTCTCGAATTGAATACCCTAGAAGTTTCTTCGGCTTGAAGAGTTTGAAAGGCGGGATACTCAGAATAGGGTACCCCTCCACCATATCTAAAGCAATCCACAATCCTGTCTTCCACCAGACCCATCAAAGAAATATATTGTGAAAAGAGAGCCAAGTTATCAATACCCGCGGCTCTTGTGGTGAAAGCTGAATGTTCTGTGGGTAGTAGATATTTTTTTCCATCTGGATCGTATTCAACAATTCCACCTACTACCATACCACCAAGCCATTCTCGAACATATCTTTCATTAAGATTAGCTTCCTTTGCTATTTCTTCTGATGTAGATGGTTTCTCTAATCTAGACATTACATCAAATAGCCCCGTTTTATGACCTACACTTATCATGAGAGAAAGACATCCACCATTTATAATCTCTAAAAGTTTTCCAGCAAAGGCTTCAGCCTTTGCACCATCAAATCCAGATTTTTCTAACATGAGAAATCAATTTTGAATGAATTATTAAAGATTTGTCATTGGTATAACCAGATTGCATGACAATGTGTTTGTAACTATCAAAAATAGATTAGGAAATTTAAAAAACTACCCCCCATATCAGGTATAACGGTCCTGAAAATAATGTCAATAGCATCACGCTGTCGACATAAATCATTTAACAAACCCAGCATAAAGTTTATCTACCTATTCTCCTATCAACTGAACCCTGATGAACCTGATGTATGCTAGAGTCATACATAAGCGGATGTTGATATTCGTCCCTCAAATTAATCAATTATATACTGTATTACACCTTCATTACTTAGAAAAGTAGCGAATATTTGGCAAAATATCAAGTTGCTCATCTTTAGATTTTTTTCTTCCTAAGGCAATCTGTTCGAACTATAAGATTGGGATTCTGAGATCTCCATGATTCCATGTATCTTTTCAAATAAGATAGAAAAGTAGGTAATTTTTTAATCTTCCCATCGAGCTTTCCGGAAATCCATAATGTTCCAAAATCCTCATCTATTGATATGCATTCATCCTTACTTACTTTAAGTAACCAAATACTCACAGGCTTTAGCGGGTCCCAATCATGATAGAGTATATTCTATCAGGACCGAAGAATATTTTTTCACATCTTTTACAAACATTATTTAGTTGTATTATCATCTGCGCGTTATCATTATTTCCTCAGATATTGTGAAAGCCTAAGCCTTTTGAAGATACCAGGCTCCCATTTCCATTAGCTGGCCATTGCAATTGATTTGTCTCAACTGTTTTTTCCATCTACCGTATCCTTCCAGAAACTTTAAAGGCGTGAATAGTGACTTTAAAAATGTGCATCTTCTTATCATCGGACAAGATGATCTTGCTCGGAGTATCACTATTCAAATATGATTTGTAATTTTTTTAGAGTATCTTAGTTGTGCACTGACAATATGTTTGCTATGATTTTTTCCAGCATTTTGTATATAATACATCCAATCAATCGACTCATAACAAGAATCTCACCGAATTTGGTTTGTTGATTTTATTAATAATATATTCACATATGGAGTCAGATTAGCTTTCATTTAGGCTAAAAAGAAAGCCTTGGGCGGGAATTGAACCCGCGACCTTTGCCTTACCAAGGCAACGCTCTGGCCAGGCTGAGCTACCAAGGCATTTTATTATAAAAAATTGCACACATAATTTAACCATTTCCATTGGAATTTGATTTGTTATTGTCTCTGGATAGATCTCATTACAGCATTCCATTTGATTGATATTCTATGACCAAAAAAAAAATTTTTTGTGGACCACAATTTTGTCCATATAGAATTATTGAATTCCGATTTAAAGAGATGATGATCTCATTGCATAACCATCTATGTATAATCATGGACAGGTGATATAGTTATTTATTATGTTACTAAACCCTTCATTTTATGTCAGTCTAGAGATAGGATGGAAAGATTGTACACAAAAAATTCCGGGCTCGAGTTCAATAGCTAGTAAAAATGACAATTTTAACCATTTGGTACAACAGATATTAATTTGCAATATCATCTATGTCTATGATTTTCTTCAGAGATCTGTATCTGTTATAATCGTCGAATAATATTTTTGCAAGGTTCCTAGCAATATCTGTCACGCTTATAATGCCAATAATCCTATTATCAGCCTCCACAACCGGTAACCGTTTAATTTTGTTTGTAATCATGATCCGTGATGCAGTATCAACAGAGTCATATGCCATTATCGTTATTAGGGGTGATGACATAATATCTTCGACTAATACTTTACTTGCATTTAGACTTTCAAGACAGATACGCTTCACTAGGTCTCTTTCAGTAATAATTCCGATGGGAGTCATATCTTTGTCGATAACGAGAACCGACCCAATACGATTTTTACTTAAGATAGTAGCAACATCGTGAGCGGTATTATTGGAATAGGCTTTTATTGTCCATGGTTCACGAGATGACATTATTTCGCTTACTGTGCTCATACTCTACATTAGCGTGATTAAAATAAGTATAAAAACCATAGACATGATTAACAATACATCCGGTTTTTTAGTTTAGGAAAGATGACTGACTGCTTTAAACGAAAGTAATCTTCAAATCTAATTATTGGACCTTAAGAAATGATAATGATGCTATTCCTAGAACTTGCTCAAACGTTTAAGGAAATGGAGACGACAAGCAGTAGAATCGCTCTAACACAGTTTTTAGTGGAACTTTTAAAAAAAACCCCTGTTGATATAATTGACAAGATTATCTATTTAATTCAAGGAAAACTCGGGCCCGATCATAGTTCAAAAGAATTGGGAATAGCTGAAAAAATGGTTATTAGGTCATTATCTATTGTTACTGGTAATTCTTCAAACGAAATTCAGTTACTATATAATAGGATCGGTGACTTAGGAGATGTCGCATATCGTTTAAGATATAATAGAGTACAAAGTACGCTATTTCAAGAACACCTTACTGTCGAGAAAGTGTTCGATACCATGGTAAAGATAGCGAACACATCTGGAACAGGCTCTTTGGATCTAAAAAGAAGATATATCACAAGTATGTTGAATAATTCATCTAATTTAGAGGCGAAATACTTATTGAAACTGGTTCTAGGAACTTTAAGGCTAGGTATAGCAAATTATACACTGATTGACGCACTTGCTCTTAGCTTTACTGGCGATAAGAAAAATAAGAGCATATTAGAAAATGCCTTCAACCTTTCCAGTGATCTGGGAAATATTGCGCGAATTTTGGCTAAAGGATCTATTAAAGATGTCCAATTAATTGCGGTTTCTTTATTTGTGCCAGTTCGACCTATGTTAGCAGAAAGGGCAAGAGATTCAAGAGAAGCTCTAAATAAAATGAAAGGAGAATGTTTTGCTGAATTTAAGATCGATGGTGAAAGAGTACAGATTCATAAAAAAGGAAACCAAATTGAACTCTTTACCAGAAGCTTAGAAAACATAACACCACATTTTCCAGAAATTGTAAAGATGTTTGCCGATGAAAACACGGATAATTTTATTGTAGAAGGTGAAGTAGTCGCTATTAACTCTACTAATCTAAAATATCTTCCCTTTCAAAGTCTAATGAAAAGAAAGAGAAAGCATGAAATTCAAGATGTAATGGAGAAGTATCCAGTATTATTGAATTTATTTGATTTATTGTATTATAATGGTCAAGATACCATGGAATTATCTTTTTTTGAAAGAAGGAGATTGCTAGAAGATGCTTTTGGAAATATCAAGAATGATCGGCTTAAACTAGTAGACCAAACTAAAGTATCAACCATAGACGAAATTGAAAAATTCATGACAAAGGCTTTGGAGAATGGATGCGAGGGTTTAATGTTAAAAGATCCGAGTAGTCGATATCGAGCAGGAGCGCGAGAATGGGCATGGATAAAATTGAAGAGAGAATATTCGGGAACAATAACCGATTCACTAGACCTAGTAATCCTAGGGGCCTTGTATGGAAAAGGGAGACGGGTTGGAAAATATGGTGCTTTGTTATTGGGTTCATATAGCAAGACAGAGGATACTTTTTATACGATATGTAAAGTAGGCACGGGTTTTAAAGATGACGTTCTTACTGCGTTGTCTAACAGACTGAATAAACTTGTTATTCACAAAAAACACCCACGAGTAGAGGCAGGAGCTTTATCTATGGACGTTTGGTTTGAGCCTAATATAATTCTAGAAATTGTTACATCTGAAATTACTTTAAGTCCGGTATATACAACCGGAAGAAACTTGATCAAACCAGGATACGGTTTCGCACTGAGATTTCCAAAGTTTACCGGTAACGTGAGGGATGATAAAGCTCCTGAAGATACCACAACTGTTGATGAAGTATTAAATATTTATAGCAATCAGCTAAAACAATGACCTTACATTTTATGGAAACTCTTTTTGAATCTGCGGGGTATTCCTGAATTAGGTTAATGCAGATGCGAAACAGCGGCCGACCCAAATTCATACTATACAAGATCATATTTCTGAAATTAGTGCTGGAATAGAACAAACATCGGGATAAAAGATAATAAAATTATAAATCCATCTGCTGACAATAGGACCTGTGATTTCTCGTAACCAGATTTATTGTCAAGATTGTATCAAATTCATGGATAGAATTAAAATGAATAATGAATTCAAGATTGATGTAATTGTCACATCTCCTCCATACAATATAGGGAAAAAATACAACGAATATTATGATAGGATGAAAGAGGATGGCTATTTAAAATGGCTTTACGAAATAGCACAAAAGAGTTACTCGGTATTGAAGTTTAATGGATCTTTTTTCTTAAACATTGGAGAGACTTCATCAAATCCGCTAGTACCCTTTAACGCTGTAAATAAATTCCTGAATGCAGGTTATAAACTGCAAAATACCATCCATTGGATAAAGTCAATTTCAATAGAAAAAGAAGATATAGGAAATTCAAATCCGTTATGCGCTGAGGGTTTCTCAATTGGTCATTATAAACCAATAAGAAGTAACAGGTTTTTGACCAATATTCATGAATACGTTTTCCACTTTACTAAAACAGGAAATTTGCCTATTGACAAATTATCAATAGGAGTTCCTTATCAAGACAAGACAAATATTAAAAGATGGAAATCTGTAAGCCAGGACAGAAAAGACAGAGGAAATGTGTGGTTCATTTCGTATCCTACCATCCAGAGGGAAAGATCTCATCCTGCTATATTCCCAGAGAAGTTAGCTAAACTTTGCATCAAGTTACATGGTAATAATACCAAAGATTTCATAGTTTATGATCCTTTCATGGGTATAGGCAGCACCGCATTAGCATGTATAGAACTAGGTATAGACTTTATTGGTACAGAAATTGATCTAAACTACATAGAATATGCAAACGAGAGTATAGCAAAGAAAAGAATTCTTGCCAGCAAGTAAATAGACTTTGTTTATGTGAATTAAAGTCCATTTCCTAAAATAAATAGAAAAAAAATTTGAATAAAAAGTTTTAGAAATAAATCCGAAAGTTCTATTTTCTCCTTATGATTCTCAATATTCCCATTCCCATTATTACGTATCCGATAATTATTATTCCAATAAACTGTGGTGCGAATATCGGTATTTGTTTTGAGTCTGCAGGCGACATCTGGACATTGTCCTCTGAAGGCAAAAACAATGATGATAATAGAACAGTAGTTCCCATGATAGCCCCACCTAGTACTAACAGAATAGTTAATATTTTTGATGGTATGTTTATGCCGATCCCGAATGAAATAACAAATAGAATAATCGAACCTCCACCAAATATCATTCCCCTATCTTTTTCAGATAAAGGCAGAAAACCGTCTGATTGATTTATCATTGCAACTCCTACGTCTAGAATATACACCACCAACAAGATAAATGCTATAGACACAAGAATTTCTGATATTATTTTTCTTATTCTTTGCATAATCTATGTTCAAACTCTGGTTATTTAATTTATTCAAGACTTTTGCATAAACTCTAGGTTTCACACATTATAAGAATACTAAATCATGATATCATAAATGGAAGAAATATACCTATTCTATATACTGGATGATAATCTGAATTCAAATAATATAACAAGCCATTAGCTAACGGCTAGGTATAGTAGATTTACGTTTAACCGAAAAAAAGGTAAAGTTATCCGCTATACTTACGATCATAAAAGTAAGATGATTGGAAAAATAATGGATTAGACCAAAAATTATAACCTAAAGACACCCATTCATAATGGGATTAAATTGAAAATTTTCCTTGTTCGTGGTCCGGTAATAATGATTGTATACGGGGAATGTTATATATTAGGTGTAAAAATCAAGAATCAAAAAATTATTTGGAATAACTTTAAGACACTACCCGTAGAAAAGAGAGATAGTACAAGGATTCATTTAATCGGAAATAAATATCAATTAAAAGGACCTTTTGGTAAAAATGAAAGCTCAAATTTAGGTATGTCTATCTGGAAAGAAATATCCGATGATATTTTGAATCGAAGACATAAAACCATTGTGGTTGTAGGGCCTACAGATTCTGGGAAATCTACCTTTTCATTGTATCTTGCAAATAAATTCATCGATAGTGGTCAAAGGCCGTTATTATTAGATGCTGACGTTGGTCAAGGAGATTTAGCGCCTCCAACTTGCATAGGTTCGGCAGTCTTGAAGAATCAATGCATAGACTCATCAAAGATAAAAGCCGATCATATAAGCTTTATTGGTAGTCTCCAACCATCTAACAGCGAGAATAGAATAATCCAAAGTGTTAGTAAATTAATTAATAAAACGCGCTCCTACGATAGATGTATCGTAAATACCGATGGATATGTGAACGGTAAAGGCCTAATTTATAAACTAAAGTTATTACATAAGGTTCAACCGGACTGCATTGTGAGCTTGGGAAAACCAAATATTCATGCAAACTTGAGTCGATATAAAAGGGCACCTGATGGATGGAAATTTGAAATCAGGTATGGAGGCACTCCAAATTCTGTTATCAGGCGATCCTGGTTAGACCGATATCAAAAAAGAATGAACACCTTGGCAAGATTCCTTAACCAAAATAATACACAACTTGTCAAGATGCATCTTAAGGATGTAAGGTCGATTTATTATCAGGGCCGATTTCATAGAATAAACTATTCATCAAACTACTATCGGGATATTAGTAGAATAAGTTTAATTTCTTTAAAATTATTAGCAAATAACAAGATGCAAAATGTTTTTGCGGGTCTTGGATCAGTTAGGGAAAGGGATATCGTCAAAGGTTTTGGTATAGTAAAGAATTTTGAAAACGATATATTGACTATTTTGACAACATGTAATAAATTTGACTCCATCTATTTAAGCGAATGGAAGATTAATTTTGCGATATAAGAGTGATTGATATTTATAAGCTTTGAAGATTTTCCAAGCATTAAGTTCAAAAAGGTCTTAGCTTAAGAATATCATCGAATGATACTCCCTGACGAAATACAGAATAAGTGTATTTTATGTAAGACCAAACTGAATAGTTTGAATACGAAGGTAGTTGAAAATCCAAAATACTTACGATTTAGAAATTTAGTATGTAATACATGCTTTGATGAATATTACCCCATAGACCCAAGCAGAATTAAAGATTGTTAACTTTTGAATAGTATAACTAGGGGGATGAAATGAATCAATTGAAATGTAGCCTACATCATAATTGAATATATTCAGTATACTTTTCCTTGCAGAATTAATAGGAAAAGTGTTAAATTATTAAGTTTGAAACAATCCATTTAAATCGATATTAATTAAAAGATGACATTAAATTAATATGATAAAGACGGTAATCGTTTACCTATTTGACGAATTAAATACGATCGGTAAAGAAGTTACTAAATATACATATGCAAATCCCCTATTGGTTTGAATCACGGAGGTGGCGAATGTACGAACCTTGTTCATGAGTTAGATTCCATTACTGCTTTATCAGAATCATTGAGTAATTTGACAATAATTGATCCTGAAATTCTAAAAGACTATAGCCGTCTTGAAGGATACCTTAAAGATATTTATGGCTCCACCCACAAAAAAGAGATTTTTCTTATTGTTACTGGTGCAAAGTCAGGTGTTATTGAACTCTTGAACAATAAATCAGGAGAACAGACTTCTCAAAATGCAATATTTGAAATAACAACAAAGCTTGTTTCTACTAATGTTTTGGACGAGGAATCAGCTGTTTGGACGACTATGGTATGGGCGTTGAGCCTCAAAAAGTTGACAGACGATGAATGTCAACAAATTATCACTACCTTTGAGGTTCCTCTTTATGAAAAGAAAGAAGTTCAATCAAATGTTCCGATCGTTCATGATCCAGTTTCGAATTTAATGTTCATCGATTCCTGTGCAATTAAGTATATACACGATCAGGGGAAAAGACTTCATAACGAAGGAAATTATTCAGAGGCGATAAAATGTTATGACAGAGCCTTATCAATAAATTGCCGAGACTATACCATTTTGTCTGACAAGGGATTATCTCTGCATAACGAAGGAAATTATTCAGAGGCGATAAAATGTTATGACAGAGCCTTATCAATAAATTGCCAAGATGAGTTCATCAAAAGAAGGAGAAATAATACGATGACACTCCTTCAAAAACAGATTAATAATATCTACTCCCCGCAAGATAAATCCAAAAGATATAATTCTTTAAATTCCAAATCCAAGTTATCTAACACACATCTCATCTGTATAATGGTAGTTGTTTCTGCCCTTAGTTTGGGGATTATTTTTTATTCAATGAGTTGGGCAGATAATAACGAGAACTCAAATTCATTAATTGCTGACCAAAATCTTGATAGTGATGGTTCGGTTCTCAAGACGAATACAGATAGTACATGGATTACAACGAAAAACAAACTCGACCAAGGGTTAATAGGTGAATTTACGGAAAGTGTTGAGAATCAAATAACAATTACGGCACCAAGCGACAAAAGATTTTCCGGTAATAATTCAATCAACAAAGGGCTAGATATTCAGCATTCTAATGATATCAGGCCTAGCGAATTAGGCACTGACAAGGTTGGCGAAATTACTCAGAGAGTCGACAACTTCAAGCTGGAGTTAGAAAAAGCTATGGAGAGTGATTTTAATTAAAAAAAATCAATAATCAACTCAAAAGAAGAATTAGAATACAAAATTACCTGTCTTTCTCAAACAAGTAACCTAGAGTAATATCATCACCGCTGCCCTTTGATGAGGTCGCTTTCAGCATTAATTTCAAATTGTTCTGCATGTGATCGAGTCCATAATTATTAAGAATGTCAAGATAATCTGCTCCTATTTTATAGAAACCTGATTCATTTTCAAAAGAATTATAATAACCATCAGTAGTAAGAAGGATTAATTTAGGTTTTAGATCAGATATCGGATATATTCTCACTTTGAAATCCAACCAACTAGAGTTCATGCACAATGAGCTGGTATAGTTTAATGGTATTACAATTTGATTCCCATCTCCAGTTTCATCTAGTTTATCGAATGGCGATGCTGTGTTCCTAAAATTATCAACAATTAGAATATTACCATCTCCAATTTGAAAGAACAGAACGTAATTTTCGGTCAAGACAGCGGTTACCAATGTCGATCCATATGCAATTTGTGGATTAGAAATAATATTGCTCAAAACGGAAGTATTTTTTTTATCAGATACTTTTGATAGTTCGATACTTGTAAATGGATATCTGCGGAAATGTTCAGAGACTTCATCATTCCAATTTTTTACCAAAAGTCTAGGAATTGAATATCTAATAATATCTCGGATTCCCGGGAAAGTAGTAGTATTTAATGGATATTCAGTGAAAAATTTATGCAGTGTTCTTGTCGCAATCTTGGTAGCAATTTTCGATCCTATTTTGCTTCGAAAGTGAGTCTCGCTGCCATGTCCATCTGCTACGGATAAAATTCCAAGATTTTGATCATCAGAACGTATCCAATAAATAGAATCTTGATTCAAGTTATGTTCGCGAGCGTGACTAATGCCTCTTACGCTGGCGCCATTAACTATCCACTTACGGCTGTTAAATGAATGAGAATCATGGAATGAAACAGGTTGGGTTATGATCATAGGCAATCATATATAATTAATAGTATATAATACCTTTAGTTTTTCCGAAGTTGATTGTTGTATTGGGAGTTAGAAGCAGACTTTGATTTGGTAACACTTCAATTGGACTAGAATTCCCTGTTTCTACCTTCCACGTAGTATCTGACAAGTTTTTCAATCCCCATAAGTTATCATTGTGTGGATGCTTAGTAATTTGTGCTACAATTCGTGTGAAATCATATCCAAGTGAAAAATCCACATGGTGTAAAAATAAACGGGTATCGTGATTTAATACAATCATTTTACGTTCATCAATTAGAATATACATGATCTTGTGGTTTATGTTTTTGCAAGTTGGATTCCAACATGTAGTAACATCATCATTATTTTTGAAACAATTTAAATTCTGCAGAATAGTGGACGACAGATTATCTTGGTTGACAAGATTGGTGCTTGATTTACTTAAGCCCAAGGTTTCACGAAAACTAGGATCGAGAAAATTTTCTGAACCACATTTTCTACAATAGTACATCGAATCTCTTAACTCAAGCAGTGCAATTTGCCATTCTGTTTCTCTAACCCTTCCATATTGCGGATCCTTTATTCCTTTGGTAAAGGACTTTGTGAATAGTTTTTTAAAGAATTCTGGATAAATATTCCAATAAATCAAAGCGTTTTTATGATAAATAGGATCTGGAAAATTGGAGGAATCATCTGGATCAAAAATGAAAACAGGATTAGTGCCATAAAGTTTTGTCATTGATGGAATATCAAGACTCTTGATAGAGCTTTCAGCTTTGCCTTCTAAGGGATGGTTCAAGAATAAAATATAGAATAATAACACAGCAAGCGAGTACAGATCAGTTTGTGTGTTTGGTAACTGATTTCCGGTAATTATTTCTGGAGCCATGAATTTTGGAGTCCCGATGACATTTCCTTTTTCAGATCCATTTATGATAATATTATCGGTGTCTCCAATCCTTATGTCTCCGCTATGCGGATCAAAGTATAGATTATTTATTGAAAGATCTTGATAACAAAATCCCTTCGAATGCAAAAGGTGAAAACTCTGCGAGATTTCAAAACAGGCAGTTAAAAGGACTTTGAACGAAGGGTCTATTTTTCTAGAGAGCCATAAACTGAAACTTTTAAATCTCTTGTCCTTAAGAGGCATTATATATCCGAATCCATCTTTTTCGGAATTTTCAACTAAAGCCAGAGGCCAAAGAAATTTTTCGCTGGGTGATTTGATGTCAATCAACGACTTTAAAATACCATATTGTTCTTTCGTTGCCATGGAAGGAAAATACCACTTTAAAGCAAGAGAAGAATTATTTGGTGTTATGAGAGAATAGACCTTGCCTTGAGTACCGGATCCTAACTCTGCTTCGATATTGCAAATCAAGTTTAATTCTTTTATATGCACAGATTCACCAACACTATACTCATACTGATAACTTTTATCAGTATTTTTTCTAGTCATCATCAAAGCTACCAAACATCCGTTGCGGTAGATATCATTTCAGGGGGTTTTGGAATTTCTACATTAGAATCATGAAGTTCATCATTTTTTTGCTGACTCCGAGGTCGCGCCGATGCAGACTGAACTACGGTTGATACCCATCTTATATAATTTGAAAGGACCTCTGGATTCCTAGCGAGTAACGGACTTCTCTCGTCGCTTCCAATGAATTGTTCAAGTACTTTCATATTTGCATCTTCTCCAATTGCAATGGAGATCCGTATGGCTTTTTTACCCCATGGCTCTTGTAGTAACTTATTTAGTCCGTCTTCAAAGTTATCTGTAGGTTGTCCATCGGATAAAAGCACCAGGACTGGTGGTAATCCTCTATTAGTCATTGGGGGAATATGCAATATTTCAGATAGTAACACTAAAGCTTGTCCAAGGTCTGTGTGGCCTTTTGCTTCTACATCTATCCACTTAAAGCTGTTTACGTCGGTGGGTGGGATAATCCAATGCGCACCGGTTGAAAATTTTAAGGCACTAACCAAAAGATTCGCTTGAAAATTACTCTCGGCCTCCCTTTGCATATGAGGAATAGCCTCTCTAATAGCATAGTTTAGAGATTGTATTTTTCCATCATCCCTCATGGAACCTGAACAATCTACGATCCAGATAAAATGAAGTTCCCTCTTTGAAATTTCGCCGCCTGGAAGTGTCATGAAATCAAGAAAAATAATCTAGATATTCTTTATAACAATTTCACAAGATACTTGTACATATTTTTTATAATGAAATGTATTTGATCTACAGTGAACGGTTACTTACAATATCTAAAAATGGTACAATCCATGAATTTTCGTAAGAATAAAATCTATTAAACCGACCATGATTTACGCGGCGCCATTTAGGCTAGATGCTTTTTCTAAAGATATTTCTAAATTTAGAGAAAGACCACGGACTTTGATTACCCATCAGAATTTAGATTACTTTGTGACTGCCGATGGACTAATCAGAGAATCATGTAATGCATTAATTTATTCATAAAAAACAAAGATACTGTCAAGTTTGTTATTTTGGCAGTGTCAAAACTTGTATCCTGTCAATTATTATAGTTGCATACGACAGTTCCTCTGTGGCTTTATCGAAATGTAATACAGTCTCATTCTATATAGATTATTTTTAGAATACAAACACAGTTTTGTATTCATAAAATATGAACGTCAAACTTGATTCCTTCCGATGATATCCATTTCATAAGAAGATTACTAGGCATATAAGTATTCAAAGGACCTATTAACACAATTATTTTGCATGAAATTATTTTTCCTAAATGTCTAAAAAGCATTCATGATCCATGAAAAAATTCAAAACATAGGAAAAGGATAGAGCTTTAACATTCCTTGTATGTAGCTATTCTTGCCTATTTACGGAAAAATTATTTCTGACCTGGTTAATTGTATTAAGACTATCTTTTCCTACAGAAACTATTTTATTTGCGATCTGAACTGTCCTTGATGCCACCTCTGGCATATCGTTAATTATATTTGACGTGGCCACAGCAAGTTGTCTGATTGTAGTTTTGAAAGAGATGTTATTATTTATGGTTTGATTTGATCTAGCTATAGAATCCTTGATGAGTCTTGTAACTTCACTATCTGATCTTGATTGTTCACTAGTATACGAAAAGCCAGCTCCCGTGCTACTATTATTAAAGGCATCTTGATCACTACCGGCGAAATCTCTTTCCTTGATACCATTGGCTTTATGCTGATCCATGTATTTAGGATAAGATCAATGGATTTAACTCGTTTTCATAATAGTTAATTAATAATGAAATATAACAAAAACCTAACTTAAAGTAGGGTAGCCTACTAGTACCAACGTAAACAAAAGGCCCCATCTCGAATCCTTCCAAATCCACCACGTAGACGTAACAGCACGGCTGCGATGCCTTAGGGTTGCTCCCTCCCGGACCTCACCCATTTCAACAATTCACAGTCAATATTACACCTTCATGTAATTTGCTGTTCATAGCCATCCGATACGGCATGATTTCATACTGGCCGGATAAGCAGGTATCCTCCCATTCACGAATTTACCTAATAGTTACTGATCCCGACATAAAGCCGATTTCCGGTATGGGGTACGGCTAGCACCCCGATCCTACCTACCCTATTGCTAATACTTCAAAATCAAATATAATGTTATTGGAACCGTAAATTTTATGAATTCAAAATTGGAATAATAAATAAAAAAATTGAAATAGGTAACTCCTACATCATTCCGTCCATTCCACCTGGAGGCATACCACCCATTCCACCTGGAGGCATACCACCCGGGCCACCTGATTTCGATGAAGCTATAACATCGTCAATCCTTAACAACATCGATGCTACTTCAGTTGCAGATTTTATTATTTGTTCCTTTACAGATAATGGTTCAAAAATTTCTAATTTCGACATGTCGGCAATTCTGGAATTTCTTGCATCAATACCTGCCCATTTTGAACCCTTGTTCTGCTTAGAACGTAGTTCGGCTAAGGTATCAATTTGATTCATACCGGCATTTTCTGCCAATGTTAAAGGAATGATTTCCAAAGCGTCAGCGAATTTCTCAGCTGCTAATTGTTCCCTACCTGTCAATGTATTGGTCCATTCCCTTAATTTTCCCGATACATATGCTTCAGGCGATCCTCCCCCTGCAACTATAAAGGGCTTTTCCAAAACATCTTTAGTCACCATCAAAGCGTCGTGAACTGATCGCTCTGCTTCATCCACGACTCTTTGAGATCCACCTCGTATCAAGATTGTTACTGATTTAGGATTCTTACAACCTTCTACAAAAACCCACTTATCCGTCTCAACTTTCCTTTCCTCTACTAGGTCTGCGGACCCCAGGTCCTTGGATGTCAAATCATCTAAATTGTTAATAATTCTCGCACCAGTTGCTCTAGACAGTTTTGTCATGTCACTTTCTTTCACACGCCTAACGGTCAATACATTTGCTTTGGCCAGGTAATGTTGAGCAATATCATCGAGTCCTTTTTGACAAATAACGACATTGGCTCCTGCGCCGGTTATCTTCTCAACCATCGATTTTAGCATCGTATTCTCTTCATCCAAGAATCTTTTCATTTGTTCTGGTGAGGTAATATTCAGTTTAGCATCAAACTCAGTCTTTTCAATTTCTA
Source organism: Candidatus Nitrosocosmicus sp. FF01 (assembly GCF_047711275.1). Classification (NCBI taxonomy): domain Archaea; kingdom Thermoproteati; phylum Nitrososphaerota; class Nitrososphaeria; order Nitrososphaerales; family Nitrososphaeraceae; genus Candidatus Nitrosocosmicus; species Candidatus Nitrosocosmicus sp. FF01. The sequence goes on along the minus strand of NZ_JBLNIG010000001.1, from coordinate 587,642 downwards.
ATGCAGAATTGATTAGAGCAATTTTAGCCTTTTCCACCCGTTTCGGCATTCCTCCATGCACAACCTCCTTGTCTAAAACTATACCCTTAATTAGTCTCGTATCTTTTATGGAACCCCCAGATTTTTTCTCTACTTTGATGTCATCAAGATCGACTCGAGTTGATCCGTTAGCTGTATCGGCCACTTGTTGAGAAGCTGTCACGACAATATTTGCAAGATCATTCGATTCCTTTGAGACTAGTTTGGTTTGCATAGATGTTTTTGCTATCTTGATCAATTGTTCCTTCTCGTTATTAGTCACTTTTATTGCAATATTATTCAAAAGTTCTATGGATTTAACGGCGCATTTCCTGTAACCATCAACGATTACCGTTGGATGAACATTCTTTGTAATTAGCTCCTCTGCCATTTCGATTAATGAACCGGCTAGAACTACAACTGATGTTGTCCCGTCGCCAACCTCATTATCAGTAGCTTTACTGATTTCTACCATCATCTTAGCGGCCGGATGCTGAACATCTATTTCTTTGAGGATGGTTGCACCATCATTGGTTATTGTTACATCCCCAAGCGAATCAACCAACATCTTATCCATTCCCCTTGGACCTAAACTAGTTCTTACTATTTGAGCGACCGTTTTTGCAGCATTAATGTTATTCCTTTGTGCTTCTTTTCCCTTTGTTTCACTAGCTCCTTCCTTTAATATTAATACGGGCATTCCGCCAGCTGAACCTGTTTGAATTGACATACTTCCATCATTCACCTAAAATTATAATTTAATCTGCTGTGATTGGGATATTTTAAACTTACTTAAATAAAACCAAAAAAGGAATGAATCCCAAGTTTAGATGAATTGGGAGTCGTATTTTCCAGAATTGACATCATCATAAATCTCATTAGCTACCTTATCTTCAACCTTGACTCCCAAACTAAGACATGTTCCAATGATTTCTTTGGCAGAAGATTTCGTTGATTGGGCGTATGATACGTCTAACTTCATTTTGGATATCTTAACAACACTTTCCATGGAAATATTTCCCACAAAATTTGTACCCGCAGTCCCCGACCCCTTATTTATACCCGCTTCCTTAAATATTAAGGCGGCAGTGGGAGGTACTCCTACTTCAACGGTGAATTGCTTGGTATCGGAATCGACTTCAACTTTTACGGGAACTTTCATTCCAGGAAATTCTTTTGTTTTTTCGTTAATAGTATTAACAACCTGAAGGATATTAATTCCCAAAGGTCCAAGAGCTGGTCCAAGTGGAGGTCCTGCACTTGCTTCTCCTCCACTAACTAATGCATTTACGACTTTTTTTTCGCCCATATCTTATTACATCATTCCTACCAAAAGATCCATTTATAATTCTATAATGATTTTTTCAGATAATTCGCATCTACTGTTACAGGGATTTGATATGGTGAATCCAGTAATACGACTGTTGCTTCTTGTTTTTCATAATCAACCCTAGTTATCTTGGCTTTCATCGATTTAAAAGGACCAGCTATTATCTCAACAGTATCATCTATTGTTAATTCTGTTACAACTGGTTTCTTTATCAGATAGCCCTCCAAGTCTTTAAACGGTAGTTCACCTCTTATCTGTCCCCTAATGTGACGTATCCCATGCAAAGCTTCGTAGGCGATGTTAGAATCAATAGCCTCTACAATTACGTAGCCTTTGAAATTTTCAAGAAATAGGACCGAATATATTCCCTCTATCTTTTTAGAAATTAGTCGGGTCTGTAGCATAGACGCAATCATACTTTCTTGGCCCCCCGCTACCCTGACGACAAAAAATTTTGAATCATCATCTTCACTTATCACATCGGAAGAATCATTTTCTGATCCTTTGGCTGCCTGAAGACCCATTGCAGAGTCCTGTGGCTCATTTATGAAACTGGTTTTGTTTCGTTTGTTCACCTTCGTATTTCGTTTGTTACCACCATTTTCATCTCTTGCGGAGTTCTGTTCACTTTCAACTTTGAAATCTTCAAAGTTTTCTTGATTATCTTGAGTATCTTCAACAAATGAACCGTCGTCGTCATCGACACTTTCACTTTTCAGATCCGCCAGGTCCAAGTCATTATCGTCATATTGGAGGTCTTTAGGCATTAATAGCTTCAATGAATGTATCTGTTTTGGAATTTATAAGTTTATAACAATCATTATACACAAGGTAGGAGTCCTGTCTAAAAACAACAATTAAATCTTAATAATGCTGTGTTCCCATGTCAATGAAATATCTCTTAATATCATCTTCAAAAGATTTGGCTAGCAGTACAATGAGAGATTACTTGCTTGAATTTGAAGGGTATAGTCAAGCAGAATTATCCCAATTACCCGACTGTTGCAATAATAATGCGAAGAAATTAATGGATATGGATGATAACCCAAGAATAGAGTTTAAAATTTTTAAATCAAATAAATACAAGTCAATTGATCTGTTAGTCTTTGATTCTGAATTAATATATCTAACCAATTTTGACAATGTCGGCTGCGAAAATTGTTTTTTGATATTCTTATCTAAACACGCTTCTAATAGCAAAATACCGACTTTGACTTCACACTTTACTGGAAATTTTTCCAAGGACAATTCTCTTGGTGGTAATCCATTCGAGGTGGGCATATCTTATCCGACTTTTCAAAAAGAATATATGAAAAATCTTAGTGGCATGAGAAAGAATATTCAGCATTATGATCTGACGATTGAAGCAACCCATCATGGTCCTACATCATCAGTAAAACCGCTTATATTTATAGAAATCGGGTCTTCAGAGAAGGAATGGAAAAATAAAACAACTGCGTCTATTATTTGTAAATGCGTATTAAAGACTATTATTGAGAACAACTGTGATCATTCTAAGAAGCAATCAAAGATTGCTATTGGAATTGGAGGAAATCATTATCCTCAAAAGTTTAATGAATTAATCCTGTCTACTAATGTGGCTTTCGCTTCAATTGCAAGTAAGTATAATTTGAAGTTCCTTGATGAAGGAATGATACAACAAATGAAAACCCGTTCAATAGAACATGTAACCGATATTTACTTTGACAAGAAATCATTAGGATCAGAAAAGAAACGATTGATATCGATTGCAGAATCACAAGATTTGACTCCCAATTTTATATGAAACCTTTGAATGGATGATTTAAAGTCTGGTTTTGATGATTTTGTTATTGGCAGATCTGGAAGACTTCAAATACACATGATTATCCATATAAGATTACTTTTATACTTTGAAAGCAAATCTATTTTTTAAGCGTTCGGATTGAAAATCCAAAGTAAAAATAAATCCTCATTGATTGTAACCTCTGTATTAGGAAATGATAATAAAATTTTAATTTTGAACCGAAGTTTGTCGACTAAGACACTGCAGAACAAATGGGCTGGGATCAGTGGATATATGGAGCCTAGTGAAGATCTACTATCTCGCGCACTACTTGAGATTTACGAAGAGACAAAAATAGAAAAGCATCAATTGATATTGCACAAGATATTGGATCAAGTTTCGATATACTTTGAACCGGACACAATTTTCTTAATCCAACCATTTTATTTTTTATCGTCCACCCAAAAGGTGATACTAAATTGGGAGCATATAGAATATCGGTGGATTGGTTTACCTGATGTAGACAAGTACGAATTTGTACCAAGATTTAAAGAAATTTTGAAAATTTGCTTTGGTCGATTCTAGATGTTCCTATCCTATGCCACAAAATTGATAAAAGGATAAAATTAGTGCGTTTTTGCTATCTTCACTAATTCCCTTAAATGAGACAATGAACGAACTTGTGCACCGTTTACCTTTTTGTATAAAGCCCAAAATTGTTCGTTAGTAATATCTTTTCTCTCCTTTAATATTTTCAGATGTTTTCGCATAGAACGAACTTTGATGACATATACTTCTTTCTTTCCTACTCTTGCAGTTTTTTTTCCTTTTTTTGAACCGGGGCCTGTACCATGTTTCTTTTTAGTTTCAAGTTTTGACCTTGTTCTTCCTCTAGATGTTCCTCTAACCGTGGCCGTCCAAATTGATCCGCTATTTATCAAAGCACGTATATTGTCCCTGGTAATAGAATCGGCTACATCATCTAATTTGTCAGGTTCAAATCTAATCCTATTGACTCCCACTCCAAGAATTCGAGATGCTAGTTCCCTCTTTTTGTGTATATTTACGACCATTTCAATCACTTGTTTTGCTCTTGCTCAGATTCAGCAACTTTTGCTTTGGATGTCTTTAGTTCGGGTTTTTTTCCATTAAGGACTTTAATTCCAATTGATTCTGCCTTTAATATTATTTCCAATCTTTTCTTTTTACCTACAGTGTGAGCGATACGAGCTGCATCTTTATCCTTGTTTAATTTCAATAATTCATTTACGTTGTGAATAAGATTATCTACATATCCAGAAGGATGTAAACCCCTAGCAGCTTTGGGTCCCCCATAGCCAATTTTTACTAATGCTGGTACACCTGACACTTGAAGTCTCATCTTGTTATCTATTCCCTTAGGTTTTCTCCAGTTTTCTGCAAGTCTTTTATACCTCCAACTTTCTTGTCTTTTGAACTTTGGTCTATGTTCGGAAACTTTTTTACGTTGGTCAAGGAGATCACCATTAATTACCATAATACTTTTTTATTCTTGTTTGAATAAATAAATATGTTTCCGACTGGTAAGCAGAAAATAACGATTATCAGCATACAAAAATAGTTATCTCAATACTAACATGAAGTACTAAAAGATAAGGAAATGGAAAAGGATAAAAGCTTTAATTTACAAAATTAATTTAATGAGTAAATACGAATTGCCCCAACTCCCTTATAATTTTGACGCATTGGAGCCATACATTGATGCAAAAACGATGGAAATCCATTATACCAAGCATCATCAAACATATACTAATAATCTAAATGCCGCTCTTGAAAAGTGCTCTGAGGATGTTCAAAATAGGGATATTACAGTCATACTAAGTAAGCCTTGATATAATACCAAGTGAATTAAGAGGCGCAATAAATTTCAATGGAGGTGGTTTTGACAATCACAGAATTTTTTGGAATAACATGACTTCAAATGGTGGAGGAGAGCCACAAGGACCAATTGCAGAAGCTATTAATTCTACGTTTGGGAGCTTTGCAAATTTCAAGGAGAAATTCACAACTGCTACGGTGGGAATTCAAGGAAGTGGCTGGGGATGGCTAGTATTCGATCCGATAAATACCAAGGTTGATTACAAATCCATGCCAAATCAAACAAGTCCAAGAACAGAAGGCTTGATACCACTATTAGGTTGTGATGTCTGGGAACACGCTTATTATTTGAAATACCAAAATAAGAGACCAGATTACGTCAATGCTTGGTGGAATCTAATAAACTGGCAAGATGTAAATGATAGATACGAAAAATCAAGAGGGAAATGACCTATCCGAAATTTTTATTCGGTGATATCTATCCTTGCAAAGCTTTCGCGGAGAGTAGTATTCACGCTCATGCTATAATTATAAATAATCTCTGAATAATTCCTCAAGATAGGGATATTTTCATCTAATGTTTTGGTCAATGAAAACCCAGGACAATCACCAGTAAATTGATAGGAGGCGTGGACCGATACCCTATTATTTTCATTCTGTGTCCATGAAAAAAAGGGATAAAGCGAACAAACTCCGGGTTTAGATGAGTTAATACTACAAGACCCTCCACCGTTTAAGAAACGACATGTAATCTGTTTTCCGTTCTCAGCTTCACCTTCGGTCTCACTTCTTTTAAGATTTACCATTGTCAGAGTAGTAATAATTTGCGATTCCTTCCTGAGAGTAGAGTTAGTATGTTCCCATGTAGCTACATACGTTTCCTTCTCTAAAAAATCTGTGCGGTTTGGATAACCTAAACCCTTTGAAATTACAGATATATCTCTAGATGTTAAAGGAAGCCTGCCCTGTTTTTCACAGCAATTATGACAGTCAGGCCAAAGGCAATCCCAAACCACAAACTCAGAGGTCTCTGAGAGGTAAGGGATATGATAGGTAACTTGATTCAATTTTAAGAGGTAATCCCTAACATCTGATCTAAGTCCAAGATGTATATCACGAATCTTAGGGTCAATAGTCCACTTCTTTGAAAGTTTTTCTAGTGCGATTAAAACCTCATCCGATTTCTCAGATTCCCTACTTATAGGGGTCATGTATTAGAATTATAAACCCGACTGTTTAAATGTGACTATGACTTCAATTCTGATCCTGCTGATCGAAAAAACAAGAAAATGACATTGGAAAATTACAAACAAAAGGAGAAAAGGAAGGGCAAACATGCATCTTCTACCGAAAATCGCCGTTTGGTTTGGGAGCACGTTATTTGGCCCCTTATTTTGGATGTCAATAGAAATTACTTTACTTTGCAAGAATATCATAGGAAAAGAGATATGGTTTGTAATGAGAAAGAGATTCTTCCTTCAAAAATAGCTGGCGGATTCGTCTCACTTTTAGTAAAAGGGATAGTCGTTCGTGAAAAAAGCATATACTCCATTCATTACAAACTAATTCCTTATATGAGGAAAAAAGCTCATTTAGACTATGGAACAGTAATAAGAGAAATTAATACTAAGAAATAGTCTTTTTTTCAAAATCTAGTTGTTCCACCCGCATCCTAGAGATAAAATAAAATATTGGAATATTGTAACAACAAATGTAGCTCGTGAAGCCCGGTCGAACCAAATTTCATGGTGCCGAATCTAGTGGTCAAACTCCAAAAAAGGGCTAGGGATTTCAGGCTCTGGATCTTATAGAAAAGAAACCTGGAGACAGCAGTTCGAATCTGCTCCGGGCTACTTGACTCACAGAATTTATTTTATTGTGCTTGTTTGTAACATCAATGATAACCTAAATCAAATGAGGTCCGGCCCCGATTATTTCATCAGAAATGGGCTCGAATTTTTTAAAATTATTAATAAATAATCTCGCTAACCTCTTTGCAGAAAAGTCATATTGATCTTTGTCGTGCCAAGTATTTCTAGGATTTAAAATACTAGAAGGTACGTCAGGACAGGATACGGGATATTGGAGGTTAAAAATATCGTGAGTTTCATATGAACTGTTTTCCAAAATTCCCTTAATTGCTGCAGATACCATCAATCGGGTATATTTGAGATCTATTCTCTTACCAATCCCGTATGGCCCTCCAGACCATCCTGTGTTTATGAGGTAAACTTTGGAGTCATGTTCAGTTATCTTTTCACCCAATAATTTTGCATATTCTGCTGCCTTCAATGGCATAAAGGGAGCTCCGAAACATTGGGAGAAGGTTTCTTTTGGTTCAGTAATACCTCTTTCTGTTCCAGCCAACTTGCTTGTATACCCAGACATAAAGTGATACATTGCACCCTCTTTTGATAACCTTGATATAGGAGGCAATACACCAAAGGCATCAGCAGTAAGAAAAATAACTACAGAAGGATGTCCACAAACACTTGGAATAACCGCTCCGGGTATAAAATCTAGAGGATAAACGACTCGAGTATTTTCAGTGAGGCCACTATCAGCAAAATCAGGCTCTCTCGAGAATGAATCGATGATCACATTTTCCATAACGGACCCAAACTTTATCGCGTTCCATATCTGAGGTTCTTTTTCTTTATTTAGATTAATACATTTAGCATAACAACCACCCTCAAAATTAAAAACTCCGGAGTCTGACCACCCATGTTCGTCATCCCCGACTAGTCGACGGTTTTCATCTGCAGATAATGTAGTTTTTCCTGTACCGGACAAACCAAAAAATAACGCAGATCGACCATCTCTTCCCAAATTTGTGGAACAGTGCATCGGAAAGACGCCTTTTTTCGGTAGTAAGAAATTCATAACCGAAAACATTGATTTCTTGATCTCACCAGCATAGGAGGTTGATCCCATCAGAATGAGATTCTTTTTAAAATTTATTATTATGAATGTATCGGAATTTGTTCCTTCACTATCCGGAATAGATGCAAAGTCGTTGAGAGACAAAAGTGTAAAATCGGGTTTAAAATCGATTAATTCGGTTTGAGTTGCGTTAATAAATATCTGATTAGCAAAAAGACAATGCCAGGCCTGATCTGTTATGACTCTTATAGGTAATCGTAACGATTTATCCGCACCTACATATCCATCAAACGTGTACAAAGTCTCTTCTAGCTTGTTCTTAGAGATATGCTTTTTCATGCGTTGTAGTATAGAATCAAAATTTTCTTCAGAAATAGGATGATTAATCTTACCCCAATCTACAGTGTTAGCAGTAATCTCGTCTCTGACTATGAATTTATCATCAGGCGACCTACCTGTGAATTTTCCCGTCCTTACGGACAATGATCCCGTGGCAGATAATTGCCCCTCGTTTCTTAATAAGGCTGCTTCAACTAATCGGGGGACAGGTAAATTTCTTCGTCCCTCATTAATTGTAAAGTCCATCTCCTAAATTTGCATGATAATATCAATAGTTATAATCTTTGGGGTAAATTGTTATTAAAGATATAGATAATTAATTAAAAAAAATAATTATAGGAATAATATTTTGATAATTTATTTTATTGCATTTTAACAAATAATAAAAAAAATAATATAAGTAGTCAATAAACAACTGGAAAATATAATTTGAATAGATTATTTGAATAAGAATTCACTTAAATCTATATTGAAAAAATATCGCATTATTTCTACGTAGCTCTTTACTGGTGGTGGAATATCTTCTTCACATGCTATTCCAAGATCCCTTGCATTGAACCATATAATCAAGCTATGAAGAATAACTAAGAATCGATAGTAAGCATTATCAACTGTTCCAAACGATTTTATATATTTGTCTGCCAAATTCCACGAAGCTGTAAAGTCTATGCAATCACTCTTGTAAATTGATTTGAGTTGATCTTCAACGTTGTTCCCAAATTTGAATGGCTTCTCGCATAGTAGTATCGGGAAATCAATCTTATTGGGTAAATAGAGAGCCGGTGGCGACCAGATAGACAAAATCTTTGATCCAGTTCCTAGTTCAGATTCAAACTTATTAGCTAATGTACTGTTTATTCTATCATCAGTAAACCAAGAGAAAATAACACTGGCTTCAGTAAGTGGATATTTCGTTGCATCACCTACAACCAAAAATATGTCATCTAAAGAACGAGTCTTGTTAGAAATTTCATCTAATACGGCCGGATCGATGTCGATACCTACTGCCTTTTTCACCCTAAACTCATTCTTAGCTATGATAAGAGTTGAAGGGTTATTACCTATTCCTAAATGGTAGAATACATCACCCTCATTAAGATTTGATAAAATAAACATTCTTCTAATGAAATCATCAGGAATTACTACTCTGTCTCCACTTATGATATTACTCGGAAGTGTCGATACAAATTCATTGATTTTCAAGAGTACTTACCTTGATTTATCTCAAATAAATCTAAATTTATTGGTTTCAATGGTAGAAACAAAAACGAAATAATCAAAATTCAACAAATATATTGTCATTTTCAACTATGACCTCGTACGATTCTTGGCTTTTCAGTTTATGAGAAAACCACAAGAGTTCACCCGTTTCAATATTCCATGTCGCACCATGTGATGGACAAGTAACTTGATTGTCCTTTAGAATTCCTGTGTGCAATCGTGCTCCCGCATGTGAGCAAATGTTGTTAATTGCAAAATATCGACCTCCCTTATTTATAATCAGAATTTCTTTACCACCAAGAGTCATACTCCTTAATTTGCCTTCCTCAAAATTATTGACATTATCAATTAGAAACCTAGTCATTATGTAATGTCCAAAAATAGAATAATAAAGTCATATTAAATTATCGTAAAAAAATACTCGATACTATTGAGGATTCAATTGCTTTAATAGTAGAGCTTTTTGAACATGCAAACGATTTTCAGCTTCAGTCCAAACTACCGAGTGTGGACCATCTATAATACTAGGAGATACTTCCTTTCCCCTTTTAGCAGGCAAACAGTGCATGAAAATATAGTCTTTCTTTGCAAACTTAACCAAGTCATCGTTGACCTGATATCTTGGAAAGAACAGCTTTTCTCTACTATGGATCTCATTTTCCTTTCCTATCGAGATATGAGTGTCCGTAACAACTACATCAGCATCGACTATGGCCTCATTTGGATCAGAAGTGATTAATATACATGAATTATTTCTTTTTGACTCTGTTCTTGCAATGTCTGTTATCCAATCCAACGGTTCAAAGCCCACTGGAGTGGCCACAGAAATATTAATACCTAGCTTTGAACATCCAAGTAGTAAATCATTACAAATATTGTTACCATCACCTATGTAAGTGAGCTTGATACCCTTTAACTTTTGTTTATATTCAAGGATCGTTTGAAGATCCGCTAATATTTGACAAGGATGAAATAGATCAGATAATCCATTAATTACAGGAATAGTTGCAAAATTTGATAATTTCTCAATATCTTCATGAGCATACACCCTTGCCATCAAAACATTCACATATAATGAAAGAGTTTTCGCGGTATCCTCAATAGATTCTCCTCTAGATAGTTGAAGTTCATTAGAGGATAGATTTATGGCGTGTCCCCCCAAATGAAGCATAGCTGTTTCAAAGCTTATTCGCGTCCTTGTTGAAGGTTTTTGGAATATCATCCCCAGGATTTTTCCATTGAGACATTTGGAATTCGACCCTATTTCTCTATATTGATTTTTCAAAAATAAGGATAAATCCAATAATGATAGTATTTCGTTTTCATCCAAATCGCGAAGACTTAAGAGATCGCCTTTCAATGTTAGAAAGGAAAAAAAACCTCAATTTAATGCTTTCAAAGCTATTTCTTCTTTTTGAACCAGCCAAAACGACTTTTTTTCTCATTCTTATTTTTTTCAACATCAGCGGACTTGACTATTTCTTTTTCTAATTTCTTATCCATGGAGAAAGAATTTTTTGTTACTAGACTTGATTCATTTGACGTTGTCTCAACGTTACTCGTCGGGGTTCCTATGTTAGAATCATTGTTAGATAGGCTTACTTTAACTTCATCGATGTCTGCGTCTGTATTTTCCTGACGGTGATCGGAAATTGAAGTAGGTAGTTCTGAAACCATCTCCTCTTCGAAAACTTTATCATCTATAGTTAAATCATCCTGTGATTGTTCATCCAAGACAGCTTGAGTATTATTTATAGTGTCAAAGGAAATTACATTTGATTCAACATTCTCTAAATTTTGAACATTTTTTTGGGAGGAAACGAAAGATTCGTTGGTGAAAATTGTATCTACAAACTTGTTTTTGTTGAACATTATAATATCATCATAGCCTTGACCCACTCCAAGATATATTATAGGCTTTGAGGTTATGTATGATATAGAAATGACTGATCCTCCCTTGGCATCTGCATCAGCCTTTGTCAATATGGCTCCATCAAATTCAGTGTAACTAAAGAATTCTTTTGCTTGGTTAATTGTATCATTTCCGGATAAAGAATCCCCTATAAATAACTTCAAATCAGGCTTAATTACTTTAACAATCTTGCCTATCTCATCCATCAAATTTTTTGCGGTTTGCATTCTTCCCGCCGTATCAATGAGCACTACATCCACGTAATGTTTTCTTGCGTATTCTACTGCATCTCTAGCGACGGCGGAAGGATCAGCACCATACCTTTGAGAAATCACCTTGATAGATAATTTTTCTGCATGAGAAGAAATTTGTTCAATGGCTCCAGCCCTATGAGTGTCAGCAGCTGCAATTACCACTGAAAAGCCTGCTTTTTTGACAAGATTGGCAACCTTTGCAACCGTAGTTGTTTTTCCCGTACCATTAATCCCCAAAAAAACTATCTTAAATGGACCTTCTTTGTTCTGTTTTTTTGATTTTATTTCATGAATTAAATCAATTGACCCTGCTTGAGATAGAATATTCGAAAAACTATCTTTTAAGGCGTCAGAAATAATCTGCTCAGCCGATTCATCCTTTTGTAATTTTATTCCAACTAATTTATGCTTAAGTTGTTTGGACAAATCATCTATCACATCCTGAGACACATCACTCTCCAAAAGTGAAACATTAAGATCGAAGAGACTTTCATCCAAATCCTTTTCTGACAATTCTTTTTGGCCTATGCTCTTTGCCGCGTTTGAAAAGGCTTTCTTTAATTTATCAAACATTTCAATATCCCTCCCTTAATATCTTAGAGTTAAGGCAAAACACATCATACAAGGCATCTAATGAGTATGTTTTGATGAACTATGGGAGTGGGAGTGAACGGATTCATTACCTTTTTGCATTTGACTCATGTAAGAATTAACCGTGTTCTGTATTTCCATCATGCGGTGAGATATTTGTTGCTTTTGGTTGGATAACTGTTTTGTTGCAAGTTCAAACTCCTTTATCCTTTGTTCAACAAAATTTATTGCGTCATCTTTCTTTTTTTCAATGACAACACCAGCACCAATGTTTACTAGAACTCGCTCAACTGGATAAATCGTAGATTTGACATATACTCCTATGCCTAGAGGTACTAAAGATATAGTTTCAGACTCCTGGGATAAATCAATTAAGCCATTATAGGAATTATGAGATTCCTCATATAGTCGATGCAAGACCGATTCCTTTGATACTATGTCGTTGTAGTAAGCCTCAAGTAGTTTAGATTCTTGTATCAAGTCATTTACTGTTTGCTCTATGCTTTGAGAGTGCCTTTCACCGCTATTTACAACCATAATTAGATATTGAAATATGACTTTATTATAACTTTGGCTTCCATAACATGATCATGAGATTATTAGCGTATGACCGCTTTTGTTGAATTAAGAAAGAATAGGTATGAGCATATTTGATTTGAATTAATAATTATCAGATCGAATCACCTCTATCAAATCTAACTTAAATAAGTAATTCATAAAATAGATTGAACCATGGGTCTAATTTATCCTAAAAATAATTGATCCTGTTATTAGAAGCAATTTTATTTTTTGCATTTTGTGCGTAGAGAATGATAATATCTTCACATTTTTTGAAAGTTCGTATCTTGACCATTAAAAATATATTAAATAATGTGAAACTTACAAACCAAGAGTGTATAAAGTTTTTATTAATGGTTATGGGATAATCGGCAGTCGTTTAGCATCGGTACTTTCAAAAGACAATGAGACCAAGCTAGTCGGGATTGCGAAATATTCGCCGGATGAAAAGACTCAAGATGCGATTAATAGAGGTTACAGAGTTTTTGTTCCCAATAAACATATCAAAGAATTTAAGAAAAATAATTTTGATATCGCTGGAAATATAGAGGAGGCAGTTATTGAATCTGATCTGGTCATAGACGCATCATCAGAAGGAAATGGATACAAAAATAAAGTCAAATACTATAGGCCGTTTGGAAAGAAGGCGATCTTTCAGGGAGGTGAGGATAGATATGGAAAAAAATCAGTTGCAGAAATAATTCATAATTCAAGGATAAACTATGATAAGACAAAAGGCAAAGACTTTGTTATCCAGGGAAGTTGCAATGTGACAGGGATGGGCAAGATAATTCAACCTCTAATTGAAAATTATAAAGATTCCATCAAGAGGTTTGATGTTAATTTGATCCGAAGGTGGGCAGATCTAGAAGATAAAAAAGAAGTCAAAGATTCAATAGAATGGGATAAAGATCCACACCATCAAGATGATTTTAAAGATATAGTTCCTAACATTAATTTATACGTAGATGCACTTAAAGTGCCCTCGCGTATGATGCATCTTCACCAAATGACGATCAGATTTAGCAAGTCTCCTCCCTCTAAGGATGCATTATTGAAAATATTTCAAGATGAATTTGGTGTGGCTATATTAAATAACGCAAAAGGGACCGGAGAAATCAGAAAAAAGGCAATAGAGTTGAAGTTTGAGCACGGAGATACAAACATGGTTCATATTCATAGTGAATTGATCAGAGTTCAGGAAGATATCTTAAAAATTTCATACTCAGATGATCAAACAGGCATGGTCATTCCAGAAAATTATTTGCTAATTCAATCTATGTTAGGGAAAAAACCAAGGAATGAAGCGATAAAACTCTGTGATAAACTATTTGGATTGAAGAGAAAAAAGAAGGTTTTAGAAAAAACATATTATTAGAAAATCCAGTATTGCCTTAGTTCACAACGCAGACCCCTTTTGTTAGTTCTTTTGAGATCCCTTCAAACCAAATATCCTATCAAAGTAATCTGAAGATTCAGCAAGTAATGGAGCATTAGTAGTGTTTTCCCCTTCCGGTACTTTTGCTAATTTTCGTGCCAACTTTTTCTTAAATTCTAACTGCATTTGTCTTGCAATTTGAATTCGTTGTGCTTGAGGAGAACCAGCACCGTGCATAGACTCGGTCAAGTAACCAACTGCATTTCTTCCCAATGTCATGTTTTCAATTAAACGAAGGATGCGAACCCTATCTTCGGTAGAAACGCCCTTTCTTCCTTTTAGATACTTGTCTAACAATGGACCAGTTACTGCTCCTCGGAAATCTTTTTCTGAAGGCATTGTAACCATGAGACCACCTGCAATATCTTGGGCTAGGCGCCCTATTTCGTAGGGAAAACGAGTAACATTATGTTTGCATACGTTAGCAAGCATATCATCGTTTATGAAATTGCCGGATTCGGTTTTATATGCCTGATGAGAGGAAGCAATGCCTGCAGCAAAAATTGTCTCATTTAGGTGTGTCATCTCTATTAATTTATCTTTAATGTGAGAGGCATTTGAAATTCCATTGTATTCAGCAATCGCTGCAGATGCACCTATCAATACATCCCCTAAGCCAGTCTTACATACATAGCTTCTTCTATGGTAACATGTAAATCTTTCAACAAGCATAGAAGCAAATTCTACTTCCCCTTCCATAAAAATTAATTCGTTTGGAATAAATACATTGTCAAATATTACCAAGGCCTCCTGGCCAGAAAATTGGGAGTTTCCGGCATCTAAATCGCCATCCTCCATACTCCTGGTATCACACGACTGTCTGCCATAGATGTAAGTAATACCTTCAGCATCAACGGGAATAGCTCCAACGATTGCATAATCTTTGTCTTCTGGTCTAAGTCTCATAGTAGGCATAACAATCAGCCAGTGAGAATTAATGCATCCTGTTTGATGTGCTTTTGCCCCTTTTATATACACACCCTTATCATCTCGTTTTACAACATGAACAAACATGTCTGGGTCCTCTTGCTGTGAAGGGGACAAACTTCGATCACCTTTTACATCAGTCATTGTGCCACCAATTACGTAATTCTCATATTGAATCTTTTTAATGAATTCAATTAATCGAGTGTGATATGGAGTTTGGTACTTCTTATCAATCTCAAAAGTTGTTGAATATAATGAGTTTAATGCATCCATCCCTACGCATCTTTGAAAGCAAGTTCCTGTTTGCTGCCCAAGCTTACGCTGCATTTTGTTCTGATTCACCAAGTCTTCGGACTTTTCGGCAATATGTAAAAATCGATTAACTTGCATACCTGTCAATGAGGATTTTGCTGAACCTATTTCGGGGTCTTCTACGGCTATATCATAAGTTGCAGCAACCGCATTTATTGATGGTCGTATCATTGGATGATCAACTGGCTCCTTAACTAACTCTCCAAAGAGATAAACCTGTAAATTTCTATTTCTAAGACTTTCAATGTACTCCGACCCATTCTTAATAGGCATATATTAAATTGGATGAGATTATATTTGAATATTTGTATATTTCGCAATACCTAGGTGCCCTTGATGAAAAACATATAATTTTATTTCGATCGGCACAATCAAATCCTAATTGAATCAATTGGAGGTTATAAAGTCACTTTTGAAAAACGAACTTCTGATGGAAGAATCCGAGGTTGAAGTATTTCTAGCGTTGGTAAAGATAGAAAAAAGTACTTCAAAAGAAATAGAAAATTTTACAAATAAATCAAAGGATGAGATAATCGAAATTGCGAAAAGATTAGAATCCAAGGGAATGGTAATTGAAGTAAATAGGAATGAGTTTAGGGCTTTGCATCCCAGATTTGCGGTAGTTAATAGATATCGAAAGTTATGTGCTTCTAAAAATATCGAATTCAAAAAAAATTTAAAGATAGATCAGTTAGCAGTGATAATCGAAAAGTATCAAAACTCTGTATAACAACCTAAAATGTAATGCCTAAATATGGGATTATCATCTATTTTATATTTAAGATGCAATCTTCAACTTCTTCTAACAATAAGGATAAGGTTACCTACTTTGGAGTAATTAATATTAATGAGAATGGCAGGAATATAGGGGCCATTGATATTTGGAGAAGTCTGATTACAAAGAAACTCTTTTGTGAGGAAAAGAGATTAGGGATTCTCGATATTACAGATAAAATTGGCATGCCCCAAATAAAGGATGAAGAGGTATGGGTCGTAGCCGTCAACAGGTTTAGAAAGGGAAAAGACAGATGGAAATTAATAAGTGTAATTAAGGAAGGCAAAAATGAATTTATTGATACAGATGATGAATCTAATGTTACAGTTGAAACTTCAAATTACAAGATTATTGATAATGATTGGTGGAGTTTTTCAGTTTCTGAGAATGTAAATAAGAGTATAGAGATTACAAGAGAATTGAATTAGTATGATAAATGAGTATCCTGAAGAATACTACAATCTGAACTTGGATATCAATATAAAGAATGTAGTCGAAGGTTCCGTTGCAAGCAAACTATCAGGGTTTTTTTTTGTTCGAGATAATAGAGTAGTATTTAGTGCTTTGGCTTTTGGACGCATAGGAGGGCATAATGTAAATGTAAAAATCTCAAAATCGAGCGCCAATGAAATAAAGAAATTAGGTTATGATCCTGAAATAATACTACAAATTGTTCAAAGGAAAATCATTGAAGGGGAAATTTCAATATTAGACGCAAAGAAAAAGAAAAAGAAAACTAGCTAAAGTAATGCATCTTTAAGTGCTGTTCCACAAATACAATCCAATCTTGCTTCTGTAACCGATGGGATTATATTTAGAAGTAAGTTCCTGGTATTTTCAACATTCTTATGCAAAGTTTCAATTATTTCCTTAGTTGAAACGGGTGTATCGGCCCAAACATCATAATCAGTAATGGTTGCTATAGATAGGTAACAAATTTCAGATTCCCTTGCAAGAATGCATTCAGGGACCAGAGTCATCCCGATGACGTCTGCGTGTAAAACTTCTCTAAATACTTTAGATTCTGCTCGGGTAGAAAAACGAGGACCCTCTATGCAAACATATGTACCTTTATCATGGTAATTCATATTCAGGTTGATTAGACATTTTTTTGCAGTACTCCTCAGATCAGAGCATAACGGATCAGCCATTGAAATATGACAAACTTGGGGTCCATCATAAAAGGTATACTCACGCCTTTTGGTAAAATCAATATATTGGTCGGGAAGCACTATGTCACCGGGTTTGAATCTATAATCTAGACTACCAACTGCAGATGGTGCAATTATTCTCTTTACGCCTAATTCTCTTAAGGCCCAAATGTTTGCACGATAATTTATTCTGTGAGGCGGAATTTTGTGTCCTTTACCATGTCTTGGAAGAAAAGCTACTTTTTTATCTCCATACCTGCCTACTGAAATAACATCTGAAGTTTCACCATATGGGGTCTGAGGCTGGAGCGTTTTTTCTTCTTTGAACAGATTTGTATCATAAATTCCAGTACCACCGATGACTGCAATAGGAACTGAATCATCTTGAGAAAGCATTAGTAAGTCACCATGGAACAAACAGAGTAACCCTTAGATTGCAATAATGCCCCTCCCCCAAGAGATGACAGTTCCACTATCATGGCAAATCCAGAAACTGACCCCCCTAATTCTTCTATAAGTTTAGCAGCAGCTTTGGCCGTGCCACCAGTAGCAAGAAGATCGTCAGCAATCAAGATATTATCACCCTTTTTCAACGAATCTGACTGCATCTCCATGACCGCTGTACCGTACTCTATGCTATAATCCTGTTTTATGGTACTGCCAGGTAGTTTGCCCGCCTTGCGTATCATGATAACACCTCTATTGAATCTCAATCCAAGCAGTGTAGCTAGAATAAAACCTCTGGCCTCTATTCCCGCTATATAATCAATTTTTAGATTTCCAAATTTTTCATAAAAATAATCACCAAGCATGTTAAATGATTTAACGTCTCTAAATACTGGAGTGATATCCCTAAACAAAATCCCTTGTTTCGGAAAATCAGCATAATCTCTGATTAAGTTTTGGATATAATTTGTACTGGCTTGCACAAAATTTTTAGCATACATCCCACAAAAAAACATTTCTTGATATTTAGGTAAGAAACAATTATTATAAATCTCTGGTGTATAAAAAGAAGTAATAAATCTTGAAACTTGCCGACGCAAGAAGGGATCAATATCGTAAATTAGCCAAAGAAAATAACTACAGAAGTCGTGCTGTTTATAAGCTATCACAGATAAACAAATCCTTTCATTTATTAAAAAGGGGAATGAAAATAGTAGATATAGGAGCAGCACCCGGCGGGTGGTTACAGTTTGCTTCAAAGATTGCTGGGGATAATGGATTAGTTATTGGGATAGATCTAAAGGATATAGAACCGATTCCTAATGTCATTACTCTTAAGAACGATGTAGATGACAGAGAAACATTAGCCTTGATCCTAAAATCTTTGGGAGGAAAAGCAGACATAGTAATGTCCGATCTTGCTCCCAATGTATCGGGTTTATGGGAAATAGATCATCTAAGACAAATTGATTTAACTAGAAAAGCAGTAGAGATAACTAAGAATATACTTAGGCATGACGGAAATGCTTTATATAAAATATTTCAGGGCGAATCTACATCTGAATTTGTGGCTGATACTAGAAAAATCTTTTCTGAAGTAATTCTCACGAAGCCTGATGCAAGCAGAAAACAGAGTAGTGAATTATATTTATTGTGTAAGAAATACAAACCGCCCAAGGTGTCAGACATTTCTGGATAATTTAGGTACGATGTGGATCAATCAGTAATTCAACATCGTCTTTTCAGCGGATTCTAATCTACCAAGATCTCCAATACTTTTGATTAAGTTTTTTAATAATTTCTGTGGTCGGCCTTCCACAATCGATTCACGAGCAACTTCTAAGCCGTCCTTAAATGATTCTACCCTATTTCCTGCTACAAGTACAGCAGCACTATTTAGAAGAACGATATTTTCTTTTGGTTTATTGTTGTATAATCCATAGACAACACGCAAACTTTCATTAATAGCATCCATTTTATTTTTTACTATCATCTCATTCATAGAAACTCGTGGTAAACCTAGTGAGAGCGGATCGAGTATTTCAGAGTAGAGATTATATTTTCCATCCTCGGAAATAACATGAACGATTGTATTTTTCGCAGTAGTTGAAAGTTCATCCATGCCATCTTCTGAACGCACAATCATGGCCCGTTTAAGTCCAAGTATTGGAATTATTTTTGGAATGATATGTAACATTAAAGAATCAGAGACACCGATAACTTGTGCGTATAGATTACTACAAGGATTACATAAAGGTCCAATTTTATTGAAGACGGTTTGTATCCCTAACTCCTTCCTAATATGTGAAACATGTTTGAGCCCTGGGTGATAATTAGGAGCAAACAAAAATCCGAATCCTATAGATTCAATGGAGCTAATAACATTTTTCATCTTGTTATTATCCAAAGGGTAACCTACATGGTCAAAGAAATCGGCGCTACCACTTAGCCCAGATGATGATCTGTTACCATGCTTCGCAATTGCAAGATTTTTGCAAGAACTAGCAATAATCGCTGCAGCTGTACTAATGTTAAATGTATTAAGCATATCCCCTCCAGTTCCACAGTTATCCACTATTGGGAATACAGTTTCGGGAGTTATTCGATTAGATGCTGATCTTACTGCATCAATCACACCTGCAAATTCGACATGGTTCTCACCATTTACTACCAAACCCATCAAGAAAGATGAAATAAATATATCAGAGCATTTTCCCTCCATAATGTTCCTCACTACTCCAGCGATTTCTTCGTGATTGAGATGCTCTCTCCTTGACAATTTTGACAGGATTCTTTTATAAAGTAACCTGCCCTCTTCCGATGAATTAACATCTTCTGCTAAATGGTGTTCCTCAAAAATAGAGCTCATTTCTTCACCATTTGAATGAAGTTTGATAAGATTTTTTTTCCCTCTGTCGTTAGCACTGATTCAGGATGAAATTGAATTCCCTCAATCAAAAATTTTTCGTGGCGTGCACTCATAATTTCATCATCGTCAACCGATGTAGAGGTAATTTTCAAGCATTTAGGAAATGTAGCTTTGTCAGCGATTAACGAATGATATCGTGTAGCTATAAATGGATTTTCAACACCATCAAATAATTTTGAGTTTCCTTTAAATCTAATCTCACTGGTTTTTCCATGTCGGATGTCTCTTGCTCTTGTAACTTTTCCACCAAATGCATGCACCACTCCCTGATGGCCCAAACATATACCCAAAATAGGGATAGAAGGTCCAAGGTTAGTTATTACTTCGTTACAAATTCCAAAATCTTTTTTATATTTTGGATGACCTGGGCCTGGCGATATAATGATAGCATCAGGATTCATTTTGAGAATTGAGTTGATGTCAATTTGGTTATTTCGCATCACTACTGGTAATACATTTAACAATCCCACTAGTTGGGAAATATTATAAACAAATGAATCAAAATTATCAATAATAAGGATCTTCATTTATAATGCTAGTCACTTGTTATTACACGCAAGATGATAATAACGCTTTCTAAAATTCTAAATTGAAAGCATCTTTTTGTAGAAGTCGAATCTATTCATTATATCAGAATTGGTAATTTCAAACAATCTCTCCGTGCCAAATGATTCTATTGCAAATGTGCCCATTATGTTACCCATCAAGATAGAATCTTTTATCAAAGGAATATCGTCAAATATATCACCTTTCTTATTAGAGATCAAATATCCCATGAAACCACCTGCGAAAGAATCGCCTGCACCAGTGGGATCGATTACCGAGTCTAAAGGATAGCCAGGGATTGGTATGATGTTATCATCAAAAAAGAATAGAACACCATGTTCTCCCTTTTTAATGATCGCAAACTTTGGACCATATGATAAAAGCTGTTTACCGCATTTAATCAAATTTGAAGTATTGCAAAGTAATCTAGCTTCCTGATCATTTATTACAACACCATGTGTCTTTTCCATCATCTCAATTACCGCATTTTTTTTGTTTTCTATCCAGTATTCAATTGTGTCACATACGATTAATTCAGGCTCAACAAATTTGTCAATAATCTTAATATTTTGATCTGGATCGTTGTTTGCCAGGTATAGAAATCTAGAATTAATATAGTCTTTTGGAACAACAGGATGAAAATCTTCTATAGCATTCAATTCAGTGAGATTTGTAGTTCTGTGAGACAAGTCATAATCAAATGAAGAATCATAGAAAAAGGTCTTTTTGTTGTTATCAAGTACAAGGCCATCTAAATTGAATCTACTTTTTAATAACTCATAGTAGGAAGACGGAAAATCGTTACCGATCACCCCTATTAACGAGACCGGGGTAAAAAAGGACGCAGACATAGATGCGAAAGTTGCAGCACCACCCATAATTCGTTCTCTCGTCTCAAATGGAGTACGGGTCGTATCTAGGGCGACCGAACCAAAAACTGTTAACATTAACAAATTGTATTAGAATATTTAATATAAAATATTGGTTACTGAGATATTATAAAGATGGGTGAGAGTCTAAAAATTGTCGTAGGGATTAGTGGAAGTTCGGGAGTAATTTATGGTATTAGATTTTTACAAGCTTTATCTAAGTTGAAGGTAGAAACCCATCTGGTCTTAAGCAAATGGGCAAAAAAAAACATTGAGATTGAAACAGATGAAAATATTGGAGAAATCTTAAAAACTGCAAACTACAACTATGACGAGGCCGATATGGCCGCCGCTATTTCAAGTGGTTCATTTAGGACTAACGGAATGGCCATTATCCCTTGTAGTATGAAAACAATGTCTAGCATAGCAAACGGATACGATGATAATCTCATCTCAAGAGCTGCCTCTGTAACCATTAAAGAGAACCGGCGGCTTGTTATTGTTCCTAGAGAAACTCCTCTATCTAAAATCCATATTTCAAATATGCTAAAATTATCTGAAATTGGGGTTATAATTTTGCCTGCAATGCCAGGTTTCTATCACAGGCCAAGCACAATTGAAGATTTAATAGCACATATAATTGGTAAAACTCTTGATCAGTTTGAAATAAAGAATAGCGCTTTTACGAGATGGGGTACAGAACACCACTAAACAGAAATAATTTGTTACGGTTCTGTCGACATATTCATGGGTTCGATAAATTGGCATGATGTTAGAGCATTCTGATTAAATTCAAGCTATGAACCTAAAGCAAATGAATTTCTAGCTACTCTTTTCCCATAGTTCTAACCGTTCTAATTTTTTCTTACGTTTATGCTCCTCTAACATGTGATAAACAGATTTGTGAGAACTACCCTTACATATCATAAGGATTGCGTTTAGTGCTAATGAGTTCTCGTCAAATGTACCAATAAAACCTGCAAAATGGCCATAAATTGAAATATCACATCCTGAAAAATCTTCCAGATTCTTACGGAACTTCCCATTTTGTCCAATGAGTCTTGATTTTATCCGGTC
Source organism: Candidatus Nitrosocosmicus sp. FF01 (assembly GCF_047711275.1). Classification (NCBI taxonomy): domain Archaea; kingdom Thermoproteati; phylum Nitrososphaerota; class Nitrososphaeria; order Nitrososphaerales; family Nitrososphaeraceae; genus Candidatus Nitrosocosmicus; species Candidatus Nitrosocosmicus sp. FF01. Next base: position 564,944 of record NZ_JBLNIG010000001.1, on the reverse strand, counting down.
TAATGAATTTAAAGATTTTCCCGAGTATTCTCGAAGGTCTACTAGCTGAAGTATGCATTCGTCTGACATGAGTCGAAACGCTCTTTGCGGGGCAAATCCCTTTGAGATAGCAAGTATGATTTCTGATGCTTTAAAAATACCGCTTTGGAGTAGAGAATCCTTATCTTTCAATCTGATTGATACGTCACCCGTCTCGCCATCAATGTCCAAGTAAACTTTACATTTTGATTCGATTTCAGTTTTAACTTTACCGTTTTTTCCAACTATAGATCCAATACGGTCCTTTGATACCCTAACCGTTTTAAAGACGCCATCAAAAGTCACTGCATAAATTATAATGTCAATCTATAATAAATTTCATAAGGATATTTTGCTAGCCACCATGAACTACAGTTAATATAGTTACGATATCACCAGACGTAATTTTAGCTCGGCCCCCACCTAAGATGGAGGAATCTACACCGTTAATGGCCACCATAATCTCATTCTTCTTGATTTCTCCACTTAATTCATATCTATTTTCTATGTAATCAATCATATCGTCTATAGTTAATCCATCTTCTTCCACGAGTAATTGCGGATAGCCTACGGATTTTCTAATTCCCCCTCGAAGATCTACAGTTATCAATATTATTCAGAAACTTCTTCTTTCTGTTCGGAAGGCTCATCCGAATAAGAAAGAGAAGCATTTTGTTGGGCTAAATTTCTGTTTACGTTTGATGTTATGAATCCAGCTATTTTGTTTCTTAGTTCTTTTGACCTAACTACGGCGAAATTCTTAATTGTCTCTTTATTTTCATTAAAATCACTTGTAAATTTATCAGGATAACGTTCTAGCAATTCGTTAGCCATCTTCTTGACTCTGTCCACACAGTATGAAAAAAACAAGGGTATTTTATCTCTTTTCCTGGTAATACTATAACCGATCATTCTAAAATTCTATTGACCATGAATAAATCGCGATGCATTTTGCAATAGCAGGTTGGTAGTTTCATCAAATGATTTTTCTATGATGGTAGAAACTAAATACTGGACGCTAATAATCAATGACGGAGAAGTCAGCACGTTTTCAAGACAACCCTTGTATTTAACTGGCCCGTCAGTTTCCAATAACACCAAATCGATATTTGCTTCACGGAGCATATTTTGTTTCTCTTTGTTATACAAAATATAAGGACCAAAAGAGACGCATAAATCCAAGTTGATAATTTTTTTGAGCTGTTTTTTACTCCCTTCATACCAATGGAAAACAGCATTTTTAATTCTATATGAAGGCAACATGTTTAGAATATCACCTACTGATCTCCTTGAATGTATAGAAATGGGTATTTGATTCCGTTCAGCTAATAATAGCATTGTCTCGAAAATAAATTTCTGGCTCTCCATAGAATTCTTTGTCTCTGGATTCACATATGTCGGGTCGAGCCCGATTTCACCGATACCATCTATATGCCCTATGTTTGAATAGAAAAAATTTTGAAAAGAATCAATATCTATTAAATCATTTGCAAACTGAGGGTGGATTCCTACGAAGGCATGTAAAAGATTAGTACCTTTTAAATAATGTTGTTTTAAAAGTAATGTGTTATAAGAAGAGTCATAATCTTCGGACATGCAAAAACACTTTATTTTAGTAGCTTGTATCAAGCCGAAAATTGATTCGTAATGTTGATGATATTCTCTTGATGACAGATGAATATGAGAATCAATATAACTCAATTATCAACATAATTGTAGAACAATTACTTAATACTTGGGTTATTAGATTTTATTACTGAATATTCAACTCGTTCTTTCAAGAAAAATTTTTACAACTCGCTAATACGAATAAGTTGGAATTTAATAAAAACATTAAAGTGAATAATTTAATCAATTTTACATTGTTATTTAATAGAATTGGATAGAAACAAAATCGTTCAAGGTTGATTATTGATTCAAATTCCGAAATAGCTTTAGCCTCAGTTCACAGAATTATAAAGAAATTTGGGGCCGAGAGAGTTAGTGATAGCGCAGCAGAGGAGTTAAGAAAAGTTCTTGAACTTGTTGGAGAAAATGTTGCCAAGCAAGCGGTAGAACTAGCAAGACACGCTCATCGAAAAACTATAAAACCAGAGGACATAACTCTTGCTTCTAAAAGTATACTAAAATACTAATCCTTCAAAACATGTCTAGATAAAGACTGGTCAAAACTAGATTTCAGATGGTTACAAAGAAATATAAGTTTTCAACCCTTGATAAATCAAAACTGCTGGTGGGGTGGCAGAGCGGCCATGCGTTCGCCTGCAGATTAAAAAAAAACATAGTAGATAGCGAATATATAAGGGTTCGAATCCCTTCCCCACCTTTGGTGTCATAATAAAAAAATCTTAAAGTATATAGCTTTTTTTTCTGATAAAATATTTTCAATCGATCCTACAAGTAGTCTCATATCAATGTTGAAGAGAACTTTTGGAGTCTCCCTAAATTTCTCCATAGAGCGTCTTAATATAGAAAAATAAATATCTAATTCGCCCTTTTGCAAATGAACATAAGCAGCATCAACCAAAATAATGCCATTGAGTAATCTCTTTGTGCAACCAGAAGCTTCCTTCCAAATCTTTTCCAAAACTTCATGAGACCTCCAAAATCTTTCCATGTTAAACAAAAATATTGCCGACGATATTGTTTCTTCGGTTGACCAGTTTTTGCTCTCTTCGGTGAGCTCCTCTATAAATAAGATTTCACCTATCCTTCTTATAGAAACAAGAAAAATCTCGTGGTTACTAAGGAAAATGGTATTTTGGTATGAACCTATATCCAATTCTAAAAAGTATCTTGATATACGAATATCTCTTATCTCTTCAGTATTAGAGTAGGGTTCCGTTATTTGTCGCAATTCTTGTAGAATGTCTTTAGAATTTTCAGGTTTACATTTCGTCTTATTACTAAGATAGACAAGATATCTCTTTCTCATCAAGGAATTTCCACCTTCATTGTACAGATCTCCTTTCCATATCCTGATACTTGAACAAGTTTTACACGGTTAGAAGACTGATTCCGAAGAAGGTCGTAACCCTCTTTTTTTAGATAAATAACCACAATTTTGACACTTGTACATTCGGGGTCTTTTATAGGTGTAGATAATGTCATTTTCTTCAACCGATTGGTGGAGAGTCTTTAACATACAATTGGTACAGAACCTTTTTTCCAAGGTTATTTGTTTAATTTCCCTTATATAAGAATAAAATGGGAATTAACCCAATTTGGATCTATAATACTATTTCTTTAGCAAGGTTCTTAGCAACAATGGGACTTCCCTTGGACTTTTTGCAACGGGAACATTTGCCTTGGAATAACTACTTATCTTTGAATCTGCTGAGCCGTAATTTCCATATACTATAGCTCCCGCATGTCCCATTCGTTTTTCCTTGGGAGCAGATCTTCCTGCTATATAGGCAACCACAGGTTTTGAAAAATTTGTCTTGAATATATATTCGGCCAACATTTCCTCTGCATCACCACCTATTTCCCCTACGACCACTACGGAGTCGACATCTTCTCTCTCTCTAATTAGATCAAAAGAATCAATAAGGTTAGTTCCATTTATGGGATCCCCTCCAATTCCCAATCCTAAACGCTGTCCAAAGCCAGAATTGGAGAGATGATAAGAAACTTCATACATTAATGTACCACTTCTTGAAAAAACCACAGTACCACCTTTTGTAAATGGTTGTGCTGGCATAATTCCAACTTTCATGGTATTGGGGATTATTACTCCTGGAGTGTTCGGACCAATCATTCTGGCACCATTCCTTTCAGCATATTCGTAAATTTTGATAGAATCAATAATTGGAACATGCTCAGGTATAGCTACGAGAAGTTTGATTCCGCTGTCCAATGCTTCCTTTGCAGCACTATAAAAGTATGGAGCTGGCACAAATATTCCAGATATAGTTGACCCCGTCGCCTCTACAGCTTCTTTCATTGAATTAAAAACCGGAACTCCTTCAAATTTAGAACCACCTTTACCGGGTGTAACACCTGCTGCAATGTTGGTTCCATATTCTCGCATGAGTCTTGTATGAGTTGAACCAAAACTACCTGTTATTCCTTGGATTATTACCGGTTTTTTTTCATAATCCGCATCATTACTATTACCAGTTAATATACTAAATATATCAAATTTCGTAGCCAATTAACACAACCTTTTAGTTATTATTATTGACCTTAAGAACAACAGCATTTATTGCTTCCTCTACCGTATCGAACAACCGAGCTTCACTTCCTTGAAGTAATTCTTTTGCTTTTTCTGACTGAGCACCCGAAATGCGCGCAAAAACGGGTACATTTAATATATTATTCTTATAAGCATCCAATATTCCCATAGCTACCAGGTCGGTCCTAACTATTCCTCCAAATAAATTAACCAAGATTGCTTTTATTTTTGGGATTCGGCTAATAACTTTAATTGCTTCATAAATGGTCTCACTTGTAGCACGACCGCCAAAATCCAAGAATGACCCTGCTGTTCCCTTGGCATCGGTAACCATATCAAGTGTAGACATCACAAGCCCAGCCCCATTACCGATAATTGCTATATTACCTTCAAGCTCAACAAATGAAAATCCGTTGTCTGAAGCCTGTTTTTCCAATTCACTCAAATGCAAATATTTTACTAAATCTTTGTGTCGAAAAAGGGAATTGTCATCTATGATTACCTTTGCATCTAATGCCAAAAGCGAACCATCTGAAACTATAGCAAGAGGGTTTATTTCAGCCAGTTCAGCTTCCTTTTCGATAATAACTTTAAATAAGTTGAATAATAACGTTATAAAACTTTCTCGTGATTCTTTTGGTATATCTAATCCATTTGCAATTTCAGAAGCTAATTCATTAGAGATGCCATTAATTGTTATTTCTTTAATGATCTTATTCTCCGTTTGCTCAATATCAACTCCACCTTCGGATGAAGCAATGATGGAGAAGCATCTTTTACTCCTATTCAAAAATATGGACAAATAAATTTCTTTCACAATTTCAACCATTTTTTCCAATAATATGCCGCGCGGTAATTCCCCTTTGACTTCCTTATGAAGTAATTCTTCAAATTTCGATTCCAATTCAACAGAATCTTTGCATTTTTGAATCGCTCCAGCTTTGCCACGTCCACCTACAGTCAGTTGAGATTTTAAAACGAACGGAAAACCTAACTTCTCAGCGGCAGATTTCGCCTCCTCCATGTCCTGAACTAAAATTGATTGAGGCGTCTTAATTCCGAACTGATTGAATAGCTCTTTACCTTGATATTCAAGAAGTCGCATCTTTTAATGATTCTAAAAATACTCTTTATAAACAATCCTTTTTCATTAATCAATGGTAACTATATGCAATTACAAATCCGATGGTTCAATAACCAAAATATTTTAATTTGATGTTGCATTCTTTAAGTCAGAAAGATACAACGTATAATTCTTCATCTCGCTCATTAAATTTAAATAATCAGGCATTAGGGATTGATCCGGATTTCCATTCAAAAGGGACATCATAAGTTCGTTATTCTGATCGATTGATGCATCAATTAAGGAATTAAATTCGGTTTCATTTTTAACTTGATCTGGTCCTGTTTTGTTATTAATTTGATCTTGTAATTCGTTCTGTAGAACTACAAATTGACTTTTTACAGATATTAATGTGGCATTAGGGTCTCTGAATGTGACAGTCATATTGCTCGTTACTTGATTTGGAATATTATCAGAAGGTATTAACCAAACAACAAAGCTCGCTCCTAGGATCCCAGCAACTAGAACGCATGTTAATATTAAACCTTTATTAGTTATTCTACGGTTCTTTTTACTGATATCATCACCATTACCACTCTTTTTATTGCCAAAAGTCATAGCTTTGTCTATAATTGAGCAATAATATTACTTTATGTTTCGCTAACTCTTAATATAGAATTTAGCTGCTAATTAGTTAAAGTGGATACAGAGTTTAGGTGAAAACATGAATCAAGATAAATTATTTGCATTAAGGAAAATAAAATATCAAGAAACAACAATGATTAATATATGTGATATAGATTTGGTGGGGAAAGAAATAGATCGAGGGGATTTTGTAATTGATATTTCAAAAGATTATTTTCTCGAACATGAAATCGATGAAGAAGAAGCCATTATCTTGCTGAAATCATCGTCAGTTCTCAATCTAGTTGGTGAAAAAATAGTAAACCTTGCATTAAGACTCAGGCTAGCAAAAGGAAACAGCGTAAAGGTAATAGAGAATATTCCATTCTTAATGGTTTTTAGTTTTGTAGGTAATTACTAGCCGAGTGAGTTGCGCAAAAAAAATTTATGACGTTCTATCTAGTATTGAATTTTGTATAGTTTTAATTGTCATTACTGGAGAGTCTGACTCGATGATGGCCCTTCCTATAATAAAGTATCTAGTTCCAGATTCTAACGCCCGTTCAACATTTCCACCTTGAGTAATGAGTCCAGGAGAATATATTGGAAGTTGCAATGTTCCCATTTTAGAAAATTCTTTGATTATATCTAATCTATTGCCTCCAATTACAATACCATCGACATTGGCTTCCACACAATTATCGTAAAACGACCTGTAAAACGGAGTTAGAATGTTTTTTCCATTCTTACTCTTGACACCTAGGGGAGATTGAATCAGTGCTCCATAACCCTCGACTGCATCTGGGTGACTCATGTAAACTAATGCGATAATGCCAAGATTAAGAGAGTGTGTAAATTCAGTGATAGAAATTAGGCTGTTTCTGCCAACAAAAGGATTAACGATAGCACAATCAAATCCCATTGAAGCAAGGTGCTCTATAACAACTTTGTTTGTTTCAAGAATATCATTTAACTTTAAATCTGCTATCACTTGTAATTTGTAATCATGGGCAGTCCTTGTTATTTTTCTAAGGTCAGAGATTGACAGTGGCAGAATGACGTGAAAATTCAACTTGATCGCACAAGAATAGTAGCTAAGATCTTTTATTTTCTGGATGACATAGTCAAGTACATTCATTGTTCCGTACGATGGATCTATTGCCAAAATAATACTCGTTCTCTTCTCCTCGGATATGGAATCAATTCTTTCTTTGAATGATAAAGAAAAATTCATTTTAAATTTTAACTAAGGGATGTGGACTGTCCAATTGTATCACCTTCAAATATACAAACCCATGCTCATCAGTATGATTTGAAAAGGAGGGGTGATGAGATTTTTGTATACTGAATTTAAGAAAACATTTATCTACAGTTTGATCGAGTGTCACATAATAAAAATAGTTCGATTCAGCGGAATCGAGCATATTCAATTGAGTTCCAAGAATGTATGTAGGAATATTCCGCTTCTCCTCCGCTAAAGGTGGGTTGGCAGAGTTTTTGGGAAAAAGGAACAACGGAATAGTGTTTTCCTCATATATAGTACGAAAGGCTATTAACTTGGATAAACTAAGCAGATCAGCTAATCCTACTCCAGTATACCTTATAGTTGCACCTATCTTGGAAGGTTTAAGAAAGACCTGTGGGGGGGAGCTTATTTTGATTATAGGAGAGTATATTGCAGAAGTGTCTCGAACAGTTTCTACCAATGACGCGTCCTCAATGTTATTGCTGATCTTGTATAGGAGATATTGCTGTTTATCATTAGATGGAAAATTGTCAACATAATAAATAATGGATCTCCCGCTAAAAGAATCCAATGGAACTGCCAAAATATTTTTTCTTTGATATTGGTATTCATAAACAGGAGAAGGGACTCTTTCTAACGAACATACCAATCTAGCAAAGTCATTTAGAGTTTTTAATTTAATACAAATTGGAGATTTTAACAATTTTAGCCTAACTTAAGAACAAGGTTAACATTCCATATATAATTTTAATACAATAAGGATAATATTAACATCAGATACTGCGTCTAAAATTTCAATAATTTTCAATAAGCAGTAAAATTATCGCACTTTCGAGTCATACTATGTGAATGCTGAAATTCATAAAACAAAATTATTTATTCTATAATATCAAAAGATAATCAAATTAGACCATCAAATCATCCAAACTACATTTAAAAAAATGATATTTCCTATCAAATAACATTTAATATCGAAAAAAATCAAACAATATTGTGTTAGGTTACTCTGATGATGATATTAAGAATGCAGCAGAGATTAGAGAATGGCTTACCAAGCAAATTTTGGAAAAGCAAGATGAAATAGAAAAAATAAAGATTACACTTTCACTCATTGATGCGGTATTAAAAAACGGCAGTTTCAAGACAGCTGCAAATTTAACTACTACCACTACTACTACGCCTGCTGCTGCTAAAAGCAATCCACTACAAACCAAAAAGATGGAAGTTGGTTCAGCCATTAAATCTTACAAAAATACTGCGGTCAAGCGTCCCACTGAAGGGAGGCGAAATGTTGTAGATGATCCAACCGCCATCGAAGTAAAACCAATCAAGCGGTCAAAAGACAATACTTTGGTAGCTCAAGTACATATTTTCCCTGACAGCGTAGAAATCATTCCCGAGGAAATGATCAGCATTAGTATTGAAACACCACCATTCCGATCTTTCTTCTTAAACAGAATATTGCAAGGAATGAGAAATAAGGACCAAGAGAAAATCAAGCAGGGATATTTATCAGAATCAGAAATGATAAATTTTGAAATAATTACAGATGAAGTCAATAGTGAAAACATAAAGAAAGTAATAATAAACAATTATAGGGATAAAGAACGCGTAAATGAGATTTTTAATACAGCAGCCTGGGTAATTACAAGAATGCTAGAAAAGAGTGAAAAGTAATGGATAAAATCGTAGTACTGGATTTTGGATCACAATACAGTCACTTGATTTGCAGAAGGATAAGAGAATCAAATGTTTACTGTGAATTGGTACCTTATAATGTTCCTCTCGACAAGATCACAGAGTTGAATCCAAAAGGAATAATTTTTTCAGGGGGACCTGCCAGCGTGTACTCGAAGAATTCTCCAAAACCAGATAACAAGATTTTTGAAGCTGGGATCCCTATTTTAGGAATATGTTACGGTCATCAGATAATTATAGATCATTTTAATGGAAAAATAAAAAGAGTTGATAAAAGAGAATATGGAAACGCGCTACTTGAAATTTCAGATAAAACAAATCTATTTAGTAATATTCAGTCTAATACCCTAAAATGTTGGATGAGTCATAGTGACGCCGCTGAAGTAATTCCTGAAGGCTTTAAGATCTTAGCAAAGACTACCAGTTCCTTTTCCGCCGCTATAGGAAATAACGAGAAGAAAGTCTATGGATTACAATTCCATCCAGAGGTTGCTCATACAGAGAATGGCAATACCGTATTGAATAATTTTGCTAAAGTAATCAGCAAAGCAAATCCAGAATGGAACATGACTAACTTTGTTGAAAGCATTGTTAAAGAAATACAAGAAAAGACAAAAAACGAAAAAGTTCTTTGTGCTGTTAGTGGCGGAATCGATTCCACCGCATGTGCAGTTCTCATCAACAAGGCTATAAAAAATAATTTAACCTGCATTTTTGTCGATAATGGGCTATTGAGAGAGAATGAAAAAGAAACAGTTCAGGAAATGTTTACTCAAAAATTAAGAATACCACTTACGGTTATCGATGCTAGGGAAAGATTCCTAAAGAAGTTGGACAAGATATCTGATCCCGAAATAAAACGAAAAAGGATTGGTGAAGAATTTGCAAGAGTATTTACAGAGTTTGCTGAAAAAGAAGGTCCATTTCACTGGCTAGCACAAGGAACCTTATATCCAGATGTCATTGAAAGTGGAGTTTCAGGAGGACCTGCGACTGTAATAAAGACCCATCATAACGTCGGCGGTCTACCTGAATGGCTAAATCTCAAGGTTCTTGAACCCCTGAGGTTTTTATATAAGGATGAAGTACGAAATGTATCCAGGATACTTGGAATTCCCGAAGAAGTATTGACCAGGCATCCATTTCCCGGGCCAGGTTTGGCTGTCAGGATCATTGGAGAAGTTACACCAGAAAAAATAGACATAGTTAGAAAGGCCAGTAAGATAGTTGAAGATGTTTTGATTGAAGATAAATTATATAGCAAGGTTTGGCAGGCATTTGCTATCGTAGGAGATGACCGTGCAGTTGGAATACTTGGTGATGAGAGATTAGAAGGTCGAATTGTGACTATCAGAATAATGGAATCTGTAGATGCCATGACTGCTGACTGGGTGCGACTGCCACATGAGACCATGGAAAAAATGAGCTCAAGAATAACAAATGAGATAGATAATGTTGCATGGGTTACATATGCAATTTCTAGCAAACCTCCGTCAACAATAGAACCCCAGTAGAAAATTTTTGGTAAATTACGATCGCATCATCAACTATTATTGGTCATTGTTCAATGGAATGCATAGAAATCAAGCCTATAACTTGAGATAATTGATTTAACTGAGAAATTTCAGATATGCAAATGTAGGCTTAGTGCCTATCTTTTAATTTATTTCTTCTATTGACCTTATTATTATTCATCTTCTTAAGACGAAGTATTATGAGGAAGGTCACACCCCAAAGAATTAATGCAATAGATATGTAATTAATCATCCATAAGTACCCTCCTACCAGAGCTAGTGCAATCCCTATAAATCCAAGAATATTCCTGGTTTTCACAATACTATATTGTTACCTACCCCATAAATAGGTGAAGGATAGTTTGAATTAGATACTTGTGTCATTTCAGCAAAAGTCTTCTTTGATAGCATTTCGATTAGATTTTTTGCAACATACAATTTTTTCCTTTTGAGGTCATAATTGGACACACTTCTTTTAGAAAAAGATCCTATCCGAGAATCAAAATCCATCCCAACAAGTACTATTTCCCGTGCGAAAAAATGATCAGCAAGAAAAACGGCTCTATCGCCGTCCGTAAAACCACCGAAATTGAAAATGTGGGATAATGGAAAACTTTGAGTTGTCCCTATAATATTTCTAAAATTTGATATGAATGAATTGATTTTTTCAATATTATCACCATGAGCATGGATAAACATAATCGAACCTTTCATGTTAGCAGTAACAAGGGATTCATGATGACCATCTAAATCGGTTATGACAAAATCAGGTATAATCCCCAATTTCAAAAGAAGTTCAGTTGCTCCATCTGCAGCCATTATCACAAAATTGGCTTTAGTTGATTTGTCTGATTTTGATTTAGAATTATCATAGAATTTAAGAATATAATCCTGGATATTTTGATCTTCGATGCTGGGTCCAGCTCCAACGACCATAGTCTTGCTTTGATAAATTCTGTCACAATGGCTCATGTTCTTACGACTGTCATCTAAATAATGAGATAAATAAAGCGCGCTTAAAAAATCCATTTCAGCTCGTAAATTCAAATACTTTAAAATCGCCTGATAGTGACGATACCAACTATTAAATCTCAAATGGCCACCATAAAAATCAGGAATTTGTTTTATTTTTGTCTTTGCCCATTTTATGAATTTAATAATTTAGTTAGAAACCGTTAACTACGAGACATGTTAATTTAACCGCTGTATATGGATGATAGAGACAACATAACAGACAGTAGACTAAAGGAAATTTACCAATTCAAGAATATAGCTGTAGTTGGCATGTCTCCGACTGAAGGTAAACCAGCGAACTACGTTCCAAAATATTTAATTGAAAAAGGTTATAACGTAATTCCCGTCAATCCAATTTATGATAGTGTATTGGGAAGAAAAACATATCCTAAAGTATCAGTGATTCCAGTTGTAGTAGATATAGTAGACATTTTTAGAAAATCAGAAGAAATTGTTCCAATTGCTCAGGACGTAGTAAAGAAGGACGGTGTTAAAGTCCTTTGGATGCAATTGGGAATTCACAACCAAGAAGCATTAGAAATCGCCCAAAAAAAAGGCATAGAGGTAATCTATAATAGATGTATGCTGATGGAACATCAAAGACTATTCTTATAAAAAGTAATAATTAATAAATATATCCTGCGCCCTTGCAAGACATCAAAATTTAATTAACTTAATAAAATAGTAGAACTTTTTATTCATTGAAATATTAATGCCTAAATGGGGCCAACTGGATAACAAGGTAGATTTTAGAAAGACTAAGAATTATAACAATTTAGGACGATTTCAAGATTTCTCCAAGGTCATTATAATATGCATAGATCGTGATGATGATATTGGCATCAAGGGCGGACTTGAGACCCCAATTATAGGTAAAGAAGCGTGTATAAATGCTGGAACAAGGCTGGCAATAGAGGATCCTGAAGATTCAGATTGTAATGCCATATTTGGAGCAGTAAAATCATATGAAGAATTTAAGATAAAAGGCTATGACGTGGAAATAGCCTTAGTTGCGGGTAAACACAATAGAGGGATTGAAGGAGATGTGAAAATTACGAAGGAAATTGATACTGTTTTAGAAACTTACGTTGCCGATGGTGCGGTAGTAATATCAGATGGAGAAGATGATGAGACCGCAATCCCATTGATACAAGGAAGGGTGCCTATTATATCCATTCAAAGAATCATAGTAAGACAGAGTCGCAGTGTGGAATATTCCTATGCGATACTAGCACGGTATATAAAAATCCTTTTTTACGATCCGAGATATTCAAAATTCTTTTTAGGCCTTCCAGGTGCTTTGCTAGTCACCAGTGGATTATCAATAATATTCGGATTCTCAAGGGAAGCATTTGCCCTAGGTATCAGTATTCTTGGGGCGGCATTCATATTACGAGCCTTCGATATCGACAAATCGATTTCTACTCTTTCCAAGCCGAGTCCTTCTGCATTCATAAGAGTGTTCTCTTATTTTGCAGGAACGATGATCATTATTGCGTCGATTCTAAATGGAATTTCGCATGTTCCACAAGAAATTATTGATTCAGAGCGTCAATTAACATCTTTGATAACAAACAAGATTGTATTGAGTAGTTTTGCTAATGGAACTATTACTCTTCTTTGGATAGGAATAGCTACAATTTTTGCAGGGTTATTGCTGAGCAATTGGTTTAGAGGAAGCATAAAGATAATATACGATATTCTAAGGCTGGTAGTTTTGGGGCTTTTTTATATTCCCATGTTGCAGTTAACCTCCTTGATAACAGAGCGAGGAAATCCCTTTAATCTTATATCATCATTACTAATAGGTTTGGCTATAACACTGATAGCAGCTACCTTTTTATTCCAATACTTTAGAAGCAGGAAAGGCGGGGAAGCATTAAAGCATGATGACCAGTAAGGTATATTAGAACATTGAAAAGGCTATAAGATATCCTTCCTAATGCCTATAACAGATAACCTACTAAAATTATTGTATACGGTATCTAGGCAAAATCTTATTTACAGGATATATGAAAAGCACTTGATTAAAGAAATCAATCAATTTCCCTTTCCACAGCACATCGGCATTATTTTGGATGGAAACAGGAGATGGTCAAAGATAAAGGACATGGACAAAGTCATGGGTCATCAAATGGGCGCAGATATTGCAGAAGATATGTTAAACTGGATATATGATTTAGGTATAAAAATTACAACAGTTTACGTCCTATCTAATGAAAACCTTAGTCGCGATCCCCATGAGTTAGAAAACATATACTCATTACTCGAGGAGAAATTAGTAGGATTATATAATGACGATCGCATTCATAAAAAACAAATCCGCGTAAAATCAATAGGCGAATTCGATAAAATTCCAGAAAACTTGCAAAAAATACTAAAGAAATTGGAGGACAGGACGGAAAAGTACAACAATATGTATTTGAATATTGCAATTGCCTACGGTGGGCAACGAGAGCTGATTGATGCGATTCGAAAAATAGCCAATTCCGTTAAGGAAGGCAACATCAAGGTCGAAGAAATTGATGAAAAAATAATTGAAGCAAATTTATATACGGCACACCTGCCCCAGGCGGAACCAGACTTGATACTTAGGACGTCTGGTGAAAAACGATTGAGCGGATTTTTGTTGTGGCAGAGCGCTTACAGCGAACTAGTTTTTGTAGATATATTTTGGCCTGAATTCAGAAAAATTGACTTAATGCGAGCGATTAGAACATTTCAAAAAAGAGCTAGAAGATACGGAAAGTAAATTTAAGTATATTACTTTATTTCAATATTATGAGATTATGCCACAACATGGTGATTATGATAAACAAACTAACCAAATTTACTGCGGATACTGGATGAGTATCGAAGAATGGCAAGAAATTCACAAGTATACTCCTAATTTAGAAGGACTAGAAAAAAATGGTCAAGTCACAGATGAGCAGTATTGACCTCTGTTGAGTTCTGCAAAATGGTCAACTGGATACCCAAGAACATATTTTTATAATTGTTAAATTTATTCAAGGCAATGTATGATGAAATTTCTGCAGGAGCTGTTTTATACTTAAATGACGAAGGGCCAGAGATAAAGTACTTGATACTCAATTATAGTTATGGTCATTGGGATTTTCCAAAAGGAAATATTGAAGAAGGAGAAACCGAACTTGATACGGTTTTTAGAGAAATAGCTGAAGAAACAGGAATTACGGATATTCAAATTATTCAAGGATTTCGACAACAAATTTCATACAAGTATAGAAAAAAGTCGAAGTTGGTAAATAAGGCTGTAATTTATTATTTGGCAGAAACAAAATCAAAACAAGTCGTTTTGTCATTTGAACATAATAATTTTGGATGGTATACCTTTGACCAGGCTTTGGTAAAACTTTCATTCGAAAATAGCAAAAAGGTATTACGAAGTGCTAATCAAGTACTTTTGTAGATAAAAAGTTACGATAAACTGTGGTGGTGGCTGTTCCTGCTGCTGCTGCTGTCAGGTTGTGCATAAAAAAAACCTAGATTGTAGTCATCAAAGTCTAACAAGAATGAATTAAAATTTTGTATTGGAACTATCGGAACATCATCAATGTATTGAAACTCACATGGAAGAAACGTTACTATTATTGGATACATCCTTTTTATCCCCGAAGGTAGTTTTTTATCACAAAGTAAAATACTGCGTTCCTTTTGCTTCTTAACTATACCCTGTAAAGCAGAAAAGGATGTATACTTCCAATGTTTGCAATCAACGATCATGGCGGTCTTTGACCGTACTCCTAGTATGTCAATTTGTCTAGTAGGGTTCTTTATCCTATAGTTAACGTATACACCATAATCATGGAACTTTAAGATTTTGGATGAAAATATTTCAAAATCCCTCCAGTTTAATAGCTTGCAAACCTCCAACACATCTGCACCGCATTGTACTGCAGCAAGACCGAGAGAAATCTTGTTGGAAGAAGTGTTTTCAATAAGATTCTCTTTGACAGTTATTCCCTTGGATAAGAAAAATGCAAGTGTTTGGGGGGACGTACTCTCTTCAATTGTAATTCCTCCTGACGACAAACTTATTCTACTTAGCAGTTTAACCAAGTAATTTGGATTGTTTATCAAATGTTACAAAAAATGGTCGTTAAGTTACTATGACTGTTCCGACCATGGCAGGATGCAAGATACAAAAGTATGGATATTCTCCTGGAGTATCAAAAGTGTGTTCGAATGTTTTTCCTTGACTACTTAACGCGGTTGGGCTGGCCAAGCCAGAATCAAATGCTTTACCAGCATCCACTGCCCCAGCACTACCAGAAGTTACGGTATGAAAAGTAAAATCATCATTTGTCCATACCACAGTTTGGTTAATGCTAGCTTCAATAGGGTTAGGTGAATAGGCTGTATCAGTAAGTGAAGAAGCGCCATAAACTATAGATGCTTGTACTTTATCTCCTTGGGCAAAAACACTGTTGTATGTGCATGTTCCAATTAAGACAAAACTAAGGATTGATATGGAGATGGCAGCAAAATAAACTATTTCTTTAACCATATTCTCTAGCATTGGATTGAATAATCAGTAATAAATATCATTTTCAAAGGTTTAACCTTTTAAAATGTATTTGTATTTGAATTGCATAACTGAAAATTTTGCCAAAGGGCTCAAAGTTAAAAGTTTAGTAATAACTTTATGCGTGATAAGTACGTATGTACCAAAAGAAAAATGACTAATTGTTCAAATATAAGGTAAACGCTTTTTGCGTTGCCTTCATGTATTTCTGAAAAACACTTGTAGTTGGAAAGGAACAATCACAACAGAACTGGATAGTATGTCAAATATTCAAAGAATTAAGGTCGATTTAACAGAATTAAAAAAAAAGGAATTTAAGTTACGATTACTTTGCCGGTCATTGCAGGATGCAATGTACAGTGATAATCTATTTCGCCTGCTGTATCAAAAGTGTGTTCGAATGTTTTTCCTTTGCTTGTAAGGGCTGTCGGACCAGCTAAGCCAGAGTCAAACAGTTTTCCAGCATCAGCAGCGCCAATTAATCCGGATGTGACTGTATGAAATGCAGTATCATCATTTGTCCATACCACAGTCTGACCAACTTTTACCTCGATTGGGTTTGGACTTACTGCAGTATCAGTAAGGGTAGAAGCCCCAGGTACTATAGATGCTTGTACTTTGTCTCCTTGAGCAAAAGCAATATTGTCTGTGCTTGCTCCAATTGCTATCACACTAAGAATTGCAAGTAGACTCGCTGTAAGATAAATTGTTTTACTTACCATGCTTATCAAATAAACATTAATTTTCACGGTAATAAATATCATAAGATTTTGCTCTAATATATTAATAGATTTGTGTAAATATGTTAAATATTTTTATTCAATGGCCAAGCAGTAGTTACAAAGAATTGAAGTGAATGACCTGATCTCTTTGGTGTGGACAACGACAAGTATCCCAATCACAGAAGATGAAAAAAAATTAATATATAGTTTAATTAACAACGAACAAGAGAATCCTCATCTAAAGTACGAAAAATTAAAAAAAAGATTCTTTAGTATTTTTGAAAAAAGGAAGCATCAGAGAAAAGATCCTAACCAATCGTACGATTTTACAAGTTTGTTAGAAAAGGGATTGATTGAATCAGGAAATTCTCCTTTTCCAACAGCCGAAAATACTATTGCGAATGAAAGGCTAAGTCCTTTAAATAATACTTACAAGCTGACCAGCATTGGCTTGATACATATTTTCAACAATAAATTCATTTATTCTCCAAGTCTACTCGTGAAATATCATGATTCACTAGTATTGAAAGACTTGCTTTACAAGTATTTTGAACTCAAGACAATAGCGTCGTCTTCGGCAAAATTTTTTGTATTAATAACGGACTATCTGTCTGATGTTTCAAGCTACTTACTCGGGTATCAGCGTAATTCTTCTGGCCAATTAACTTTGGAAGTCGAGCGAGAATTAGAGAACCATTTGAATTTGTGTGCGTTAATTTTGGGATTTAAAGTGGCAATTCTATTTAAAGAATCTAATTTGATATCCGCTTCTCTTAAAGGAGATAGCGAAAAAGCAATAATAGCACTACAACAGATTGAGACTACCATGAAGAGAATCTTATCAAAAGATTCAATGTTCCAAAATCTAGTGTCAGAGGTTTCAAGTGAGCTCAGTATCGCCCGAGAAGAGATTTTAAACCTTAGTTGATCGATTTTAGACGTTAGACTAAAATTGTTCAAGGAGATAAAGTCTGTTAGATATCAAATCGGTCAAAAAATCCCGAGTTATCGATAAAAACAAAATATAATAAGTATCTTGTGCGTCAAATTAATCTAGCGATGTCAAAAACATGTCTCAGATGCAATAAAGAATTTGATGAAAATAATATAGAAGATCCAGCATCTCAAAAATACCCCTCTTGTCCAGATTGTTGGAAGGAATGGACTACCTATGCGGTAATGGTGATGAATGAAATGAGACTTGATATGTCTCTGCCCGAGCATAGGAAAGCACTCAGAAAATATGAAAAAGGATTTTTTGAAAAAACTATAGGTGAAATAGAAAAGAATCCGGAGGAAAAGAAGCAATAACAATTATGTTCTTTTCTTGTTTCCTTTTCATATGAGTAAATCTGAAGGAATTACCTTTATTAAGAATCGTGGATTGGGCATATTTAGTGTCATCTCAAAAAAGCAGTAGAATAGTTTTTTCCGTTTCTGTTCTGGAAATGAAATCAATATTTTAGATATAGACTCTACAAAGTCTGACTTGAAATCGTCTAGTAGAGAGGGATTCAATGAAATTTCAATAAGGTATTGATAGAATATGGAGTTGATTTGGTCGGTCCTCATTTCAGATAATGAATTTAGCCATGACTCGATCAAGTTCATTAGTGACTCATTATTGATTTTCCTATAATTCGCAAATATATCTTGAATTATGACTTTTCTTTCATCATTTTCAAAAGACAGAAACTCCTTTAATCTATTTTTGACAATTGGATTGCGTAGGCCGGTAGGTAAATTGGACAAAATATTCAATATATTCTCCACAAAAGTTGAAGCCTGATCTTCTTTAGCCACGACAATGTGGTAATTGCATCAATATTTCATTCTTTCTTAGCAAACGTGCGAACTATTAAGATTAAATAATCAAGGTCGGTTCATTAACTAAGATATGCCTTGTGTAGTAACCGTTGGCGGGTTTTATGGTGATGAAGGAAAAGGTAAGATTGTAGCTTATCTTTCTATAAAAGATAATATTGACATCGCTGCTAGGGGAGGAGTAGGTCCGAATGCCGGACATACATTCATTCAGAACGGAAAAGAGTATAAAGTTAGAATGCTTCCTAGTGCTGTTCTTAATAGCAATACTCGATTATTAATTGGCTCAGGAGTTTTAGTCGAGCCCACTATTTTGCTAAAAGAGATTCAAACCTTTAATACAACTGATCGAACTTTCGTAGACTTTCAATGTGGAATAATTGAGAAAATTCATCAAGATAATGACAAGAACAACGAGCATCTAAAGAAAGTTATAGGTACTACGGGGAGTGGGACAGGTCCTGCTAATGCCGATCGAGCATTAAGAAATATCAAACTAGCAAAAGATATCCCTGAAATCGCTTTGTATTTAGAGGATGTTAGTAATTCTATCAATCATTCGATTGATAATAATGAAAAGGTCTTGATCGAAGGAACGCAGGGAACCTTTTTATCACTTTTTCACGGAACTTACCCGTTTGTAACTTCTAAAGATGTTACGGCCTCCGCAATTTGCTCGGATGTTGGAGTGGGTCCAAAAAAAGTAGATGACGTCATCATTGTCTTCAAATCATATGTCACTAGAGTGGGCGAGGGGCCACTTAACTGTGAAATTACTTCTGAACAAGCTCGTGATAAAAATTGGCTAGAATTTGGCAGCGTTACGGGTAGACAGAGAAGATCTGCACCATTTGATTATGATCTTGCAAAAAAAGCTATTCAAATCAACAGTGCCACTCAAATAGCCTTAACAAAACTCGACGTAGTATACCCCCAAGCAAAAGGGATAAAGGATTTTTCTAGTTTGTCACAAGAAGCTAAAGATTTTGTATCAAACATTGAATCCGAGACAGGGTTGCCTGTAACTATTATAGGTACCGGAGCTGAAATAATGGACACTATAGATAGAAGATAGTAACATAAACCGATAATAATTTAATAGTTTTTGAGCAAACTCGATGTATATACATCCTATTGCAATATGTTGACATGGATTACTAGGTTATACACACCAAATCTAAAACATACGAGAGAAGAATGTTTACAACCCCTTGATCATATCTTAATTATCATATTACATCGACGTCGTGCGGGTGACTCTCCTTGTAACCAGCTAAGGTAATCTTTATGAATTCTGCATTTTCTTGCATCTCAGGTATGGTATTTGCACCACAATAACTTAATCCCGATCGAACTCCACCTACCAGCTGTCTAATTATCTCAATGACGCTTCCTTTGTAGGGTACCATAGCCTCAACTCCCTCTGCAACATAGTCATTTAGATCATCTTCGTCAGAATTGGATTCAGGGTTTTCACGATATCTTCTTCCAAGAGAGGCGTAAAAAGAAGCCATTCCCCTATACATCTTGTACTTTTTCCCATTCTTTACTAATGTCTTGCCCGGGCTCTCATCGGTACCTCCGAAGAGACTACCAACCATAACGGTAGAAGCACCAGCGGCAAGGGCCTTTGTCATATCACCCGATGTTCGAGTTCCCCCGTCAGAAATAACCGGAATATCATACTTTTTGGCCATCTTAACACTATCGATTATAGCAGTAAGTTGGGGAACTCCAGATCCAGTCACTATTCGTGTTATGCATATAGAGCCAGAGCCAACGCCCACCTTCACTGCATCAACTCCTGCTTTAATAAGGTCTTCAACGCCCTTTCCAGTGGCAACATTTCCAGCTATTAATTCACATGCTGGAAATGCCTTTTTGATCAATTTAACTGTGTTAATTGCATTGTCACTATGGCCATGAGCGATATCAACGACTATAACATCTGCACCATTATTAAGCAACTCTTCTGTACGCTCAAGGTAGTCACCTTTGACGCCAACTGCTGCTCCTACCAATAATCTACCTTTTTTATCTTTTGAAGCATTAGGGAATTCCTCCATTTTCAAAATATCCTTTCCGGTTATTAATCCATGGATTTCTCCATTTTCATTTATGACTGGCAACTTTTCGATTTTATTTTTATGAAGAATCTCTTTTGCTTGATCTATGGTTGTACCAACTTTTGCATAAACTACGTCTCTAGTCATCAGATCCGAAACCAATGTATCTAGGTTACGTTCAAAAATTGTATCCCTTCGTGTGAGAATACCACACAGCTTGTTTTCTCTGTCCT
The DNA here is from genome assembly GCF_047711275.1 of Candidatus Nitrosocosmicus sp. FF01. Lineage (NCBI taxonomy): Archaea > Thermoproteati > Nitrososphaerota > Nitrososphaeria > Nitrososphaerales > Nitrososphaeraceae > Candidatus Nitrosocosmicus > Candidatus Nitrosocosmicus sp. FF01. Next base: position 544,199 of record NZ_JBLNIG010000001.1, on the reverse strand, counting down.
TTACAAGCAATCCGGAAATGCCATTTTCTATCATTAAAGCGTTGGCTTGACGTATGTTACTATCTGGTTGAATTGTGTAGGGTTGTTCGATAACTACAGATTCACTCCTTTTTACTTTAAGAACTTGTTCTACTTGTTCATGGATTGCCATAAATCTATGAATTATTCCTATTCCTCCTTCTCTAGCAAGAGCGATAGCCATTCTAGATTCAGTCACTGAATCCATATTGGCACTAATGATAGGGATATTGAGACTAACATTAAATGATAATCGAGTTTTTAATTTAGTTTGAGCTCGTGATACGATAGGGGATTTTTTAGGAACCAAGAGAACGTCATCAAAGGTGAGGCCTTCTTTGAAGTACAATATTACCTTTATCCATATCATGCTCTAGGATTATAAGCGTTTTCATTTCGTTAATTAGTTTGAAATATCCAGGTAAGAATTTGTAAAATGCATTGAAATTATCTTCCTATCAAGTGACCAAAAATCCAGCGAAAACAAAAAAATGAAAAAATAGATTATTTATGGCATCTTGAGCCATCCTAAAGTTTTCAAAAAAAAGGTGTGAATTTGTAATGCGTTATTATACCTAGGGGGTGGGAGCTGTTGATAAAGGTGGAGATGTCTGACCTGATGAGTTTGCAGAGCTATTTGTTTGTTGAGCAGAGCTTGCAGTAGATCTAGACTCCGAATCACCTAATGGAATCTCTATAAATGGGATTGCGCCCAAATTGTTGCCACTTCCACCACCACCACTACCTGTTACAAGAGGAAGTTTACCGTCCCATCTTTGAGATTGAAGCCAGTTCAGATATTCAGTGCTATTTCTTAACTGTGCGTCAATTATCTTTACTGCTTCAGATTCACCCTGGGCCCTGAGAATGTTTGCTTGTCTTTGACCTTCAGCCGAAGCGATGTTAGCCTTTTGCTCACCCAATGCCCGTGCTTCTGTTTGTTGAGCCTCAATCTGAATTCTACGAAGTTCATTTTGTGCTTGAAGTGCTCTTTGCTCTGCTTGAACTTTAGCCTCTACTGCCTGAACAAACTGATCAGAGAATTGAAAGTCAGTGATTGATATAGTATCAGTCAAAATATTATAAGGTGTTAGTCTAGCCTCAATTTGTTCTTGTATTTCAGCTTTTACCTGATCTCTTTTGGTAATTAGTTCTTCAGCATTATACCTAGCAGTAACTTGTTTTACTGACTCTTGGATAGTCGGAACTATTACCCTATTAGAATAATCAAGGCCAATTTCTTTGTACAAAATTGGAACGGTTTCGGGATCAACTCGATAGTTCAACGCCACCTCCGTCGCTACATTTTGAAGGTCTTTTGATGCGGAGGTAGTGCTTTCAACTATCTTTTGAGTTCGAACTTCCATAGGTACGATGGAGTCCCTAAAGGGCAGTACAAAATGCAGCCCCTCACTTAATGATACCGAAGTATCGACTGCTCCAAATTTGAGCAATACGCCACGGTTACCCGCCTCCACAATCTTAAGGCTCGAGGTCAAGATAACAAAAATTATAATAACAGCAATTATTGCAGGTATTGCGATCTTTAATGGACTCGAAAAACCAAATCCACCACCACCACCAACATCTTCCAATGGTTCTCCATCTGGAGTAATTCTTCTATTTCGTTTAGATTTAAAAAAATCTACCATATTTATATTAATTTACGAATATACGTGATTTAAATATTTACAAATAAAATCCTAGTTTTTAAAATTTCCCAAATCGCTCTACAAATTCCTTGGAAAAATTCGCTGTTTCAGATAGTTCTGAATCCTCTTTTAGATTGTTTTCTTTTATCCAGACTATATTCCCATCCAAGTCCACAATTATCCTATTTGATCTCTCCAGGTATTTCAGAATTGCATTAATTTTGTCCAACGATAAGGTGGGGCTCAACAGACATTTTAAATCCCTCATTTTTGGAAATGGTTTGACGTCTCTAATCTTATTTATAAAATACTCTACTTCCGAATCTGTAAATTCATTTAATGCATGAAGTCTCCTCTTCTTATTGACCTTTTTTCTTTTAATACCGTTCAAATATTGCAAAAATCAAATATTTAACAGTACTGTGAATATGTTTTCTAGTGAAATATTTACAATAATCCTAATAGGCGATAATTAGAGAAAGAATTATTTATTACTATTATCAACTCTCCTTGATTGCTTCTAGATGAATATAGTTTGGATGAAAAGAAACAGCTTTTTGAAAACCGGTTGGACTATATTCGAATAGCTCATAACGAAAAAAAAGATGATGAAATTAGAACTGATAGAATTGAAGATTATTTAGAAGTAATTTAAGAGTTAATCCAACAAAAGTGATACGCAACTACAGCAGACATTTCAAAATATCTGAATGTCAGTTCACCCAGTGTCACAAAAATGGTTAAAAAATTAGATGAAAATCATTACTTGATTTATGAAAAATATAGGGGACTACGTCTGACGGCTGATGGAATTACCATAGCCAATAACATACAAGAAAAACATAGTTTATTTGCCGAGTACCTAAAAATGATAGGGTCGAAGACGAAGTGGCTCACCTAGATGCGGAAGGAATTGAACATCACTTACATCCTCAACCTATAGAAGGGTTAGAGCATTTGATACTCATGCTAAAGAAGACTAGTCCAGATATTCGCAGCAAATTATAATCATAATAGACACTAGTTGTTAACATCTAAGGAAAAGGCAGATCGATATCAATCTTTAGATACGAAATATCTACAATGCCCTTACTAAATGAGTGCGAGATTCCATTTAAGCTGATGTTATTTTCTTGATTACACAAATTTAAGAAATCACACTTGTACAGGTTCGAGTGATTTGCTTCATACTTGTGAACAATATTTTCAAATGATGATGACGATGGTGATGGTGAAGGTGATAAGGGTTGCTTGTAAGAAAATATATAACTAGAGTCATTCTCTGGCATAATCAGTAACAATAAGGACAGACCAGTTAATAATGCAAGGATCAGGTAATGACTCATTTGCTAATACTCTATTTTGATGACCAAATTATAATTGGATTTCCGCTGATAGTGCTGGTAATTTAATCCTAACCGATTTACTAGAAAAAAAGACATAAAAATTAACAAAGTATTATGAACCAAATTATTTTCCAGACTCCTATAGATCTCAAATATTTGGTAGGTGTAATACCCCATATGCCTGATAATTCTTTAGTGTAGCTTTCTATTTTGAACCGTTAGTTGGGCACCGTTTGCGGATAGTAAGTATATACTGGAGTATCAAAGACTTCAATCCATACCATTGAGTTTATGATTCGACTAGAATATCCTTTGCTAAAAAAAATAAGTATTTTATTCCCGACAAGATACAGTGGTTTTTGGCTATTTTTCTCTCAATGCCCGTTGACTAAACGATAAAACTTGCAAATTATTTGACTAAAATCAACTATATACAATGACAAGTATTATTATCAAGACATAAACACCCATTAGTCCAAAATTACGCCAACTGGGATCACCTTTTGCGTAATTTTCAAAAAGTCCTCGATCTATGATTGCGCTGTATCGAGATAACATAGTTATGACACAGATAGAAATCAGTAATCCCTTAAATAGGAAAGATTAAATGCTTGAATAAGAAAAGGAGTTTAAAAGGAGTGAAATTATAGATGACGCCTATCTCAAACTGGAAACGCTGGATAATCTATAATTTAATTGGTGAAGGGGTTCATAACGTTCTTTTTGATGATCAGCTAAAAAAGCTCTGTGGAAACAATTATGATAGTAACTATGAAATCGCACTAAACAGCCTTGTGGATAACGGTATATTGCTCAAGTTAGAGACTTATAGAAGGAAAAAATTCATCGTAAATTATGATAAATTAATTGAGGCAAAAAAAATATTAAATGACAACCGAAATTGGAAATTGAATCGAGATATCGAACAAACATACAGATCAGGACATGGCAGCAACATTGACGATATTCATCGTTTTTATTCAGAACCTGAAGGGTATAGTTTTTGGTTTAATTTAGAAGAAAAAAACCCAAGAAAAAAAAGGAGCATTTACAATATATACAGGAAAAAGACAGACGACATGGAATTCGCTGCCCAAATTCTAACCCAAAAACATTCCAAAATATTGTATCTCGGATCGCTCCGACACACCCATTCAATAATATCGACCTTGTGGCGAGCTTGTGTAGAATTATCAGGTGGTCCAGATTCAAACAAAAAGAGATTTATTCTACAGGATTTGCAAGATAAGGAACGAAAAGCATGTGGTAATAATCGTCAAAGAGGGAAAATTGCGTTGGTTATTTTCAAAAAGTTAGAATTCATCGTCGAGAAGGGTAAGAAAGGAAATTCAACATTATTTGCAGCCACTGGCAGGTCTCCGCCTTTTTCCACTTTAGATGATGTTATTAATGTCTGATCTCCAGTCAAGGTATTATAAAGGTCTGTAAAACGTAATCCTATTATTAAATGACTGGTAGTTTATAGACATGGAAATTCTGGAGGAAAAGTCCTTGGCCAAGCAAATATTCAAAACGTATTCTACAAATCCAAAAAATTGGAATTTTATAATTTCTACTAGTTCAATAAGAGACGGCTTTTACGATGCTACCGTAACTAGTCCTCAAGAGTCTTGGAGATTGAAGATAGATTCGATTTACAAACCTTCACCAATTATTTCAGGAACTAGGTTAGACATAGATACAAAGATAATTGAAAGAGACGCCAACAACAATTTGATACCCTTCGGATATAGGAAAATTGATCCGCCGGTTTTTATCAATATTTTTAAAAAGCTTTCAGAAGAGCAAGAGTCTATAGCAAGAAAAAACAATGATTATTTAAACCAAGAATTAAATACGCTCTTAAATTCTATGGAGCCGACGGTGCCAACACTAGGTACAGATTACCTCTATGGTCCCTTTTTGTATACTAATAAGAATATAGCGGGAAAAAGTAGGTATGATGACGTGGTATCGGAGAAATTATCACAAAGCATTCGGAGGAAAATAAAAGAAAGATATCCAGGATATGGATAAAGGAATTGAAAGGAAAGTTAGAGTATCGATCCTTTGAAAGCAATGCACTTGAAGATAATCCACTTGGAGATTCCCCTATAAGAGATATTATTATTTATACTCCAGAAAATTATAAAATTAGTAATTCATCGGGTTATCCAACTATTTATTTACTGCCTGCATTTGGTAATGATAATTACTCCGCAGTGAAGCATGACCCATTTTCAGTATCAATTTTTGAAAGGCTAGAAAAACTGATTAGTGACAAGGAATGCGGAGACATGATAATAGTTATTGTAAACTGCTTCAATAGACTAGGAGGAAGTCAATATATCAACTCAAGTGCCGTAGGCAGATATGAAGATTACGTTGTGGATGAAATCGTTCCTTTTATTGATCGTAACTACAATGTTTCTAAACGCGCAGTGTTAGGCAAATCTTCCGGTGGGTATGGGGCACTTTCGATGGGAATGCATCATCCCCAAATATTTAGTGCTATAGGGGCACACTCATTTGATTCGGGTTTTGAATATTGTTACCTTCCGGACTTTGCTACTGCTATCAAGACTTTAAAAAAGTATCAAAATTTCCATGATTGGCTAGATGAGTTTTGGAATTTAGATTCAGGGCGGACCAAGGATGATTTTACTACGCTTAATATTTTGTCTATGGCTGCACATTATTCTCCAAATGCGGAAAATAATAAGTTAAAAATAGATCTTCCATTTGATATGACCACAGGAATATTTAAAGAAGATGTCTGGTCTAGATGGAAGCAATTTGATCCCATCAATATGATATCAAACTTTGCAGAACAGCTGAGAAAAATGGATTTGATATATCTTGATTGTGGTATTTTTGATGAATTTAATTTACAAATAGGAACTAAAATTGTTAGCGAAAAGTGTAAAAGCTTGGATATTAGGCACGAGTACGAGGAATACGGAGGAGGTCACTTTAATACAGGCTATAGGTATGATATCTCAATGCAAAAAATTTACAGAGCTCTCAGCTAAACAACAACTCTAAAATACATATGCCCCCATAAATAGAAACGCTTGTAAAAAGTTAGTGGGTATGTCAAAATACCTTGCAGGGGTATCGAATCTTTGTTATGCCGCAAAAGTACATTTGCCAGTACAATTTTTTTTTGTTTTAGAAAAATACAAAACGATGATTCAGAGTTCAATTATACAACTTAAAATAAAATGGACTTTATAAAAATGGAAAGTGACTATCATGACGCAGAGGAACCGAAAATGATTAAAGGAAAAAATAACACTAATTGGTTATACTTCCTGCACAAAACATAATCCTTTCTTAACAAATAAGCATGATTTTGATTCTCTTTCTTGGATTTATAGGACGAATCTATTTTACAGGTATGTCAGCCAATCGTGATATACTTTTTCTTTTCCACTTACAATGTCTGCAAAATGCTTTCTAATTAGCGAGGTTACAGGCCCGATCCCTCCGCTGCCTATTTTTCTGTGATCTATATATCCAACTGGAACTATTTCTGAAGCCGTTCCTGTTAAAAATACCTCATCATAGTAATAGAGTTCGTCTCTGGAAATATTTTCAGAAATTACTTTAACATTGTTTCTCTCAGCAATATCAATAACTGTATCTCTAGTTATACCCTCAAGAGCTCCACTTGAAATTGGGGGAGTATACAAATCACCATTCTTTACTAAAAAGATATTCTCGGCGCTTGCTTCCACCACATGACCATTGGAATTTAACATTATAGCTTCATCAAAACCGGACTTTAATGCTTCCATTCTTGCAAGTGCAGAATTTGCATAGTTCGCAACCCCTTTTGCATGAGTAGGAAGACTTCGAGATCCCACTTTCTCCCATGAAGAAACCATCAAATGAATTCCAAGTTCTAAATCTTCTTTTCTAATATGTTCGGTCCATTTCCAAGCAGTAATCGCAATAGAAACTTTATTTGGTAACGGGTTTACCCCCAACTTGCCGTATCCGTAAAAAGCAATAATTCTGATATAACAATCTCCCAACTTGTTGGCTCTAACAACGTCTATTGTAGCATTTTTTAATTCTTCAGGTTCATATCTAAGCTGCATAAAATATGCCTTTCCACTATTATAGAGGCGTTTGATGTGATCATTTAATCTAAATATAGCATGACCATTTTCAGTAGAATAGGAGCGAATTCCTTCAAATATTCCAGTTCCATAATGCAACCCATGAGTTAAAACGTGAACCTTTGCTTCTTGATAGTCGATTAATTGTCCATCCATCCAAATTTTATCACTCTCGAGCATTAAAAATCCCTAAAATAATTAATTAATTAATTAATTATCGTGCCTTTTGAGTGTATTGATCGAATAACTTCCTCTACATTATGATCCTCGACGAGAATTAGGATACGGGAGGTTTCCTCTTGAGCGTCAATATTAAGTATGTTTATGTCTTGCTGACTTACGATACTACTTGTTTCAGATACAATCTTTGGAATTTTCCACATAGAGTCACCTATCAAAGTAACCACTCCTCTACCGTAAACCATTTCCACTTTTGGATAAAACGCGCGAAATATTTTTTCGTGTCTCCTAACATAATCCCCATCTAAAAACAAAAATCGAGTCATCTCCTGATTGTCTTTTTTGTAGGGAGACAATTCAACAAAATCGTGGTATTGGCGCTGTTTTTCAAACAATGCAGCAATATGCGATGCAGCAATCGATTCCATTCTCACTATTGCACAATTCTTTTTGCCAGTAACAATCTTAATTTTAGGTTCAATCTCATTTTCATCTTCTGGAACTTTTTTTATGATTTGGGTATAATTATCGGGATTTGATATATTTGTAATCAAAATAAGCAAACTTAAATCATGGTCATCAATATCCTTGATAGCAATTGGATCCAAAATTTTCATACCGAACATTCCAGCAAGTTTAGCTTCGTTATATGAGAGGGTCTTTACATTAAGTAAGTTATTAGAGACTACTTTTGGATCAGCACTTAAAACAGAGTTATCTTTTTCAAAATCAAGGCTCACATTGAACTTTGAGGATAATAGAATGCCTAAATCTGCAGCCGATCTGTCTGATCCACCCCTCTCATATGTAGTCTCAAGGCCATCTATTGTTTTCCCTATAAAACCACCGATACAAACAACATCATTCTCATTGACGAGATTAACTAAACCATCCAATTTTTTCTTTGATTCATCTAGCATAAAATTAGCCGCTTCAAAGTTGTCATCAGTTATAATGGGCCATTCATCGATATTTACACTTGATGACAATATATCGTTAGATCTCAAAATATAATTCATAAGACTAGCTATTACAATCTCTCCACTATAGGCAAGAATACGTGATCTACTTACATCCACAAATCTCCTGTTTTCTGCCACTTGCTTTAGGGAAATAAGAACAGTTCTGTTAAATTTCTCTAATTCATTTTCAAATTTCTTTTGATTTCCACTCGAAAGATATTTTCTTGATATTCCGAGATATACATTTTTGAGGATATCTATATCTACTGGATTTGACGTAGCATAATTCCGAGAAATTCGGATTGCTACATCAGTCATCGACAGATTTTTTCCTTCATAGCTTGTGAGTGGAGCAGAAAAAACACAAATTATTTTGGAATTTTTTCTTAATTCTTTGATTCTCTCTATGATTACAGGAATTTTGACACCATCTACTCCTAACGCAGAACCGCCGAACTTTGCAATTATTAATTGCTCCAACACTGAAATCTAATGTGTTAGCCGGTTATTATTCATTCAGATATTCGGATATAATCTGTGCGGCCTGCATTGCACCGTTTTTAACATTATATTTTTTTCTTGCTCCGATACTGGATAGGTATTCCTCTATTATCTCCTCCAGTCGATTAATATCATCATATGAAAAGCCAAATTTCAATGCCCGTTCTTCTTGCTCAAAATGATTCTTTATTGGAATAAAGATTCCAGGAGTACCATAAATACTGCACTCGTCGATAGTAGATTTTCCCGCAAGGGAAATAACCAAATCTACCGCAAATATATATTCATGAATATTAGGAACAAACCCAATATTTCTAAAAGCATGATCCTCAAACCCTGAGACATGTAATTCATAAGGAAAAGAGAGAATCAAATCAAAATCAAACCTTCTGATTAGTACGAGGAGAACTTCAAGTACTTTTTTGCTCAAATATTTTCCAGCATTGGTCCCCCCTGTAGTAATTAGAATTGTTTTTCGAGAGAGTGAAAATCGACGTCTTAATTCGGTTCTGCTTGTTAATATCTCTCTAACAATAGGACCGACATAGATTATGTTGTCTTTGTTGTCCCCCAATTCTGGAACAATCACACAATTACAGGATTGCATCAACTTGGACATGGTATTATTAAGAAAGCTTTCTACTCCGGACAGCATTTTGGATTCAATAAAACGAGTATTTAGGATATCCGTGATAAAGATCCTGGGTTTGTCAGTGTCCTTTGTTACAGATATGGATGCAAAATCCTCGTCAGAGATTACCAAGTTTGATTGCGATTTTTCATAATGAGAAGAAATCAGCAGCAGATTTTTTGCAAGAGTCTTTGATCTATTGTAATACCAAAGATAAAGTAATAGCCATACAAAGTTATTCTTCAGCACTCCATTTGAAATGAAGAAATCTGGAGGTTTGTACAAGTCATAAAATTGTAAATTTATTTTTTCTAATCGGTTTTTAGGATATGTAGATACAAGTTCATATGCTTTAAGTCCAGTTATCATCGTCAGATCAACGGTACTAGCAAGTTCAGGCATTTTTTCTAATATCGCTATGTCACGTGTAATATGCCCCAACCCAATTGGGCTAGTAAAGAAAAAAGCCATGTAATATTGTCTTGAACTAATTGAAGAGTCTAAATATTAAGATTAAGAATTTTAGTTATTTGGAGTTTTTTAGATGGAGGCACGTTTGCACAGCTTATTGATATAAAAACAAATTTAGTAGCTAGACTTGCGGAGTCTGTTTAAAACTATAAACGAACAAACAAAAAAATTGATGCAATTTAAAAATTTAATGTGCCATTGTCGAGATTTTAAGGACAGCCTTCCATTTTTTGGATATAATAACCAGATTTTTCAATATCTTTAGCAACTATTGGTGGTGCTTCTTGAATATGACAGAATTGACATTCCTCTTGAGTCATTTTTTGGCCACCCTGGTCCACAGTTTTAAGGTATTCCTTACCGTATTCAATAGCCTTTTCGTGTGGGGTACTTGCCTCTACGATGACATCAAAATGCATTATTCTGCCATCTTTTTTTGTGACATATGTATCATAAACTGCACATTCCATACATTAGATTTGCGCTATGCATATTTAATTTATTACATCGTTATCTATGACGAAATTGACTAAAACTGGTTTTATCTAAAATTAGCATTGTAATTTTATTTATTTCAAGTTAACGAAGATGAATGAACAATAAAAGGATGGATTTAACTAGGGAGTCTGACTCGCATTAGGAACTTTGGCTGGAATGTTTATTGAATAAATCAGTGGTTCTTGATGGAAGTCCTGGATATCCTCAAAGTGTCCATGACTCTCTCCCGCACAGGCCGTGGTATAAGGAATACTAGAATTGAGCAGTGCAGAAATCACCTGTTCTGACGAAGCCTCAGGATAATAACTCTTGTACAAAGCAGCCTGGCCGGCAACAATAGGAGCTGCCATACTAGTACCACTGTCAAAAGCATAACTTTGTCCTAAATATGTAGAGAAAACATCAACACCAGGGGCAGCAAAGTCTATGTTTTTTCCGTAATTACTAAAGGAAGCAGCAAAATCATCAGGGCCGCCGATCGTGTTATTTCCCCGACCACCACATGCACCATCACTATCTGAAATAGCAGATACTGTTATTACCCCAGGAACTCGAGCAGGCGATGTAGCAGATATATTAGTATTACTGTTACCAGCTGCTACCACATAAATTACTCCCTTTGAAATGGATTCTGTAACGGCCTTATCTAATTTGTCAGATGGAGGATTTTCAATACTTAAATTTACAATATCAATTTCATCTGCATGTTGGTTTACATACTGAATTGCTTGAATTTGGGACGAAAGTGGACAATTTCCATTTGCATCGCAAACCTTGATTGCCCACAATTTTGCGCCGGGTGCAACACCCAAAACTCCAAAGGAGTTGTCCATTGCTGCTGCAATTCCTGCAATGTGTGTTCCATGTCCCAAATCGTCGTTACCGTTAGGTACTCCTTCAATAAATGAAATATTTCTGTACACATTTAGATCGGGATGGTTAAGACTTATTCCGGTGTCAATAATCGCAATATCAACATTTGAGAAATTCAAATTTTGGTTCGTACTGGTAAGGTCACTATTTTGGGTAGCATTAGCAACTGTAAGATTCAGTATGTTGGCACTAATCCTTTCAAGACTACTTGGAATAGTTTGATTTTTATATTTTAAAGCGGAAACTTTGCCAAACAAATCCTGATTTATGGCAAATATTCTTGAATCACTTGCAAGCTTGCTTACAAATTCCTTTTCATTTATTGATCCACTTCCGAACATGTTGATTACAAAGCCTGGAGGATTCTCAAAAATATGTATGATCTTGCCATTCTGAGAATAGTCCTCAGATACCGTCTCAGCGTCTGACGTAACACTCTCATCTAACCATACAATGTACTGAGAAGGTATTCGTTCGTAATCCAAATTCGGCTCAAAAATTTTTTCAAACAAGTAAATGACTGGTGATGGGAGATTCTGATTAATTGAAATATCAAAAACTTTGTTATTGTCTGAGTTTTGTTCGTCTAAAATTTCTATCTGGTACCAACCAAAATCTAAACCATTCAACGAAATTAATGAATCATCAGCTGTACAGTCAAAGAAATCATTATTTACAAAGTACAATGAATCTTCAGAACCATAAGGATTTGGCGTAATTTTATAGATTTGAGTGAAACTTTGATCGGTTGCTATTGTTAATGTACCTTGGTCAAAAGGTTCGTTTGTAGTGTTACAGGATTCAGTCACTGTTTGGAACTCGACTGGACCTGGTGTTTGAGGATCGGGTTGGTTGGTTGGTGGGGTATCAGGGGTTTGAGGATCGGGTTGGTTGGTTGGTGGGGTATCAGGGGTTTGAGGATCGGGTTGGTTGGTTGGTGGGGTATCAGGGGTTTGAGGATCGGGTTGGTTGGTTGGTGGGGTATCAGGGGTTTGAGGATCGGGTTGGTTGGTTGGTGGGGTATCAGGGGTTTGAGGATCGGGTTGGTTGGTTGGTGGGGTATCAGGGGTTTGAGGATCGGGTTGGTTGGTTGGTGGGGTATCAGGGGTTTGAGGTATGACAGCTGGGGTAACAGACACAGTCACAGAATCTGGATCACTTCTTGCAGAATCAGTACTTACTATTAATTGAAATGTGAGTGGAGTTTCTTCTTGAACCTGAGGGGAAATAAAGTCAGGATTAGCAGTGTTTGGATTATTTAATGTGACTTCAGGTCCAGCAGTTTGAGTCCAATCATAATTCAAAGGGGGACTGACATCATCACCAGAAGCATTAGGATCATTGCTATTACTACCATCCAACTGAGTTAAGGTTTGGCTTTGTACAGTAACGTCGGGACCTGCATCTGCAATAAGTGTTTGAGGTATGACAGCTGGGGTAACAGACACAGTCACAGAATCTGGATCACTTCTTGCAGAATCAGTACTTACTATTAATTGAAATGTGAGTGGAGTTTCTTCTTGAACCTGAGGGGAAATAAAGTCAGGATTAGCAGTGTTTGGATTATTTAATGTGACTTCAGGTCCAGCAGTTTGAGTCCAATCATAATTCAAAGGGGGACTGACATCATCACCAGAAGCATTAGGATCATTGCTATTACTACCATCCAACTGAGTTAAGGTTTGGCTTTGTACAGTAACGTCGGGACCTGCATCTGCAATAAGTGTTTGAGGTATGACAGCTGGGGTAACAGACACAGTCACAGAATCTGGATCACTTCTTGCAGAATCAGTACTTACTATTAATTGAAATGTGAGTGGAGTTTCTTCTTGAACCTGAGGGGAAATAAAGTCAGGATTAGCAGTGTTTGGATTATTTAATGTGACTTCAGGTCCAGCAGTTTGAGTCCAATCATAATTCAAAGGGGGACTGACATCATCACCAGAAGCATTAGGATCATTGCTATTACTACCATCCAACTGAGTTAAGGTTTGGCTTTGTACAGTAACGTCGGGACCTGCATCTGCAATAGGATTTCTCTTTTCGGGCGGAGTCGGAGAAGAGGTGGAGTTGTCTCCACTGTCGCTGTCGCTGTCGCTGTCGCTGTCGCTGTCTTGATCTGAAACTTCTTCTGGCGAAGGAGTAGAAGAAGAGGTGGAGTTGTCTCCACTGTCACTATCTGTTTCTGACCGGTCCGTACTTCCAGAAGCAGTCAGAAATAGTATACCTTGTTTACCATGTTCTTTTACAAATGTATTGAACGGATAGGAGATGGATCCGGTTAGAATTACTAAGATAAATAGAAGAAATAGTGCTTTAGCTTTCAGCTTCATCGACCAAACTCAACTCAACAGTGTCTAATTATTGACGAACTCGATTTTCAGAGAGGCATGTGTCTGCGATCGCTGTCAATTGAACCAGGAAATGATGCAATCGTTCCGTTTTGATTATCAACCACAGAACTGGAGTTGGATGCTGGAATGGTGGAGTTGGATGCTGGAATGGTGGAGTTGGATGCTGGAATGGTGGAGTTGGATGCTGGATTAGCATATACACCTGCAAACGTTGATACTATTATCAGCGAAAAAATTATTATATTTATTGACAATAGCACTAAACCGTCAGTTCTTTTGCCTTTTTTAAATAGATTTCTTATCATACAGTTGATTGACTCGGTAAATAGATAAATTTTGTCTTGAAAATATTATACTCCAAGGTTCTTAAATTCTAAAAGTATAAGAATAATAGAAAATATTGGAGATCATGAAAAATTATTTTGAAGGATTTTATTGCAGAGACGACCTTCATTTACAAGTAATTAACAAAGATAGTAACCGAAAAATCCTAAATGCATTAAGGGAGGCTTATCCAACAGGATTGTCCGTTGAAGAATTAAGTGAAGTTACTAAATTACCAATAAAGACAGTGTACGCTCAAAAGGCCGAGCTTTATAGAGAATATTACATTAATCACGTGGAAGAAGAGAAAAAGAGTCAAAGAGGCAGGCCGTCAAAGAGACAAGATCCATTTATTTTTCGAAAACGAGCTAGATTGGTTATAGAGGAATTGTTTGGTATCCATGACATATATGAAGGTAATAAGCCGGTTCCTTTACCTCCCGGTCACAGTATATTTAGCGAGGGTTTTGCCGATACATTAACAAAGCTCACATTAAGAGAAGAGAAAAACGAGTTGTTTGTTACTCTGTTAGACTACGTAAGAAAAGTCCTCTCACGAGCATACAATAATGAAGAAATCAAGGAAAAATGGGCACCAAGCAATGAGAGTAATTATTGTTGTACGCAATGCGGACTTAACCATGAGGCAAGAGACTTTTTTAGAGCAACCCTAATGAATCTGATAGACGAATTTGAACAGAGTAAATACTTTGTCGATTTTTTGAAGAATCAAAATATGTTAACCCAACAATCATATGAAAAAATCGAATCAGCTATAAAATAAATGACTGAACACTAGATGTCAAAAGTAACACTATCATATATTTTCTATTCTTCTCAATAAGGAACAATAAAAACATAAAATAACTGTTTAGATAAAAAAACTCAAATTAATTGAAAAGAAGTTGATGATGCACTAAACAATATCACTTTACGAAAAAAACGTTATTTCTACTAAATACCCAATCAGTTTTGAGTGTTAATCTCAAGCAATGTCAATGTAGATTTAATATCGTCTAACCGTCTAATAAGTAAAACTTTTCTCTGCAAGTCTTCTTTGTCATTTGCATTAACCTTTACAATAATATCATAAACCCCATAGACACGATATGCCTTGTCCACATATTCTAAATCTTGTATATGTTCCATCACCTTTGCTTCAGATCCGAGTGTGCAATTTATTAGAACAAAGGCATTATGTTTCATATTCTAGTGATCAGTGGTATTAAATAAAACTGTTATCTTTCTAAAAATAGTATGTCTATTTTCTACGTGCGGTTATTGTGTGTGTGTGATCTACGTACCACCTAATACTGTCTTTAAAGCTCGACCACCAATCCATAAATCCATCGCTGCTCTCTGATTCAAAAAGCAGGAAACCATTGTATTCAGTTCCCCAAGCGTGGCTATATTCGCCCATTAATTCAATCCCTTGTGGGAGACTTCTCTTCATTTCTCTCCACTCCTCGTTTGCCTTTTTCGCCTCCTCAGGAGTCATTGTCTTGAATCTATAAAAGACTAAAAAAGTAGCACTCATAGTGTTAGTTATAACGATCACATTTTAAGTTTTACTATGCAATTCATACCTCTAGGTAGAATTAAATTCAATAAGAAACAGAATATTCTAATAGGCTAAATTGAAAGGTATTAGTTTAAAGATCTAGTCGTTTTCAAAAGTACTGATTAAGCAAATTTTATTTTGTGAAACAGTGGAAAGTTTGACCTGATTAGATCTCAAGAAAAATCGGGATAATGCCAAATCTAAACAATCATGGAATGGCGTTTACGATATTTGTACCTATAGTTTGTTTAATAATAATTTAGAAAATGATTGACTTATTTTTATCTTGATGCAAATTGAAAGACCATAAAAATAATTGATTGGAATAAACTCATCTAAACGACTTAATTATGAGAATATAGTTCTGATCTAAAGTTCAAGAGGGAACAATATAATAATAACATTATATATTATATTTACTACATCTTATTCTCTTAGTGTAAGAGCTATAAAATGTGCAGTCAATAGCAGGATCATGATTCTGTTTTACCTCATCGTTCTGATTTCTTTAGCAAAATTGGTACCACTCATTCTAATCAATTTGGAATCGGTTAAAACGACCGCATAATAAATAAGTTCCAGAAAGCTCTTGAGCTCGGTATGAATAGATAAAACAAGCGACTTCATAGTAGTTATTCTCCAAATATTTTGTAATAATCCTTGCTTGATCTATATCATCCTCGTACATAAGAACAAATTTTATTATTTAAGAGACATATCTAGAAATAAGTTGGCAGACTACATACCATTGGTGCTGAACCCTGATAAATTAGTTCTAAGGGTAGATTGGTATGTCCCTATTACATAGATATTAATGGTATTTACAAATAATTTCAAAACTTTGGGTTATTTACTTTTGATACTTTTATCACGGCATTTCCAATTATATGGTCTTTTTAATAGTAATTGCCCAAATACTAGAAGATCCCACGGAGCTCAACTACAAAAAATGGAAGATCAGTACCCTATGCTGCATTGAAATGCGAATACTATAGATTTGACCAAAGTCTGAGATTTAGTCCGTATTCCCTTTAATTTTGATTTCAAAGACACCTCGTATTTTTATCTAGTCCAAAGTAATATCCTAATATTAATACAATTACACTAAATATTTTTTTGGAAATCTATGAGACTTTACATAAACTACAAGTCAGAAATTCCGAATTTTGTGTAACAAGAATTACACTTAAATTTTTCTTTTCCTGGAATATTGGATACCACATCCAGCGGTCCTTTTGACCTACAATTAGGACATTTCCCATAGATTGTTTTTTTCGTATTATGTTAAAATAGAGATGATTATATAAACTGTTTTGACATAATGATTGACATGTTTCATTAGTCGAAACCTTAACTATTAATTTCATTTCCTATTATTGGATTTCCAAGATTATTCGTTCCGATTTACCGCATCACCTAAATACTAAAAATGATAATTTAGCCAAGGATATTAACTATGCAACAAACCCTACCCTTAAAACGAAAGGGTATCATAAATATTCATATCTGGATCATTTATACCAATGATAGACATTAAAAGTCAATCCCAAGCAAATATTGAAAATCTAAATCAGATTGCATATTCAAATTTGCAGTTGACATCCTTTAAACGCTGTTTGATTTTGTGGTAAACCCATGAGTAGTTTTGGTCGCTCCCCATGATTTAATTGTAAACGCCCTAACAAAAACAACAAAAACGTACAACACAAACGAATTGTAAAGCGGTATAAATATTGCATATTTAAGTCCAGTCCACCCGTATTCTTTTGCCAACACAGTCACTTGAACCACCCAAATAAAGGCCGTGAGCAAAAGCCATTGGTTAATCGTAATTGCAGCATAGTTAAAAGGGAAATATCCAAACACTAAATTAAAGATCATACCAAATCCAATGGTCAAAAAAAGACCTAGCGCAGTCAATATTACTATAGGACTCAGCCAAAAAATGATCCCTAGTATATCGGTAGGTTCGCATACTTGATTTTTCAAAAGATCAATGAACCCTTTGGCCCACCGGGCTCTTTGCTTTAATAATATATCTATGGTTGGGGGTTTTTCATCATAATTAATACATTGGGGTGCAAAAACTATTCTATAACCTTTTCTCAATAATCTAGAAGTAAGTTCATAGTCATCTACCAAATGGTTGGTAAACCCTCCGACTTCCTGAAGAATATCTTTTCTCAAAATGTAACCTGTTCCTCCAAGTCCCCCTCTTTTATCCAGTGCAGTCCTGGCAGTCATATAAGGGGTGGACCATAAGTCACCTTCGATCGACAATAATCTAGTAACGAAGCTATAATTTCTATTACTTGGGACATATCTTCCTTGTACAGCGGCGTATTTTTCTAGTAATGGAAGCCCCTTCTCTACAAAGTCAGGACTCAAAATTCCATCTGCATCGAGAACTAAAATGTATTCTCCTTGAGATTTCGAAACTCCATAATTTAGTGCTATTCCTTTTCCAGAGTCTTTAGTCTTATAGTCAAGTGGCTTTACTCGAGGATCTTGAAAAGAAGCTTCGGCAAAAGTATTATCACTGCAGTTATGACATACGACTATAATTTCGGTATTTTGATATGTTTGTTTTAGTAATTCTGTAACTGTTTTTTTTATTACTGTGTCTTCATTGTGTGCGGCTATTACTATAGAGCATAAACTATTCTTTTTAATAATCGCATCTTTGAAATTTTCGTATGCTTTTTGTTGAATAGATTTCACCTTCTTATCCATTGCAAGATAGGTAATGAGTATAAAACATGTTACTGCGGTATAAATAATTATAATGATTAATGGTAGCAATGTCACATAGTATAGATTTACATCGGTATCGATCAGAATTTCGTTTCCCGTATTCCAATAATAAACCGTATTAAGTATTACTGTGAGCCATATTACCAGTAATACAGAATACATAAATTTCCATTTCTTGTCTTTCAACGAGGTTCCCCGAAAAGAGCTTGAGTATTTTTCCAAATAGGATTATTTGTGATTGAAGATATGATCATGTCAAACCAATTTTCCACTTTTATCTGTTGAACCAATCTAGCAGAATTATCGTTAACATCTACAGCTCGCACCTGTATTTCTGTAAATGGTGGAACAACCTTAACAAGGGCAATATATTCTTGATTTTGTTCCTTTGCCAAATAAGTTTCTATATTCTTGTTACCCTGAGTGAAGTTTATACCTCTAAGCTTCAATGGGGATTCATCCTCTATTTTTAACTTCAATACGTTATTACCCTCATATAGGATATCAGTAGTTATAATTATTTTTGGAGGAGTAGTATCATTACTTGTATTACTACTACAGCACTCAGGGCCAGGAGGACCAGGAAGAGGCAAAGGCTGCATCACCCATTGTGCATATGACGAATTATTACTATAAAAAAAAAGTAAAAGGATAAAAAAGTAACATGGTATAAACATTAGCACAATGTATATACTATGTTTCATTTTAGTATGAAAAAGGAAATGTCCATATATTTAGGTACCTTTATTCGCGTCTATTGATCGGTTTATCTGTGGAACATTCTTTATGAGTAGCACAATCTTTAATTCCTATCAAGTAATTTTACCTATTATTATTTTAGCTCAGATTGCAGTATTTCTAGAATGTTTTGAGCCACATTTTCACCATACGGATTCCTGTTTATAGTAGTGGAAAGCATTGTTTTTATGACCTCATCCAAGTTACCCTCTCTGTCTGGCGGAAATAAAATGTTGGCCTTAAGTAAGATAGTTTCCCATCTTGCCGAAGTATGTCTCAGAGTAATACAAGGTTTTTTTATTGTTATAGATTCTTCTTGAATACCCCCAGAGTCTGTCAGTATTAATTTTGATTTTGACATTAGAGAAAGGAAATCCATGTATCCGAGTGGTTCTATCATTGTAATGTTTGAAGGAACATTAATGTTGAAGAGTTGCAAGTTCTTTTTTGTCCGGGGATGAACTGGAAACACAACAGGATGATTAGTAGAGGCAATATGATTCATAAGTAGTCTGAGATTTTGAGGATTATCGACATTTTCTGGTCTATGCAAAGTTAACAAGAGATATTCTTGGGGAATAGATACTGGAAGTTTTTTTGAAATTGCAATACTTGAGAGATCTTTACAAACATCCACTATTAAATTTCCAGTAGTAAAGATTTTGCCCCTTGTATTTTCATATGATAGGACGGTCTGTACAAAAGTTAGATGGAGAAAAGAGATAGTCAGACATTTCATCTATACGTATTCTAAGGGGTTCTTCGGGTACATGCAGGTCAAAATCTCTGACGCCAGCTTCAACATGAATAATTTTACTCTTGATATCTTCAGCCGCTAAGGCCGCAGCCATGCTAGAATTAGTGTCGCCATAAACTAGGACAAAATCGGGGTTGATCTCTCTTAGTACAGGTAATAAATTAGTTCTAATTGTGGAAATATCTGATGAATTTGATTGCAAATCATAATCAGGCTTGACCTTTAATTCATCAATGAAGATATCGCTCATATTTGGAGAAAAATGTTGACCTGTATACACAAATTTGTGATCAAAGTTGTTATTTAACAACGGAATCAAATATGCTAGTTTGATTATTTCAGGTCTAGTCCCTGCGATAGTAACTAATTTCATTTTAATTGTTTGCGACAAGGTTTATAAAAAGTTATCTTTATTAGAATCCACCTTCTACCAAACCTAGAGTTATTGAATCCAAATGAAAGGTGTTGCATTAATCCTTAATGGCTTAAATTATAGAGGATGTGAATGATAGTCATCTGAGAGTTAGTGATATCCAAAGAAAATCATCAGTAATTTAATCATACAGATCATTCTCTGAACCATCAAAAGAAACAGAAGATTCTCATGATATATTACATACCAATACTATTTGTAATTTCTTTAATCCAGACCCTATCAATTTTGGTTTCAATAGTTTATAATTTCAGGCGACACTGTGCCTCCTCTCAATTTGTTAGGCGATCTAAAAGTCTTGGTTGGAAATAGATCCTCAAATAAAATAAAAATCGAGTAGTTCGTACTTAAGGAGGCCATACTAGCGATCGGTTAAAAATGAAACTTGCTATGGAACGGTCGAATTAGGATTGTGATTTAAGAGCGTTCTATTTCATTTGCGAAAGCACATTTTTTGTCCGAATATAATCTTTGGAGTCCCATGGGATTCATAAAAAATTAAAGATCTGCCTAATCCTCTACCTATAATTTTGCCCAATAATTAAATTTTCTTGTGGAATAATTATTGTCTGATTAGGTAAGGTCGGTTTGTTACTATCAAAACCCTCCAGAGTACCTGTTTTGATGGCAATGGTAGCATTAGTAACACTATATGTAGGATTATTTAACAAGGGATTTAGTACTGCAGAGGTATTTGTTATATGGTAATTTTTAGAGGTGGCCCCATTTTCAATGTCTTGACTTGCCCCTTGAGAAGATAAGGCAGTATATGTAGATTCGTGAACCTTATATGTTGTGGTCAAAGATGTAGTCTGAGAGAATGCAGTATCGAAATTAGATTTTACAAATATCAAAGAAAATAAGATAATAATAGATACCAGAAATACTAATCCCATAGAATCTAATTTGTAATCTGAGTTAGTCATTTTGGTTTAATCCATTCTGACAATTTTAGAACCATTCTCATCAATGTAGTGTATGTTTCCAGCAGAATCAATCTCTATAGCAGATGGTTTCTCCTGTAATTTCCATTCAGTAAATTCACCTGAAAATGGTATCAATCTTGCAATTGTGTTGGCATTGCTTTCTATAAAGTATAAGTTACCGGTAGTACTATCAAATTCAACTGAACTGGGATGGCTATTAGCAGTTGGTATATTCCATTTTGTAATGGTGTTAGTATCCACATTGAGTCTTCCTATTGCATTTGAGCTACTATCTGCAAAGTAAATTTCATTGCTGCCACTAAAGCCTAAAGCAATCGAATTTATGCTGGTGGAATTTGACTGGATAGCCCATTCTGTAATAGTGTTAGTTTGCGGCACAAGTCTTGCAATTGTGTTTGAGTTACTTTCTATAAAGTACACGTTACCATTTGACGGGTCTATATTCACTGAGCTGAATTGCCTAGTGTTGTCATTTGCCGCGGAGTTATTGCCTGCAGATGAATCAGAAGAATTTGACTGGATAGCCCATTCTGTAATAGTGTTAGTTTGCGGCACAAGTCTTGCAATTGTGTTTGAGTTACTTTCTATAAAGTACACGTTACCATTTGACGGGTCTATATTCACTGAGCTGAATTGCCTAGTGTTGTCATTTGCCGCGGAGTTATTGCCTGCAGATGAATCAGAAGAATTTGACTGGATAGCCCATTCTGTAATAGTGTTAGTTTGCGGCACAAGTCTTGCAATTGTGTTTGAGTTACTTTCTATAAAGTACACGTTACCAGAAGAATGATATTTAATTGAAGTAGGAAGGCTGTTGGCTGTAGGTATATTCCATTCAGTAATTGTATTACTTCCCGAATCAAGTCTTCCTATCGTGTTTGAGCTACTATCTGCAAAGTAAATTTCGTTACCACTAAATGAACTAGTAAGTGCAAAACCGCTACTTTGATTGTCAGGTAGCGGAAGTGCCCAACTTTTAATGACAACTATATTCTGATCTGAAGGAATTGCGAATACTTCAACAGGGCTAATACAAAAGGAAAAAGCAATTACTAAAAGACCCAATAAAATAAATATTTTCAATTTATAGACACTATTAAATTATTTTATATATAAATATTCAGAGGACCATGTTTTTCATATTCCCACCAAGTTTTCAGTAAAACAGGTACATGTCATGAATAAACACAAATAGATTGTTCTCCTATAACATGAAATCAAACATTTTATATTTCACAGGGAAGGTACAATGAGTAAAGCGTATGGACAAAGGCTCTAAAACGGCCATAAAAGTAATAGATGAATGCTCTTGTTTTTTTACATTTTATATTTCCGATATCAATATTACATTTCTCTTCAAGTAGATCCACACATACTGTATTAGACTGATTGATGCATGGTAACATCAATACGACTAATCTTGCGTAATTATGAAAACCTACGATTATTAATAATATATTTGAAACCAAACGGTGGGTAAAGATCTTCCTAAGGTCTTATGGTATTTAGGTCGGTCACAATAGTGAGTCTCAAGTAGAATTCATCGCTTAGACATGAGTACAAAAAATTACACATCCTAAAAATGAATTTGTTTTCGTAAACTGATAAAATCTTTATATCCGCTGTTAATATACTGATTGAAGTCGTAATACAGGATTTTACAAGAATTTGACATTTACAAAAAACATTGTTATTTTGGCGAAACGTCCATGTTGTTATATAAAACATATGCATCCTCCGAATACATTGCTACTGAGCCAGAAGCCATCTTTGGAGACATCTCCTGATCGATATAGTCTATAACTAAGTCGCCGTTGACGTATACCTGGATGTGATTGTCAACCATATTGATCTTTACATTATTCCAAGTATTCAGCTTCATTTGTGGAGTGGATTTTGTTTCTAGGAATTGTTGTCCATCCACAGGATCTGTACAGCTATCGCAATCTTTCTTGCCTAACTCTATTCCATTGGGCTTAAATAATAGAGAATAATGATGAAATCGATCCACATATCTAAAATCAATCCAACCAACTTCCCATACATTGGGTGGAGAGTTTAGCCTCAATTGTTTTACAGTATTTATATCAAACTCCATTTCAAAATCACAAAATTTGTCTGTAGACTTGACCAATGCAGCGTGAGTATGAGTATCATATGGTGTTGATGATGCATTAGGTTTAAGATAAAAAACGGATTTCCCACCCACTTCTTCAACTCCCGTCGAACCATATCCAGAGTAAACATTTTGCCACTCTCCGTTGGGTGAAATCTCACCTTCACCCAAAAAATACGGGCTATCAAAATTATCATATAAATGCACATCACATGAATCTTCGATGGTGGCTTCAATCTCTCGGGTTGATAATTGTAATATAAATATGATCGAGAACAAGTAAAAAATGATAAAAGCAATCATCGATGATCTTGCATTCATTTCGCTCTTAAACTCTGATAAAGAGTTTGAGTAATGCTTAATATTAAAGTATAACCATTCAAATTCTATTTTGATATTCTAATATTATTTTATCATACAGAATTAACTTTGAAAAAGTCATTATGTTTATAACTGATTGGACGTATTATTCTAAGTAGGTTGAACCAAAAGTATAGTGCATTCTTAAATTCAAAACAGCGTAAATTATTAGGGATTGTTGTATGCCTTATTGTTACTTCAGTTGTTTTATTTGATAATGGTAATACTGTATATTCTATAACACATGGAAAAATTTCTGGTACCGGTTATGGAAATAATGGAGAACGTTTTGGTTCTTTTGTAGCATGTTCCGAGCCTGATGTGGTCCACTATTTTAAAGGATCAAATATCCATTTTGAAACATCTTTAAGCGACGATTCTGCGATACGTGATAATTCCGATATTTCTCTAGGGTTCTGGGTAATTGAGTTCATATCAGATAATTCGCAAAGTCCAATAAGAATCGGTGGGCAAATAATAGAATCAAATCTGAATGATGAAACTTATACGCTTCTTGGAGAAAAAACCTTTGACGATGTATGCAATAACGTAGGAAATGCGATTACGCTGACAGGTGGTTGTGGAGAAAATACGAAAATATGGCTTTCAAATTCAAATAACGAGGAAGTCGGGTCAGTTACCCCGCCAAATGGTGACAAAATAGATTATTTGTTTGGATCAGAGGTAAATTGTTTTTAAGAGTCTATCCATTGTTGCCATCTTAAGCATGCATAATCGCACAGCATAGTAATTTTATTTTTATACACTCCAAACAGAGACAATTGCCTGCTAGTCTATCCCTTCATTATTATTAGCTCTAGTAATTAATGCAGCACAGACAGTAGATGGTCTTTGCAGTTATTATCTCTCCAATAACAGCTCTAAAAATTAGTAAAACAATGCCTATTTGGCGTTGAATCCCGATTCAATATAAGAGTCCAAAATTTGCAAAATCCTGCGATATAGTTCATATCTTAACCAGATAAGGAATCCACAACATATTGTATTTAGGTTAGAAACAAGCTTAGCTTAGTAGTATCCATATTAGAAAATTGTGTGTATTATTAGAAAGGGTAAACTAAAACATGACAAAAATACTGTATAACAAATCATATCGTAAATGATTAGATCAGGATATTAGAAAATTTATTTGGGTTTAAATTGTATTATTCCATATTTGAGGAATCGTCTTCATTATCGCTTGAGGAATCGTCTTCATTATCGCTTGAGGAATCGTCTTCATTATCGCTTGAGGAATCGTCTTCATTATCGCTTGAGGAATCGTCTTCATTATCGCTTGAGGAATCGTCTTCATTATCGCTTGAGGAATCTTGACCGTTTATTCTTATATTCGTGACCATGCTGTCGTTTGGTACGGGAATAGACAATTCATTATATTTTGGTGAAGAGTTGTCTAACAAATAGTCAGTAATATCATATGTGTTTTCTCCGTTTAAAGGTGATGCCACTGTAGCGTTTACGTTTGTAACGTCACTAAGCAGGGATTTAGGAATTTTTATTTTGAAAAGCGAATAATTATTACTGGAATTGTCTAGTTTCTTAACAGCATTATTTTGTATATCAACCCCTACATATTTCTGGTAACCTGCAAACACATTATCTATTGCAATATTATCAGGATAATCCACTTGTATTGAATATAATATTTGGTCGGGGTCATCTTCAATGACTGAATCCAATCTATAAATATGGTAACCACCATAGTAAATATCTCCACTTGGAGTTTGAGTTAATCCAATGATCGATTCAAATGGATAATTATTAACTTGAATATATTTTTCAGAAACTATTGTTTCCGGGTCATTATGGGTCGTTATTTGAGAACTTATTTTTTTGGTTATATTATCAATTTTAATACTATATATGTCGCCTGTATAGGTGGCGACAAGGAAAGTGTCTTTTAGGGAGGGAAAGTGCTCACCTGTATAATAAATTGTTTGTGTTGGGGCAATTGAATAATAATAGGTACGCAGAGGTTTTATATCGACTGTACTATTCGATACACTCCAATGTAGATTTTCAGGTTGAAGATTTGGAAATCCGTAATTGCCTCCTTTCTTTATGACATTAATTTCATCAAATAGTGCATCACCGTTTTCGCTAAATACTCCTATGTCATTCTTCTCGTCAAATGCAATTCCAAATATATTTCGATGTCCCATTGTATACACTGGAGAATTTGGAAACGGATTATCTGATGGAATGGTTCCATCTTTATTAATTCGAAGTATTTTTCCAACCAATATATCTTTATTTTGTGAATATATTGAAGATCTGGCATCTCCAATAGAAATATACAACTTATCGTCAGGACCCATGGCGAGCGCGCCTCCGGCATGAAACGCCGCATTGGAAGGGATATTATCAAAAATAACGGTCTCGTTAAAAGCTAAATTATCTTTTTCAGTGAATCTCACCACTTGATTTATAGGTTTACCGTTATCATCATAAGTGGAATAATACACATAAACAAAATGGTTATTCTCAAATTCGGGGTCTATAGCCAATCCCAGCAATCCAGTCTCCCAATTGACATCCAAATCGTCAATTACAGCAAATGGTCTGTTTAACAAGATATCATTCTGCAGAATTCTTATCTTTCCGGTATTTTTTTCAGAAATGAATATTTTTCCATCTGGAGAAGTTACCATGCTAGAAACCATAGTTAGCATTCTTCCATTATTTTTGAAGATAGATGAATCATTCAAAGTGTTATCGAATGTCCAGTGCCCAACTAGGTCGTCCGAATCGGAGATCAATTCGTTATCATTATATATTTGGCTTATTTCAGTTGGGGACAATGCTTTATCGTAAAAACGGACATCGTCAACTATGCCCTGAAATTTGGTGCACTCTGAACAATAGGATGCAACACCAACGTGAATTGGCAAATTTTGAGTGGGAACATATGTTCCATTATACTCAATACTTTCGAAAAGACTTCCATTACCATAGATCCTAATGTCTGAACCATCAAATGTGGCAACTATATTGGTAAATGTCGAATTAGAGATGGGAAGAGGGTTGGACATAAAAGGCTCATTTCCAAGGTTAGATGTTAACCCAAAACGAATGGCTTGATCCTGTGCATTATTTGTGCTAAAAAACCAGCCCTCGTCCTGATTATAAGTAGTATGAGAAATAACGTGTGCAGCTGGTGTAGATTGAATCGGCGTACTATTTTTTTTACCCAAAAAGAGATAGAAAACTCATCAGATTGATAAGCGGTAATGTTAGACATCTCTACAAAATCCCTAAATTTATCCCTGAATTCTACTGCACTACCATTTTTACCCTCCACATAATTAGGCTCTCTTGTTATCGGAGTAATCTGATCGCTTGTAGAATCTACAGAATATCCTTCGAATTCATTTTTAGATAAAGCACATTGAACGGATTCGCGATAATCCTGACAGCTATAAAAACTAGTTTTGTTAGATATAGATTCATTTTCCACATCGTTACCACTA
The DNA here is from genome assembly GCF_047711275.1 of Candidatus Nitrosocosmicus sp. FF01. Taxonomy (NCBI): domain Archaea; kingdom Thermoproteati; phylum Nitrososphaerota; class Nitrososphaeria; order Nitrososphaerales; family Nitrososphaeraceae; genus Candidatus Nitrosocosmicus; species Candidatus Nitrosocosmicus sp. FF01. The sequence goes on along the minus strand of NZ_JBLNIG010000001.1, from coordinate 517,105 downwards.
CCACTAACAATCGAAGGTGAAAAGATCAAAAAAGGAATAAACACTAAAATCAAAATAATAAAATAGAGTATGTATTGCTCTGAATGTCTGTGATTCATATAGTTATTTATATTGAGACATTTTAGATCCGACAAATATAAGTTTTTATACTTCAATAAGACGCGGCTAACTTACAAATTAATAATCTGTTGTTACGAGGATTTGTCATAATATTCAATCAACAAGATAGAGCCTTGACATACAATTGTTAAAAATGTATAGAGAATAGTCACCGAAATATACAATATTATCCTTCGTAAGATAATAGGGGTCTGAACTAGGTTTTTCTACCGACAAGAGTTACAGTATATTCTAAATGTCGAAACCAACCAAGATATAGATACCCATTCAGCAATCAATTGACAATAAAAGTAGGTTTTACTCTTTGACTATATGTGACAGAATATCAAATTAAACATGTATGTTTCCACTGTTAGGGATAGATAACCCGATAATTTGTCTGTATGAAGGCACTAAAAACTATTCAGAACCATAACAAAACTGACTCTGTTTTGAAATTTGTTAGATCCAACATGAACCATGCAACTTTCTGCTTAAATGAAGAGATATTCCTAAACGTAATTTCTAAGCCAAGCATCAAGACACGGCAGCACTCCTTTCCACAAATCATAGACAAAATATTGTTTTTATAGACTAATTGATAAATCATTACCTATGGCTATTGACATTGAACAAGAATTGAATCATTTAGGATATCCGTTTGAATCAGAAGGTACCAGAAACTTACAAGTGACAAGTTTTTCTTCCATTAGTGATGCGGGATCAACGGATATTAGTTTTTGTTATTATGAGGGAGATAAAGCTATAAATTATATCTCCAAATCAAATGCTGGAATTATTTTATGTAAGCAATCAATAAAGGGCAAAATTAATCCCAAAAATGAACAAAAACTCTATTTTCTAGACAACCCTCGACTTGTATTTGTTCAATTGTTTGATAAATACAGTAAGGATACCGAAACAAAAGAAGTGTCCCAATACTCAATAATACATGACTCCGCTAAGGTGGGTAGAGGTTGCTCTATCGGATCTTACTCTGTAATCGATAAAAATTGTGTCGTTGGAGATAATTGTATTATTGGCAGTCGAGTTAGCCTAAAAAATTGTGTCGTTGGAGATAATTGTATAATTCAAACAGGAACGGTAATAGGAGAGGCTGGATTTGCCTATGAAAGATATGATACCAATGAACTATTACAATTTCCCCATATTGGAAAAGTTATAATATCTGATAACGTGGAAATTTGTGCCAATTGTTCTATTGCAAGAGGTTCTTTGTCAAATACAATAATAGGAAAGGGCACAAAATTGGATGCTTTGGTACATGTAGCACATAATGTAAAAATAGGAAAGAATTGTGAATTAACAGCAGGTACAATTATTGGAGGAAGTACAACGGTGGGAGATTCAACATGGACTGGATTAAATTCCACTCTTAAAGACAATATCAGAGTAGGTGATAATGTAATAGTAGGGGCGGGCGCGATGGTAATTAAGGACGTCGAGAACAATGATATCGTAGCAGGAGTACCTGCAAAGTCTATAAAAAATAAAACAAATACCAATTTAACTTTTTTAATGGCTGGTCAAAAAGACTAGTTTTTGTTTACTTTCAATCATGTTTTTTTTTTGGAATATTTACTGTCTAATTTGTCAGGCATAGTCATACACTCCGGATATTTTGTTTTATATTTCTATATTTTCGAATCACTCTGTTGATTTGAGGTTACTATCACAATCTTTATAGACGATTACTGTTACAATTCAGAACTAACTTTGACCCTTTGATTTACAAGATAAATTCTATAATATTTCTAGAAGGTGTAAGATCGGCAGAAGGTCTTCTTGTAGGTACCAAAGTATAGGCATTGTTTATCATCATTTTAACTACTTCAAATGCTTCCACCTGAGTTATGTTTGGATCAAGCCTGGTTTGTATTGCTCTATATTCTGCTAGAGCCTTTACTGAATTAGAACTTAGGAAAGCCTTTGAATTTTGGGATCCATAAAGTTCTATTAATCTTATTTTTTCAAATATTACGTCAGATATATCGCTATAAAGGACCGGTAAAAAATTTTTAGTGGATGGATTCTCGTATGCCAATATATTAGGTGTAAACCGTCCCGCCTCAATTGTTGCTTCGCCTATCGCTCTATGATCATGATGGTTGTCACTTTTTGGGTGTGTATATATAATATCTGCCTGTGTTTTTCGGATAAAGAATTCAATTGAGTTAATTAATTCTTTGGTTAAATATACAGCAGAATCTTCATAATCATCTATCCATAATGCTTTGGCACCTATATATTTAGCTGAACTTATTATCTCATTAGAGCGTTTTACTACGGAACCAGCACTGGATCCTCGAGTTACTATATACATAAATACGTTTACCCCATTTCTAGCAGCTTTCAGTAGCGATCCCCCACACCCGAGTTCAATATCATCAGGGTGTGCTCCAATCGCTAAAATATTCACACGAATGATGTAATATATCCCTATTTTAAATTAATGTGATGAATACAAATGAATTAATATTTCCCTAACTACCATAAACTACGAAATATTCCAATTATCTCGATTTATAATTTAGGTATGCTATTGTTCTTCTTTACAAGAAATTGATCGCACAAACATTATTTTCATTTCCATTATTTTTAATGCTGGTCTTTTGTTATTAGAGAAAGAAATTAATGAAATCTAATCAGCCATAGAATTAGCAGATTGCAAGTCTTCTTGAAGAATGGAATGAAAATCAATAAGCCTGAATTTCGATCAAGAAGTAAGAAACCGATTTTGTTTCTTCAATAAAAGTTTGTGTATTTGCCTATTTCGTTATAGCATGACGATCCATAATCAACTTTTATGGAGTCATTGAGTTGGTTATATATTTGCCAAAATTATTTCGTTACGATAGTTATTAATAGCATAACAAAATTAATCAAATATATGAAATGTACTTCCAATAGGATTGACAATCTTGAAATTGATTCTTAAACAAATGTTTAAAAATTTCTATAAAAATTTAAAAAATGGCTCGAGTAAAGGATTTCATCAGCATGTTTTGAATATGTTGATTATTTTCATCATCAATCAAAGGTGTTTTATTAAATTTCTTTAATAATTATTGAATCGATTTTACAGGAGATGTAGAAGATATTGCAAATGTTTTTATCTTATTGCCAGGAATTATAGGCTATTTTTCATTTTCAAGAATCTCCTCTATGTTACGAGTAAGATAATTACCCAAAGTTGTAAATATGAATGTGGTCGTCGGGGAGTATACGATCAAGTCAAATGGACCATAAGAATTTTGATTTTCTATAAAATGATAATAGTGCTTTGCTTTAAACCCTGATTGAGTTAAATAGTCTTCTAATTACATTAGTGAAAAGAAATTGTTCTTAATTTTGTCAACATAATTATCATGGATTTTAAACTTGTACAGGTCGATACATTTTGCAGAATTCAAATCAAATTTTTGTAGTTACAGTCATTACAAGTGTGTAGTATAGACGGAGTAGCAAATACTTTACGACAATGTATGCACTCAAATCCGAGAACATTATAACAGTTTAAAATCCGCATTTTCTTAATATTGTCTGTTGGGGATTAATTTACAATCTAGATCCTTCTGAAATAATCATGTGTGAACAAAAACAAAATTATCATAGTTTGTATCTAGAAAAGTAGTGAAATGAAAATAAGAAGGAATAGTAAATACCCCAAGACGTTTTGACTTAATAAATAATTGGTAGGTATAAGACGGCCTCGATCAAGCTACATTTGAGATTGGACATGCATTTTTTGATAATAACCAATATTATTATATTATAGTGATAGATAATTATTTTGGAATTAATTTGACTACAAACACAAAACGCCCTATAGGCGTTACAATAATTGCAATTCTAATAATCATAGGCGGAATTGTCCTTTTGATCGGTGGCATTTCACTGATCGGATTGGGCACGCTTTTGTCTATGGGCTCCACAGAGATGATTCAAACAGGAACGAATTCGGCTGACTTGGCAGGAATCGAAGCTTTGGGAATGATTCCAGTCATCATGGGGATTATAATGCTTGTCTTAGGAATTGCATACCTGGTAGTGTCATACGGATTGCTTAAAGGCAAAGGTTGGGCATGGGCCATTACAGTAATAGTAACTATAATTGGTCTCATCATGCAGATCATATCGGCCATTGTTATCGGGTCCGTTACCTCTTCAGTGGTAGCAGGATTGACTAGTCACATAATAGGAATTATAATAAGTGGTATCATTATTTATTACATGTTTAGACCACATGTAAAAGCATTTTTTAGGCAATAACTACCCTTATTTTTTCAATCACATTCATCGATAATTTAATTATAAGAAACACAATCCAATACTTATTATTTAGCAAATTTTCATTATAATTATGAGAAAATTCCTAGAAACATTTAGCGACCGAAATAAAGAAGGTAACCCAGAAAATGGCACCACCAGAATCCAAAAAAATTCAGATAATTCAATCCATTTACAAATATTTTACAACGGAAGTTGGAGGCACGATATTAACTGTAAAGTAAAAACAAACAAAGAATGTAACATCAGTATATAAACAAATTTTTTATCTAACTTTTAGATTATTTATTTATTCAGGATTAGTTAGAAATCAGAAAATACAATAAATGGAACAAAAATGCGTGAGATTTTATGATATAGTATTAGATAAATGCACAGGCAACTGACACGATAATGCTAAAATAGTAATACCAATTTGTATATTCAATTCAATGTCTTAAATTGGAATTAAATTTAAATATATGAACGTAATTATAATATATGATTAAAATTCGAAGCAATTTGAATTTTAGTTAGTAGGTATTTCATGTGTACGAGAAGTCTCCAAACCGCTTCTCGTAGACATTTAAATTTTTATGAGCAAATGTATCTAACAGGATATTATCTAAGTAGATATTTCTGAAAGCTCCAAGGACTAATCGTCAGCAAGATCTGATAGTAAAAGAATTATTTTGAATGGCGAATTGTCAATGTACAAAAAAATTAATGAACTGAATGACCTATTACCGAATTGTCCTTCATATCGATGCAGCAAGGGCACTTTTGTTTAACGCATAGATCTGTGACCTCGTGTTTACAGATTAGACATAAGCATTTTTGATCTTTTAATTGTTGAGATCTTTTTTTCCTATCGACCTTCAAAATAAAGTAAATCCAGATAATAAATAGAAACAAAGCAATCCCAAAGAAAACAAATGAAATCCGAACATTTGCCCTCATTGCAATCAGCAGAATACCAAATAAAGTAAAGCCAATACCAGTCCAGAAGGGCCAGATGGGATAATGTTTACTCAAAGTGAATTACTTATTTCGTCAGCTTTTTATTTTTTCTCATTTGGAGATAGAATTCAATTCGCAATTGGTTCAAGCGCAATTTACTTCTTAAACGCCAAAATAGGATGCGTTTAGCAATTTAAATAATGGAATGCACTCATTGCATTGTAATGAAATCTTACACAGTAGTGGTCATTATTCCATTAGCGATTTTACTTTCCTTATTGCTTTTCTCAAGTCAACAGCAGGATTACTTGAGTCTTGGTCAGAGTGAATTATCAAAAGCTCCCAATACGATAGGAATTAACACTAACATTTCGGGAATAACATGTGATGAAACTGAACATCTAGTATATCATAACCATACTAAACTAGCAATAAATTATGAAAATGGTTCGTTATCTGTTCCAGCAGGTATAGGAATTATTCCCAACGAATGCATATTTTGGTTGCACACTCATGATGATTCTGGAATCGTTCACGTTGAATCTCCTTACGAGACAACGTTTTCGTTGGGACAATTTTTGCAAGTCTGGAATTTATTTGATAATTCATCCATAGTTGATTATATTCTACAAAATAATTTACAAACCAAAGCTTCAATTCTGCTAGAAAACCAATCAGTCGTATTGCCTTCTACTGACGTGATTGATATACCATTGGAAAACAATGCCATAATCACATTGGAGATCGAAAATATGACAAATAAATAACTTGGCAAAACACCATTAACAGACTAGAGACCTGAAAAAAAATCCTGGGTATAGAGTAGAAGATTGAGTGAGTACTCACTGATCTTTTATATACTTAATGGAATCATTTTCATCTTCATCAGATTTACGTAATTTTATTACAATTGTGCCACTCACCTTGTTGAAAATTCTTTGCCTACGCCTGCTTGAAAAGATCAATCCCAATATTATGTCTATAGGCAGAAGAAATGCTTTTCCGAATACTTCTATTGCAATTTTTGCGATATTTGCTCGTTCTCCGAACAAATTAGTAGTCTTAATATGTACAACTCTTTTTCCGATTGTTTGTCCGGTTAAGAATTCCAGCACTACCCAATATATGAAAAAAATCGCACTTGCAGCAAAGTATTCATATGGTTGTTTTATCCCGATTCCATTTTCGCCATCAAAATAAATCCCCCAGAACGGAAAGGAATATTGTGCCGAAAAAACATAAAACAGTATGTTTGTAATTATTGATATAATTATAAAGTCAATGAGCCATGCCACAAATCTATCCTCCCATTTAGCCAATAACAACTCCCTAGAGAATTTCCCGTCAGAATTCTTTGACTTTATATCTTCATTCCCCTTTTCACTCATATATTGAACAACTATTGATAAATTATAAAAAGTTATATATCTGAAAAATTGTCGAGGCCTTTGCTAAATCCAGATTTGCATCTGGCATATTATCACTCTTAAAATATAAAGTCGGAAAGTAAAGAGAAATTCTCGCTATAGTGTGGATGTTAAAAGTTAACTGTTAAAGAAAAAGCTAATTTGGATTCACTGACTGACTGAATTATCTGGTTTTTACCACAATTGTTACCAATCTATACATTGGTATCTTTATTTACTTAAAATGAAAGTTATCTCAGGTTATTGGTTTTTAAAAATATCTTGTAGACAAAATAATGTAGGTAGGTATTGTGACCATTGTGTCGACATCGACTAACTCAAATGATCAAGATAAATAGAGAGAGATATTCGTGATAAAATCACTAAAACATCACTTACTTAGAATTCACAAATCATGTGATTCTGCGATATCAAAAGTAAATATTTTCCCGTGTATATTATTATCACTCTTTATTGCCGCTATTATAGCGCTGGCTTTAGTATCATCGACAATTGTTTCAATGCGTGTTCTACGTGCAAATTCCGGAGTATATTTTTCTCCTGTCTTATAACCTTGAACTATTCTCTCAGTAGCTTCTCTGTCAAGCGGTCCTTGCCCCATTATATCAAAATAAGTAATACCACCTACTTGGTTGTCAATGAGAATTTGTTTAACTGCATTAAAATTATTTTCCTTAACGTAAATAATTAAACCCTTCATGCTTATGGATTTGATTCTGATTTATATAAATATAAATAAAATGATTCTCTTAATTTAATAGACTGTATTTATACTATTCAGAACTAAATGAACTTTTATACTACTGCGGATGCTTACTTTCTTTAAATAGTCTTGTTCACACTGATTTACATACGGATTTTACTACAACTGAATGACAAATTCATAACCATACTAATCCACTGAAGCTTGGCTAGAATTTGATATTTTGCAAGAAATGTGTCAGCTCTAGAATCCTCATATATTTTGGAAGCCCATAAATTTGTTAAAAAAAAGATTGGATTTAATACTCATCTCGATAAAATATTCGAAAATTCATTGATCAAGCTACCGAAATCAGATTTCAATTGATTTAATAATTTGCTAGAATTAGTATCATTCTTAATTAGGGTAACTGTTTGGTTTACAAGATCCATTGAGGCGTTTTTAGCTTGGTTATATGCACCCTTTAACACACCTGGAGTTTGGTTTACAAGATCCATTGAGGCGTTTTTAGCTTGGTTATATGCACCCTTTAACACACCTGGAGTTTGGTTTACAAGATCCATTGAGGCGTTTTTAGCTTGGTTATATGCACCCTTTAACACACCTGGAGTTTGGTTTACAAGATCCATTGAGGCGTTTTTAGCTTGGTTATATGCACCCTTTAACACACCTGGAGTTTGGTTTACAAGATCCATTGAGGCGTTTTTAGCTTGGTTATATGCACCCTTTAACACACCTGGAGTTTGGTTTACAAGATCCATTGAGGCGTTTTTAGCTTGGTTAAAAATATTGTTGACTTTGGTAACATTTGAAGAATTTTGAGCGTGTACCAAAGGACTATAAGACAATAGGCATGCAGAAATTGCTATGAAGACCAAACAGCAAGTTGATTTTGAAACGATTACTCTAGAATTCAATCTAACAATACTACGCACAATCGAGTCATTAAAGTTATTGATAAGAACATACATTACAATCAGTTTATTTTTCATTCAGAATTTATATGGGAATTTTGAAATGATTTAATCATGATATCTCCTCTTTGGACAATTCGATAGAGAAATCAATGACTTGTGTTAAAGTATGTTGTATTTGGTTAAATTTGAGATAATACCTATTGATATGTCAAAATTTCAGTAAATGATTCAAATTTTACTATGATTGATTAAATGTTGATATAATATTACATGGTATACATAAACGTGGAGCTAGAGAACAACAATATCAGTATTGATTCAGAAGAAGAATATTTTAGAAAGTCCTATGCTTTAGAACTACAGAAGAAGAAACAACAAATTAATGATTTTCAACGAGGGTTTAACGAATTAGAGGAAGAAAGAAGACAAGTCAATCAACAAGCAATTAGAACGCCTGGAAGGAGAGGTGAAGTAATCAAAAAGGAAGAAATTGAAAAAGAATTCACCAGGCGATATAAAGAATATAACCACAGACGATAATAATTCCCATAAAAACATTTTAGAACTAATTCTCATACACGATGCTATGGGAATAAATTAACTCGTTAATATTCTTGAAGCAACCCCAAAACATATCGAGTGCTAGGACTCTTGACTCTTAAAATCTATTAAATATTATATTCATCAATTTCGCGTTACACAAATATAAAATAACATTAGATACTTAACTCTAGTATGATTTCACAAGAGGTAAGCAGACAATTATATAATCACCTTAAAGACGTCCGTGGTCAAACAATTGGAGATCTTATGGAAAAACCGGCGTTGATTAAGGAAGACGTTCATGTATCTAAAATCATCGGAACTATGCTCAAAGAAAATTCACATGAAGTTTTTGTACAGATGTCTGACAAAACAGTATACTGTCTGAACATGAGGGACACATTGGTTGCTCGAGATATCAATACTATGAAGTCTTCTACCATAGGTAAGAGAATACCTAGTCTTACTCCATCAGATTCAGTTGGAAATGCAGCAAGAATAATGAGTCTTCACAGATTACGAGCCTTACCTATTGTAGATGAAAACAGTCAAGAGGTTATAGGACAATTATCTTCAAAAAGAATTCTACAATATATATTTGACACATTTGTGAAAAAGAAGCTAAACTTTGACAAAAGAATTATAGCGTCAGACCTTATGACTCCCGAACTTGTCACGATTGGTCCAGAAGATAAAGTGGCAACTGCAAGGAACATCATGATAAAAGACATGATTGATCATTTGCCAATAGTTGAACAAACACAAGATGGCAAGAATATAGTTGTAGGAATTCTAACATCAACTGACATACTTAGAACTCTGATCCCTTCTGAAAGAATTGCCAGAGACGCTATGATATCGGATCACGAGCAGCATCGTCTGGAACTAGCCTCAAGAGGAATCGCGGACAAAAACCTAATTACCATTAGCCCAAACGAAACTATCAATTCAGTTATCGACTTGATGCTAAAATCGAATTCAACTTACGCCTTAGTAAAATCAATGGAGACCGTGTTGGGTATAATTACCTTTAGAGACATAGTAGCTCTTCTTGGCGAACAGGTCGAAAGCGAGATCCCAGCTTACATAATTGGGCTCCCAGAAGATCCTTTCGAATCAGAATTGGTAAAATCAAAATTTACAAATACTATTAAATTATTGTATAAAATTTCACCAGAAATTGTTGAGGCAAGGTGCAAAATCAAGATCAAAGATATTACCGGCGAACGCAAAAGGTATGAGATTTCTGCTAGTATAATCTCACCTTATAGAAGATACTCTTATACCTCTACAAATGAGTACGACATAGCAAAGATCTTTGATGAAATGAGTGATAGCTTTAAAAATCAAATTTCACGTAAAAAGTCCTCAGACAAGCAAAGAGAATCAGTGAGGTACTCACCGAGAGAATGATCCCTTTATTTTGAAAGTTGCGAAACTTTGAATTCATTTTCTAATTATCTCTTCTCAAAGACATTGCAAATACTCAAGTTTCTCCCGTGATTCAGCTTCCATAATAATCAGGGGATAGTAAATGCCTTCATAATAGGAAAATATGTTAAATTAGTTATTGTACTTTGAAAGTTTTGCTAATATTTGTGCCTTTGAAGCTGCGCCTAATATACCATCTACTGCAGTTCCATTTTTAAATATCATCAAAGTAGGTATGCTCTGAATGCCAAATAAACTTGCAACAGTGGGATTTTCATCCACATTTAGTTTTCCGAAAACAACTTTTCCACTTAGTTCATAAGCAAGCTGATCAATGATTGGAGAGACCATCTTACAGGGGCCACACCAGGGTGCCCAAAAATCTACAACCAAATAGCTGTATTTTTGAGTCATCTCGTTAAAATTATAATCGGTTAAGGAAATTGGAGTATTAATTTTCCCGTCAGAAATATTTTGTGATGGGTCGTTCCTAGTTTCTGCAATATCTCTATACTGTTTAAGTTTTTTCTCCATTAATTTTTCTAGCTCTTCATCCCAATTATGCATTGATTATTAGTGATATTCAATCAGCGTATTAAATTTTGGCTATTTAAGATTATGAAGAAAGTATGAATAGTTCTTTTTCATTTCGCCAAGACTCCCAATTTAGATTGTATAATCCAAATTACATATCCCAATGATCAAGTATCATGAATAATATTCATGAAAGCAAACTCAGATAATGGATAAAACTTCTTAGGCCAATATTGTTCTTAGAGATTGAAATTAAATTTTTTGGAAAAATACCAATTTAATAATTAAAGGGTTTCGATAGTACTTTCTATAGGAAAGTGATCGCTATAACCCGTCAGAATTGTTCTGCCAGGAGATAATTCTTCAAGCTCACCATTTGGTCGAATTCTCTGATACTCGAATCTCATTGGAACTTGCCTTAGTGATGGGTGAATTTTGTTTCTGTCTTTATTATCAAAACTACTTTCAGGTAAAGCTCGATCCAACTTAGTACTCTTGTTGATTCGAATAGAATCCAGATTCATCTTTAACTTCTGTGAACCATACAGCAGGCCTCGAGATATGATAAATTGATCAAATAAGTCAAATCCATCGTTATAATAAATAGTACCATCTGGCATGATTGGCCACATGCAATTAAACAAGTAACCTTGATAAAATAGATAATTATGTTTGTCAGTTTGTTTACTTGTTGGCCATCGCTTAGTAAGGCTAGGATGTTCGAAAATTTCATCCCAATTTAGAAGTTTATTAGCGTCGGGTGTGGCATGTAGATGATTCAGTATACTCTTGTCATACGGGTTATCATTGAAATCACCCATTAGAAGAATATTTTTATTCCATTTTTGATTCAAATGAGACAGAACATTTTCATCGTTTCTCAAATCGACAGGAAAATTTTCTAATTCACCTTGATCGATCTTTAATGTATCCTCAACGGCTCTTGCACAACTTTCGGCTGCTGCAATTCTCAATGGTTCAGTTTCATAGCGACCACCAGACCTAGAAGGCCAATGATTCACTATAACAGTTATATCGGCTTTGTTTTCTAACAAAGTAAAGTTGGCTACTAATATGTTCCTTGTTGGATATCTCAGGTTGATACTATATCCTCTTAATGAGTTAAGACTAAATTTCTTTTTTGAATATAGTAGACAAGTGTCAATCCCTCGAACATCTGGCCCATTTAAATACTCTGCAATGGCATATTCCTTTTCAGGAGATAATTTATCCACTAATTCTGAAAGCATTGTTTCAGTTTCTACTTCACATAGGCCTATAAGATCAGGTCCTTCATTGTTATGAAGCGAGTCTATGGTGAAGGCCAGGTTTTCAATCTTCTTGTTTTTTACTATATTATTCCATCCTCTGGAAGGGGTAAATTCAATATCAGATCCAAGAGATGAAGGAAGTGTATCAAATAGATTATTTACATTCCAAAAGCTTGTGTAAAATTTACCCATAATAGGCAGAAGAAATTAGACAGTTTAATAGTTTTGTTAATCAGTGTGTTGTACACATGGCTTAAGTGTGCAACATAATCCGTGTGTGAGAGTATCAAAAATAAATTGACTTAAATAACTGCCATTGAAAGTCCAGTATATTTCGTAATAGTGGTAACACGAAGTATAGTATTTTTTTCTTTGCAACTCTTTTGCCCAATTATCACTTTAAGACAAAGTGGAACCTACAAAGATAACAACTTTGTTCTATAGAAGCAAAATATTTCATACCTATCTGCTATTCATATTATTTTCTCCTAACAGACATAAAGGCGATAGTAGACTAATTACTTAGTAATAATTATTAGTGTTAATCTGAGTAATAGTATAATAACTGTAAGTTCTGAGAAAACGCTTTTAGAAATTATTTGGTAGCTAGCAGATCATTATGAATTCGAAAACACCCTTATCTTCATTTTTGGTTATATCTTTGGTCAGCTTGAATCCATAAAAAAATCAATATAAGATGTTTCAAATACCATATCTAATCAATAATCTTTCTTCGTCATATTCAAGGAGCGATCGTGGTATTTGTTACTCATCAGGTTCGGCATGCACTATAACTCTCGATGCTTTTGTGCTTTGAAGTAACAGATTCTGCACCTGGGTAGATATGGAATGAGCCTTCTCAACAGAAATATCATTTGGCTGGTCGTCACTGTGGTCATCGTCAATGATACTACTGCTTTCATTGGACGAAGTTTTACTATTAACCAAATCATCAGTCCCAGTTTTGATATGATTGGGATTAATTTTGATAGTAAGGGTAATGTGTAATTCCCCTTTAACATATACAAGAGAAATATCATTACAATCAGAAACTCCCATTACAGACATGGCAGTTTCCTTTACAATATCTAGAAAATGCTCGTCGGCAAATTCTTCTTGTCCAACAGAGGATTCGACGTCGAGGTCCGTTTCGATATGTGTTGTAACACGAATTATGTTAGGAATTTCCGTTTTTATTTTTTTTTCGAATTTGTCCACTACACTATGTGCAATCTTGAACCCCAATTTATCATCCATTTGAACATCAAGATATAGATGTAACGATCGGAAATGATTTTCAGAGTTTTTGTTCTGTTCAGTATCTATATCAGTTTCTGAGACAACTTTAGAGATGTAAATAGAGTGAATGTTTTTAATGGTTGGAAAATCTTCGGCTATTAGTCGAATCTTGTCTTTGATAGTTTCAGACATGTTATCCTCCACCGCGTCAACATGTACTACTATATCACAATTGGGAAGAAGTTCGTTCTTAATTTTGTTCTCAACATTGGTGGCTATCCTATGTGCTTTATCATGAGTAAAAGTTCTGGGAACTTCTATGTGAAGATCAACGAATGTATCTTGTCCAACTTTTCTTACTCTTATGCTATGTGCCTTTTGAATGCCTTCAAAACCGGTTATAGATTCATGTATCTGACCCTGAATACCTTTAGGAGCCTTGTCTAATAATACGTCTAGGGTTCTCCGGCCCAAACCTAATGAGGTGTAAACTATCAATATGGCCACTGCAATTGCAGCATAGGCATCAGCGTTTGGAATCTGAAATAAAAAGACAACAGCTAGTCCTACTAGTACAACTGACGATGTAAGCATATCAACACGGAAATGTAATGCATCGGCTTCTATTGCCTGGCTACCATACTTGTTAGCTACTCTATATAGAGCCCTAGAGCGCCAATAGTCAACAATTATTGAAGCAATTAAGACTCCAAAAGAAAGTAGCGTTACTTCTGGGTTTACATGTTTGAAAAAGATTCGTTCAAAGCCTTCGTAAAGTATCCACCCAGCCACGACAAATAATAACAATACCGCGCCAAGACTAGCCAAACTCTCAAATTTTGCGTGGCCGTAATTATGATCAATATCAGGCGGTTTACGTGAAATTCTGATCGCATAAAGAGTCATAGAAGCAGCAAACACATCTAGGCCTGAATGCATTCCTTCAGATAACAAACCCAAACTGTTTGTAAAGATTGCAATAATGAATTTTGATATTGTTAGTGCAGAGGAGGCAATAATAGAAGAAATGGCGATTTGGATTTTTTCCCTATAAGCTTTCTTCTGATCTGAAGCTTGTTCATCAGTATCGACTATGTTCTTTGTATCATGCTCATCTATATTATTATTAGATTGAGCATTATCTTTAGGAAATAATTCATCTCTAGATTTCTTCCTTTTTACCACAAATAAAAGTGAATAAAATATCGTGTTATATAATAGATTTGAAAAGCCAGCAGAATTTGGATTTTGCTATTGTGTCAAAAGCGGTAAATGAGTATCGTTGTTTTATGGCAAATTAGGTAGTTGCACATTGTTATCTTAAACAATGATTTTAATCGATATGGTTAACCAAAGTTAAAGGGATTTGACCACGCATCATCCTTTCGATGTTAATGCGTATGATATCAGAGATAGAATCTATTGCTTCGTAGGTCCATCCAGCTATATGAGGAGTCAGAAGGAAGTTATCAAGCTTTAACAAATCGTCGTTTTGATCTGCAGGTTCTTTCCAAAACACATCAAATGCTGCACCTGATATATTTTTATCTCTCAGGGAAATAAACAACGCTTCATGATTAACAACTGGTGCCCTAGCCACGTTAATCAAATACGCAGATTTTTTCATTAAATCCATTTCTTTTTTGCTTATCATGTTTTCTGTTTCGTTATTTAGTGGAGTATGTATCGAAACTATATCGGCTAATGGCAGCGCTTGTGGAAGTTTGTCAACACCAAATATGCTATCTACAAAATATTTCTTATCTCCACCTTCAGTTTTAGTAAATGGATGTTTCGTTACCGCTATGACTTTCATTCCGAAGGCCTTTGCCCTTTTGGCAACTTCGATTCCGGTAACTCCCAACCCCAGAATAAGTATAGTTTTTCCAGATAATTCAATTCCCATATGATCAGGCATTCTTCGAATAAATGCTCCAGAATTTGGATTTGAACTAAAGGAATTGAGCTTGATATTCTTTGAAAGATAAAGGATTAACAAAAAAGTATGTTCAGCCACAGATATTGCATTTGCCATAGGCACGTTTGCTACGTATATTCCCCTTTCTGAGCAATAGTCAATGTCAATTCCATCAACACCGATTCCCGATTGTTGAACTAATTTCAGGTTAGGACAAGAATTTATGATTTGCCTATCAATCCTGTCAACGCTATTTATCAGTATTTCAGAATCTTGAATTTGAGGGATTAAAGGCTCGCTATAATTTACAAATTCAAACGGTATATTAGAATGATTTAATTTCTCGGTAATGCGCTGTTTAAACTCTAGATTTTGAACAAGTGCTTTTATTATCAAGATCTCTCTTTAGTCTGTGATTTCTTATAAATCAGCATGACAGGTATCTGATTAACGTGAAGTTAGTAGCCGTAAACTAAATGATATTGAAATCCGGCAATCATAAAGAAACATATGATTATTACAACAGTAGATTAATCTCTGCTACGAGTGCAAGCAATTTGATATCATGACGCTGTTGCAACCAAAAAAAGGATCCTCTTCGACTATCTACAGGTGATTAGTACCTTAAAGTGATTAGTATTGCCTGTAGATATCTCTGTATATTTAATTGTCTTTAATGTACCGCAAGTTAATGATCCTAGTTCAAAGGTGGTGCCACTAAGCTGTAATCCCGGAAAATGACACAATGTATTCTTATTGTTCAAATTACCTTTAAAAGAATACGAGATTCCTTTAGCCATTCCACTGATTATACTTCCACTTTTTTCTCCCGTTGATCCCTTAATAGATATGGTTCCATGCCATTTACCATTTTTTTTGTCAGCACTAACTTTGAAATTCCCAGGGGAAATGATAACTCCTTTCTGTCCCGTAGCGCAGTTATAGATTGATTGTTGAGTATTTTTTGCCTGAAGGTGAGTATAAGACCCTTTTCCACTTGAGGACGATTTCATCATCGTACCTGAATCGCCTGTGTTAGTATCGTCAGTGATTATACCTTCATCTATAGAGTCTATTGATGCGTTTGCGACTTCAAATGGTTCTGAAAACATGAGTGTGGGGGTTACAAATACGCCCAAGATAAGAAACAGAATTACAAGGGACTTGTTTGATTTGGTCATTGCCTAACATATGTATTCAATTTGCGGTAATACTTAAGGAATGTGTTATCGCGCCTTTACTATTGCATCTACCAAATAATATTATTGTTATTTATGAAGGGACAATAAAAGATTCCATTACCCCAATTCAATTTATACCCTGATTGGGATCGGACTCTATTTTTATCACTCTAGGACGGGTATGATTTCCTATATCATAACCCATTTGCCTAAAATATTTTAAGATCAATTTATAGACTATTTCGTCATGGTTGGCTGTTTCTAAAATTTTGTTCCAAGATATTTCCGTGTTGATAGGTGTTTCACTTGCCATCTTTGTTACCAATCTATGGGCTTCGGTCTTGCATTCTTCAAAAGTCTTTCCGTTCTTATATGCCTTGGTTCTTGGATCGCAACTAGAATTGTTATTCAAATAACCGAATTAATCAAATCAAGATATATAATATTTCAGTCGTTATTTTATGTAAACTGGCTATGATGAACGCGGACCTTGATATTTATCTGTTAACCAAAGCTAGAGAAACAATTCATTTGAAATATCAAAAAGTCCAATTTCCGACCCATCAAATTTTTATTAATGTGATGCAATATTGTAATTTGCTATACTTGTACAAGACTATAAATGGTAAAAAGGTAAAATATGACGAGTATGGTATTAACAACCCAGATCATGTTTTATTTATTCATGGACTAGGATCTTCTTCTCTTGTTTGGCGTGATTTTCCTGAGGCCCTATCGAGAAGATATCATACTATTGCAATTGATCTCATTGGGTTTGGCGAAAGCGATAAGCCTAAAGAAGACTATACAATTAGTTTTTTTACCAAGTTCATTAAAGATTTCATAAATGAAATGAAATTTGATACCAATGAGAAAATTTCCATTATAGGTCATTCTCTTGGAGGATATATTGCAATAGACTTTGCAATATCTAATAGAGAGAGAGTAGATAAACTAATTCTCTTTGATTCTTCGGGTTTGTTGAAAAGCCCCACTCCTTTACTATTAGATTACATGAATGCAGTGAAGGTTACCGATCCGATTTTGAGACGCGAGAGAATTAACAGGGTCTTGGGAAATTTGTACTCCGACCCAACTAGGCTTTTGCCAATAATAGTTGACTTTTTTCTTTACTTTATAGAAAAACCCGGCGCATTAGAAGCTTTTGAATCTGCTTTCATGAATAGTACTTCATCGAGGATTGACTCAAACCAAATCAAAAAAATAGAAAATATTCGCTGTTTAATATTATGGGGAGAAAAGGACAAACTTATTCCCGTATCATATGCTGAACAATTCAAACAGCTATTATCAGCAGCTAAAATTGAAATAATCAAAGATGCAGGACATGCGCCATTCGTAGAAAAACCAGCTATAGTTTATCAAAGCTTAATGGATTTCCTAAAATGAGAACATTAAATAATTCTTGACGAATAGCAAATAAGGAAAAGAAGCCTTAGGATATAAATCGAAATGAATAAATTTTATATAAAAAAACACTATAATATTAAACTATTACAAAAAGTTTTAAAAAAAATATGTTAAATACTATAACTACTATGTTATAATATAGTATGAAAAACCCCTCGAATCTGCTAATTGTTTCTTTTTTTATATTGATTCTTTTATCTAGTCTTTATTATAGTAACTTCTTGGTTGTGCGAGGTGACGATGATGACGATGATGATGATGATGACGATTTTTCGGACAAAGACATTATAGAAATTTGTTGTACTTGGGGTTACGAATTAGCAGATGGGATTCTTACTTATACTATTGACAGCGATGATGACGATGATGATCTTAAGGACTCCATAAGGAGCGCAGTCGCAACATGGAATGGTGAACTAAATGGGATCAGATTAGTTGAAATAGACGACAGTGATGAAGATATCAAGATTTCATTTAAGAATGACGGGAAGAAAATAGCAGGAAAAACGGTAAATTACTTTGATCGATTTGGATTCATTCGACAATCTGAAATCATAGTTTCTGAAGAATCTTACGATAGGGACTTTAGTTCTTCTCAAATTGAACAGATTGCGCTCCATGAACTTGGTCATGTTTTGGGATTGGAACACGCTAACTTTAGAGGAAACCTAATGACAGAGAGAGTAGATATTGGAAGCACGACTATATCTCCATGTGAGATCCAAGCGGTAAACATTGCTAACTCTTGGAAGTTAAGTGGAGGTAATACAATGTATTTGCCAGATGAAAAGTACATAGAATGCTAATCCTTTTAGATCTCAAATTATACAGGTTACAGATTAAATAGTATTAGCAAATTTTTTTTTGATAGTCGTGTTATTCTAGTACTTTACAAACTGGCGTCCTGCGGGTCATTATACAAACGTGGGAAAAATATCTATATAAGAGATATTGACTTTGTAGGCTAGTGCCATTAAGTAGAATCGCTGTCTGTGTAGCAAATTAGTTAGTTTTTGATTTATTAAATAAAAAAGAAAATCGTACGAAATATAATATTCGCGTTTCAATATCGATAATGGATATCGACTTTATAAAAAAATTTTATTGAAACCTGTATATGCAAGAAATCTAATTTGTTTTTCTAATCCCAACATTGCCATTAATGATAAGCTATATTCTGAGTAGAATAATTTTTCCATAATTCAAAGCTAAAGATTTTCAAATAATAGGTATTTAGTATAAAATAAAATTAAGATAAATTATAAATTTATTAAAAGAGAATAATTTTTACCTTTAATATCAATGTACTTAATAATATCCTGAATTCAATTTTATTGTGAATATACTACAGAAGAAATACAAATGTGAAAAGGACGGGGAAAAGTTTAGCTCATATGAGAAGTTCATCGAACATGGTAGAAGAGTTCATCACTTCGTGGTTTTAAAATGTAATCGCTGTGGAAAGCAATTTATTCACGAAAAAGATAGGTTACATCATGTCAGAGATCGATGTAAAGATAAATAGTTAATTCCTAACAGAACGGGCGTAATCCACGGAATCTTGCTGTTTTGGAATTTACTGAATATTGCATTATCATATCACGGACGTCACTGTAACGAAGTTGTGAATATGAAACATATGTCTCGAGATTGATGTAAATTCTTTTTTCCAATTTGCTAGATAATTTGCCAGTTGCGCTGCAATAACCTCCTCAGGTGTATCTTCGCTAAAGAGTAATTTTTTAACGAATGAAGTAGTTTGAATTTTGACCCACATTATAGTCCGCACCATCGTGTTCTGTTTTAGAAGCTGGAGTGTACTGATCAATGTACCATAAGCATACGGAATAAATTATGCACATTTTGTCTTGAATATTGGAGTACAACAAAATAATTTGGTTATAGGACTATAAAATATAATTTCGTCGGATCCAATGTAGATTCCGATATAGATCCAACAACTATTACAAAATTAATTAGAATGAATTAGATGCAGATATCAAAAAAAGTAATTATAAAAAAATCCGGTTAAGAGATCTAAATCCCTTATTCTTCGGTGTTGTCACCAGATTCTTCTTCGGTGTTGTCACCAGATTCTTCTTCGGTGTTGTCACCAGATTCTTCTTCGGTGTTGTCACCAGATTCTTCTTCGGTGTTGTCACCAGATTCTTCTTCGGTGTTGTCACCAGATTCTTCTTCGGTGTTGTCACCAGATTCTTCTTCGGTGTTGTCACCAGATTCACTGTCGCTCGATTGTACTAATTCTTCTGTCCCAGATTCGTCGCCGCTCTCTTCAGTTCCTGCTTCCTGAGCTTGTGCGATACCTTGTTCGGCTGAGTTGCCACCGCTACTGCCACTGCTTTGTGCAGCTACGTTGTCGCCCTCATTTTCTTGGTTTTGAACATTCAAGTTGTTTCCCGAGAATATTGAACTTCCAGGAGTCACTACACTGCTGCTTTGAATAGAGGATTGAACTTGTTCGATTGCTTGTTCGGCTGAGTTGCCGCCACCGCCATTCTTTCCATGGTATTTACCACCGCCTGATGATCCACTTTCATCTTCATCTAGACCAAATTGTGCCAAAACATTGTTTCCACTGTTGACTTGGTTTTGGAAAGCTACATTATTACAAGATACTATTGCATCCTCTCCAGAAACACATTGGCTTCTTTGGTTAGAAGATTGTGATTGGCCAATGCCTTGTTCGGCTGAGTTGCCGCTACCCTTTCCATTGCCACCAGATTGTAAACCAACATTACTTCCACTGTTTTCTTGGTTTTGGAAGGAGACATTGTTACAAGAGGCCTCTATACTACCACCTGCAACACATTGGCTTCTTTGGTTAGAAGATTGTGATTGGCCAATGGCTTGGGCTGCGGAATTGCCGCTACCCTTTCCATTGCCTCCAGTCTTGTGCTAATACGTTACTGACCCTCATTAACTTGGTTTTGGACGCTAAGGTTATTGCAAGAATTACTTACATCGCCACCAGAAACACATTGGCTTCTTTGGTTAGAGGATTGTGATTGGCCAATGCCTTGGGCTGCGGAATTGCCGCTACCCTTTCCATTGCCACCGTCTTGTGCTGCGACATTATTTCCATCGTTGAATTGATTTTGGACGTTGATGTTGTTACATGATTCATTTACATCGCCACCTGCAACACATTGGCTTCTTTGGTTAGAGGATTGTGATTGGCCAATGCCTTGGGCTGCGGAATTGCCGCTACCCTTTCCATTGCCACCAATTTGACCTAATACGTTATGGCCCTCGTTAACTTGATTTTGGACGCTAAGGTTATTGCAAGATTCGTTCACATCACCACCAGAAACACAGCCACCAAATTGATTTGAGGATTGTGATTGGCCAATGCCTTGGGCTGCGGAATTGCCGCTACCCTTTCCATTGCCACCGTCTTGTGCTGCGACATTATTTCCATCGTTGAATTGATTTTGGACATTTAGGTTATTTCCAGATAATACTGTGTCTTCGCCGGAAACTACTAAAGCACCCTGTGTTGATGATTGCTCTTGTCCTATTGCTTGGAATGCAGTGTTACCACTGTATTTTCCATTTCCACCGATTTGACCTAATACGTTATGGCCCTCGTTAACTTGATTTTGGATGTTAAGGTTATTGCAAGATAAGAATGTCCCGTCGCCGCTAACACAAACTGCAAGTTGTCGTGCGTCTTGCTCTTGTCCGATTGCTTGTTCGGCTGAGTTGCCGCTACCCTTTCCATTGCCACCGTCTTGTGCTGCGACATTATTTCCGTCGTTGAATTGGTTTTGGACATTTAGGTTATTACAAGAAATAAATGTGTCAATGCCCGACAAACAAATTCCGAGCTGAACAGCCCCTTGTATTTGGCTGATTGATTGTTCTGCGTCATTCTGTGCGTATACATTACTTGGCATGGCCATTAAAGCCGGAGCCAAAGTTAACATAATGAATATTGGTAAAATAGCTAATAAGTATTTCATTATAGTATTTTTCTATATTTATTTTCATTATTTAAACTTTCTTCAAATTAACCACAATAATGTTCAAGAACAATCATAGATAAAATTTTTCTAATAGATTTTTATCTATATAGATTTATTTGAGCTGCAGAACTAAATGAAGAACACTTTTGCCTTTAGTTCTTTTTACCTTAAAAATAAACTATCAATTACCTTAAGAATAGAATCATTGACATGTCACCTTTACTAACTTATACAATGTTCCTACTAGAGTAATTTTTAGGCAAGAAATTGATCAAAAATCAAATGGTGATACATTCATTTTACATACCAACAACGTATAAATTCTTCTAATTTGCCCGTTTGAACAAGCCCAACTGCTTCTCTCAAGCAAGGAGTTAAGGACATCATGATTAGTCAAAATAATCATAGTCACTAACCAAATCTAATTTGCTTTGTGTCACCACATTTCAAATTAATGAAAGAATATTTAAAAACTTGAATGATCAACGTATATAAAATCAAATGAATCATAAAATTAAATCAAAAATGTCATATGCAATCTTGGGACTTGCCTTCGCAGCCTCCTTGGGTGTATTAATGAATTTTAGTGGCTATAACCCAGCCATAGGACAACCAACTTCAGAAATAAGTATTGGAAATACTACAAGCGAGGCAAGTGATACTTTTTTCCAACTAGAGAATTCGATTGAAATCATGAAATCGCTGGTAAACGAAACTCAGGCATCACTTGACAACGGTAACACCACAGAAGCACTTGACTTTCTAAATCAAATCTACAATGAACTAATACAAATTGCAAACAATTCAAACAACTTGATTTGGGACCTTTCTAACGAAGGTAATTAATCAGTACTTGAGAATCTGTATCAAAGACTATTTAGATTTTGATTAGTATCTAAACTAAAAATTTTTTTTGTGATAATCATTACTTTTGATAAATCCTCATAAGTTTACCCAGAATAGGATTAAGTGAGATATGGTTTGTTGTTTAAGACAAGACAATACTTGTCGAGTATGTCATTTAATCGCAGACTTCACAATTATTACCTAAAATATTTGCTAATTGCCAATCTAACCATAAAGTTGGGAGGCTTTCAAATGCAAGATCGAATTTTAAAATTCTTGATGAAACTAATAACTTAAGAAAGATATTCCAATTCAAGCGACTGTGATTTATTTAGTCTAAAAATTCAAGTTCAAGGTTACTTTGCATTTCCATTCCCCTAAATTTAGGAGTTTTTGGCGATATGCGTCAAGTGCCTGTGACACTTGTGATTTGGCAAGAAACGAATCTAATCTAAGGAACCTCCAAAAGTAAGGTTTTGTTCAAATCCAATCTACAATTCTGATAACATTTACATACGATCAAGTATCAATGTCTTTATGGTATTGATTGCATGTCCTAAATGTGGGGAATCATACTCCGCTTCTCCTCCAGATTCTGGTCACAGGAAATTAGTCAAATATCCTGATAGAAATACATACCCTCATACAATCGAATGTAAGATGTGTGGGAATGTAATTACGATTTACTGGAAACCAACTGAATAATTATTCCCTTTTCGTAGATACTATGGACACCAAATAATAGTAATAATGATAGAACTCTATTCTACAAACATACATTCAAGATAATATTTCTAAATTATCTTATTACCGGACAACTTACTGGACTAAGGTTGTGAAATCATTGGCAATGTAAAAGTAAAGGTAGCACCTTTATCATCGTCGTTGTTTTCCGCCCAAATCGACCCACCATGAGCTTCTATAATATTTCTACATATATATAGGCCAAGCCCTGTCCCTGAGGGAGAGCCAGTAATAAATTTATCAAATAGTCGAGGTAAAATATCCCGATCGATCCCAGGACCAGAATCCTTTATTCTAACAAATATGCGATCCTCTCCCCTTCGTATACCTACTTCAATAACCCCCTGCTGGGTAAATTTAATTGAATTTATCAAGATATTTGACATTACTTGATTAATTCTATCTTTATCAGCATAAACTAATAGTCTCCTTTTCTGTTTGGCTATATCTAAATTCAAATCTATTTCTGTATTTTCATGCGAAAACCTTATGGTAACATTATTACAATTTATTTGATTTGTATAATCTCTAATCATTGTATGGACTACTGATATGATATCAAACTTTTCTAAATTCAAATGTAAGGTACGACTTTCAATTCTTGCAGCATCTAATATTTCTTCAGATAGCTTTTGAAGGCGTTTAGAATTCTTAATGATTATCTCCATATGTTCTTTATATTGTTCTATATTACCGTTCTTATTGTAGAGAAAAATTGAGAGTGCCAAAATGGGTTGAATGGGAGTACGTAATTCATGAGCAGCAATATTTATGAATTCATCCTTTAACTTTTCTGATTCTTTAATTTCCTCATATTGGCTTTGGATTAGTTCATTTCTCTCTCGTAAGTTAATTGTATAGCGGATGCCGGAAATTGCTAAGGCTATTATATTGACAAAGTATCCCAAGTCCTTTAATACATGTGCAACATTATGAGCGGTATCAAAGGATTGAATGGAGTATGACATAATAATCTGTGAAAAAATATCAATGATAAGATATATCAAAATTCCTTTGTAAATTATGTCCTTTTTTAGATACAGTTTTTTCTTGTAAAAGAAAAACAAAGCGAGTACAAAAAGCACAAGTGGGGGAATTTCATATGGCCTATGTACCGAATATTCGTCTAACACACTAGCAGGAAATATCATTACAAAGGAAATCATAGCGATGCTTCCTGCTATAACACCCAGGAAAATTAAATAAATAATCAAATTCTTTTGGAGTTTATCTTCATATTCTCTCTTTTGATCGTTGTCCAAGAACGATCCTGTATCTACGATTTTGTCATTTTTTTTCTTCTTGATTTCATGAGGCCTTTTAGTTGCCAATTCATCGGGAAACAGAAATGAATATTTTGCAATCGCTACTAGTAACATACTACTTAGAAATATTCTTCCTGCAAACCACGTTTGTGGGATAAAATATTTTAAGAAATCTACATGCTCCATTAGACCAAAAGACACAGTCACATGAAGTAAATCGATACTGGCACTCACTGCAAAACCTATACCTATAAACAGACTGAATTTATCATTAAGATTCCGAGCATGCAAAATGTAATAGAATGCTATAACACTTGAAAGAATGACAGCAAATAATTCAATGTAAAAGTGATGCAGTTCTGAACCCACCCATAAATATGGATCGACTGATATTACAGCTAGTAATAAAAGAGGGATTGATGGAAGGAGAGTATACTTTAGAAATATCTTATTTGAAAAAATATCGAGCACCCTGTAACATTTGTCTATATAAGAATCCGAGGGTATTATAATCAAGATAAAGACTCCGCTTTTCTCAAAGTAGAATGTAACTTTGTGTTCTCAAATAATAACAAATAATTTTCAAGAAATGAAGTACCATTGGTATTCATGAAGCTTGGACAGTAATTGTGCTTATCAAAAGTAGACTGATGTAACAAGATTATTGAAACTTCATAATCGATTACCAACATGACTTGCATTTATTAATCATCACATAAAGTTAAGCTATATTGGATTTCGTAAAATCGATCTTATGTTCGATAATAATTTTTCTGGTTCTATTGGTTTTCGAATAATTTCACTGTATTTTATCTCGGGGAAAATACTAAGAACTTCTTCCAATGCATTTAATGCCGAGAGAAATATTACTCTCACGTCAGGGTTGAGAATTTTTAACTGAGAGTATAACTTTATTCCGTTTAATTCAGGCATTCGTATATCCATTATGACTAGATGATAGAAGTAAGGATTCTTGTCAGAAAAGTGACTAAGCGCACGTGCAGAATTAGAAAATGTAGTTACATTATAGCCTTCGCTGGAAATTATTGAATGAAAGGCAAACAAGATATCTTCATCATCGTCGATTAATAGAATGTTAAATGCTGAATTTGGAAGGCTTTGTTGATGTTGTTGGTCATCGAAAATTCTTTTCCTTTTGCTCCTTTGGATTTCAATTTTTTTATTATCATCTTCAATACGATGGACGGAATATGTTTTGAAAAGCGAATTTGGACTAGCACGGTTATAATCTTGCGTACAATCCAAAGTTCTAAAGTCATATTCTTTGAATGCAGAAGTTTCTTTTATCACTTGCAACAAATCTTGGTGAATTATCATTTGATTGGAAGGGGCAAAGCGATTGATTTTAGAACATACATTTACAGGAGGACCAAAAAGATCGACATTATGAGAATTTAGAGAAATGGCCAACTCAACTTTACCATAATTGGCGCTAATTCTATAGTTGACTGGAGACAATCCTTGTTTGTGTAGGTTATCGTTTAAAGAATTATTTTCATCGATCATGGATAGTCCGCATTCAAGTACATCATAAAAGGCCGATTCATTTTCAGAATTTACGGTCCTTGGAAAATAATATAACAATCCATCTCCAGAATTCTTAATAACTCTGCCATTATGATTTCGAATTATGTTCGACATAGTATTAAGAAAAATAGAATAATATCCCTGAATCATGTCAGAACGCATAATATCATTTGTATTTTTCGTAGAATCAATTATGTCAATAAAGCATACGCAATATTTGTGAGTACAATTGAGAAAAGTGATTTGATTTATATCTATTAAGGTTGTACTCGACGTATCGCTTTGCCTTTCATTTTTTCGGAGGATATTGTTATAGTAAATAGGAGACTCAAAATTAGGCTGACCCACTTAGGACCCACCTCTTAAGACCACATGTTTGAAATTGAAATAAATTCTCAATAATTCCGACTGACTTGCAAGCGGAACGTCGATTGCTGAGAACAAAATTCTCACAAAATTTCGCGTTTTTGGCATTGTATCGCACAATATCATGATATTGTTTGACATTGGCAATACTACACAAATAACGTATATAACTCTTTCGAATGTTTCTTTAACAATTTCACATTTTCTCAAATAATTAAAAGTCGTTATCCATTATCAGAGAAAAAACAAAAACTAGAGAAAGATTAGCACGATTCAGGATGCAGTAAACAAATAACTGAATGCTATGTTATATCAAATTTGCGGTATTGTCGAAATTACCACATGATAGTCCACGTCCAAAGTCGAGGGACCTACAAAAATGGGCTGATAAAGCTATAATAGGTAATGTCTCAAAGGTTTGAATCCCAATATGACTTGATAAACATATTGACATGCTGGGCTCCAAGGCTTAAATAAATTAGGTTTCACTAGATGGAATTAATCTAAATTTTGGATAACAATGATCAACAAGGATGATATTCAAATTTCAAATCCTGATGACAAAGTATTTTTATGACCACAAAATTAAGAATCTCAATTATTTGATAGATTATCCAAATGTGTTTCTGTAATTTCCATTAATGCGTCTTCTATGTCATCATCAACCGGAATTCCCATTTCTGTACTTAGTGATTCAATTGCACTGTCCCAATTTTCACCACCGTTTTCGTCGCCATCATCCTTGTCTTGTTGTAATGCTAGAGCCAATTTTTCTACCGCAGAATCACCTGATTGATTTGAATTGACGGACGTTTGAATTTCATCTAAAGATGAAGTGCTAGCATAAGAAGAGCCTAAAACTGAATAATTTCCAACTATGGCCAATAATAAGACGGCACAAAGAACAGAAAAAGAAAAGGCAAAGTTTTGCATTTACCCTAAGTTTCGTTTAGTGTATATAAAGCTAAATAGTGATTAAAGTTTTACAACTAGTGAAACAAGTTAGATACCTTTTATCTGCTATAACCCTTTTTCACAAATTTTCATCACTTTTTAAATGTCCATACACTATCGCTTGCTTACCTACATAACATATGTCCAAAAAAATGAGGTTGACCAGTCTTTGAAAGTGCTAGACCGGTTTAAGATACTTTATCTCTTTAGGGTAAGATTAAATGCTAATTGCAAATTAGGATGTACCTTGGCATGCACAATTTCCATTATTTTCATAGGGGATGCAACATTTGTAACTTCTCTTTGTAATTCATATAACGACTTTTCCAACGCACTTGGAGTTATATTGTTACTAACGGTACCAATCTCATGACCTTTGAGGTCGCTGTCATAAATTTCCACTATTCGGTCAGAAATTTCTTTCGCATTGTAATAGTCGGCCTCACTATCAAACTTTAATTCAGTCATCGCACCTACAGGATGATTGGCAGAATGAGATAAGTTTTGGCCCTTTGAATCTATGTTGGTATAATTTACAATTTTTGAAAAATCCATACTTAGCATTATATTGGATGGAACATTGAATGCTGCACCGTAATTCCGTAATACTTCATCTGCCAAATTAGCTATAACTGTAGCCATAATAGTGTTATTATAAAACTTGTCACTGTCCACAACATACGAGTCTTCGCTGATAATAATATCATCATATATATCAATGATATTCTTTACAGATTCTATAGCATTAGCACGGTCTAAGTCATCTGAAGAAAGACTATTGTTAATCAGTCGTGTTTCGATCAATATTTGATTAATTAGAGTCAAAAATGTTGAATTATCATCAGTATCGAAATTATGTGCCTGAATACTCTTTATACCAATGACACTTTGGATAGAAAATAGTAGTAATAAAGCGATACTTATACTAGGTATTGGTAATTTATAGGTATTCAGTATTTTCACTGGACTTCATTTTAATTTGAAACATAATCTTTAGTTGTTTCTAAAAAATTGTGTAAATGAGGGTTTTATCCATTAAGATGGTTTAAAAACTACTATCCGAGTGTTGCCGGTATCTGCTACATATACTGTACCTGAATCTTTGTCTACGCCTACACCTTCTGGATCAAGTAATTGTCCCTCGCCAGCATCTGCACCGCCAAATTGCGTAATATATTGTCCATCGGCGGTAAATACTTGTACCCTGTTATTGTTCTTGTCAGTAACATAAATATTGTCGTTACTATCTATAGAGAGGCCAGATGGTCCTTGGAATTCACCATTAGCAACTCCTTTTGTTCCCCATTGAGACAAATAAGTACCGTTATTACTGAATTTTTGAATTCTATCGTTACCATAATCGGCGATATAAACATTGCCTAGAGAATCAACTATAGAACTTTCAGGATTTGAAAGCTGACCAATGCCTTCACCTTCAGAGCCCCATCTATAAAGGAATTCACCATCTGTAGAAAATACCTGCACGCTGGGCTGATCTCTATCTGTGACAAACAATTTACCGGTAGCATCGTTTGCAGGAACATGAGGATGCAAGAACTGTCCATCACCTTCACCTTCAGAGCCCCATTTTGTCAAAAAAGTGCCATTATTGTCAAATTTCTGTATCCTGTAATTAAACTGGTCTGCTACATAGATATTACCTTCTGAATCCATCGAGAGTGCTGATGCTTTGTGAAACTGACCATCACCTTCACCACCCTCTCCAAATTTGGTGATAAAATTACCCTCTGGATCAAAGATTTGAATTCTATGATTTGCATAATCGGGTACAAATACTTTGCCATTAAAAAAATCAACATCATTTTGACCATCAAACTGCCCATCTTCTTCTCCAGGGGACCCCCAACTTGTATAATAAGTAAAATTAAGATTTTGCGCCAACGCTTGATTAGAACTAGTATATTCCAGTCCTATGAATAAAGTCATAAAGATTGAAGCTAAAATTATGATACTCTTGTTTACACTCACAATTCAGTATTAGAATTGACATAATTTAAAGATTTGAAAACAATCAGATTCGTAAAAATATCGCATGCCATGATACGGTTAGATGATTGTTTGAAATGTCACATGATAGCCTTATTGTGATTTGTAATAAAACGGATCTAAGCATTTGTAAATAATAAGGTGACTGTATATAGAGCAAAACAAAATCACAAGAACAAGTCCAATACAGTATAGAGCACAAATTTCTGCCATAATCTAATTTTGATTTTAACAGTAGAAAGGCACGTCGCCTATCATACTATATCACACTAATATAGACCCTGTTAACTAAACAAAATTTTTTTGATCACGACCACATTTAATAAGTAAATTACATGTCATTGTGGATGTGGGGTTTGTGAGTAAATACCTTCACACCTTAACAGGTAATCAACGTAGAGAATTTTCATCTATAATTTCTTCGCGCTTATTGCGATGCTACCATCATCAGGTTAACAAGATTATAGTCATTGACTTTGATTTATTATTTTAGTGTTAAAACTAGCGTCCTGCGGGTCATTATACTTTACGTACGCTATAGGCCTTTATAAGACTTGGTTGATTTAGAGACTAGTGTCATTTTGTATAGCTGTATTTAGAGAATAAATATGCAATTTTTTCCAATAACATGAAAATAATATAGATTTTTTGTCCAGTGATTTCAGTATTGATGTTGATGTTTCAATAACTACGACTCTATTAACGTAGGCGTTTTATTGAATCAAAATTAAAACCATTTTCAACCAAATCGGTTAATGTTGGCATAATGGCTTAATTTGAGCGTAATTTATAATTATCCAAAATGATTAGCCGGGAGCAAATATAATAAATGAAAATCAATTTAAAATTTTGTTAAGTTAACGGGCCGCTAATATATTATCAGTTTGTTTGTTGCAAAGACTATTAAAAAGTCAAAGATAGATATCTAATTTTTGTATCAACATATACTAAAAATTTTCTCCTTAGAATAATCAGCTATCAAGAGTAAAAAGGATCTCATTTTCTTGTCTCATCAACTAAATATTAATTAGTCCTCAGAGTAAATACTAGCCAATTGATTAAATTATTATCTTTCATAGCTGCAGTCTTTTTTATATCAAGTGCTGTATCAGTAGGCGGTTTTTCCCAGACGAGCTTAGAGTCATTTGGCCAATCCAATGTAACTAGCGAGATTAAACGAGAGTCCGTGAATTCGTCATCTAATTCAGATATGGCTACCATAAATGTAACAAAAACAGTTCACTGCGATTCGTCTTTGGGTATTCCTTCGGATGATGCAATTTGCCAATTTGTTTTGGCAAATGTGGAATCAGGACAGTTTGGTATGGAGGTCACAGGAAACATATCTGACTCAACTAGCTTTCAGGGTTCATCCAATGGTACAATAATTTCAGTATCTCCAGGTAACTATACGGTGACAGAAGATTCATTCGACACCATGGATTTAGAAAATCAACTTGGAGAGAATGCAATAGTCTCCATGCTTACCGAGACTAATGGTGATTGTACTGGTCAATTCAATCAAGTAGATTCATTCCAAGAAGCTACTGGTATTGTTAAGGAAGGTGAAAATCATTCTTGTGAAATCATAAATACAATTAGTGTCAGTCAAGGATCTTCTCCTGAAGAACCATAAACTTTTTTTCAAATACCCAAATCAAAGGGTTCTGTAATCGCACTCATTTTTTTATCTCTCTCTAATTGGATAGAACGCAAGAAATTCTGAATTTTTTTTGAACATACATCCGACTATTGATTCAACTCAAGTCCTTTAAGAAAAAATAAACAATTTAAGTCGACGAATAATCACACCATTTAACAATCTTGATACAACTACTTTGATATAGTATAGAAGATTGTTTCGTATGTAAAGTACAAGATTTTAATATATATTCTTCTATTAGTGCTTGGTATCTACAATCATTATTAAACATGTTATGTTATTTTGTGATATACAACAGTAATATAACTTTCAAACTTACTATACAGGTTCTTTTTTGCATCATTATAATCAGTCTTATTACTGTACTTTTTTTCGACAAGATGTTAGCCTATGGTAACATTTCACTATTTCCACGTTACTGTTTGAGTATAGATTCCCCTATTAATATAGACCAGTATGTTCAATACATCAAAAATTTACTTGCATCAGATATTAACCAAGAGATAGATAACAGGAATCTAAATCAAGGATTCTGTATGGTACATTCTGAATTGGAATCCCAACCGTTGACTTCTTTGCCAAGCTCAATTTACTATTTCCAAGACATACTTCCACCACTAATATCTTTGCAAATTGTACCGGATATTATTGCTCATATCTTCAAACCATCTATTTTGATTGTATTGTTTACGATAATAATCACGGGCTTAACGATGAAATCTTTAAGGTGGTTTGAAGGTAACAGACCAAAAGAAAGAAAAGGATTTACACAATTAATCAAGCATAATGTTCTTAAACGACAGGACAATAAGTGTGGTCATTGTAGGAAAATTCTAACTGTTGTTGATTTCCATCACAAGAATGGAGACAGATCGGATAATAAACAAAGCAATTGTCTAGCATTATGCCCGAATTGCCATGCAATTGAAACTCGGGGGATTCTCAAAAGAAGCTGAATGGGCTTCATTGTTATTTCCTTTGTATCTTTTATTCTCCTAAAAAAATATTCGTTAATGATAAAAAGAAATACTGATTGATTTACTGATTGATTGATTGACCTCACTATTTCGAGACTGGCAGAATCACAATTCTGTGGAAGCGAGAGAAGAGGAGGAAGGTTTTTGAATTATTCTATCCAACAATTCCTTAGTTATATCGGATTTTTCTTTGATGGACCCTTCTCCCATTGGATATAAATTGTAATGGCGATTCAGCAATTCTTTACATCTTTCAAGATCTTTATGATATACAAAAAGCACGCTTCTAAGAACACCGATATTGGGAAGTTTATTGGGGTCCTGATCGGGCTTAAATACGTTACCAATATGTTGGACATAGTAGTCTTTAGTCTTGTTCAAGATCTTTTCAATCCTATCTAAGAAATCAATAAGAGCAAAGTTATTACCATTTTCACGCTCATTTTTAATTTCCTTTCTCACAGTGTCTCTATAGAATTCAAACGCACAATGAAGAATATCGGTATATTTTAGATATTTATTTTTTGAACTATCGAAGACCACAAAATTTTGATGTGTTGGCTGATGATAAATGTTTGTTGTTTTGGTTTTCAGCCTTATTTGATGATTATGATTATTTAATGAATTGACAGAATTAATTTAATTAGTTTTTTGCGAAAGGATTCGGACAATATGAAATTTAATCCATAAAAATGCTCAATAGTCATCAGATTACACTTGTAAATACATCTGCAAAACAATAGTAATTCGTTAATCAGAGTAGATGTTGGTGATTTCAATTAGATAGTGTGTTATACTGTAATTCCACATACTATTATTAGTGGAAATTGGTCGCAGGAGTATTCAACATTAACGAGTTTGATTTTGCTCTAAGTATGGGATTAGCCCTATTGGCAGGTTTCTTAATTGGTGCGGAAAGAGAATCAAAGGGAAAAGCCGCTGGTATTGGTACCCATTGTTTTGTTATCGGAGGTTCAATGATTTTTACTTATATTTCGGCATTAGTCGATCCAAATTCCACCTCAAGAATTGCAGCACAGATTGTTACGGGTATAGGGTTTTTAGGAGCTGGGATAATATTAAAAGGAGAACTGTTTGATAACAAAGATTCTGACAATCCTTCTAATAAAAAAGTAGTAAATTTAACAACTGCTGCAAGTATCTGGTTTTCAGGTGCTATAGGAATGGCAATAGGTTTTAATTTTTACTTTATTGCTATAGTTTCAATTGCATTTGCACTGATTGTTCCACGAATTCCAAAAGTTGGTAAAAGACGTCAAGAAGACACTGACGAATAACAAGGGTTATTGGTAACCCGTATTCAGATTAATTAACTAAATACTTTATTTTGATACGAAAGAAACTGGTCATTATCCTGACAATAATGCTGACCGAATCAGATCAACTTTTACCGGAACTAAGCTGTTTGAATAGGTGTTATAACTTACAAGAAATTTTTTTGAAATTCACATAATGATCTTGGCTTTTTCAGCCTAACTATCAGAGCAAATTGCATCTTCTTGTCCAGCCATCAAAAAGAGTTTCTCTTTGTTTGCTGTTATCTTACTTTTTATTGATTTGGCTGGAACACCAGCAACTATATCTTCATCCTCTATATCATTAATTACCGAACTGCCAGAGCCAACAATAACCTTGTTGCCTATCTTTAATTTGTTTTTGACAGTGCTGTTAAGCCCAAGCCAACAATTGTTGCCAATTGTTGTACTTCCTCCTATTATTGTCCCCGCAGTCAATTCAGTATTTTTTCCAATGCTAACGTTGTGAGCAACATGGCATAAAGCATCGATTTTGGTTCCCTGTCCTATTACTGTATCAGACAAAGAACCTCTCGCAATAGAACAATTGGCATATATTTCTACATCATCTTCAACAATTACCTTTCCATAGTGAGGAAATTTTTCTAATTCTAATGTATCCGCATCCCTTTCAAATGCAAAACCATCAGATCCTATTGTTGTATTTGGTTGAATAATGCAGTCATTGCCTATTGTACAATTTTGTAAATTTGCTTTAGATTCTATTTTTGTATTATCTCCTATTATACAATCTTCCCCTATGACTACATGATCTCCAATATAGCAATCTTTTCCTATTTTTGCTGAATCGGCTATAACAGAACTTGAAGATATACCTAATTTGGGCGGGATACGGTTAATTTTTTTTGCAATACGTGTAAATTCTAATCTCGGATTTTGTACAAAAACAAGTAGTTGATCCTTTTTTTGTTTCGGATATACCTGTCCTTCCAAGTCTTTCCTGCAAAGTATCACACCAGCATTAGACCGTGAAATTGATAAAATGCCTCTGTCGATATCATCTGTTTGACAGAAAGATACATCATCTGGCGTTCCAGAGTACAGAGAGGATACATTTTTTATGGATTTAGACTTTAATTTTGATTTCTGACCATCGATTGAATAATTTGAATCATCAAGATGCTGTAATAGTGATTCAACTGTCCATTGAACCATATCGAGAGTCAGTATTCTTTTAATATAATTGTTTTCTGTACGAATATACTACAAGATTGGCAGAGTTAACATCACTGCCACCACACTTTCAAGTTAATAATCCACTATTATCTTTGTTCATAAAACAATTTCTATATCAACTGAATAACAGCTTCTTAATTGTAAAAGAGACCTATAATTTCTGACAAGCAGTTATTTTCAGCCGAGCAATTTGATCGTAACGGGGCCTCCACTCAATGTTTTTTGTTCAAGCCTAATAATAGATCGCTTGCCTCGATACATTACATATGTTTCAAATTCCCTTTCAGCGAATTCAAACTTGACACGTTTATTCAACCACTCTTTTGGAACTACAGCAGTTAGACCCAACCCTGGCACTTGTCTAAAATGTGTCTTGTAGGTAAAATTATTATTTTCAGACACAACAGGTTATAGGTTTGTTGAATACAAAAACTTATTCTATCAATTTTAGTTTATTATTACTATGTAGTTTTGGCAGGTATAGAGAATCTAAACATTAGTTGGAATTATCTTCCATTACACTACAAGAATACCAATATCACCAAATATCGTGCAAAAGATTACAACTAAGATAAATATGGCATACGTGGGGTTCAATGCCTACACATTTCCAGGGATATCCCATACGTGATATTAACTAGTATTTTGACAAAATGTTTTAAATAAAATGGCAATGTAAATTAGACCCTATGCCTATGTAAAGGTACCAATCTTTTCTGCTCTGTCAAATAGGGGATTTAAATGGTAATAAATACCTATTATTACCAATGTTTATATATGAGCGGAGCTAAATATCAGTAATGTCTAAACAAGATAAAAAAGAAACAACAGTCAAGGAAAATTTCGATCAAACTATTCAAAATAACAACCAAGTATTCAATCGTGCAGTTGAGGAGACTACTCAAACACTTAATCAAGTCTTTGACGAGTCCAAAAAGAGTATCGAGAGAAATATTACCGAAGCAAAGAGTCAGATTCCAAGATACACTCAATCGATAAATGAAGTACAAGAGCAAGCTGTACAAGCAACTCGAGATATAGCAGAAAACTATCTAGAATATCAGAAACAAGCCATTGATTCATTTCAGTCCATCTTTACTCCATACATCGAAAACGCAAATAATCAGTTAGTGAACAATCAAGCATTGTTTAGAAGACTTCCAGAAATATATTCCAAAATTGCCAATAATTACGCTGAAAATAGTGTTGCAGTGAGCAGAATAATAAATAACATAGCCTTTTCAAACGTAGAATTAGTCAAAAACGTAATCAACAACACCAAAGAACAATCAAAGCAATTTGCAGAAATTGGAAAAAGAAACGCTAAAGTCTACGAAACAATAGAAAGAGACAATCGAAACATCTCCATCTAAACAATTTTTTATTTTTTAATCTTTTCTTCTAATCATGTTATAGTTTGATTCATATTTTTAAAACGAACTTTTTACGTCCTAAATTTTGGTTTTAACTCTAACTTATAATATTAAAGACCTGACGGCCCTGCCTAGATATGATCCATCTCAGAACTATCAAAAAGGGATGGCAAAAACTACTGATAACTATTTTTCTTTCTCACTACAGGACCATGCCTCGGTATTAATTGATGGTTAATATAGTTTGGTATTAACATATTGTATGCAATCTGTCAGAAGGAAAGCATCTGAAATAATAGCTTCAGTGGCCCTGGTATTGCTAATAATTTATTTTGTGGATGTATTAACCTCCATGCTCACAACTGACCCCGGATTTTTGCCATTTTCATCAAAAGATAGGGGCTTGATATTTGGAGGATTTTCAATTGCACTTTTTGTAATTTCCTTCATAGTCGGATTGAGGATTTATTCGAGGATTTTGGCCATCCTTCTTATGATAGGAGGAGCACTAATTGGAACTTCAGTGCTAGTTTCTACCTTTGTAACCCCTCAACTTGCGAATATTTCAGACGGATTTAAGATAGTAACACCTCCATTGCCTCAGTTTATTGGCATAATAATTGTAGGCTATATAATATTGGGTTTGGGTATTTTGAAGGCTTTGAAAAAAACTTAGATTTGTTTGCTATACCAAACACAGATATCTAGATCTTCAATTGAGTAAAACGAGATAAGTTGATCCTAAAATAATATCGTCAGGTATATAAAAAAGATAGTTCCGCTGACCAACTTTAGGCGAGTAGTGCAAGTATGCATAAAATAGATTAAGTATGGATATGTTAGAGCTTAATTCAAATTACGAGTCTGTTTATCCTTAAGGATATATACTCTAAACTGAAGAAAATAGATTCTACATAGCTAATTTGGAGGGTAACTTAGTGAATATGTAAGAAGACGGCTATTGTTTAAAACGTGAAGCTTATTCACCTAACATTTAGCATTATGGATGATTTTTGTTTGTAAACAGGAAGGATACTCTCAACGGAAATTCGCTTTGTGAACCGTCAAAAACTAGGTAAATAGCCAAGCATCATGGAATAAGTTTTATTTCAGAAAAGTTTTACAGTGTATAGCTCAAAAAGTCAAATATCTAAAGTTCCGTTAATCGATAATTGCTAAATGTCAACAGGAAATAAAAAACCATTATTTATAGCAGTAATTGCTATTGCTGCATTTCTAATTGCAGGACCTCTAGTAGTGAGTTTAGACGGTCAAGATGTCTTTGCAGTAAAGAAATCAGACAAAGCAGCACAAGGTTTGGCTCAGGAAGAATCTTCTGCTCAATCAAGTGAAGTATTCTCAGAGAACGGAACTAGCACAGCATCGGGTAACAACATTGATTTGTCATTGAACCTTAACGACGGTAAGAATGCTTTAGGTCAACAATAACTTTTATTTTTTTATATAATTTTATACCAAAAAGTTTTCTCTTTCAGCAGAGAAATTATTTCTAACCGACGTATTTGTCAGATTTTAAGAACCAGGATAGTCGCATTGAATTGTATATTATCTTCCTCAAGAGATCATATGACAAAAATTCTTGATAGATCAGTTAGTCCCCTAGTAATTTTCATCGAGTAGGACTATTTTTTTTCAAATCAGGTCTAGACATGTAGAACAATAACCTAGAATTTTAAGGTGGTCTATCTCCGTGCCGCAGTCAAACATTTTGAAAAATTATTCTGGAAAGATCCATTAACACTAGATCCCACAAAGCATAGGATAATCACAATCATCAAATGAAATGAAAGTTATCAAGTAGTTTCTATCAAAGTTAACATAGAAAGAGATAATCGCTTTAACTTTCAGACTCAATTAAACATTGGAAGTAACGAGATATATCAGCGAAATTTGAATTTATCAACTTTTGTTTATAATCAGCAGCAAATTAACGCATGAAATATAGTAGTATTAAACTTACAAAAATGTAGATGAAGATATCTGAGCTTTGTAAACTAATTGAAGAATCTTTTCATTCAGGAAAATATCCACTTTCATCAGAGATAGAAAAGATATTGTCTGGATCTGTTAAAATCATAAACAAGTCACCATCAGAGGATTTGAAAGGAGAAAACATTATTATCGAAACCAGAGTAGAAGAATTCTTTGTATTGAATAACTACATCCCCAGTATTACTCATTTGCCAGGTATCATAGAGATGGATTCTTTGGATTCATTTAAAATGCTCAGTCGTCGTATAGAGAGAAAGTTATCCAATAATACAAAATCGATTTCAATAAAACCTCTGTAAAAGGTTCAAAATTATCGGTTTTCTAATTGTAACACGCGACAATATATTTGGTATGAGAACATAGATTTGATTGATATTGTACATCCACTTCATCATAATTAACTGAGCTCTAAAATAGTCAAAACTGCGAATAGTAAAGAAAAAAGAAATAAAAAATTTCCTAGTTGTTTATTGTTTTATAATTGCGAGTTGGAGTCGCAAGTAGTTCCTCAATTTCATTATTCATTTTCAGGAATACTAAACCCTTTTGAGTTGTTTTGTATTCTGACCCTTCTATATACTCTATTAGATCGTTTTCTATCAACACCGAAAGATATTCTTTCAATTGTGCATAGCTAAGAAAAGCTTTGTACATAATTTTTGTTTTAGTTGCACCGCCATTGGCTGCATCTAAAATCATAGCTACAATTTCGGTTCGGCTCCTGTATTTCATATTTATTATATAGATTTACTACTATATAACCGCTACAAATTATAATCTAAATTAGATACTAAAATGTGACTCAAAATAGCAATTATTCTTTGTATAATCAGACTATGACATAAATATTTACCATTATAGGCTAATACAATATACAAAATATAGTATAAGAACTAGTATGGGAATAAAAGTATAGTTGTATCACGAAGCTAATGATCAAAGTAATGTCGATAAAATGGATTTGGAAAGTGAATGTATTATAAGACCACAAGTTAAGATCAAAAATTGTCCAATAAGAACTTCGTTAGGAGTTTTGGGTAAGAAGTGGACTATGCTAATAATAAGAGATATAGGGTTTTTAAGAATAAATAGGTTTAACAGAATTCTTGAATCTATACCGGGTCTGACTCCAAGAGTATTGTCAATGCGACTTAGAGAATTAGAAAGGGAAGGGATTATTCGATGTACCCAAATCAAAAGAGAGCAGACGATGGTTTTTTGGAACCTAACTGAAAAAGGCAAAGACATATTACCGATTTTGTTGATGTTGACTGCTTTTGGATCCAAGTGGTATTCTGAGCATGTATTTGAAGATAAAAAACCACGAAGACTGGAAGAGGTTTTTTCGTTACCAGAGACAAGAGAAATGATATTGGAGTATAATAAAAGACTTAGTATTGACAAATCATTCTCTAATAAAAGACCATAATTTAAATATTCCAATTTCAAATCCGTTTTTAAAATAGTAATAGAATTAATTTCAGTAATTCAATACCTCAATTCAATTACAAAAGAAAAAACTAGTAACATGTATCCAAACTATGATATAATTAATTTGAATTATAGTATTCGATTATAATGAGTAACATAACAAAAAACTATAAAGTCGGAATATTTGCAATGTTTATTGCAGCAGCACTCATAGGCTCAGTAGTTGCCCTAGGTGACAACTATGCATACGCTGGTGGAAAAAAGAAACACAATGACGCAGAGCAAGAAATCGAACAAGGTCAAGCCAGCGAACAGAATGCACAATGTGTATCTGGAGACTTCTCATTAATCTGCGGAAATAACGTGAACTTACAATTACAAAACCAATTAGGTAACTTGGCATTAGGCCAACAATAAATTTTTTTGTTTTCATACTTTTCAGATTTATATTATTCGTTACTAAATGAATATATTACTTCTACTATAAAATAGCATACAGGTCTCTTTCCTAATTGATGTCCTAACTTTTAGAATCTGATGAATTTTAAGAAAAAATTCTAATACTAACTAGGTAATTAAATTAAGAGATTTATCCCACTTTGTAGTATAACTTTTACGATCCCTTCCCCAAAACTCATCTTAATTATTAGTTTATGAGCAAAAACCCATAATAATATTCGGATATTAGATAATGATGTTGCTGTTTTAAAAAAAATTATTGTTGGCCTAATGCCAAGTTACCGACATTGTCATTGAAGAACAAACCTATGTTGTTTCCTGATGCAATAGAATCACCACCAGACACCACTTGACTACTCTGTTCAGAGGATTGCTCTTGTGTTATGCTCTGAACTGCTTCATTTGAATTTCCATTTCCTTCAGAATGGTGATCATGATCATTATCATGATCATGGTCATCGTCGTCACATGAATGTGCAAATGCAAAAAAACTATCAGAAGTCATTATAGCAGGCACCATAGCTAGTACAATTGTTGCGATGGCAATTGTTACTATTACAGATGTATTTCTTTTCTCAGATAACATTTGAGTCATTGAATGCACGGATAATAAGAATATTAGAATTTGTTAAGTTGTACCTATAATATTTTTCTGCCTTATAATTCAGTATTGGTTTTACCTCATGAAGATATATCTAAAAAAGATCAATGAAAATTTCTAAATATGATTTACACTTGATGTTGTAATCATTGATAACAGAGGAACTATGTTTAGATGTATACAATCCAAGCCTTATTCTTTTACAACTAAAATTTTCCTTGTAAACCACAGACAGAATGGGTATTTATTTTTTTTATTTATCCTCAAAAAGTTCTCCTGGAGACCCAAATAGTTTTAGAAAATCGAATAAGCAAAACCATAAAAATGGAGAATACTATGGGTATGAATTGCTAACAAGTTTGTGATTTAGTTGAAGCAATGAAAAGGATATATGAACTGGCATCCCAATCTGCAAGTATTTGGATTATTTGGTCCATATATCAATATTCAGTTGAACGTTATTGACCAAATATGTTATATCCGGAATTATAACTTGACGACAGATCGCCTGAATTGCAGGAATTGATTATTGTCGCGTTAGGTGGAGCATAGCAGTATGAGCCTTGAGACGAACTTTGTGAGTTAGTTATATAGCGGTCTTGACCGCCATATGGAGCAGGTGCAGGAGAAGTATCTCCGTTACCACTAACATCAAACTCCACGTATGCAAATGTTAAATCAATTGGGTTAACTGAAAATGAAATTGCCAAGAGGATACCAACAAGAGAAAAGACAAATGATTTTTCTAATGAGATTTTTATCATCTATTATATATTTAATTTATGCTATTTCGACATTATGTAAATTCAATCTGATATCTTGTTACAGTAGATTCTCTTTGAAAAAATTATATGTATCACTTTACTAGGTCATTTTTATCAAGATTTGTGCTTATTCGAGGAATTAAATCTGGCGCTATTGTACCCCACTTAATTTCTCTTCTTGTTACATGAGGTAGTTAAGATAATCAAGATACAGATTATATGTAGTCATCAGCCAAAATACCTACATCACCAAACCTTTATAATTAAACGAAAATGATCATTTTCTTATCCCTAATAAGATGAAATCAGCATTTAAAATATTAGGCCCAGTAGCTAAAAT
Source organism: Candidatus Nitrosocosmicus sp. FF01 (assembly GCF_047711275.1). Taxonomy (NCBI): domain Archaea; kingdom Thermoproteati; phylum Nitrososphaerota; class Nitrososphaeria; order Nitrososphaerales; family Nitrososphaeraceae; genus Candidatus Nitrosocosmicus; species Candidatus Nitrosocosmicus sp. FF01. The sequence continues at coordinate 475,311 of NZ_JBLNIG010000001.1, read as the reverse complement.
AGGTTAAAATAGATACCGTCTCAGTATCAATAAATATAACGTCGAGGTTAAAAAAGAAACTAATTAACTAATTTCGAAAGGCATAGACTTGAACTTGTTTTTGACTAGTGGTTATGTAAATTCAGTCAAATAGAATCTTCAAGGTGAGAATGGGATACAAAATCACGGATCATATTCCTTGCGGGGTCAAACAAATCTTTATTATTACAAATTCCAAGTCAGCTATTTGACTAAAAATAATGTCATCACCCCTAATCGAATCAATTAGTTCTGCTTTCGGATATCATATTATCAGTTAGTAGCGTAGTGCACAGGTCCACATGGATTATTGTGAGGATTTTTTTTCTTTCTAGCAACATCAGTCTTAAGACAGATATGTCAAAACTACCTATAGATAATTTCAAAATCATTTCTAAACAAGCAAAGGTTGATATGGTAAAAATATCAATCGATTGAATTAAAAGTTCCCACTATTAGGGTCATATTTTCTAACAATTTTTGCAAATAATCTTAAATAACTATTTTAAAGACTTGCTAAATAGTTTAGAATTTCAAATTCAAACATGAATAAATTATTTACCGGAATTCTCTCAGTATTCTTGGTAGCAGGAATTATGGGCGTATATGTTCCCGACGCACTTGCATCGATTTTTAGCGAGCGTCCGTTAGAAACTTGCGGAAACATTGCAGCAGGTCAACAACCAAGTAGCTCAGCCGAGCAAGAGACAGAACAAGACCAAGCATCAGAAACAGACGGGCAAGCTGTTGCACCAGAATTCAATGCATTAAATGCAAATAACATCAATTTAGGCTTGCAACAAAATGGTGAATGTATACCGACTTTCGAACAACCTCCAACTGATTCTACAATACCTGAATAGATTTAACCCATCAAGACGGCCATAACCTTTTTTTGTTGATTTATTCTATTTTACAAAGTTAAATTCTTTATAAAACACTAACAAATTTGTATTCTCATAATCTTTTACCAAGAAGATAAGTAGTTAAATCCGAAACAAGACCATGAAAAATAATAGAAAGATCTATTAATTACTCTTTAATGGATACTTTCTTTACTTCTCTCAAAATCAGAGATCCAATGCCTTTTAGGTAAAAACATGTATCAAAATCCTATCAACACAAACTCAAGCCGACATTAACGAAGTAAATTTCCAACCTTTTTAATCAAGATTTACCTCTTCTTACTGTTTTATTACATGATCCATTAAATCTTGATAAAATCAGTAAGGTCAAAAAAAGATGGAAGAAATTCTAAATAATCTTACCAAAAGCTTTCTAACTCTATGTTGATTTAATGAGAGTGGGGATTTTCAGAATTGCTGAATAGTGTTTACGGCCCTATATTGTAAGCGTTACAATTTCACGCCAAATATAACATTCGATATTAAAGTTACAAAGTTTTCACGGATTTATTAAACCAACATTTGAATTTACTCATGTACAGTTCATCAAAAAACTTTTCACGACTTTATCGAGATGGTCCAGTTCTACCGGTTTTTTGATGATTTCTCTTACCCCAACCTCCTTGTAGTCTTTGAAGTCTTCCATTTTCAAGCAGCAACAAGCGGTAAATACAACAATCTTCTTATCTCGTACACCCTGTTTTTTCATTTCACTTAGAAGATCAAACCCACTATATTCGGGCATTGCCAAGTCCAAAAGTATAAGATCATAATCTCGTTCATGAATCTCACTCAATCCCTTTTGACCATCATTGACCACTTTGCAGGATATCCCTTCCATATTGCAATAATCATTCACTGCCTCGGTGGTATCGATATTGTCATCGATTGTGAGTAAGTTCAAGATATATTATAATATTAAAACCTAGTTATAAGTCTTCAATTTTATTTATAGAATTAAAAATATAATCTAACTTACATAAAACAATCTGACAATTCAAAAACAATTGCCCCATCAAAAGATCTCAACGTCCACCCTTAACAAACCAATTAATTCTTACAATTTGTTCTATACGTTAATGACAAGGCAAATTCAAAAGCCTACGAGTATAAGAATGTGTCCACTAATGAAGAAGGGACTACCAACATACTAGACGACAACTTGCCACATGTCTCACCTATATATCAATACCTGCTAGAATTAGATCGGTAGCATGACCCAAGGATAAATCTAAACATACCTACTCTATATGCTCTCTCAGAGATACCTGCCATTGACAACCATAGTAGAACAGGTACTAACCTTAGCATTCTATTAAATCCACGTCCAAATCCATACAATCACAAATTATATATTGAGAACAGAAAAAAATGAAGACAAAGATATTGCTAGGGCCGGTGGTCTAGCCTGGTTAAGATACCGCCTTGACATGGCAGATGGTAACGATCTTAATATAATTCATAAAGAATTTGATAAACAAACATTACTAGCAAATCAATTGCATACTGAAAACAAAGAATCTGAAAGGTTCCAAGAAAAGGAAGTGATATGGGACAACTATAAAAAATATTTGTTATCCAAGGTCAGCAAAACCACAACTTCAAACTTGTTCAGATATGCTAAGCAATATTACTATGTTTTACAGTCAAGAAATGCATCTGATCTTCAACTATTAACTCAGGAAAAAAGAATACATGTAATGAAAGCTTTATCATCGCTATCCAAATTTATCGGAATTCATAGTGAGTGGAAAAGACTAATCGAAAACTTTGACCTTAAATGGACAAATAGCAACCATACCAATAATACTTTCTTAATCTTCAACACTGACGCAACGGATATGAATAAAATGATTCACTGGTTAAAAGATTCAGCTGGGCAGTTACCTGATAAGTATACGAATATTCTATTATTTGCTACATTAACCGGATTACGACCATGCGAATGCTGGTATAGTATAAGATTAATTCAGAATGATAAAGACCATTATGTTAGCAAAGGCAAGCTCCTTCACTATCAATATCCCGACATCTTTCTGAGAAGGACTAAAAAAGTTTTCATTAGTCTGGCCTCGGAACAGATCATTGTGATTGCAGAGCAAGCAGACATTAAAAAGCCATATCCTCAATTATGTAAGATTTTTAGATCCAAGAATCTTTCAATGAATATGTATTACTGCAGAAAGATATTTGCCACTTATCTAAGAGACAATGGGATTGAGTCTGAGATTATTGATTTGTTACAAGGTAGAATACCAAAATCCATGTTTCTTAGACATTATTACCGTCCCGACATAAACGAAATTGTAACTAAAAAGATAAGGCCGGTTTTGGATGAGTTGAGAAGGAATTGTTAACTAGATAACCATTAACCGCCTTTAGGATTAAAACACATGTAGAATTCAGATGACTTCATTAGTTTATTGTTTATACATTTTTAACTGTTAAAGAGGATATTCATTAATTGTCTTACTGATTAAAGTGTGGAGATGAAAATTTTATTGTTAGCGACTGAATCCTGTAAATGCGCTAAAGTTTTGTGCATTAAAACTTGATAAAACTTTTTGCAATTTTTCATTAGGATTTCCGTAAACCTCAAATCTATTTATCTGAGAGATATTCAAGATTCTTGGAATTATCGTTCTTGATGCAATCCCATCACTATGGACAAGGGCCGCATCTGAATTTGTATAGGTCTCATGTACCGTACATTTAGTTTCATCGTCATTAAAATAAAACTGATATTCAAGGGTATGTGGTTCGTTATCTTCGACAACTTTGCACAATTCCTGTATTAGTTTTTTATATTCTTCCAATTTCCCTTTACTAATGATAAATTCTGCTCTGAAGTATATCTTTTCAGAACCATTCATCTAGTTTATTTACCAATTTATCCTTTAAGGATTTTGTTATCTAATTTTTATTTGAGAGAATAAATATTTCAGGAAAATAACATCAAATTTTTATGAAGCACGTTCTCCATATGCTGTAGCTGTATGATGATCAAATTCTTGTATGCTCATCAAAAAATTAAAACGTTCTGTAGAATTTGGCTCGTAAACTGTAAAAGGAGCAGAAACAAATCTGTTGGTATCCCTTATTGTTTTATTTTCTGCATCAAATAATGTGACGTTAATCTTTAAGTTTACTACATTTTCGGTGGAATTATTCTCTACCATTCCAATAACAGAAGTTAAACCTGTGACACTTTCCTCTACAGTGATATTTGGAATATCTAGCACGATAATGTCTGAGTTATTTGAAGAAGGAATAATATTTTCGTCTTCTGCCTCTTGCGAGTAAGTTAAAGACAATGACGGGAATAAGCTAGACAATGGGAATACCAATAATACAAAACAGAATATCATAATCAACTTAAAATTGTCAGAGACCAATGAGGGTGTTTTTAATTATTGCCTCAGATAAATAAGGTTATCCTGAGCTTGTAACTTTCGATTTATTTTAATGATATTACGATATGAATAATCTTAATTTATATGATTACTTTAGGATTGTTGGCTTGAAGAACTAATGCCCAAAGGCACTATCGGGACATTAAATGACACAAACTTAAAACACAAATAGTTGCCTTTCTACATTAAATCTGAATTATACAAATACAAAGAGAATAAGGTCGATGATGGAGGAGTTGAGCAAATATTATTTGATAATTTACCTGCGACAGACTCCCCTTCTACTTCTTCTTCATCATCCAAATAAGTAGGAGCGCAAGGTGGTAGTTAATGATGAATTAGTTAATTAATTTAAAAAATAATACAAAACAAAAAGATCCATTTGTTATCGATTTTCAGAAATACACAGGGCAGTTCTAAAATCAGATAGCCAGTGCTGGATGAGTTGACTAGGGACTTGCAAAATTAAGTACATATTTATTCCGATTTCAGATCTAATTCCCCGTTCTTAAATCAGTATGAGTTGCAATGGAATATGTGTTAGGTATAAAGACTAAAAGGAATAATGAAATTCCATCACGATATAAAGAAGGTCAAAAAAGGTGTAGTGTCTGTGAGATATTTATAAACTGGAATGAGACATCTTATTGTCCTTGTTGCAACTACAAGCTAAGAACAAGGTCTTTTAGAGGATTTGGAATGAGAAAAAAACATAGAGAATTGACTATAAAGCGGTATTGAATTAATTGCCAGTAATTCAGTTATGTAATCCAAAATTGGACTCTGTATACGAATTCAAACTATATTACTTAATGTATTATTAGTATTTTTCGTGTATCGTTATATCGACCCTTCTGATGATTCCTTTCTGAAAAAGGATAAGATATATCAAAGAATAGAGGAACTACTAAATCCTTTCATTTCTAATTTGAAATCTGAAGAAGATAAACAGCTAATGCTGAGAATGATTTCAAAATGTTATCATAAATACCATAATTCAATAATAACTAAATCAGAAAGTGATGCAGAACTACTGCTTTCAACTATAATGGCGTTACTAATAGAACAGAGCAGCGAAATTGAAAGATTGAGTAGTATTAAGAATTAAAATTGATTTAATATGGATATGATTTTAGAAAAGAATTAGGGGATCAGTCTTTGTCAATCACTATTGTTCTCTGGACATTCATTAAATCATTATAGAAGAGTAAGACCTGTATTGGATGAATTGTGGGATGAGTTAACCCAAAATTGACTCTATGAAAGAAGACGTATGAAATTATTTCAAATATATTTATATTGTGATAATATAAGAAAATGAAATTAACCAAAGAAATCAAAGAGAAAAGAGATCATAATGGTAATCTTATCGATTTTACAATGTGCATAAGATGCTATCACTTTATCCATTTTGAAGATGAACCAGAAGGAACGGATATCAAATGTAGCTATTGTGATACTGACGAGTATCTTACATTGTAGTATTGATATAGTAAACTGACTTGACAGTTGTTAAAGAACAGTGGTAAACTAACAACTACAAATTAGTGCCTTTCTACTCTTCTGATGAAAAATATGCTTTATTAAATGCCGACAAATCAAATACACTAGTCATGATTGCAGTAGTAGGAGACGTTTCTATAAAAGAGACATAAGTAAACTGTGAATCGCTATTTAAAGTGTAATTATTTAATTGCCCACCATTAATTACCTCTACTCTTTTAATATCAAAGGTAAAATCTATTGGAGTTATATCATATGCATTAGGATTATCAGTAACAGGAGTCTTCATAGCACCGGCTAACTGAATCTGAGTGTTAGTAACAAGTGCATTTGCTCCCTCAATAGGTTCGTTGCGGGATGGTGGGGAGGTGAAATCATATTGAATGGAGGCATAATCTACAATGTAAGCCTTGTTTCCATTTTCGTCCACTTTTCCATCTTTAAAATACATTTTGAAGTAGTTGACTCTGCATAAGCATAATTCATACCATTTCCGACTAGTATTATAGCTATCAGTAAAAGTACACCCACAGTATATTTCATACAAATGGAATATAGTATTTGATCTTTATACTTTATGAATGATTTCACTTTTTGGTTTGATCCGATATTAAGAGAGAAATCCAAGTTCGATAAAAATTACTAAAAAACACAAATGAGCCTCTCCGGTATCGGTGATAGAAGTTTACTTTTTCTCTTATTAATATTAAATAAGTGAATACTAGTAGGTGATATTAAAAATAAAAATTTTCATTTTACACTCTTGGCCTATTTTTATCTAAATTGAATTATTATCAACAAATAGTAAAGATAAGAATTTAAGTATAGAAAGCAGTTATGATCATGGATAAATTTTCCAATTCTAAAGATGAGGAAGTGGCTCTCCATAATGCTGAAACTTTTGTATTAGAAAAGCTATTCAACAAAAGTGGTTCAGATGATTACTATGTCAGTATAGGAGAATTGATGACCTCCATGGATAATGCAATGTATCCTTTACTTGATCAAGCCATCGAGGAATTAATCGCACAAAGCTTTGTACACTCCGAAGATGGAGAAAACTATCAAATTACACCAGATGGGATTAGCGAACTAAAAACTAGAAAGAGCGAAGCGATACCTCTTTAGAGATTAGATACAAAGAACACAACTCAAAATTTGTTAGTATCGAACCAAATCCAAGGCCAATCTTAATTTGGAAATTTCTTGCTTTAACATATCTATTTCCTCATCATCCTTTGCATATTTTAATAATCTTTCACAGGCTTGAATTTGTGCCAATAACAATTCGCCTTTTTCTAAACAAAGATTGTGAGAAGATTCTATAAAGTGATAAGAAACAGTACAGTCCTCTCTCTTTACAACCACAAGTTCTTGCTTCTACCAGAAATGGTGTTTCACTTTCAATTATATTCATATCTATATATCGCTTAACTGTCTAATATTATTTCTTTAATGTAAATAGTCTATGTACTACTATGTGGAATTATATATTGACAGTAGACAAGTTTGCGAGTTCATTTGTATATTTCGAGAAATCTTGAGTTATTAGATAATTACCATAGCTTTGGGTCTTGCAGTATAATCTCCCACGTCGCTCATCATGCAAGACCCGATTGTGACTTTGTTGAGGAGATAAAGTCAATATTGACTGTCTTGGTAAATTTCAAAATATACAATATCAGTAATCAGGGTAGACTATAGTTACTGTGCGTCCTTAAACATCACCGTAAAACAAAAAAGCAAAACAAGATACACTTTTGACATACAAATATTATTATTAATTTATGGGCTCGAGCACAGATTAAGAAACTCTAATACAATAAAGAAAAAATTAAACAGGTCTAACCATTGTTGAATTTAAAATTTATATTCGCGGATTTGAATGTTACTATAAACATCTAATTTGATCATGCGACTGGTTTTCTGAAACTCGTCTCGTACATTCTAATTATACAAGAATGACTAAATGCATTATGCAGATAGAGTGCTTGTATGTTATTAGAAATAGAAAACAATGGTTATATATACATCATCATGCATCGTTCTACTAATGCAATCATCATCATCTTCTTTATCCTTCCTCGTGATAGATGATGAACAAGAGCTAGCTCATCTTTATAAAGAATTTATTAAAGAAATTGGCTATGATGCAGTTTCGTTCACAAACCCTATACTAGCCTTAGAACACTACAAGCGATGCTTTGACAAGTATTCTTTGATTTTGACTGATCTGAGAATGCCCGGCATGTCTGGAATAGAATTTGCAAACAAGGTACGGGAATTAAATTCCAAAGTCAAGATATTTTTGACTACTGCATTTGATATGGCCGATATAAAAGATTATAAAGATTATCAAAAAGCAAAAATTAATAAGATATTACAAAAACCTATTAAATTTTCAACATTAAGAAAATTCATTGAACAGGAATTGGTAGTTCAAAATGTTAGTAAAGACAACCATGATAATTAATATTAGTCTTAGAAAGACTCATGAAATAGATTAACTAATATTGTATTATACATCATTTTGGTTAATGCGCTTCTATCTTTATGACTTTGCCATGATGGTTTACTAGTTCTTGTTTTTGTTCCTCTGATAATCTATCAAAGTCTTTTTGATGATACAAACAAAACGCTTTCAAGTTTAGATCAAATTGCTTAGGCAGAGAACACTCGTATTCTAAAAGCTCTGTGGTCTTTCTCATAAAGTGGAATGCACCTGCATCAGCTAAAATGGATAAACCCACGTTTCCCATTTTATCTGCATGTTCAATCATTTGTTTGTTATCATCCCACCAATGGCTGGTTCCAACTTTTTCTTTATTTGTAGTTTTTATATTTAATCTCCTGTTTTGTTTACTTTCATCTATTTGGCCTGCTATTTTTTCTTCTCCTGCTTCTTCTTTATAACCAAGGTATTTTTTTAAGGAATCACTAATCACTAGTTTTTTTTCTTTCCCTTCATATTTTGTTACGTCTATTGCCTTGTGTCCACTTGACAAAGTCTCTCTTACTGAATCTGTGGTTTCATAAAAAGGATTGATAAGTACAATCTCCTTTTTTTCTTCGATTTGTATTTTAATGTAGTAAGAATAAAACTCTCTAAGTGTCAGCAAATCGTCATAAATAATCACACAATGCAAACCAGGATTTGAATAAGCTGATTGAATAACCGCATCCTCAACCTTTACGTTTTGAATTAGGTTATTGTAATTAGGGGAAATAGTTGATTATCACCTTCTTGTCTAGCACCCTACTTCAACCATCAATATATATTAGGATCATATTATAAATAGTATGTGTAATTCTACCAACAGATCCTTATGATTATAAGGTGACAATATGAAATTATGATACTTGTTTCCGAGGAGTCTAAATCCCTAACAGAAATCAAAAGTGGATTATTACAAATTCAATCTTTGATTATTATTGCTGTTTAATATTGTGAATAAGTTATCAATTCTGAATCATAATAGAAGATATGATACCATGCAATGAAATTGGTATTTGAAAATCTGAATGCTTTCCTAATATTGATCTTGCATAAGCGACTATGATATAATGCAATACCCTTAATTATTGATAGATTGAATTATTACTACCAATCCGGGTTTAAATAGACAATGTATTGATTGCTGTGATTCACTCTAGTTACTCCTTACTTTTCAACAACTATAGTCGAAAGAAGTGATTAGTTATTTTATGAGATCAATTCGATAGTGTTAAGAAAAGCTACCTCTGACTAGTATTACGTTAACTCAGTTAATGTTTTAGACTCAAAAATTTGATGATTCCTTATTGACTGCTTTTATCATTCTCTCTTTTTCATTGTTTAGCTCTTCATCCGTAAAATTAATTGCGGAAATTATAGTAGTAGGATTATTGTCAATATCTTCCGTGAAAATCATCACATGATTAGAAGTTTTCATTTTGTCAATAATTGAATCATCATAGGGTAGGACGTTCAATACTAGGTCCTTCATAGGAACAACTGATCCCAGATCGTCAATGTCAAGCAAAGTCACACTCACTTTATTCTCTGATTCTTGGAGGTGATTTACTTTGACAAGCATGATTAAGATATGACTTAATGCTTAATACCCTTTTCGTTGATTCATAGCACTGAAGTAGATAATTTCAAAAAAATACACGACTCGGAGGTAAATTTTCTTAACACATGTTGTTTCGAATAGAAGTTACACTTAATTAACTCAATCAAATAATTTAATAAAAAATCATGAGGCAAAATCTACTTATGTACTCGTTATATTACCAACTGTAGGTAATATTTAAATATTATCGATGTTATACACATGATATGGTAATTGGTAACAAACGTTACAAGCAAATTCTAATAGACTCAAACAACTACAATGCGTGAAAGAAATTGGGACAGACAGGAGATTCTTTTAACTCGGTAATTAGTAAATTAATTGAGCGATTTAAAGGAGATACTAATGTCAGAATTAAAAGATGATGCATTCACAATTGATTCCAATAAACAATTCAGAATAAGGGTTGACGGTTATTTAAGAGGTCTAGGAATTTATCAAATTGTCGGCACCAAAGAATATCTAGAAATCGTATTTGTTGGTGGAGAATTTAGTATTAGAGTAGCCTATCCAAACAAAATAGAGAAATTATTTGACACTGTAAAAAAGAGATTACTAGAAGAGACCGAATTTGACATTAAGGAAATCAGCAGCATTAGTTATTTCATTAAAGAGTATAGTGATCAAATAGAAAAGTGGGTAAGACAACCTCCTAATAAAAAATAGATTTGTGTTTGCTCTAAAACTTCGGCTTCATAGTACAATCTGGTGGAATTGGACCTTGTTTGGGACATTCTGGAGGAACAGGAGAATTTTGAGTATTTCCTCTCTTTGAGAGACTAGTGGGTGTTTCAGAATTTGATGTTTCGTCATTTTCTTAGGAATTAGATGCTGTATTGGGATTATTTTCTTCAATAGATTCCTCAGTTTCCTGACTCTGTTCATCATTTGATGAAAATTGAATTGGCTGATCCTGTACTAAATTTTCTTCACTAATTGTTCCTTTATTTGGGTTAAAGGTGGGATTTGTTGATTGTTGTTCATCAATAGCGTTGTTATCATCATTTGGACCAACTGAGTTATCTGATTCTTATTGGTGGTGCATTTTCTGTCGATGGTTGTTCTAAAACATCCTCTTGCTGAGGTGCGACAGGACCTGATGGTGGACGAGGGGGTCCCTGTGGATATTTTTCACCACAGCCGCTGGCCGTTTTAGTTTCTGGATTATAATCACACATCTGACAAAAATAAAGCTCAATTCCTTCGGGATCAGCTGGGTCTGATTCAGTCCAACAACACGTTTGAACAAATGCGTATGACGGCCCATCCCATGAAAGTTCCACTCCACAATCTGCATTGGAAGGGGCCGCATTAGGTGCAGCATATACATTAGATATAGATATTGAGAAAATTAGAGAAATAACCATAGCGTACAGAACTAATGTAAAAGTTGATTTTGAGGTTTGCAAATTTTTAAACTTTTTCAATTATAGTTATTAGTTGTGGAAATATTTGAGGATTTATCTAAAATTCTCATACTCTTATGCCATTGATTTCAGAATTATCATAAAAATTATTTATTCAAATCAGATATGCTAAAGTCTTAAACTGAAAGCAAAGAAGTATAAACGCTCTTAGCAATCTGTGAGGGAATACTGCATAAATCACTTCTTTCAAAAGGCGAGGTCCAATTCCTAAGAGGGCAAAAGCAAGTATCAAAGGAGTATGAATACTAACTCTAATTGGTTAGGAGAAAAGTATTTTTTTACAACTTTTCAATAATGACCTAAATCTATTATCACATTATTTCAAGCAAAAATTCTTTCCTAAGATGATAATGCAATAGCGAAGTGCGGGTCGTTATCAATCATAGGGATCGCGGGTTCAAATTCCGCACTTCGTATTTTTTTGAGATTGATTTGTCTTCTTGACGTGCTTTCTAATCCTAGTCCAAGCTTGTTTAGTTTCATAATTAGTATGGGGTATATCAGATTTCTTTAACTTGCCATATCGATTAAATTCTCGAGCAAATGTTGTTTGTAATCTGTTTAAAACTTGATTTCTATCTATCCCTACAATAACAGATTCTGTATTATTTATTGCATTGTCATCAAGAATTTCTTTGGTCGGAATTTTTATTACTCCTAAATGAATGTCAATAGGAATTGGATTAAATTCATAACCATCAATGGGATCTGGTTGGAATAAGAATCTGGGCATCGCCTATAAAGGAGCTATTTACAATATTAATTATTAATCTCGCAAGTAGAGAGCTTCCGAGGTTAATAAAAATTGAATTAGGGGTTTGAAATAAAATAGAAGAGATATAGAAATACCCGCATAAATAATCTTTTTTTCAAAAAGGGAACCCATGAGGAATTATTAAGAATTCTTTAGATTTTCTATTGGTTAATTACCATGGTGAAAGCTCACTAGTTTTCTATTGTACTAGTTAACCGAGGTATATGTTAATGACAAATTGAAGTCAAACCCATAGTTAATCCGAAAGATCTTTTAAGGTCTATAATTAACTAATTCAGTGTCACTTCTCTCTAAAGCCGAAGTTCAATACCTACAAGGTCAAAAGAAAATATCAAAGTCTTATGAATACAAACTAAAGTCAATTATTAAGAAGAAACTTGCTAATCTTATAGAAGAGGAATTACCATTGTTAAGGTCATTGATCCCTACTTCAGATAATCTTACCAAATTTAGTAAGACAGGCGACAAGGACAATACTTTATCAAATCTTACTAATTTTAGTAAGATCCATCAGAGTAATACCAAAGTCAGTAAATTTGATAATTCTGCAAGTAATCATAACCATATAAAGACTTCATATGACAATTCAAACCATAATAAGGTGCTAAACCCATCCAAGTTTCCCCTCAATCACAAATTATATATTGAGAACATTAAAAATGAAGACAAAGATATTGCTAGGGCCGGTGGTCTAGCCTGGTTAAGATACCGCCTTGACATGGCGGGGGTCGTTGGTTCGAATCCGACCCGGCCCATATAAAATTTGCATGCTTTTATTTGGAAGGTTGAAATCATTTGAATACTCTCCTAAAAATCATATTATTTTCAATTGTACGAGTTCTGGGAGCCTGTACTAAACTAGTATACTGTTTTGACAAATCAGGCGAATAGTAAATATCACATGTGACACAATAAAGACCCACCTTCTTGAAAGATTCTTTTGCACCTAATCTGATATAATTAGAATTAAGACCTTTATGACGATATTGGCATTTGGTCAATAATTTATTATTGAGATACCGATATTTGATCTTTGGGTAGTACCATAACCTTTGTAGGATAATTAGAGGACACGTTGTTCAAAAGAAGTGCGGGATTTGAACCCACGATCCCTAGCAATAGTAATCTAGCAAATCCCGAACTACTTTACGAATGAACAATAGTATACGAGTGCCCAAGCAAGAATGAATTGATGAATTATAGACATAAAACTGGGAGATAAATCTCTCTTGTCATTGTATACTCTCTATTTAGATGAAAGTGGGGATGAGGGAAAGCACAATATTAATCAGGATATGACAAAAGATGGAAGATCGAGATTCTTCACCCTAGGAGGCATAATTGTGGAAGATAAGAATATCCCTTTATTCAGAAAGCGAATGGATGAATTGTTAGAAAAATACTTTCATAATATAGATCATTTCAATAAATTTAAGTTACACTATAATGATTTCCTTCAAAGTAAACATCCATTTGACAAGATGACAGGTCTTGAAAAGAAAGCAGTTGCTGATGATATATTTAATATTGTAAAGGAAATTAATTGTTATTTACTTTCCGTAACAATTGATCTGTATAAACACTACTACAAATACAAAGATCGATATGCGACAAGACCAAGAGCCTATTCCATAATCCTCATAAAGAGAGTATGGTCGTCGATGGATATCTGAAACTGTTTTTTAAACAATTAGGAAAATATTTTAAGGGTATGCGTCAGCTACCAAATTTCAAAACGCAGTAGAGGAGATGATGATAAAAGTATTTGTTTAGAGGAACATAGAGAACAGAAAGAAGAGAGATGGTTAATGAGTAAGAGAGATTTATGGAACAAAGCATAAAATTAGAAAAATTTGGATCAGCAAACCTTGAATTGGGGTTTACAGAGGTTCTCCATTGTTACTTTGCTGATTTATCATTCTCCCATAAACCAAATGTGTTATTTTCTGTGTCAGAGCATATAGCCATATAACCCATTTTTGGAATAGCCATTTTCGGGACTTTAACTGTTCCTCCTAGTTGTTTCACCTTGTCAGAGTATTCATCTACTGATTTGACATCAATATAATTCAATATTCCTTGTTGTTCTGGATCATGCCTTTTCATCAGACCTCCCATAACAGCATTATTTCCTTCATGATCTTTTGTTGTGATTCCCCAATATTCGACACCTTCAGGTAACATATCAGATGGAACCTTTTCAATGGTCCATCCAAACAAATCACCATAGAACTTCTTTGATTTTTCAACATTGTCTGAAGGAATCTCAAAATGTACTATTGTTGTCATAGGACAGAATTAATATGCGTACTTAATAAATTAGTAAGAGATCAATTGTATAGTTGACAACACCTGTCATCATAGATCAAAATACTATCTTGTAGAATCTGGGGATATATGTTTCCCTATAGCACATGATCCTAATAATATATCTTCTATACGATTTAGCGTCTATCCCCTAATTACCTTTGTATAGAAAACAAAATGAACAGGCTTTAAAATAACATGTCGATATTGTTGATTTTGGGTCGTTTGACCAAGACGTTTTAAATATAGCAATTACATATATTAGAAATAGTTGCAAGATGCGATATACAAACAATTGATCGAGTCAGGTCAATCTTTTCCTGAGATAACCGATGTAATTTATGACGCTAATCAAATGGAGAAATTAATGCTAAATTCGGTTGACGTAGTAACTATCGGATTTGATACAATTTGGGATAAAAAGATATTCAATTTTCATTATAAATTTCTGAGAGAAGGATTTGATGTATTGGAAAAGTTAATTGAAGAAAGATGTCTAAGGATACGGCTCATAGTTGAGACCGCACCTGAAAATATAGAATTCATAAACAGTATTAAATACTATGAAATAAGGCATCTTGATAATATAAGAACTAATTTTGGTATAATGGATCAGAGAGCTTATATGTTATGGGTATTTCATGAAGATGACCAAAGACCCGAACAGGCTTTCTTCAGTAATTCACTATCCTTAGTTAAGAAACAGCAAATGTTATTCGACAAGATTTGGAAACTAGGAATACCGCTAAAGGAAAAAAACAAACAATTAGAAAATGAACAAACGTCGGAATTTCATAAAATGTTAGCTAACTTTGTCGATGCTCGAACCGAAATTATGACTTTTCTTGATCATAGTAAAAAGGAACTGCTAATCCTTTCATCTATTAAAATGCTAGACTATTTTGCAGATGATGACCTTTTTTGGCTAAAACTCTCAGTGTTATATAGAAAAGGAGTATTAATCAAATTATTAACAGATGGATACAATAGATCACTAATTTACCAGCTTAACAAAATTACAAAGGAAGCATCTAGAAAAACACATGATCGTTTTCAGATGGGATACTCTACCAAACTTGGAAGTATCGATGAGTTTGTTTTGATTACCGATAATAAAGAGGCCCTTGAGTTGACCTACGCAGATCTAAATCAATATAGAATATCGTTTTTGAATGATAAAAATCATGTTTTGGTTCAAGAAATTCTTTTTGAAAAGTATTGGAATGAAGTTCAAAGTTTGTCAGGCATATCTACTCCCTAACTCATGAATTGTTCTCTATTCCAAGTTTTCTCCAAGGTAAACAATCAAAGCCTGGGTCACCTTAGATTTTTCCAACTTTAACAAAAAGTGATAATTTGTTTCTCTTTACCCTTTGTGTAGCCCAAAGGCTTGCATCTCCTTATTTGATTATAACCAATCTTCGCAATTTGTTTACTGTTTCTCTAAATCCCATGTAGAGTAATACTTTGGAAAGAGTTCCAAAACAACTGATTGTCCACCCTTCTGCATATTCAATAGAGTCTGTGCTATCGGATGTTCAGTATTTCCCAAGTACTTTATCATTATCTTTTCCGCTATAGGAATATTGAAGTTGATATCTTCATGAATCTTAACATCACCTTCTCCGCGTACTCCTCTGGGTACATTTGGATCATCAATACAAAAATAAACAATCGTATTGTTTCTGAGGTTATTTGTTTTCTTGGACTGTTTTGATGTTTCTATATATATTCTGTAATTTCCAGTATCGTAGTAGTACCATACAGGATGTACGTTTGGATGGCCTTTCTCATTTACAGTTCCCAAATGTAGATTTAATTTGCCAGTTGTAAGGAATTTTACTGTTTCTTCTTCATTAAAAGGTACGCCAAATCCTGGATTCCCATTAAGGATTTTTAACATGTAAAACACGGTGTACTAATCTATTTAAATTGTATCAGGAGATAAACGGCTCTGTTGAGCGTAAATCCACTTAATTCAATTAATGTATCATTAAATCATATTTCCATCATTAGTTAATACCTCTTTACTGTTTGTTTCCTGTACTTTTTCCTCATCTCCCAACCTCGAAAAGATCTAGTTCTTAATTTGTAGTTGCAACAAGGACAATATACATTTTCATCCCAGTGTATGAATATCTCAAATGCCACATCTTTTCTATCCATCTTTATATCTGGATGGGATATCATGATTTCTTTTCGCTCTGAACTTTACACATAGTCCATTACAACTCATACCGATTAGAGCGTGAAAAATAATTTTACAATGGCTATAAATACGTAATTAATTTTGCATTTCCTTAGTCAATTCGTCCAACACTGGCCTTATCCTCTTTGTTATTATTTCGTTAATGTTGGGTCGATAGTAATGATTTACAAATACAGAATTGCTTATTCTTCCCTGTAACAAATCTATGATTTCAGGTTCAATTCCTTTATTGCGCAGGTAAGTCGCAAAGACCTTGCGACAGTAATACATATTCATCTCAATATTCTTTCTCTTTAGCATAACCTTAAGAGAATTGTAAGTAGTTTTAGTTGAACAGTTTAAAGCAAGTTTAACAATTTGTGGGGACACGACGCTAATGTATACATTTTTGGTTCTTCTAATTAATTCACTAGGGAATTTATAATGTTCCAATATTCCTTTTATCTTTATTCCAATAAGAATCTAAATCCTGTTGCAAGAGATGTACTGACTTAATGGATTCGCTTGGTCTCAAACCAATAAGAATATTAAATATTATTACATTCGAGTGAGATTGAGAAAGTATCTTAATTACTTGTCTAATCCAATCCATCATAACTGAATAGTTGGTATGATTAACTATCTTGTCAAATACTACAAAGGAACTATTCCCTGTAGACCATTTAATATTATTTCTTTTGATTGCTTGTTGCCAAACATCACTATATCCTAAGAATTTGGATAGAGAAGATAAGGCCTTCATAATGTGTAATCTTTTGTTTGGTGAAAAAGACAGCAAATCAGAAACAGTGTTTGGATTTAGAAGATATCTTTGATATTTGATAGAATAATTGTACCTATCCTTAACTGTATTTTCAATACAGGTCGTCTTAAGATATTCTTTAAGCCCGGCCCAGCCTATTCTTAAGATATCATTACTCAATCATATCGTTAGAGCCGTGATAAGAAAGGACCAAGTCTTTGTCAAACATGAGGTGGTATTTTTTGTAATGACCATACTGCTTTTTTTGAAAGATTTCTGTTAGATCAGCATATCTTATGCCATTCATATCGTTATCAAAAATGAATGGGATTAGCTCGTATCCACTTTTAACAGCGTGTCTTCTCTCTAATTGCTTTTGTTTGTTCTCCGCCAAATGTGTCTAGCAAGTCATAATAACTGTTACCATCATTCTGATTTCTGAATGAAACTTCAAATGTAGCGGTCACAGTGTTACCCCGCGGTATTTGACAGGTAATCTTTAGTGGTCCCGGATCGGCTAACGGAGTGTATGTATTTTGACCCGAGATTGGATTACTAAAACCAAAATAGACCCTATCAATAACTTTTCCAGCCTGTTTAACATTGGTAGTAACCCAACCTTTCTGGTTATCTCCTAGTAAACTTGAGCCAACCGTAAACCATACTATTTGCATACCTTTTTCAACTATCCTGGGACCGCTAGTAAATCTCCCATCATTCTTGGACGATACAAGATCAGAAAAAGTTGTACCTGGTGGAACTGTAGCTTTTCCATGTACAACTGCCTCAGCTTCTTCCACTAACCCAGGAATTAGAAATACCATCATCGCACCCACAAAGACAACTGAAAGGATCGATAATTTTGTAGTTATCTATGACCTAATTTCTACTATGTCTGTTTTGTTCATACAATCTTAGGTTGAATTGTCGATTTAACAATGACTAATAATTATACTTCTAAATGTTATTGCTTCACAATCCTTGACTATTGCCCTTGACTCGCGAAATCGGAACCATGGTAGGCCATCGTCAAAAACTAATTAAAGATATTGACAATATTAGATGATATTTCTCTATCCATAGTTGTTAAAAATTCTAAAAAAATAATTAAAAAAATAAAGAGAAAACGGTTGGTTGTGTTTACTGTTGTCCTGCAGCGTTGTTACCATCATTCAAGTTGAGTGTGAAGGCCAAATTGTTACATGAAGCAACTGTGTCACCAAGTTCGGAAAAACAACTTGAATCTTGACCAGTAACTGAAGATTGTTCTAAAAGTTGTACTGCTTCATTTGATTTTTTGTTTTTTCCACCAGCATATGCCAAGTTTTCACCATAGGCTACAACTGAGCCTAAGAGTGCTGCTGCGAGAAATATTGACAAGATTGATAATTGAATTTTCTTATCCATGATGTTATGTATGGAATTTCATATAACTGGGTTGATTAAGTTGATACTGAAAAGAACTTATTTAAAGATCATTCCGAAGATTATACTGCAAAAAAGCATAGCTATAGAAGTACGTACGACTTGATATATGTGTGTAATTTGGAAAGGTGAAAAAATGCTAGAGATTTTCGACGTGTGATTGTTC
The DNA here is from genome assembly GCF_047711275.1 of Candidatus Nitrosocosmicus sp. FF01. NCBI lineage: Archaea > Thermoproteati > Nitrososphaerota > Nitrososphaeria > Nitrososphaerales > Nitrososphaeraceae > Candidatus Nitrosocosmicus > Candidatus Nitrosocosmicus sp. FF01. Next base: position 456,306 of record NZ_JBLNIG010000001.1, on the reverse strand, counting down.
AACCTAATTGTCTATTGAAGATCATTGCCATTCTATTTAGCACATGAAAGTTTCTTTTCAGGGAGTTAGATATCGTCAATCCTTACTCTATTTTTATTCAAATCCCCCAAAAACAGATGGGTAATGGTGACGGAAGAAAAAACAATGAATACAAGAAATAGAATCCATAATAACGATTCTAAATTTTATTATCCGGTTTGAGATAAAGAAAGTGTGAATCTCTATAAATTCTCATCTGAATTGTTTCTAGCATTAGTCGTTATTACAGTTCTTGTTAGCAGTATTTTAATTTCGATCCCAGAAATCAATTTGCTTTATTCAACATCATCTTTTGGTCAATCCTTACAACAAAGTCAGAATGAATTGCAATCCTCAAGTAACAAGCAAGTTCAGCAAACAATTGCAGACACCATTGACAGAATAAGTAATAGTATTTCTAATTCAAGCAAAATTGAGAGTAATGCTAGTCAAACTCAAAACGCTACTTCTTTACCAACTTTTCAACATAAAGTATCGATACTGGATAATATTGTATCACAAAAGGTAAGAGTCGGTGATATTGACATAGCGTATAAACAGATTGGCCAGGGAGAACCAATACTACTGATAAGTGGTAGTGGCAATGTAATGGATGTATGGCCTGCCTACTTCCTCGAAGAATTGTCAAAGGATCATAAAGTGATTTTCTTTGACAACCGAGGGGTTGGTAACACGACCTCAGGGACAATGCCCTTTTCCATTGAACAATTTGCTAGCGACACTGCAGGGTTTATGAGTGCTCTAAAATTACAAGAAATTGATGTGTTGGGCTTCTCTATGGGTTCATTTGTTGCACAAAAGCTTGCCCTAGCATATCCAGAAAAAGTAAACCGTCTCATACTATCGGGAGCTTCCTGTGGTGGACAAGAAGGTATTCCTCAAAGTCCTCAAATTGTAAAAGCACTTTCAGATTTTGTAAATAATCAGACTGAAGACGTAAATTCATTTCTGGAGGTAACATTTCCAATCAACTGGATTAAGGAAAACCCAGATTTTTTGGATGCAATACCAAAGTCTTCTGAAATCGTACTCTCTAGTACATTAAAAAAACAATTTGATATAAATGAAAACTGGCTTTCAAAGAACTGGACTGGGGTATGTGACCAACTTCAAAGATTGACTAAACCTACTTTAATAATAACCGGAATGGAAGATAAAGCTGTTCCTGCTAACAATTCTTTAGTCTTGATGGATAAAATACCTGGATCGTGGCTCGTACAGATTAGAGATGCAGGACATGGTTTGATGTATCAATTTCCTGAAACCTTTACCAGAATCATAGAAACATTTTTGAGTACAACAGGCAAAAATAATGGAGAATGATTTCTTCAAAATTATAGCAATATGACTTGAGGTTTATTTGTAATCGTTCGATGTTCCTTTCTATCCATTGATAATCAATCGGCTTTCTTCCTCCGAAGTCGGCATCATAACATGAAATTTCTAAAAGATTTTAGAAAGACAGGCTTGTAGGTGCTTGCTAAAAAGTTTTTCGTTATTGAAAAAAGAGTTAAACCAGGTAGAACGTTTTTGTTCTTAGTTCATAAGCATTCACAGAATAGGAATGCCTACTTTTAACTAATGAATAATTCTTAAATACATGGTGATACTTTTTTCTTAACACTGTCAGTTGAATTTGTCTAGAATACATTGACTGCAATTTTTTCTAATTACGATTGTGAAAAGGTCTAGAGTGATTACGTTAAACCAGATCAAACAGACATCGTCTTTACAAACCCAACACGAATAACATCTAACTTTTTACTTAGAGCCTATCCCAAAATTAGATAGAAATATAGCTCCTTATCTGTCTTGGTAAACCGTGATCTGTGTCCAGACTAAGGAAGACAAAGCAATACATACTCTTCCCACCATCAGAAGGATTCCCAATGAATTATGGAACGAGTTTAAGAAGATACTGCCAACAGAAAAGCCACCAAAAACTGTGGGTAGACCGATTATACCATACAGAAAGGTATTGGATGGTATTCTTTACGTTCTTAGAACAGGATGCCAATGGAAAATGTTGTCCAAGGAATATGGTTCTGGTTCTGTTTGTCATAGGAGATTTCAAGAGTGGAATAAACTAGATGTATTTAAGAATGCATGGATCAAACTATTGAAAAACTATGATGATAAAATTGGTATCAACTGGACCTGGCAGTCTATCGATTCTATATCCGTAAAGTCGCCTTTAGGGGGGACAAGACAGGAAACAATCCCACTGATAGAAGCAAACTAGGCACAAAAAGACACATTTTGACAGAAAAGAAAGGTATTCCTCTGTCGGTTGTAATTTCACCTGCCAGCACTCACGACATCAATCTGGTAATAGAGGTAGTCGATAAAACCGTCATCAAATGACCAAAAGCATTATCCAGATCGAGACGACGACGACGACTACAACATCTGTGTCTTGATAAGGGATACAAATCTGCAGAGGAAGAACAGGAATTAATCAAACGAGGATATGTTCTGCACATTCCAATCAAGAAGAAAAAAGGGAAGAAAGGTGAAGTGGGTAAAGAAATAGCAATACCAAATCGTAAGAGATATTCACCCAAGAGATGGGTTGTAGAGAGAACGAATTCATGGCATAACAGGTTTAGGAAACTCTTCACACGATATGAAAAGAAGGATGAAAACTATCTTGGATTGGTACAGTTCTCTTGTAGTATAATCATCTATAGAAGGTTAATTTTGGGATAGGCTCTTAATTATTTTAGAGGGGTCTTACAATTTATAATAGTGGTCTATCATGCAAGACCCTACAAATCTAACAACTCAACATTTCCAAGGTAAAAAGTGGATTCATTTTCGAGATCGACGAGATTGCAAAAGAGTTGACCGTTGTCACAGTAATAATCTGTTAGAAAAATTCCCGAGTTTGATTAGTAGTCATATTATTAAATCAGTTAAGGAAATCGCCCAAAGGTGCAAATTGTTGTGCCAAAAAAAAGAAAAAGAATAACTCATAGTATCCATGAAAAATAGTAGACAATCTTTATGCGATCTCTAAAGTAATTTGTCGTAATGTATTGATATGATAATGTGAAATGAAGACTTTTGAGAATCATGAACTTGGAATATCATTTGATTATCCATCTGATTGGGTTTCGGTTTATAATTGCAGAATCAGATATGGTGTAGATGTTCTCATGACTCATGGTCCCATGAGCTTTGGGATCATGAGGGTGGCGGACAAAATTAGAAATGATGTGATATCTAGCAATAAAACCCTTGAAGAGATATTGAGGGCCACGGTTCAACTCAATGAAATTGTATACAAAGAAATCCAATTCAATAAATATGTGGTTAGAGATTCATATTCTGCCAGTGTAGTGGTCAGAAAGAAAGGCAAAACAACTGACAGTGTCATGACAGTTGAAAAAACGCTTTTGGTATATACTTGCGATAATAATCAAATGTTTCTCGTGGTATTAGAAGATACTCCAGAAAATTATGAATTTGGTTACAGTCCATCTGAATTAAGACTTGTGTTTAATTCATTTAGATTTTTGTGTTAATTTTCTATATCTCAACCATTTATTTTGCAAATCCGAATGAAGGAAGGAAAGACGTATGGTTATTCTTATTATTCAGTTTATTTATCGAACTAGTCAAATTTTTAGAGCATTGAGCTACGCAAATCTCTGCGCAATTTCTAACTGGACTTGCAACAAAGACCATTGCTATACAGCCGTTCAAATCTATCTTACTAAATGTGTGATGAAATAGTGTTATCGACTTAATCTGTAAAAGTTCTTTCCCCTACCCTTCCTCTCCCTCCTCTGAACCAAAGTATTAGTCTTATGATATTCTTGATCTGTTATATTGATGGTGTGCCTTTTTTGCCTTTGGTATTTTTTCAGTCGTTCTATGCATAAGTAAATTTACAATAAATGATCTGCTTTGAAATGGAGATAACAGAAATTTAGCACATTGGACTAAGTTCGATTTGTATAGATAGGCACTACCTTAATGTAGTAATTCAGTATATTGATGTAATTGTGTAATTTACACAAAAACGTTGGATAGATTGTCAACAGAAAGTAAATCACATCGTATAAGATGTAATCTCATATATGATCATCATCGTGAATAAATGCAGTCTGTCCCAATGGTGATTAGCAATTGCAGCAGGGAGCGAAGGAGGAACATAAACACCAGATATTGTCACAAAGGATGCAAATAGTGGATTAATTGCTAACTAGTTGAAAAATACATCTGTTAATACCTCCTAAAACCTTTTTTTATAGATTTCAATAGCCCTATTCGTCAAGAATCCACCTTAATAATTTGTTTTGGATAATTCTAATTGACAAGATGATATGGTCAATTTAACACTTGTACTTTTAGAAGTGTCTAGTTTCTATAGAGTATGAAAGATTTCGAGGATATGTCTATCCAAGAAAGAGAGCAAGTACTTGAACAGATTAGAAATCTTCCAGATGAAACCAAGGATCCCGTAGATCTATTTACAGACTCATTTAATGAACTTTCAAATAACTGGTCGAATATTACTAAAGAATTTGAAAACATATACTCAGACTGCTGCAATAAAGAAATTAACATTGACTTCGTTTCTGATAAAAGCGACGGTAGCTGGGTGTCAAAATTTCAAAAACTTTTACATCAGTAATTTTTTTGATATTTAGAAATTTTAGGTTTCAAATCAAGATTGATGCGCGTTGAATCGAAGAATTCAAAAATAATGGGATAGGCATTTACATGATGTTGGAAAAATGGATGCACATTTTATTAGTTTGATGGTCCAAATAAATCCAATCCATAACGCTGATAAAAAGGGATGACTTTTGGTTCTTGTCTGTGTTCAATACCTAATCAAAAACATGGATCTATGAAAGAGTGAATTCTCTAAAAAGTACTGTCCAAATCCGGTATTGTAATTGTACTCTTTATATATGTAAACGATTCATCAATGACTGATAAATAGGGTCGATGTTAACCTTAAGATTCTCGATTATTTTGCTAGGATTTCTAATTAGTCAAACTATAATTGTAGGAATAACAAACTCTTATTCTCAAGAAACATTTGTATATGTTTCTAATGGTGAAGAGGGCAATATTTCCATCTTTGAGTTGAACTCAGGTACTGGGGATATGAAAATGGTGACCAAAGTACCTGCTGAACAAAAGGTAATGCATATGGCAGTAAGTCCAGATCAGCGATTTCTTTATGCTTCAATTCGCGCGGAACCCTATTCAGCCATTACATATCTGATAAATCCTGAAACAGGTAACCTAAGTCAGATTTCAAAAGAGTTGCTACCCGCTAACATGGTATATATTTCTGTTGATCAGACTGGTCGGTTTCTCTTATCCGTGTCATATAACGAAGCAAAAATAGCCGTTAATTCGATTGAACTTGACGGCACGATTCAGCCACAACCCGTCCAAATAATTTCTACCGGGGCAAAACCTCATTCAATACTTAGTGATTTATCAAATCGATTTGTTTTTGTACCTCACCTAGGTACATCACAAATCAAACAATTTTTGTTTAATGAAAACAATGGAACGCTTGTAGCAAACGAACCGAGTGCCATAAACACCAAGGATAACTCAGGGCCAAGACATTTAGAATTTTCACCTGATAATAAGTTCGTTTATGTATCAAATGAAATTGATGGAACTGTCTATGCTTATGAACTAGATAATAAGACAGGTGTTTTAAAAGAAATTCAACGAATAAGTGCCATGCCTCGAAACTTTAGCTTTCAGGATAGAGGCGAGATTACTAGTGATGATAAAGTTACCAATTTAGGAGTAGCTGATATTCATATTACTCCCGACGGAAAATGGTTGTATACAAGTGAAAGAGCATCCAGCAGTATAGCTGCTTTTGCCGTAGATAATCAATCTGGAGTGCTAACACATATTCAAAATTATGATACTGAAAAGATACCACGTGGTATTAATATTGATCCGAGTGGTCACTTTGTGCTGGCAGCTGGACAAGAATCAGGATATTTATCTATTTATGAAATCAATCAAGATACTGGCGAATTAAATTACTTGGATAGATACGAGTCAGGAAAAAGTCCTAACTGGATTGAAATTGTTGAATATATTCAGGAATTATGATATGACAACTTCTATAATGTTTTCCAATAAACATCTATACACAAAGGAATTATCACGATCCAAATCCACTTGGGCAATACAGACATTTTTGCTGAAACAATTTACAAAAGGCATTTGAACTTCTCGAATTAATTAAAAGGATCAAAAAAATTAATGAGATAGAAAATGTTAACAGAACAACAAAGTTTCTTGAATACTCAGTTAACAACATATGCCATCTAACGATTTTTGACGCAAAATATGATCACTAAAATATGATTTTGACCGCCAAAAACTCTTCAAAAATAAGTTATGTATATTAGTAAATATACCATTTATGATAATTTTTATATTTCAAAGTCTCACAATTTCAAAAAATTCTATGTTTATGTGATCGTTATTGTAAGTATCTGGGTTATTTGAAAACTATTTAAAATAGCAAACAAATACATTCTAAGAAAATGGATTCTAAGGCAATTGACCCGCATAAAAATGGAATAGGCAGTTTAGTAGTTCACCTTTATACACTGAGCTCTTCAAATCCAAAAAAAGAATTTTGGACTGTAGAAGAGATTTGCGATGAGATGTATCCAAATGTTAGCAGCACTGAAAAAGCAAATACAGTATCGGCATTGAGAACTAATTTAGCATGGATTAAATCCAAAAAGGCATTAGAAACCAGAGGTAAAAATTCGATAAAACCGATAGGCTTTAGACTTAGTAGTCTAATCGATGAACTGTATAATACAGCTTGATCCAATCTACTCCTCTATCCTCCTCCTTCTCCTTCCTGTAATAAAAGAAGGTTTATAGGATTCATGGATTCTGCGCATCAAGAGTGATAAAACTAGACTAGCCGCTCAAGTTTATTAAATATTGTAACGTTCATTGTTATAGTAAAGAAAACGTATTGACCGATCCGCCAAAAAAGAAACCAGAAGTTATTTAGCATATTATGCTCACGATATTCAAAGTACCAAATCCATCTACTGAAAATTGAAAACACGTTGAAATTTTTATTTGTCAATTGTATTCATCGTTGTTATCTTCCCCATTTCCATCGGCTTCATTGTTATTATTTTCCTGATCGTCTCCCGCATTATTGCTGTCATTACTATCATCTAATGTATCCTCGTCCTCGTGTTCATTTTGTTCTTCTCTTTCAGCCTCTTCGCATTCGGATAAGTCTCCACCTGAAGATCCTGCCTCTTCACTGCAGTTATCGTCATCAAATCAAGGATTACCATCATCATCTCTTCTTTGTTCACCACGCTGATTATCATTATCATTATCGTTATCGTTATTGTCGTTGTCATTGTCGTTATCATTGTTATTACTCGGTTGAATGTTTTGATTTGTATCCTGATCGATACTCAAAAAGGGATTTATGAATTCACCACCGCTAATGAATTGCCCAGTATCTGTATTGTGGACACCAAAAGTACCCTTTGGATTCAAAGTAGGACTCATAGAACTTTGTGCAGAATCCACATTTAAAGAATAAAATGCAGCCTGGGACTTTGTTTTATTGTCTGTAATCGTAATGGCAAAAGGTGCCGCCTGATTATTAGCCAAACTACCCACTTTGAGTCCAAAACTCTGGGTACCGACAACTCCCAGCCTAGAATTATCATAAAAGGTCGCAACTAAATTTAAGAATTTTTCTGGGGACTGCCCTTGATTAATTATGCTGCCTACGATATGCGGATTTCCAACATTATCCACAAATGAACTGCTACCTTTTATTGCCAGAGTAGAAGGTTTTTCTGTCATGGCAGGTTGGGATGCAGTTAAAAATTCCATAAAGTTAAACTTGCCTAATATTTGTTGAGGATCTTGTATTACAATATCTAATGGGGAAAGCTCTGATGGCCTAAGAGTTTCTATTGAAGAAAATGCCGAGTAATTACCAAAAATTGCATTATTGGTATTATCAGATAAAATTGCTGTAATAACAATGTCTGTTTGTGAGTTAGTCGATATGTTATTTACCTAGCCAATAACAAGAAAACTACCCGGACTATCTGTAAATGTAGAGGTAATCGTAATTCGGATCAAATCTGAGGAGATACCTTGCGCTAAGACATGGTTGGTTTTAATCGGTCTACTGAATTCATTTGGAGTGATTGTCAAATATATCAAGGAGAGTAACAACAATAGTGGAATGATAAACATATTATTTCTTGACTTTAACAATTTTTTCGTAAATTAAGTAAATAGAACATTAATTAAAATAATTTTCTAAAATAGTTCCGAAAGATTAAACTATCTGATGATACTGAAATAATTCTTCAAAGCATTTTGATTACTTTTCTTGTCAATAGTAGTTTGTAAATCGTTAATAGAAAAGCCGTAGCAATTATATCGTGATAAAATTTCATGTTGAAGGCATCTTGAGAAAATCAGTTTGTCGGTAGTTTACTAGTTTTTGTTATTTTCCAACTAAATTTCTCTAATTCTACCTGCTGTTTGATAAGGATTGTGATTATCAATCAAAGTATCGATTTACTCTCACTTTATAACTGTGCAGATAATAATTCATTTTATAGACATATAATTACAGTTAGAAATCAGTTTACTTACTAATTAGTTGTGTTTGTCAGCCGCTTTGTATAGTGTCTCCATTAAGGGCTCCATCCATAACATTCCCCTCTCTTGCATAATTTTTCAGTTTGAAATTGATTATCAGATGTGCTGATCCATTCATATATGTTGCATAGTGTCGTAGGTAGAGCGTTACTTATCTGAAATATCAATACAGGTCTAATTTCCCAATAACTAATAAATATACACAGAATTTAAATAATACAATTTATAGCAGGTTTGTCATGTTAGACAGAAAAGCTGTTCACTTGAATAGACTAGTATTTCAAAAAGGGAGAATGTTCATTATTTTTGTTTTTGCTCTGATGAGCTCGTTGTACTCTGCAAGTCCTTTAATTCTGCTTTGTATGCCAGTCCAGAAATAGTCTCAGATGAACCTGCATCTGAACAAGGCTACAAGATAATAACCTATTGTTATAAATCAATCCAAACCAATTATTTTGAACCCGGATATTCTCTGAAGCATTGTGATGAATCGATGATCTATTTTAATGAATACTGTCATGAGCGAGCTTTTTATGCGGTGGATCATGTGTGTACGGACAATAAAGTTGTAGGAGCCCTCAACACGTATATCGAGATTAGGGGATTAGAAGGTTATCCCGCTTCAGGTTATTATCCTATTGAATTTACTGAGAATACAAACACCTGAAACTCACGAGTTGCTTTTTTTAGCAACCTTAACGGTAATCATGAATTTTTTTTATGCTAAAAAGATTGATATTTGAATAATTCAGACCGTTATGTTTTGTGTGACAGTTTATCCAAATTGACAATGCCAAGCCGAGTCAAATTCTAAATATCCTCATGTATAATAATATGATATTTTCGCAAATCTATTTTGTACTATTTTTCTGCTCAATAAAATAGTATGGCATAAATATTTGAATGGCAAGTTTATTTAAAAAGAAGGCTGTTGCGGATAAGATTTTCGTAGAAAGGTGATGTGGTGACCTATGATGGCATGACCTGGTCACTACATCTAATTTCTATTTATTCAGCCATATTATTCATGCAAATGCCGATGCAAAGGCAAATTATTATAATAATATTTCGTTTACTGCCAGATACTTGCTTTCTCTTTTTTCTTGGTCAAGATTAATTGCGCGTACAAAACAACTACGAAAAGCCTGAATACTAGAATATTCACCTATGTGTTTAACCAGATATTGAGTTATCTAGTATCGCGATAACCCGTTTCAAACATAACCTCACTTGCATCAATTTAAAGTTACCAGAGTCGGATACACAAATTTTCTACATTTAGAATGTACATCAGCAGGGTTTGTCCTACTTTGGCAATAACTATTTATTCTCTTTTTATAATTTAGCCAATATACATCAAAACTAACAAGCCCATTATAATAAAGAAATGGAATGTTATAATAGTTACATCAATATTGTAGTTTTAGTAAATAATCATAAATATTATTAAATATTTCTCCAATTTTATCAGTTTGATGTTGATTTTGGATGGGCAAAACTTACATATCTCAACGTAACAAAACATAGAATTGGACAAACCGATTGTACATGTTGTTCCTCATAGTCATTATGATGCTATTTGGATATTTAGCAAAGAAGAGAATTTTGATATTAATTGTAATTTCATTATAAAAAAAGCAATTGAGATTTTAAAAAGAGACAATGATTTCAAGTTTATTATAGAACAAACATATCTATTGGAAAATATAGAAATTAGTTATCCAGAATTATTTGCCGATATAAAACGATTCGTCCAAGAGGGACGGATCGAAATAGCAGGGGGAGAATACCTAATGTCCGATGTAATGCTTCCATCAGGGGAGGTATTAATTAGAGAGATTCTTGAGGGCAAAAATTATGTAAAGGAAAAATTTGGCAAAGACATTGTTGTTTCCTGGGGAGCTGATGAATTCGGATATAACGCTCAGTGGCCTCAAATCCTCAAAGAAAGCGGATACAAGTATTTTGCTTTCAGAAGAGGCGTTTCAGAACCTTTAATCTCTGAATTTTATTGGAAAGGAATCGATGGCACTTCAATTCTATCTCATTGGATGCCCCTAGGATACCGAGCAGGATTAGATCTGTCGCTGTTGCATGAAACCTTTGAGCAACTTAGGAGACAATCATCCACTAGACATGTATTGATGCCTTCAGGAAGCGGATCGACACCTCCTCAACCAGAATTATGTGATACTATCAATAATTACAATGAATCTGCCAAAAGCACAACAGAAAATCCATTTATGAAAATATCTACCCCATCAGAATTTTTTATGGCTCTTGAACGCGAAATTCAGGAGAAAAATATCTGCATGTCCACAAAAAAGGGAGAAATGTATTCTGGAAAAGCTTCGTTTGTTTTTCCAGATAGTACATCAACCAGATCATGGATAAAACAAGGATTTAAAGAATATGAGACTAGTTTGCTTTTACTAGAGAGATGGAACACAATATTAAAATTAGTATCAAAAAATCATGATTTCAATGACGACCTTAAGAAATACTGGAAGCAGGCACTTTTCTTTGCGATGCATGATTCTTTGCCTGGTACTGGGATAGACGCAGTATATGATGAAATGAGGTCGGCGTTTGAGAAAATAGAAAACACATTAAAAAAATCGCTGTCTGAATGTTTATATGAAGTTGCGAATGCAACCCTTGAACAAAATAATATAAAACATTCTGTGTTGGTCTTTAATTCCGTATCTTGGGAAGTCAAGGAATGGGTAGAGGTAACAGTAGACTTTCAGATTGACGAGGCTTTTGAAATAATGGAATTACGTGCAGTAACGAGCAATGAGATAATCGATGTTGAAATTTTAGATCTTGAACTTCACGAAAAAGATCGCGGAATAAAAAGAGTTCAATTAGGATTTGTTGCAAAGTTACCTCCATTAGGATATTCGGTTTATGAAATAGTTTATAGAAAGAAGGAAAAAGGGAGAAACAACGCGATGGAACAATCTCCTCTTTTGGCATACCCAAGGTCGTACGAAACTAGATTTAATTTTGATGATTTCAATTTAGAAATTGATGCTGAAACAGGCATTTTTACTCTAATGAAAGCTGACAGATTATACTTCATAGGTAACGAAATAAGGATAGAGGAAGAATTGGGCGATTTATACTATCATAAGGATGAAACCGGGATAATTAAGTCAGAAAGTGGCGAGGGAATACCATTTGGGGTATTCAAAAAGGAAAAATATACGGTCTTAAACGGCAAGATCAGAACCAAAATAGTATTTCAGAACAAGTACTACGCCATAAGATGGCCTTATCGGCTTAATGAAAAATTGCCGACAATAATATACCAACATAGTTTCTTGACAATAAGAAAAGAAATTTCGATTTACAAAGGGCTATCTAGAATTGATTGCACAACATATGTGGAAAATACTCATCCACATGTCAGAATAAGAGTAAAGTTTGATGTTCCATTTAAAGGGTATACCTATTGGACTGGAACTCAATTTGGTGCAATTCAGCGACCAACCAATCTATTTTATTTGAACAAGGATCCTGATGTTACAAAAAAATGGAAAGAACCGCCAAGTGGGACGTTTCCAGCCTTTGAATGGATTGATTTTTCAAACAAGGATCAAAACATAGGAGTTACTTTAACTCACTTTGGAATTCCATCACATGAAATTAGAGATAATAGCATTTATCTCACTTTGCTGAGGGGAGTAGAAACCCTTTCTGCCGATGGAACAAAAGGACCGTGCATTGCAACACCCGACGCCGCAGAAAAAAGACCATACACATTCAAATATTCACTTGTGCCACATACAGGAGACTGGCGTGATGCCTCAAGTTACCGGGAGGGGACAGTGTTTAACATGAAACCCATTGCCATCCATCGTGTCAATAATGGAAAGCAACTAAAAAAATCTGGTTTGAGCAACTCGATAAAAGATCTTGAGAAATCAAGCGGTATTTCATTCATGTCTATTTCTCCAAAAAATGTGTTATTAAGTACACTCAAACTTCCTCATCAAGAAAATCAAGACAAGGACATTGATGTTGTTATCTTGAGAATATATGAATCAGAGGGGAAAACAGTTAATTCAAATATACGCTTCCATTTTCCTATTAAATCTGCTTCCTTCTTGAACTTGATGGAGGAAGACAATATAGATACCAAGGAAAAGATTTCAATTGGTGGACCTAACAACAATACACTCGATTTTATCATACATCCTTTCAAGATTATCACGATCCGAGTAGTGTTTGACTTGAAATAAGATCACAAGATTAGTCTGCAACACTTTCGGTATTTCAACGCAATTGGTCATTGTCCACTATTGTAAGGTATCCACCTCATGAATAAACGATCTGATATTTGCCTCTAAATAATTTAGAGCCAACTATTTCTACTCTCAGTCACTTTCACAGAACATGGATAATCATGCATTTTTGGCTTTTCTGGATTTTAGATTGGAAACAACTTAGATCATTTTGATGAAGGTTTTTAAGAAATAAAATTTTTTTTTATTATTGGGATCACAGATATATATTTGTCTCATTATCTACCACTTGAACAAAAATGAAAATCATATCATTGGTCGCAGTTTTTCTTTTAATTTGCTCGATAAGTTACACCCAATCGGTGGCTGTCGCTCAGTTAGATCCCTTTACAATAACTATCAACCCCGGCGCTTCGGATGGGGATAGTCAAAATCCTATAAATCCTGCTAACATGACAGTCCCTACGGGAGCTACAGTAATATGGCTAAACAAGGATTCTGTTTACCACCAAATAGTTTCTGGAACCTCTGATAAAGGTCCTACGAATATTTTCTATGGAGATTTCTTTGGTCCAAATGAATCATTTAATGTAACTTTTGACACAGCCGGTGTATTTGACTACTATGATCCAATTTGGACCAATATTAAAGGAAAGATAGTAGCGACTTCAGAAAATAATACAGGTTTAAGCACAAATAACATTGGCAGCGATTCGAATCAGCCCCCAAACAACCAGGCACCTGTTCAAAACGACATTTCTAACACGGCATCAGATGTAGGTAGTACGATTCAAACTCAACCTCAAGCAGGTATAATTGGCGAGAATCCCCCAGTACAAACACTGGATCAGCAGCAACAGCAGCCAGTCCAGGATCAGCCTGTTCAATCTTTAGATAACCAAGCTCCTATTCAAAATGAGAACACTCAACCTCAAGCAGGTATAATTGGCGAGAATCCCCCAGTACAAACACTGGATCAGCAGCAACAGCAGCCAGTCCAGGATCAGCCCGTTCAACCAATACAGCAACAGTTTCAGATACCTCAACATGGAGATATAGATAGTTTTAAAGCGACCGGTACAATACATTCGTACATAGTAACACCGGCTAGCCCATGGAATGCAACAGGAGACTGGACTTTAATTGTCGAAGACGGCGAAGTTATAAACTTTATTACAAACATGGCCTGGTTTAATGGAACAACAGGTCATACGCATGATTTCCTGAACTTGGAATCAAGTTCAGACATAGAATTGCCTGCCGACAACATTGTAACCATAGATGGTGAAATGGATGTAGCTTCCAATGGACTTGTAACATGGGATGAGGTTGAGTCCTCTATAAATATAGGTGGCGGAGGAAGGACAATCACTATCAACGTTGATCATGATGAAACGGACCACCATTTTGCAGGACAACCAATAATTGGAACTGTAAATTCGCTAACTCCATGTTCGGATAGTCCAGGCCCGAGTATGGAAATTTTACCCACATGTAGTTAGGTCTAATTAATTCCAAGACCAACCAACTTTTTTGTAAAAAAATTATTATTAAGTAACGATTGTTTGTAAATTGACTTTTGAAGGAATACACTATTGAATGATTAAAATGGGTTATGGAGCCGGTCGGTTCTAACCATCCTGGCAACAATACCCACAGTCACAAGTCCTTTCTCCGTAATTTTCGCATGTATATAATAATTTCATATCTTATTACATGATGAACACATATTTAAAATTACGTATTTCGTCTATAACTAATTTTACAGGGGTTGTATTCGGTTTTTTTAATTGCTTTTCGCTATTCCGTTATTCTTAAATGCCTTATTGCGTTTAATAATAGATTCAATATTTTCAAAAAAGGTATTTAGGAAAACTTAATAAAATCAATATAGTTTGGAAGGATTTGATGAGATTTCTTTATAATATTTTCCACAAGGATTCTGATCATAAACCAATTTGATTTATTTTTTATATAACTTCAGACTTTATTATAGTAGTGTAAACAGATGGAAATTGCAAACCATGACTGGACCAATCAATTTAATTTTGGCTCAGTGTGTAATTTTCCAGATTGCAGAAACCAGTCAAGTTGTCAATGTGTTAGATGCTTGACCTTGTATTGTAGTGTCCATTTTCAGATACATTCGGCTTCATGTATCTATTCGACCACACAAACAAATTTTGACGCAAGTCCAGCGCAACATGTAGTTGACACACAATTCACCCGCGAATCAAGTAATTATTGTCTAATATGAGCTTAAGTCGCCAAAGTTCTTCTTATACCCCTTTTTTCTTTATGTTTATCGAACAAACGAAATAAAGGAAAAAATTATAGTAGCGAAGTAAGACGAATTTGTAAATAAGTATTATCAGCGGCTATAGGAAGTATCGACACCAAAATAGATAGAAAAAATAAAAAGATTCAGATCATCTGTTCTTCACCAATTCTATGTCACCATTGTTGGCCTCTACAACTACTTGTTTAAAGTTTGAGCTTCCACTCTCAGGAGTTACAAATATGGATGCAAATGGTCCCATATTTCCCAAGTTTTGAACCTGTTCATTGTCAAACTGCACTGTTACGTTACTAATACCAAAGAAATTATTGTTACTTAATTTAACGCTTATGGTTTCAACAGGACCTCCTCGTTGGATAATTTCAACATTTAAACCAGAAGTTGAAAAATACACATACAAAATTACAATTCCTACAATAGCAAATCCAATAAATATCACTCTACGTATAAGTTTGAGCCAATTTCTTTTTTTTCCAGAATCAACACCGGAACCCCCATATTCATTTGATCTATCATTATCATCCCAACGTCCCATATTATAGGAATAGAAGTGCACATGCAAATAAGTGTTCTATATTGCCAACCAAAATAAGTAATAATATTTAATTTCAATTCATTCATTTAAAGAGTCTCTAGACCCGAACTCATTCTTAAAGCCATATAAGTTTGCTAATCGAGTTACATCATTGTTCGTTATCTTACAAGTTTGATGTGCAAGTTTAAGACAATAGGGATAACCCTTTATACTATGGAAATACAATTTGTTCAACAGGCTCCGAATTTCACTTTCTGAAATTGAGCCATTTACAATCTCAATCTTAATTAAAGGAACATAGGAGGAAAGTCTTGCATATATTTCTAGAACTTTTAATGTTGTTGAAATATGAGTGTTAAATTTTGCGTGGCTATATCCAGGTTCAAACCCTAATTTACTGTAGTAGTAGATGTCAGCGGCTTTTGAGCCAAATTTTTTAAATTGGTTCGTTGAAGTAGAATTTTTGGAAATAAAAACTATTGTCGTTTCACCGACATCATCAAATAAGCTTCGAACACTCTGTAAGTAAGAGTTATTCTTATTATGGAATAAATTAGATATGATTGATCCATCAAAACAGATTACATCAGGCTTTTGGTCTAGTATCAACTTGGCAACATCAATTTCCATCTGCATCGCTCGCAAACTAAGAGAATCACCACCGATATTTCCTACGCCGTAATCCCATTTTGACTTTGATCTTGAAATATCATTATGCGGTCCAATCGCAATACAATCAATTACAAAAAAATCAATACCTTGAAAGGACTTTTTATTCCAACTGCTGTCAACTCCAATAGTAAATGCGGAGTTTCCTATCGGCCTAAAATTTGTCCAATTATTTGAAGCGATTTCTAGGAGATCTCTAAACCCATCCCCGTGCAAGGATGAAATTTTAGTTTGCTTGTTTCTGATAGCATCCAAAAATAGATCAGGCAGCATTATTGTTTTTGTGTGTGTTATTTTTATATATCAATTACGCCTTTAGGAGGTGAATTTCTTAATCAATCTTGGAATGAATACCATCTAGGGATTCTGGATTTTCCACTAGCAGTAGATCATCGCAAGCGATATCGTTATTTACCAATTTTTGGCGTATAAGTCGTCGTAGAATCTTGCCAGATCTATTTTTTGGGAGTTCTTTAACAAAACCAATATCCTTTGGAAGAAGAAATTTTCCAATTTTTTCAGTCAATAATCTGTTCAGGTTCTCTTTCATAGCAAAAACCTGCTGATCTGTCATGGTTGTATCCCTTAAAATACAGAAAATGTGAACAGCTTCTCCTGTCACCTCATCTGGTATACTAACAGCAGCTGATTCAATTACGCTTGGGTGGCTAGTCAATATTTCTTCGATCTCGCTGGGGTCAATCCTATGTCCCGAAATTTTGATCACATCGTCTACCCTTCCTAGTATATACCACATATTATGTTCATCAACCATTACCTTATCACCATGATACCATACATTGGAAAATCTCGACCAGTATGTTGTAATATATCTTTCATCATCATTTAATAGGCCCTTGGTCATGGCAGGCCATGGTTTTTTAATAACTAGGTATCCTGTGTTGATAGATTTACCATCTTCATCATAAATATCGACGTCAAAACCAGGGACAGGTATACCTACTGATGAAGGTGCATTTCTTAATAATGGTAACATGCTAAGTATTGCACCTCCGATTTCTGTACCTCCGGACAAATTAATAATTGGACACCTATTGTTTCCAACATTTTTAAAAAACCAATACCAAGCCTCCTGATTTAGTCTTTCTCCAGTAGAGGCCAGCAACCGGAGAGAACTAAAATCGTATTTTGATCCTTGAATGTTATTTTGCATAAATTGCCTTATAGCAGTCGGTGCTGCACCAAAAATGGTCACTTTTAGTTTTTCAATCTGCTTTGCCCAAAAATCTTTCGTTGGATAATCTAAGGTATCTTCAAATACTACGGTGCAAGCTCCTATTATCGGGGATCCGTATACAACCCAAGTTTGACCAGTTATCCATCCTATATCAGCGTACCAAAACATAGTATCAATGCTTTTAAGGTCGATCAGGTATGCTGCCTGTTGTGCAGAAAATATAGTAAATCCACCATGGGTTTGAATAGTCCCCTTGGGTTTACCAGTAGTACCAGAAGTATAAAGATAAAACAATGGCTCACTGGAATCCATGATTTCTGAATCAAAATTCGAATACTTGTCAAGATTATTCAATGAGGTATCATAAATATGATTATAAGAAAAAATATTGTCTTGTTTATTTTGATATCTGAATCTATCATTTACAGCAGCAGCAGCAACAGCAGCAGCAGTATCAACCAGGACGACCTTCTGAACGTTTGTATTTCTAAAGACATCCTTCCAATGATCCTTTAGAGTAATAGTTTTACCTCTTCTCTGCATTGTTTCACTTGTGATCAAAAATTTGGAATTAGAATCAATCAATCTTTGTTCGAGTGCTAATTTCCCGAATCCGGAAAAAATAGGTACATGGATGGCACCTAGTGATGAAATAGAATAAATAGATATGAAGGACTCACTTCTCATTGGGAGATAAATTCCGATAACATCTCCTCTCTTTACCCCTATACTTTTAAGAGCCAACTTAAAAACGCGAATTCTAAATTCCAAATCCCTAAAAGTGAGTTTTTCCTTTATTCCATTTCGATCTACAAAGATAAAGGCCGTTTTATCCGGATGTTTTTCGATGTTTTTTTGAATAATATTATCAATTATGTTGCATTTTCCGCCGAGAAACCATTCAACCCAGGGTGCCCCCCTTTGAACATCAATTACTTTAGAGTAGGGTTGTTTCCATCTTATGTCGAGATCTTCGCGTACCTTGTCCCAATACCATTCAAACTGTTCCGTTGACTGAGTTAGTAAATCTTGTAATGTATCAATATTGTTTTTCTTCATAAACTTGACTAAATTGTTACTTGTCAAATTGGTGGAGGAGGTAAGATTATTAATTGAAAAAAATGGTACCTGAAAATTTTTTTTCATCTAGGTATGAAATAAATGGGTTCAGGTCGACTATATTAATTTGTTTTAGAAATTAATGAATCGTCAATGACAAACTAAGAAAATTATGGGGTAGTAGTAGGATACTGAAAACTAAAAGAATGTTCTCCAACCTGAGCATCACTACCACGATTGAGGGTGTAAAAATAAGTTCCATTAACATCAAATACCTCATTGATTTTAGCAACTGTACCTGAATCAGAACCATTAGAAGATGAGGCTTCAATCAAATTTCCCTGAGGATCAAACAGTGTTTGGGCTTCTTCTGTCAAAGGCTCTTTATCTCGGAGAACAATTGTTTGATTTCCGATTATTGTAAAAACTGATTCGAGCGAATCGACAAATCCTTCTGTACGAGATCCTACATCTCCAGAACTTAATCGAAGATCATCTAGATAAACATTATAGCTGATTGTTTCGAGAATAGCTGTACCCTTGTTTGGATTATACGCATTGAATGCAACTTCCAATCTAAGTTCATCATTTACAGGTATAACTTTGACCGAATTGATCGACAAGGATAGATTTTGGTAATTAGGCTGTTGGGATAATAATTGTCCATTTGCTTCAAATTCGGCCTGATTCTGATTAGATCCAACTAGATTTCCTTGACTTGAATTCAGAGAGGATGCTGTGGGATCATTTGAATTAGGATTTTGAGCTATGAACCCGGAATTGAATAGAAAATAAAAGACTATACCGATTATTATGATTCCTATTCCTACTGCATAAACGATCCGTGTATTCATAAATAGTAGAATAACACATTTGTGCCTATAAAATGCTTTAGAAAGATATTGCGAAAATGTATTCGCCTTCAAAAGATTTAACCCCAATAGAAACAGAGAATTAAGGAATGGAAAAGTGGGATGCGAAAACTTACCATAAAATATCTCACATCCAAGAAACTTGGGCAAAGGAGCTGAATCTCAAAGTACGAGTGGACAGGAGATGAGGTTGTTTTAGATGCAGGGTGTGGAAGTGGAAGAGTAACAAACATTATTGCGAAAACTTTGAACAAAGGAAGAATTTTTGCGGTCGATGTAGATGAAAACATGATAAAAACCGCTAGGGAAAAATACAACCATCTAAAAAATGTATTCTTTTTGAATTCTGACTTGCTCAATGTTGAACTTCCAGAACCTGTTGATGTTGTTTTTTCAAATGCAGTGATTCATTGGATACCCAATCATAATCAACTATTTAAAAAGTTTTGGGATATTCTCAAACCCAGAGGAAAAATACTGATTCAATGTGGTGGAAAGGGCAACTTGGGCAAAACACATGGTATTTTAGAATCGATAAGAATGAAAAAAGAATTTGGACAGTATTTTAGGAATTGGAAACATCCATGGAATTTTCCTTCATCAACAGAAACTTATTCGATCCTCAAGAGTATTGGATATAGGAAAATCCATACAGATTTAACAAGAAAAACTGCATTATTTCGGAGCTTTGAGGATTACAGGCTTTTTATGAAAACTGTTGTTATGAAACCGTATCTATCATATCTACCATCCAATGATAACAATCTAACAAGGGATTTATTCATTGATCTGTTTATGAAACAAATTAAGAGACATAACACGGATTTACTAAATGAAAAAAGTGGTGGAGAACAGCATAGAATTGAATATGTTAGATTGAATATTCATGCAATAAAGTAAACTATAGGTTTACTATTATCACAATCTCAATCCTCCCAGATAACCTATACATTTTACTTTAAATGGACCTGCACTTTACATATTAAGGAGAGTAAGAAAGCATTATCAAAAAATTTCATGCTCATCTTGTCCCAAATAATTTCTTATCGGCGAAATAATTTTATTTAGATATACACTTGTAGCCAGTTTGAGATCCATTGGATGAATGCTGCCTTGTTCAAATGCTGATTTGAGTTCTTCAAAAGAGCAATATGCGATGTTTCCACCAAATTTTTGTGGTCGTTCAATTATGAACTCGTCATACTCATGAAATATTATATAATTCACTATTTCGAGTATTGGATTGTTTTGAGAAACTTTTGCCGGACAGTAAGCTTTTTTTATCTTTGAGGTAATGTCAGCTTCGCTGTCATTAATCAATATACTGCTAGAAGGATTGCTTTTGCTCATCTTGCTGAATATTTTTGATTCGTCCGAATTCGTTCCATTAGGATCAGAATTTAGAGTATTAGGTTCAGATAACCCAGGCAATAAATGATGATGGACTGAAACAGGAACCTTCCAATTGAGTTTCGGAAAAACCTCTCTTACCAACATATGAATTTTTCTCTGGTCCGTTCCAGCGTGTACAATATCGAGGTCCATTGCCTTGATATCGACTGATTGCATAGACGGATACAACAGTTGAGAGAAATCTAGGGCATCTTTTTCGGTACGTCCCATAATTGTCAAAGAACGAAGGGCTCTAGACATGGTGATTTGTTTTGAGAAGAGTATAAAATTCTTCCAATAATCATCTGTTTCTTCATAGAGTAGCGACCCTTGTAAAATGTTTACACCGGGACAAAAAAATTTGAATGCCTTTTCATAATATCCTGAAACTTTTGAGATTAATTCCCAATCATTATTTAGTTTATTGTTGATATAGGTGTGCCAATCTGCCAAAAAAACATTCGTTTTGACACCTGCAGAAATAAAATCATTTAACTTAAATCCTGTTAATACTAGGCTGCCTAGATGCAATCTACCAGAGATTTCAAGCCCTATGTAGTGTTTGGGAGATGTGTTACTTTTAAACAATGAAACTAATTCATCTCTAGCAATTATCTCCTCAGTTGGAGGCCTCTGTATAAGATTGACCTTCCCTTCAACATCCATTGGTATGATGTAGCGAGGAGAATATTATAAATTATAATCCGTTCACACGAGCGAAAAAGAGAGCTTGACTGTAGGATTGATTAGGCTTAAGGCATTATTATTCCGCAAGTAACTTGTTTACTTTGAAACTTTCGAGCCTTCGTGGGAATGCATATGAATTGGAATTGGCAGAGGCGGTAGCAGGAGAACTAGAAGAAGATGAGTGTTTCGGATACTTCTTGTTAGCATTGTTATTAATTACGATTATTGGTTCACAATTTATTTCGATAAATTTTTTTCTCTTTCGGTATTTTTTATCCATTCTGAAATAGAGATAATGTTCCAGTACTCCTTCCCTAATCCCAGTTGGGCAAATAAACATGGTGTCAAAATTGAGTTTCTCCATCAATATTTTTAAAACAAAGCTCCCTGCCGTAATGGTTTTTGATCTTTGCGGATCAACAAACCGAAGATTAGACATCTCATGCAAAGATAGCGCACTAAAAATACTATTAGTTAGATCTATCATTCTTTTCTCAAGAAAAACATGATGATGAGAAAAAGGCAAATTCAAAACAAAAACTTTAGAAATGAACTTGTAAATTGACCTGGCCGTACCGCCAATGGCCACAAGCTTCAATTCATGTGATTTATCAAGTTTAAATTGTGTTCGAAGCGGCATATTCTTGGAGATAGTTTTTTCGAGTTTTCCATAATCGAGTCTTGAGATAAATTTATCACTATTTTTATATTGATCAAATTCTATGAATTTTTCAGACAGTCTCAAAACACCCAATTCTGCGCATACAGTTTTTACTATTTTATAATCCTGAATATGCATAACTTCCATACTACCCCCACCTAAATCAAAAAACAAACCATTTGGAATATGCATGTAAGATTGAGCGCCTAAATACGAGAAAAATCCTTCCTCAGGTCCAGTTAGTACGTTAAAATAAAGCCCGGATTGATCTTTTAGATCGTAAATGACTTCTTTTTGATTTATTGCATCTCTAACTGCGCTAGTTGCAATTGGAATAACATAGTCAACATCTTGTTCTTTCAAGCCCTTTCTAAAAGATAGCAAGGCACTTGCAGTACGTTCTATATTTTGTTTTGAAATGAGGCCATTATTTTTACTTAAATCTAATCCAATTTGGACATATTCTTGCCGCTGAAAATTCTTCTTATAATGCCCATTCTTGTATATATCGTAAGCAGAAATTTTAACCGAATTGTAACCTAGGTCGATTATCGCAATACTTTCTTTTTTTTACTCTCTACTACCGAACCAGTATACAATTCTAACAAAAATTGTATTTCTATTAAATTTAATTTTTACTAAATGATTTAGGATTGTAAAAAACAGATAAAAAATAATGTTACCTGTACTGAGAAAGCGTAACCTTCTCACCAGGTTTCATATCTCTCTGAGTTTTTATCTTCTTTACAGCATCCTCAAAATGCTTCATAGTCACATGTGCTTCTGAAGCATGTTTTGCAGCATCTTCTGGACTGCTATATTTTTGAAGATATTCATGCAGTACTAGAGATATTGCAGTATTGGCTACGGCAGACATATCGGCACCGCTAAATCCATCTGTAAGTTCGGCAATTCTTTGCAAATTAACGTCACTTGTTAACGGTTTTTCTTTTGCATATATTTCCAAGATCTTCAATCTTGTAGCGATATCGGGTTTTGGAACAAATACAATCTTATCAAATCTGCCTGGTCTTAACAAAGCACTATCGATCATATCCAGTCTGTTAGTAGCAGCAATAATGACTACGCCATTCAGTTCTTGGATTCCATCCATCTCTGTTAGCAATTGAGAAACCATACGTTCAGTTCCGGCATTTACACCTTCCATTCCCCGGATAGGTGCAATAGAATCGATCTCATCAAAGAAAACAACACAGGGTGCTGCCTGTCTCGCACGTCTAAAGATTTCTCGGATTCCTCTTTCCGACTCCCCTATCCACTTTGATAACAATTCTGGTCCTTTGACACTGATAAAGTTGGCTTCTGATTCTGTTGCGACTGCTTTAGCAAGCATTGTTTTTCCAGTCCCAGATGGACCATGCATCAAAATTCCTTTGGGTACTGAATGTCCCAACTTTGTATAAAGGTCAGGATATCTTAGTGGCCATTCTACTGCCTCTTGTAGTTCGCGTTTGACTTCATCTAATCCACCAATGTCAGCCCATTCAACGTCTGGGGACTCTAGGTATACCTCTCTCATGGCCGATGGCATGACTTCCTTTATTGCGTTTTCAAAATCTGCCATAGATATTATTAACTTTTCAAGCGTCTCCGGTGGAATTTTCTCATCTTCAAGATTAAGCTCTGGTAATAACCTACGCAGACATTTCATTGCAGCCTCTTTACATAAATATTCTAAATCTGCACCAACAAATCCATGGCTTACAGATGCAATCTTTTCTTGATTGACATCAGAATCTAATGGCATATTTCGGGTATGGATTTGCAATATTTCTAATCTACCTCGTTTATCTGGAACTTTGATTTCAATTTCCCTGTCAAATCTTCCGGGTCTTCTGAGTGCTGGGTCAATAGCGTTGGGTCTGTTTGTAGCTGCTATAACAATGACTTTGCCTCTTGCTTCTAATCCATCCATCAACGATAGTAATTGAGATACAACTCTTCTTTCAACTTCTCCAGTTACTTCCTCACGTTTTGGAGTAATAGAGTCTATTTCGTCTATAAATATAATTGATGGGGCTTTTTCTTTGGTTTCTTTAAATATCTCACGCAATCTTGCTTCTGATTCACCATAGAATTTACTCATAATTTCTGGACCTGAAATACTAATGAAGTGCGCGTTGCTTTCATTCGCAACAGCCTTTGCTAGTAATGTTTTACCAGTACCTGGAGGACCATACAACAATACTCCTTTGGGTGCTTCTATACCCAACTTTTCAAATATTTCAGGATGCCTAAGAGGAAGCTCTATCATTTCTCTGACTTTCTGAATTTCCTCCTTTAAGCCTCCAATATCTTCGTATGTTACTTGTGGTACTCCACGGAGTGTTTCTCCACGTTCAGCAATATGAAATACAGTTTTTTGTGTGACTAAAACAGCGTCAACACCAGGACCTGGAGTTACCCCTATTACTTGAAATGTTAATCTACCGCCAAAGTAAGGCACCATCACATTATCACCTTTTATAAGAGGTACGCTTTCAAGTGCATCTGCAAGGTATCGTTCATCGATTGGTGGAATAGCTTCTAATGGTGCTACAATCACCTTTTCTGCAGGAACTGCCTTTATCTTTCTAACAATTACAGTGTCACCAATAGCCACTCCCGCATTGTTTCTGACAAGACCATCAACTCGTATGATACCCTTACCTTCATCTGAAGGATACAGAGGTAAACACTTTGCAACAGTCTTACGTTTACCCCTTATTTCCACGACATCACCTGTAGATGCGCTCAAAGCATCCATAGAATCATAATCAATTCTAGCAACACCACGGCCTACGTCTCGGGTATATGCTTCAAGCACCTTTAAAGAAAGAGTATTACTTTGAGACATGATTACTATCTAATATTTACTAACATACTACTTATACACTTTTGTAAATAGGGTGCTTAATTTCAAATAGGAAAATCAAAAGAATTAGATAGGTTCTATAGCCGAGAGATGAAATAAATGAAATAGTTAACAATGGTAGCTCATTGGCTATTATCATTGTTATCTTGTTATGCCCACAATTGGAGCATTAGTAAATTTATTCGACAACGGGGATTGTGTATCAAAATTTATGAATCGTACTCTATTGTCAATTAAAGTCAAGGAGACTCCAATACCCTTGTAATTATTAGTTTCATCGGAAACTGTTGCATTCTTTGAATGGATTACTTCAACCACATCAATTTTTCCTTTGTATGTAACATCATTATTTTGTTGCTGAACAGAGTTGGCTACAAAATTTGATAATTCATATGAAGTTGTGATGTTTGCAGTTAGGTCATTTGAATTGGTATTATTCACAGGTGTTGTTACATTATCAGCAGCTATCTGAGCATTCACTGAGGAATTTAGATAAATTGGTTGTTTAGTAAAGACGGCACTGAAGTTTTTGGATCCATTATCTTGAGTATTTAAAGACCAATTACCGTAAATACTATTCACGATAACACCACTTTCTTGATCGTACTCTGAACTAACTATTGTCCCATTCAGATTACCATTTGCAGCGCTTGTTGATCCAATATTGCCAGTTGATGTACTACTGGTCGTTTCACCATCACATGTGTTGCGAGTTGTACTGGTAGTCTTTCCATTTTCATTGGTCTGAGATTGTATTGATATACTGTTGTTACAGTTATTGTTATTGTTGTTACTATTTTCACTATTTTCAATGGTAGACTGAATATTCTCCTGTGTCTGTTTCATGAAATCGTCAAGATTCAATTGTGCATCTGCAGGAGCAAAGTTAATCGAAGTCGAAATCAGCAATGCAGACAAGATTACAATAACAAAATGGGATCTCTTGAGTGGATCTTTATTAATTATATGATGATTTTCAAATAAATAAATAAAATAGTTTTTTTCACTAGTCATAAATAATTCATAATTCATATATGCAAAATACGATTTATGTTTTTCTGAATAAAAGATAGGGTTTTATATTAGCCTAATTTGTTATATAAAATAATTATTAATGATTCTATACTTTTTGACTCTCGCTAAAAAGCTGTATTTGCGTATGTGATTGAATGCAAATGAAGATTTCATCGCCCGAAATAGATAGACTAGCAGGGATCGAATATTATACAACTTTGATAGATGGTATTGGAGGACATATCAAGAAAAATTATGAAGACTTTTCTGTTCGAGAGATGGTGAGTGAGAGATTTCTCAATCAATTAAACCCAGTCCCAGAAAGCAAATTTCCATTTCCAATTTATATGATTGAAAAAAAAGGGATTGATTCGAGTCATGCTATCTTGTTACTAAAAAAGAAAACAGGATTAAACCTTAAAATAGTAGGGATGAAGGACGCCAAGGCTACTACTGTTCAATATGCAAGCTGTTATCGCAACAATAAATCAGGAAGAATAACTAGTGATTATAGTACTGGTTCTGTAAGACTTAGTTTGGTCGGGTACTCCAAAAAACCTATTGAAAAGAACAATCTAGTAGGTAACGCGTTTGTTATAAGAATATCAAATGCAAAAAATATTAAAGCAAGCAAAATTGCACAATTCTCTTCAGAAATTGATAGTATGGCAAACTATTATGGCCTTCAAAGGTTTGGTAGCGAAAGGTTGGTAACACATCTTGTGGGAAAAGCAATCATTAAGAAACAATTCAGTAAAGCCGTGGAAATCTTAATGACTAACACTACTAAATATGATTCAAAGTTTAGTATCGAGATTAGAGAAAAATTAAGAGACATAAAAAACAATCCATCAGTCCTGAGACAAATCCCGAGAGGTATGGATATCGAGAGGAACTTAGCACGCGAAATATTGAACGGCAGAGATCCCATAATAGCTCTTAGATCGGTCCCAATAACAATAAGAAGACTTTTTATTCAAGCATTTCAGGCTTTTCTTTTTAACAAAACACTTAGCAAAGCAATCGAAAATAATTTTTCCCTTGTCAGACCAGAAAACACCGATCTCTGTTTTGAAGTAAATAAGAACAGTCTTGAATTTGGAAAAATACGAAAATACGAAATGGGAAAAAATAATGTTGGTGATATTATTTATTTACCAATTATAAGATTGCCAGGATATTCATTTCAACCAGGAAATAACCGTTTTGACAAAATTCTTAGGGACGTGATGATTTTAGAAAATATTACTGCTAAAGATTTTTTTGTTAAGGAAATGCAGGAGATAAGTGAGTCCGGAGGCTTCCGTCAAGCAAGTTTTTATTGTAAAGACTTTACATACACCATTGACAATGTTGAATCATTAACAGTAGAATTTTCTGCACCGAAGGGATCTTATGCTACCATATTGCTAAGAGAATTAATTAAGCCTGTGAATCCCATAACAGCAGGGTTTTAGGTTGAAAGTTGATGAAGTGATGTTGGCATATACATGCATAATTATTTAACACTGATTCACTTAATATCATCATGGTGGAATAATATTTCAATCGCGAATTCATCACCATTATTTAAGGCATTTATCACGATAGGGATACTAGTATGTTTGTTTGGATTATCGTTTGTTTTTATGGATGTAGTAATAAACTCCTTTACCGAAGGTTTGCGGGAAATTGGAATAAGATTCATATTTATTGGGATTATATCAATAGCTATAGCTTATATTTACAAACATCATATTGTAATATCGTTCATTTTAAGAAATTTTAAAAATAAGTTAATTGATCAAGATAGATTTTCAAGATGGTATAAACCATAAATTATTTTCTGGATAATGGTTGAGAAATTAGTGAATTACTTGAAAAAATAAGTTATTATATTATTATTGGATGTGATATGTCATATTATATCATTTTCAAGTCAGATTACAAATAAACAATTAATAGTTTAATAAACAGCAGGATCTAATTGATTATTTGACAATTGAAGTAATACAGTACAACTTTGAGGAACATCCTGAACAGTTTAGTACTTATTTTAAAAAGGTAATGAAATTGTTAATAATTTCAAAACTAAATTGTATAGAAACAAATCGATTGTCGGTAAAATATTTTCAAGCACTAGTAAGTAGGATAGAAGGGTGTGATTTTCATTCCATAAAGTACGGAAAACCTATGTTATTCACCAAATTTTTAGGTTATGAGTTTAATTACCATACAGTACGGGTCATCATAAAAACTGTTGATAGATTCGCGATAGAAATATCAATCGAATCAATAATTCAAGAATTTGTAAAGACCTTTGATGAACTCAGCTCAGATGCAAGAGAGATAAAATGGAATGTTACTCCGTCTTCTGACAATGTCCAAAAACAATCCCCTCTTACTAGGTTCCCAGATGTCCAACCAATTGAAGAAAGAGGAGGAGGAGAAAACAGTGCGTCACAGATTGTGTCAAAAGATGAGGAAAAAGAAGGAGCAAAAATAATATTTCATCTGCTAGATTCGCTCGTTGGCTCATTATATATTTTGATGAATTTGTCTAAGAAAGATCAGAGCAGCCTACTTGGAAAGAATGTTGAAATTAAGGATGTTTCACTGACAAGGAGAATACTAAACATGGAAATATTAGTAGATAATGAGACCATAATTTTGGACTTCAATTCCAAAACAAGGAACAAAGTGTTTGTCTCACTTGACAATGAAAAAAAAGTTGGAGAAACGATAAAGAATCTAATGTTGCAAAATTATGCTATTTAATCAATTCATGTTCATCCAAATACAACTCCTCTATCCAAAAGGGCCGCCAGAAACAATATAGCAATGGACAACCCGACTGTAACTCGTCCAAGCAATATTATTTTGCCTCTTAGCGAAATGAAATATTCATCTGGGACTATACTCTCAAGGATTTGTTTTTCCACTTTCTTGTTTAGGATCAAAACATGAATTATGTATACTATGAACAAAATACAAACCAATATTATTTTAGCCAAGAGTATATACCCGTATGAGGATTCAAACAATAGAGAGGGCTGGGCAAAAATTGTCCGTGCATTATAAATTCCAGTGATTACAAGAATTAATAGCGCGGATCCACCCAAATAATTGAACCTGCGTCCTACTATAACCATGAACGATATTCGTTTGTTAAGATCGGGCATAGTTTTTTTCAAAAGTGGGGCCAAGACCACTCCTATAAATATCGACCCCCCAACCCAAATTGATGTAAATACCAAGTGAACCCAGATAACAAGTGGATCGTAAAAGTTCATTGGAGATCAATAATATCTAATAGTTCCTTAATATATTATTATAAACAAAGTTTTTTAAAGCCAATCCTTTACACATTAACTCGATAGTAATTGTTTTTAAGTAGACGAAGATTGGTTCTAATCGGTACTGCTACAGTTATAGTGGGTGTGATCATTTTGCTACCATTAATATTGACAATAACATTGCCTGATTTGGGGGCTATTAGTATCATTGTCAAGAAGATTGAACTTGAAAAACTATCGGGTGATAACAATACGGCGACTTTAAATGTGATATTTAATATCGAAAATCCGACTGGCCAAGCATTGACAACTTCTAAGATTGACTATGAGTTGATAGCAGACGGCGAATCTCTAGGAGAACATTCAAAGTCTTTCATTGACATACCAGTGAATGGTAGACCTCAGCTCTTGTCTAATACAGATACAAACATTAGTTCAGTAATTGAAACATCTATTTCAGACAAGAGTATTAGAACAGATCTCTTGAGAAACAATCAGTCAATAGAAAACATAGAGTGGATTATTAACGGTAATGCAATTATCGAGTCAGGGTTTAGCTCAGCTCCAAAAATATTCAATACTACTTGGTAATACCGTCTATTGCTGACCATTCCACCTCTTTTAATTGATCCTGACTAAAAAAATTTCAATGAAAAAGCAAAAAAAGGATTTAACAAGTGTTGGCAATCTTATTTTTACATTAATTCCTGATCACTAGATTGTTGTTGATTGATCATGAATTTGTCGAAAGACGTTACAATCCATTCCTCAATAATTTGACATTTTGCAGGACTGTATTGATTTGATTCGTCTTCATTAGAACAAAGATGTTGAAAGGAACAACAAAGACACGGTGCGCCCTCAACCATGCTAACGTCTATAGGTTTTTGTTCTTCACAATCCATAGAAATAGTTTTTTTTACTACTAACTTGTATGTCCATCTTCCCCTATACAAAGCCTTTTCACGTGTAATCAGTGATTGTTTTTCTAAATTCCCAACTAGTCTTGAACCGTCTCTACTATCCAATGAAAATAGCTTACAAAGCTCAGTTTGAAATACACCATCCTCGCCGCTCGTGGTAATAGCATCATACACTTTATCAATAAGATCACTTTTTGAACGAACAGATAATTTTGAACCAATAATTTCAGATGACAAAACATAGTATAAACAACAAAATGATATAAATGTCTTTATAACTTCATAAATATACCCAGATAAGGAAATTGCCCACCATCTAAAGAATCCCATAAATAATTCTTAGGCGAGTATGTGGAAATAACATATAACCCTATAGAATAAAGTGAATTTGTTAATAAGCAGAATTCAAAGTAGAAATTAGAGGAGACAGCGGAACAAGTCAGTTGACCGACAATAATGCTAGAATTACCAGAATTAACCTTGTGTGACTAATTGACCAGAATTTTTTTGAAGTGTAGATCAAATTTGCACTTGTTATACTGTCGATCTATGTATCTGAAGGACTCTTAGCGGGCTCGATTTTACTGACAAGATAAAATCTCAACCTACACGGAATCAATAAGCAAACATAGGCATCATCGTCGCAGAGGACATATCATATGTAAAAGAGAAGCTAGGGAACCTGTGAAGTCATCCGATAAGACATGAGGCGTAGACTATTGGCACTAAAGTATACTTGGGAGGATTGAAGATATAAAAGAATGAATTTGATGTTAATTTACATCATTATTAATTTTTAGGCTCTGAATTCAATTGTAATGATAAGTTTGACTATCTTAACTCGACTTTAGAATTACTTTAGAACTGCGCGAAAGAGATTATTTAAAAAAGTTTCAAGAATAGAATAACTGATGATAATTGTTTTTTAAATCCCCCATAAATCTCATAAATTAGGGTATGATATTGTAGCACAATTTATCACAGATAGTATAGAAATTGAGAGATATGAACTTCAGTTAAACAGATTCAGACCACTCATTAATTAAAATTTTTTCGTCTTGACTCAAGAAATTCCTTTGTCAAATTAGATAAATTAGAGGTATCATGTCCCCTCATTTGGTTCACCATTTTTCGAAAACCCTGATAAGGATTATCACCCTCAGGAAGATTTTGCATTCGTACTCTTAATGATTCAATCATTTGATCATTTATTCGCTCAAGTTCAGATAATTCTTTTTTTGGGAATTGTTTAAGAGGATTATTATTGACATGTCGTTCTCGATTCATTCTTTGAATATGATGATTTGCAAAATCCATGAATTTAGTTTGTTTGCAGCTAATAAAAGCATATTTATTTTTCTCTGGATTGATTATTGGATAACTGGAGATTAATTTAGTGAAAAGGTCGATCAATAATCAATTTCATTAGGTAAAATAGATCAGAGTGACGATTTTGACAAACGCAACTATGTAAGAACCAATGGAACCAAAGAATCCTAGTTATACAATCCAACCCAATCCAACTTCTATTTCCCATTGATTATGTTATTGTAATAGTTATGATCAATTCGAGTCAATTTCTTCTTAGAGGCCAAATCGACTAATTCATTGAAGAAATTTTTGCTTTGATTATATGTTTCACTACCTGTTGCATGTAACCAAAATCTTCTTCTCAATAATGGATGATTTTGGTCTTTCTTATTAACGTATTCCATAATGGGTCCGAACTGGAGCACATATTTTCCGTTCCAAAAACCAAGCCCGACATTATGTACTATTTTGGGATACTTTACTAGAATTGAATTAATATCAGATGAATTAATAAAATATAGGTCTACATTATTTTCTGAATGCCATTTTATGAAAAGAAGAGAACTATTTTGGTTATCCTTTATATCATTATCAAGTTTCCCTTTCTCCATAATCAAAAACCTAAAATGATTTCTAGTCGCATTTTTATGATCCAATCTTCGCAAAGCTTTTTCCTGATGGCTCAATAGATTTAGTGGAGCATTATTCTGTAACTCCCAATATTCCCCCGGCGGTAAATATGTAGCGGAAATATAATCACCACCGTTCTCAAATAACACCTGATAAATCAATCCGGTAGATAGCAGACCAATTTCCAGCCCCTTGGACGGATTGGTTAGATCCTTAAACTTGTCTAATACAGTTACAAACCTAGCTTCGCAAAATTTTTGAATTGGTTCTACAAAAGTATCATCAAATTTTTGGTATTGAATCAATGGTTTAAGATCGATGCTGAATTCAATATCAGAATTATTCCCATACTCATCTAACTTATAAAAGGAATAAACATTCTCCAACTCGTTATGATGCTTTAGCATTATTTTTCCTTTATCATATAACGAGGAACCGTACTTGTTTTTACCAAATAGATAATCATTTTTTATTTTTTGATATGCGAAATCGGTTAACAGTATTTGATTGGGTCTAGCCATGTCCATTATTCGTCTAGCAAGTACCAATTCATGTCCCCAAGGTGCAAACTCTTTATGAACTCCATCTCGAAATGAAAGAAAAGAACCGTATCCGATCCCTATCCTAACAAAAATTCTCTCGTTTCCGCTTGCGGAATTATTATATTCCTTGATTTTTTCATGAATAAAAATAGATAATTCTAATGGAGAATTGTAATTCAAAAAGACGATGAGCATCCCGTCTCCTGTAAATGATTTGTAAATTACGGGATCCCCGATAGAGGTAAGATAAGATGCGATAAAATCTTTGATGGTGTTTATTTTTTCCAGTTGACATGTTATGGACAAATTTGGATTGGAAGAACCCACAATATCTATGAAAAAATACCAGCCATCTTCTATATCCTTCTGTTGTAGTCTTCTCTTGTTCATTGTTAAAATTTAAATAAATTAAATTTGTTCTTCCAATTTATAATTGTAGAGTTTACTGTTGTAAATCATACGTATCAAGAGGATGCAGGCCATTAAACATCTGGAATTCAAATTATTATCAACGTATTTATCACCTCATTTGAATATTATGATAGATCTTATTTTTTGGTGGTTGATCATAATGGTCCTACTCCTGCAGTTGCTCCTAACAGCAAGAATTCAGCAATTCTCTGTCTGGGACTTTCAAAAGTGTATGGCTCACAAACGGTAGTTGACAATCTCCGATTAGAAATTAGTTATGGGAGCATATTTGGGTTATTAGGTCCAAATGGAGCTGGAAAAACTACGTTGATCAAAATTCTCACAGGATTATCAAAACCATCTGAGGGAAAAGCTTTTGTTGCTGGTTTTGATACAAATAGTGAATCGATAAAAGTTAAGGAAAATATCGGCTGGATTTCATCAGAGGTAATCTTAGATGAATCACTTACAATCATGGAAAATATTCAGATTCAGGCAAGGTTACATGATATTGGCAAAGGCTGGAAGGATAGAGCCGCAAATCTCCTAAAGTATTTTGAATTGAATGACACAAAAGTGAAAAAAGTTGAAAAACTTTCTACTGGGATGAAAAAAAAATTAGAAATTATAATGGCATTATTACACAAACCCAAAATATTGTTTATGGACGAACCCACTATAGGATTAGATGCAGGTACAAGAAAACTTCTTTGGAAGTTCATTAGAAAAATAAATACTGTTTATGGCGTAACAATATTTTTAACTACTCATTATATTGAGGAAGCTGAAGTACTATGCGACACAATATCCATAATCAATAATGGAAAAATTATTGCAACAGGATCGCCACAAGCACTCAAAACTCAAGCTCATGGAGACATTATAGAAATTGCTTTTCTATCATCATTTGATTACAAGAATTTTAGTACGATTTGCGGGATAACAAATATTGAAGAAATAGATTCGATCGACTTCAACAAAACTGTTGAAAAACGTCTCACCAATAATTTAAAATTGCGAATTAAGGTTAAAAATGCTGAAACAGTTTTGCCTGACCTGATTTCCAGAATTACAGAATTACGTCCAAACAACATAGAAACTATCAGGATTGAGAAACCAAATCTAGAATCAATCTTTCTAGAGCTTACAGGAAAGAGATTTGATGATGTTGACGATGTCTCTAGTAGCAGTAGTACCAATAGCAGCAAGAATTGATTTTTGAGAAATGATACGAGCAATAAATCAATTCATTGGATTATATATAAGAGAGATAATGAATACTTTTAGAAATCCAGCTGTTATCATTCTCAGTATCGTACAGCCGTTATTATGGATTGTATTTTTCGGAAGTAGTTTTGCCTATGCACCTGTCTCTTTTCTGACAGACTTTTTTCAAACTGATAATTATGTTGCATTTCTTTTGTCTGGTCAACTGGCTACATCAATGCTCTTCGTAGGAATGTTTAGTTCTTTAAGTCTCATACAAGATAAAAAATCTGGATATGTTAGAAGAATAATGACATCTCCGACGAGAAACTATATAATTTTCTTGTCAAAGGTATTTGGAGCTTCAACACGGGGGATGTTACAGGTACCCATAGTGTTCATAGGAGTCATGATATTAGGTGTCCAAATTCCAGATGCAATAGGATTGATGATGTTTCTATTTTCATTACTGTTATTAAGTTTAGGACTTTCGTCAATTTACCTGCTTTTGACTATGTCAAGTTCAGACTGGCAAATCCCTACACTAATATCTAATTTCATAAATCTTCCCCTAATGTTCGCTAGTACTGCTCTATTTCCAAATGATAATTTTCCGCCATGGATGCAAATCATTTCTAACCTAAACCCAGTATCATACTCATCTACTTTTGGAAGAGAAATCATCTTTGCAGGAAATATCACTGAAGTTAATTGGATATATTTTTATTATTTGCTTATTTTTGCAGGTTTTATGTTACTTGTTGGAATAATCGTAGCTAACAAGACTTTGAACATAGATTAATCCATACGCAATAAATACGACCAATATTCATGAAGAATTACCTATGGAAAATCATTAAGATTTTTCACTGAAGGACACGATATAACCAGGATCCAATTTTCACATGTTGTTTTGGAACAGATTGACTTCTGCGAATGACAGTATAAAATATTTAACTCGAAAAGCGCACGACATGTTGTGAAAAAGCTAAGGGCATATTATATGATTGCAGATTGGTATTTCAATCAAGTTTAAGTTATTTCACATAAATCCCCGAAATAATAAAGCATCGGTAAAGATATGCCATATCAAATTGGATGAAAATGAAGAAAACAATGAAAATGGTGCAAACTCTTGTACTTTTAGATTGATAGATCATGATATGTAGGCATAATGGATTACTGCTGAATTTGCTTCTAATATTTGGTATTTAATTCAATAATTCGCTATCATTAAACTCATTTTCTGAAATTAGTGATGTAATTGATATGGTGTTTAGAAAAGCCGCATAGACAGTAGTCAATTTTAGGATCCGTATTGGGGTAACATTCACATATTGCATTCCACTCTAGCCTCCAGCCTTGGCGATTACCCTTATGATTATTTGATCAACAACTCAAGTAAGGGATGTACATTTTGTTGATTACTCGCCATGATGGATCGTAAATAACGTGACCAAACAAGTAATTTTCTAAACTAAATGCGGTCACCGGGATTTGAATTCCCGCTCTGTCTATAAACAAAGACAAAGTCCCGGGTTACGGGCTCTCTCCATATAGGTCTTATACATGGAAGGCCAGTGTCCTAACCAAACTAGACGATGACCGCTACAACAATTCTTTTTGTCTATTCGGATATTAACTTTTCCAATCTCTTAAAGATGCTGTTGACTTAATGATAAACCTATAGCTTTAAGTTGCTCTATTTCAATCATGATCAGTAAAAGAAACAGAACACCTTCACAGTATATTGGTTATAGTCTGTATTTGTATTTTCTTGGACTATCATTAAGAAATGTTGTAAAAGCATTATCATATCTGCATCGAGTAAAAAGAAGTCATGTATCCATCTGGAAGTGGATTCAAAAATGTCATCATGAAGGGAAATTATCAACAAGGAAAAATAAGATTTCAGAATACATTGTAGACGAGACTATTCTAAAAGTTGGTTCAGAATTTATATGGCTTTGGGTTGCGATTGAGCCAGAAAACAGGCTGATTCTCGCACAAAATATAACTAAAGAGAGAAACATGCTTGTTGCTGAAAAGTTTATGTCTGATCTAATAAAGGCTCATGGAAATCATCCAGTATCTACAGATGGAGGTAGTACGTGGTACCCAATGGCTTGTCAATTCCTTAAACTAAAACACCACACCCATTCCCCTTTGGAGAAAAGTCTGATTGAGAGGAAAATGCAATACATCAAAGACAGAACTAAAGAATGCTTTGACGATTACTTTCCATGTAGAAAAAAGAATTGCAAACTCAACCATGTACGGAAATGGTTAAACCTGTTTGTTGATTATCATGATAAGGAGAAGATTTGTTCTTAAGTTAACAGCACCCTCTTAAAATGTATTGGTCGAAACTTCTTGAAAGTTAATTGGATTCAAATCTATTTGCGCTTGTTGGAAAATATATAATTGAGCAAAGTATCTATCGCCTTGTTAGTCAATTTATGTTTATAGTAAGTCGTCCCTTTTTTAGGCTCTTCAATCAACTTGTCCCTTTGGATGTACTCATAAGGTCGATGATCAAGTGCGCCCTCAAATAACACCTTTAATCGCTGACTGAATTTAGAAACTGCAATTGAATCAAAAACTTCTTTCTGCCATACAGATCCTACGAAATAGATTGTTGGCGGATTATCAAGTGAGCTAATACGATTCACTACATTATTTATTACAGATTCAATTGAATTAGAATTATTATCCTGTTCAATGTATTGTGCTGAAATTCCCTCAGTAATTAATCGATCTCTAATTACCTGGCTAAAGTCATTATTGGCTACCAAGACAACCGTAGTGTTAAACTTGTCAGGTTTAGATTTCATTATTATGTCGAATGTTTGGATGCATAGTGCAATTCTTGCCTTGACAAAATCCGGTAGTGAATCATAAGATACTTTAGGGTCTTGATCTCCATCTTCCCCATCTTTTTCAGGAAGATTCTCCGTATTAAATTTACAGTATAATAGTATCAAATTACCATAGGTAAAGGCAGTATCAGACAATTTATTCAAATATTGAACAAATGATTATCAAATTTATAGGTAACGAAAAAAAATGAAAAAAGATTCGTTTTACTTTACTAACTGGTATTTAGAGCGATATCCACGTGGATTTATCATCATGTTGTTATAATTGAAAGATGACGTATTCCCGATAATTACGGTTGTAATCATCCCCATTAGATCTGGAAAATCTAACATTTTTTCTAAATCGGTAACAACTATTGTTTGACTTTCTCGAAATGCCCCCTTTACTATGGCAACGGGGGTATTGGGACTTCTGTATTTTAAGAAAATATCTCTAGCATCCTGAAGTTGATGTATCCGCTTTTTGCTAGAAGGATTGTATACCACAGTAACAAAATCCCCTAATGCAGCTGCCTCAACTCGCTTTACAATAACTTCCCAAGGCACGAGTAAATCACTCATACTCACTACAGCAAAATCAGTCATCAAAGGAGAGCCTATTAATGCACTACAAGAATTTAGTGAAGATACACCAGGAACACATTCTACTTCTATGCCTTGATTTCTTTTCCAACCTTTTTCCGCCAGTATTTCATATATCAACCCCACCATGCCGTATATCCCTGGATCTCCCGAAGATACCAATGAGACTATGTTGCCCTTCTCAGCGAACTCTATTGCCTGGTTTGCACGGTCGACTTCTTGAGTCATTGGATATCGATAAACTTCTTTACCACCAATTAGGTCCTCAACCAAAGAAACATAAGTTTCGTAGCCAATTATAATTTGACTTTCTTCTATCACCTTTCTAGCTCTAAATGTCATATGATCATGATGACCCGGGCCAACTCCTACTACATATAATTTTCCTAGACTCAATCCAAAATTCATTGAATATGTATTTCATTTATTTTTTTTCTTTTAGTCAGATATATACTACCGGTTAAACCTCTATTTTCTATCAGTCTAATATCACAAGTGTAGACACATTTATTTAAGAAAGATTCGCGCAAGATGTATGCACATATTCACTAGTACGAAAACACTCAACTTTAGTCTGATCTAACTTGATTTATTCAGTCCAAATTCTTGATGTAATGTTTTCACCGCTTTTTCACAATCGATATCATTAACTACAAAGGCAAGGTTTAATTCAGAAGACCCTTGAGCTATCATTATTACATTGACATCATTCTTAGCAATTGACGTAAATATTCTTCCTGCTATTCCTTTGATCCCACGCATCCCTGACCCCACCACAGTAACAATTGAGACATTCTCCAAAACATTGAGATGTTTAATAACTTTCCCCAATAGCTTTAGTTCTAATGAAGTAATCGCCTTGCCCAAGTCATCTTGCTTAAGTATCATAGAAATACTCGATTCAGAAGGTCCTTGCGAGATCATCATAATGTTTACTTTATTTTTTGCGAGAGTTTCAAAAATACTGGCAGCAGTACCAGGTGCTCCAACCATTCCTCCTCCACTAACGTCAATTAATGCCGTATTTCTTATTGCAATTATTGATTTTACTATCTTGTCTGAAATTTTCAACATTGGTGTTATAGTAGTTCCCTGATGGTTCAAATTAAAGGCATTTCTAATTCTTATGGGGATATTCGAATCCATAACAGGTTCTAAAGCTCGAGGATGAATGTATTTGGCTCCAAACAGAACCATTTCAGCTGCTTCACTATATGATATTTCGGACAATACTCGCGCATCTTTAACTATTGTTGGATCAGCAGTCATTAATCCATCTACATCACTCCACAGGTATACTACGTCAGCATTAACACAATATGCGATGATAGTAGCAGAATAGTCTGAGCCACTCCTCCCTAATGTTGTAACATGATCATGTTGATCCGCAGCTATATAACCAGTTACAACTGGTATGACATCTTTTTGTAACATGGGAACCAGTTTTGCATTTACCCGAAATTTTGTAGTATCCATCAATGGACTCGCTTCCCCAAAATTCGAATCCGTAACAATACCAATCTCCTTTCCAGTAAAATAATTAGAATCTAAATTTTGATCCTTGAAAGAATAACTAACGATTGGTGCCATTAATCGTTCCCCAAAAGAGAGAATGTGATCCAATGATCGCGGCGTTATCTCCGCTATTAACACCAATCCCTCAAGTATTGCTTGAAATTCACGCATTATTGACAATACAGTCTTCTTGGATTCCTGCTGGAGTGCGGGATTATTTATTGATCCTTGCACCAAGTCAAGATGAATCGAAGTCATCTCATCTATGAATGCTTCAATGGCCTTTTTATCGCCCCTAGCCAAAGAATCAGAGAGAGAAAGAATTTTGTCGGTTACCCCATATGCTGCCGATATTACACAAACAATTTCAGGAGCATCTCCATTATTTTCAAACGATTTTACTATCTCAACTAGTTTCTTTATTTTCAATGGTGAATCCAATACTGAACCTCCAAATTTCATAACCATTCTCATATTGTCAAATTACATCCTTTATCATACAAGAATGTTAGTTGAGTATATCCAAACAACAATTTCAAAAATATTATCAAGCTTAGCTATCCCTCAAACAATCCCGGCCACAAGAACAATACATCCCTAATCCTGGACGCGCGGAGCTAGATAGAAATGAATACGACCAATATTGGCTATTCGAAACTCTAGTCTAATTGGCATTTTGGTGGAATATTCTATCGCAGCTGCAACACCAACAGAGCTAACAGATTTGACTATTTTAAGTAGATAATCAAGACTATAGGTAGCCTTGGATTCTTCTTTGACATTAATTTCCTCTAGTCCCTCGCTGTTAGGTTCCATGGTGACTACAGCCTCTCCGGTGTCACTTTTGCCGACAAATTCTATTTTTTCAGGATAGGATTCTATTTCCACGTACTCAGAAACGACTTCAATATCAGATAATATCTTATCAAAAGAAGGCAATGAAATTACCAGTTTGGAATTGAAGGATAATTTGGGTAACGGGGTTGAACCTGACGAGCTTTCGATAAGCCGCATTTTGTATTCCCTCTTATAACTCCCGCTAGTCTTTATCCTCAGAAGATCCTGATCGATAATGGATACTTCAAGTTCATCCTTCTTGTCAGTCCTCTTAATTAACTTAGAAAATTCAGAGATACGAACCCCAAACTTTAGTTCAGAGTCACATTCATAACTATCAAATGCTGTATTAGGCCAAAAAATATCAATCAATGCAACATGGGAAGGATCCATTCCCCTAAAAGATATCCCTTCCGAAGTTGCTTCAAATGTTGCCTCATCTACTAATGTAGATATGGCTGAATTGATTATCTTCCATTCCTCTGGAGATTTAGTTTTAGCTATAAACTTCATTTTGATCAACTATAACAAAAGTTCTTTAAAAAAATTCTCAGGTTTTAGAAGAAACTTTAGGAATAATTTCTCCAAGTATGGCTACACATTGTACATCTATAGAATTGGGTAGTCGCTTCATCCGCAGAGCGAGTTTGTAACATCCACCAAAACGCCAAATTATTTTGACATTTGGGACATTCAATACTGGTAGTAGGTAATCCCTCTAGAGGCTTTTCAGTGTCCATAATTTTTAAAGTATCATCAGAATAATCATAATTGGAAACAGTGCTAACAATACTGGCAGTATTAGAATTACTAGTATTATTTTCTCCTGCCACAATGTGACCACATTTAAGACATGTCAATATCTGTTCTTCCTGT
Source organism: Candidatus Nitrosocosmicus sp. FF01 (assembly GCF_047711275.1). NCBI lineage: Archaea > Thermoproteati > Nitrososphaerota > Nitrososphaeria > Nitrososphaerales > Nitrososphaeraceae > Candidatus Nitrosocosmicus > Candidatus Nitrosocosmicus sp. FF01. The sequence goes on along the minus strand of NZ_JBLNIG010000001.1, from coordinate 415,093 downwards.
CTGTTCCTCAGTCGAGAGTCGCATTTTGGACAGAATTTCATATAGTAATTTTCACCACATTCATTTTTCCCTCAACTTCCTATAGTGAGCTTCATCATACCTGAGAGATCATTGGTAAACTTGATAGCAGAGTCTACTGAATCACTAATCATCTTATAAGGGTCATTCTTATTAGTCAATATCTTTAACATATACTCACGAACTAATGGATGTTTTAACACTACACCTGCAAATCTATTATCTTGATCTTTCTGAATTTCATGTTGGATTATATACAAAATAGATATATCTATATCATGTATCTTAAATTCCAATTCCTTGTCTTTAGCATGTGTAACCTCAGCATGCATATATAAAAGACAACTACATATTGAGGATATAAATGATACCTTCTCAGTATCTAAATTGGAAGATAATGTTAGCTATATCGATGGCCTGACTTTAATGAGGTCAAGTAATAGTATAGAAAAGGAAAACATAATTGCTTTTACTTTAGGTTTTGATTTAAAAGGATCAATTCGTAATCAGTTAACTCAGAAAAACTGGGAGAAAGCATACAATAAACATGACAATTCTTTGAGGATAACCGTTAATTTGGATATAAAAATTAATGGAAAGGTCACGAATACAATTAAATTAGTTAGAAAAGCTATTTTCTTTTGGACCAGAAATCCAAAAATTGCTCACAGAATTTGGATAATGATTATGAAGGATGAAACTCCATTCTATCCACTTGAGGAGGAAGAAGCTAGGCAATTGTTATTTGATTTTGAGAAAAATATAGAAATTGAAAAGGATTATTTTAAGAAAGGTAAGAACAACATTTCAATCTTGGTAAAACTTTCTTGGGGCAAACACACTTTCATAGATAAACAAAAGTTAGAGAAAGAGACTAACGTTGAGCAATTGGAATTAACTTAATTCACTAACTTTTGCAATTTAATTTAAATATCCCTTAGAATGGCCTTATTTACATGGCCAAATTTGATGGGATAAAGGGACAAGAATTGCTAGATGTTGAAGAAAGTGAAAATGAATTGACTTTGATTTTCAAAGACAATAGATACTTGTTTGTTAAAACTGAAAATGGAAAAATAGTATGCGATTCTGTCCCTGAATAGCAAACGGGAAAAGCTTTGACCCACTAATCTCATATCGTTTTATTTAATTCAACAAAAATTCTCTCGTTATCTGAAAAAATTTTGTAGATCTTCAAGTCATCGGAATATCTCCACTGATCATTTTGCTCGATCCATGTTGAATCCTTCTTCCAAGATTTCATGTCTTCTAATTTTCCATTGAATATATTGTATTCGTATCCATGCATATAACAAACAATGTTGTCACCATTCAATCTACCTTTTGATAAGGAGGCGCCTTTATGCGGACAAGAATTGTTAAATGCAAAAAGGTGGTCATCTTTTTTTCCGATTACTATTTCTTCCTTTTCTATTGTGATCTTCCTAAATGGTGCAGAATTCAAATCTTTTAATGTCAAACCAGTATCAAAAATCACGAATACACTTGAAAAAACCTTATTTATAAATTGATCAAAATTGAGTTAAAAAAAATTAAAGTATTGGTTTGGTCATTGTGATGGACTCTGTCATTTGTTTGTACAATATCAGAAAGCGTCTTCCCTTGTCAGTCATTCTGTACATTTGAGCCCCATCATCATAAATGATCAAGTCATTTTTCATAAGTTGAGACAAGTACTCTTTCATTTGAAGAAAAGAAAGATATACCTTATACATGATTTTAGCCTGTATTGCACCGTTATCACCTACTGTTTCTAGTATCATGGCAATAATTTCTAGGCGGCTTCTATTTTTCATTTTATCTAAAGTTATAATTAATTTAAAAAATAAAAACGGAGCAATACTAAGACCAATAGGTATGTATTAGTCATTTTTTCGATTTGATGGTATTGAAATTATAATATAGATAATACTAATCATTCAAACGAACAGGTTAATATTACAATTGCTTAGAAATGGAAACCTGTAATGAGAAATAGTATGTCCAATCCGGTGTAAATTGGTAAACAATTTAAGAAAGAGATAAAAGCATATCTATTTTGGTCGAAGTAGAAGTTGTTTTTTCCGATAGGCTTGTTTTGGTTTTACTGGATCAGAATCGTATACTTTTGACAAATAGATTTGGTTGAATCTTATTGCTAATTCTAAAATATTATTCATGTGGGTGCACCAGGTTTGCTTCGGCTGCTCCATGTCCCCGAGAATGAAACTATATGAGTTCTTGAGAGCAACGGTAGATCGATTAGCCCTAATGTTTAAGGAATATTGCAGTGATGAATTTACATTCTCTAAAAAGGAGCTATAACAAATCATTCAGGTATTGTCTAAATAGGATAGATTATCCTAGCATTTATTTCGGCCAATATTTGCAAAGATAAATAAAATATTTGGATCAAACAAAAACTGTTGTCAAGAAGAATCTCAGAAGTTAGGATGGAGAGTACTGTAGGCCAGACCGTTGTGTTGAGGGGATGGATACACAGATTGCGAAAACAAAAGGAAAAAGCTTTCATTATACTTCGAGATGATAGGGGAGACATAATTCAAGCTGTATCTCCGTCCAATCTAACTGAGAACTTAACAATTGAATCATCAGTCGAAATAACTGGCAGACTAGAAAGAGATGATCGCGCAATTGAAGGAGGATATGAAGTAAAAGTCAACAAAATTGTTGTCTTTAATATAGCAGCATCAGATTATCCTATTGGCGAATATCAAAGTGATGAAATTCTACTTGATTATAGACATCTAGCACTTAGGACACGCAAATTGATAAATGTGGGAAAAATAAGAGGTTCCTTACTAAAATATTCACGGGGTTGGTTTGACAGAAAAGATTGGATAGAGGTGACTCCACCTCTACTAGTTAAGGGTGCTGTTGAAGGCGGTGCGACGTTATTTGAGGTCAAATACTTTGATAATAGAGCTTATCTCTCCCAAAGCTCTCAATTATATCTCGAATCTATGATTTACAGTTTAGGTCCTGTGTGGACAATAAGTCCGTCCTTCAGAGCAGAAAGATCGAGAACCGTCAGGCATTTGGCAGAATTTAGTCATTTGGAAGCTGAAATTCCTTGGATAGGACTATCTGAACTAATGTCAATTCAAGAGGATTTAATTAATCATATTATAACAATGATAAAGACGTTTAACAAAAAGGAATTGAATTTTCTAAGTACTGATGCATTATCGAAATTAGAAGAAATATCTACTCCTTTCCAAAAAATAAGCTACGAAGAAGCTATTGATACCCTGAGATCAATGGAATGCAAAATAAAAGACCAAAATGGGAGTGAAAGAATTATTGAGTGGGGAGACGATCTTAATACAGAATCTGAAAGAGAATTAACCAAGGATAAAACTAGCCCTATTTTTGTAACCGGATATCCGATGAAAATAAAACCATTCTATGTTAAACAAGACCCATCAAACGAGAGTATCGGCCTAGCTGTGGATTTGTTGGCTCCTTATGGATTCGGAGAAATATCTGGTGGTGGAATAAGAGAAGATGACTGGAGTAAATTGAGAGCAAGGATTGAACAATCGAATCTCAAAATTGATGACTATTTATGGTATTTAGATCTTAGAAAATATGGATCAGTTCCTCATGGAGGGTTCGGTCTGGGAATAGAAAGATTTCTCAGGTGGATATTAAATTTTGACGATATCAAGGACGTCACCCTCTTTCCCAGGACAATGTCAAGAATATTGCCTTAGTTACTAAATTAACAATTTTGATTTCATAGGGGTCCACAAATCGATCCTCGAGATCATCAAAGCGATTAGTAATGCTTTACAATTTAAACCTAAAGGAATTGGATTATTCTAATTGATGTAATCGTCCTTCTGAAAAATGGTAGTGGAAAAGAGGATAGAATAATAATAGATTAATACGAAACTAAGAACGTAAGAAAATAAGATGCTTCTCACACAAGAAGAAGAAAAAGGTTTGTCTGGAGAATACGGAGAAGCGTTAGCAGCTGCCTATCGGATCTTGGTTGCGATAGGCGAAGCAACTAACGCAGAGAAGTTAGTACCTATTAAGTGGGCACATGTATCTGGAGTAAATTACAATACGATAGGAGATAGCGGCCTCGAGTTCTTAAAAAAAATCAGCATTGATGGAAGAGTTGGTGTAACCACATCATTAAATCCCATGGGGTTTGACAGAGATCATAAACCCGAACTGTCAGCTGAATTTATTGAAAAACAGTACGAGATTATCCAAGCTTACAACAAAATGGGAATAACACCTACCTTTTCGTGCATTCCTTATGAAATAATCTCCTTGCCAGATGAGGATACTCAAGTAAGCTTAGCAGAAAGTAGTGCAGCTGTCCTTGCCAATTCACACTTAAATCTCAAGACCAACAAAGAAAGTGCTTTAAGTGCCTTAGCTAGCGCGATAACTGGAAAATCCCCATATTCTGATTTAAGAATAGAAGAAAATAGAAATCCTAAAATTGAGATAGTTAACGAATTGGAATTGGATAGTGAATTAGATTACGGATTGTTAGGTTATTTTACAGGCAAAAATATTCAAAAGAGCTGCGCAGGTTTTTGCAATGTATCTAATAGATCAGGGATTTGGAATCTAAAATCACTTGCATCAGGAATAGGAACATCTGGATCTTGTGGAATGTTCCAATTGAAAAAATCTGATGATTCAGTCGAAAAAATAAACTATGGTCAACCGGAAATGAAGGAAACCAGAGACGAGTTAAATACAGCAGAGGATGGCCAGGTGATCACATTTGGAAGTCCGCAGTTGGGAATGGAGGAATTATGTAAGATTCAAACAATGCTACAGAACAAAAAATTTACTAGACCGTGTAAAGTTTTTTGTCCAAGAACAGTCTACTGCAAAGCCAAAAAACTAGGGCTGATAGAATCATTACAGAGATCTGGAATAAGTTTTATCTCCGACGCATGCACTTGCTTGACTCCCCTCATCACTAGGAAAAATTTTGACAGTATAATCACAAATAGTGTAAAGGCTTCTTACTATATGAAAACATCCAACAAGATTTCAGTCGCGCTTATGAGTCTGAAATCAATTATCAAAAAATATACTGAATAACATATTAGTCATCTGGACTATAGACTGGTGTTGAGTCTGATTTGAAATTAACTTGCAAAAGAATAGTTAGAGGTAAAGCTAGGGGTTCAGTTTTATTACTAAATGAGCCTCTAAATTTTCTTGGAATGGTAAACACGAAGACTGGTGAGATTTCAATCAGTAAAGATAGTCAAGAAAGAGATCACCTTAGAGACAAAATACTTGTCTTTCCAAATTCCATAGGAAGTAGTGTAGGCGCGTACACCATATTTTCTTTGAAGTGCAATACTAATAGCCCCAAGGGAATAATATGTACCAACAAGGCAGACATAACTACCGCTTCTGGCTGTGCTATATCGAATATTCCGTTAGCTTTGATCGACAGTGACAACTATAATAGATTGATTGAATTTATTAATGATAATTCGTTTTGTAGAAACGAAATTGAGATCCAAATGGATACAGAAAGTGAGATTATTAGTATCGATCTGAAAAAATCTTTATAGGCCGTACTTTTCATTAAAAATGTCTCGACACATGGTTTTCGATGGGCGAACTGACCTTATAGTATGGAATGAGGATAAAAATCCATGTGTCGAGACGCACAAACGATCAGACTTTTCAGTTAATTCAAAACGTTTTTGTATAGATCGTTATATAATAAATTATTGGTCAAATTTTGTCCCGAATGTGGAGGCAGTCTTGGTTTTGATTCTGTTACAAAGAACTTCATATGCAGAAGCTGTGGTCTTTTTGCGCCCAGAGAGAAATTTGAAGAATTACATGAAAAAATAAATGCAAGAGAACAAAATAACAAAAGCGAAGATTACTTGGACTGGTGGCAATCGTCGAAAAAAGAAAAGAAAAGTAATTTCTAATTATAAAAATTTTTTTTGTTCCTGTTTAGCATCTGTATAGTTGTACAGACTGAACAAATATTATTAGAAGAGGTTTCTCCACAATTTATACAACTATTTTTGACAGGCTCATTTTTCTCTGAAGTTTTTACAATCTTTGATATCTTATTCATAGATTTAAAACAATTGTATTTAATTCCAGGATGAATTTTTTCTAATTCATTGAAAAATAATCGAAATTCTGAACGAATGCTTTCGTTCATATAGGGACATTGTTCTGTTTGAAACTCTATTCCACTATGAAATGCATAAAATACGATCTCGCTTTCATATAATTCTACGAAGGGTTTTATCTTTTTTAATCCATTGTTATACTCGATTGGTTGTGGATACATCCATCCAATTCTGCTCACGTCTCCTGAGAACAAGTTTATCATATATGTCTGCAGGTAATCATCTAAATTATGAGCAGTTGCAAGTACTTCTGCGTTCACATATTGACTAGCTATATCCAAGGCTCTTCGCCTAAATGTACCACAAATAGAACATGAACTGAATTTATTGGATTGTCTTTCTTTAATGGCATCATCCATGCTAGAGCCAAAAAGATCTTTATAACCAAAAATACTTAACGAAATATCCTTTTCTTTACAAAAGTTCTTTACTATGGAAAAAGATTCATTGCGGTAACCTTCTATACCTTCATCGATTGTAATTGCAACAATCTCATTATTGTTACGTTTTGAGATCTTTTTTAGGATATGTAACAAAGTAAGGCTGTCCTTGCCTCCTGATACACCTACAGCTATCTTTTGATTGAACTTGATCATAGAGTATTTAGAGATAGTTTGCAAAGTCTTCTTCTCGATAGATTTCATGAAACACGATTTACAAAGAGTTTCTCCAGAGTACGGACGATGATAAACGGCTTTCTTCTGATTGCACTTGTTACATGTCGGTACCATGGCACTGAAATCATAAATCAAGACAATTTAAAAATGTTAAATTCTTGTCCCATTTAATTTTTATCGTTAAAATAAGATTTGGTCAAACCCCAACTTTAAAACATCTATTAATTAGTGAAAAACTTCAAAAAAAGGAGAGCCCGATTCGTTCGAGCAAATCAAGTTGTGTTTTTATTTATTTCTGTAAAATGATCTTGCGAAAGCAGTCCAGGCATTGAATGTATTTGTGCTATAATCTGTAAAAGCATCCAAGGCTTTATTATAAAGCTTTACATTTTCTCGAGTTGTATCTATAGCATCAAAATTAAATTGATTACCTGCAGTAAAAGCCTTTACAAAGTTATCTACATTTTCATTAGTCTTGTTAAATAATTGTTGATAAGTTTCATTTGGTTGTGCCTGTGAAACATTGACAAATTCTTTGATCAATCCCTTTTGATGTGCAATGGTTTTATTGATAACATCTTTTGATGATTGAATAACTTCCAATTGGAAATCAGATACTGATTGTAAGAAACGTGGCTGAATTTTCACATATTCGTCTATAGATTTTATCATGTTTTCTTTAATGGTGTCCAAAGTCTTTTCGACTGATTGTTCAGTGAGGTTTATGTATGATGATACATTTTTTTCCATGGTATTTGATACATCTGTATTTGTATTTTTAATTTCTTTACTCATATGTATAACTAGTTAACTGTTTCTTATAAACTTTACCATAATTAACCATTAAATTCCATATAAATCCGTTATATGGACAAAATAAAAAAAAATTAGGCTTTTGTTCCACAGTTTCCGCAGAACTTTTGGCTATCACCAAGTTGGGTTCCACAGTTTGTACAGAATTTTCCGCTCGTATAACTACCGTCAGTACTAGCAGTAACCGCTCGTTTCCTACCACTTCCACCAGCAGCAAAGAATGCGGCTGAAATACCACCCATAATTACAGTAATTATTATTATCATTAATACTGTGTTATCCAAATTAGTACCAAACATTGCTGTACCAGAACCGTATGCACCCTGTTGTTGAGCATTTGTTAATTTTTCTTTTGCCAGTTGAAGTTGTTCTTCTAGAGTTGCGCTGCCAATTTCACCCTGACTTCCATATTGTGCAAATGCAATATTTAATGCTGGTAATAATAGTATTGAACCCATTACCAATGAAAAAGCCGCTACCATTAAGTGTGCCTTATTCATATTAAAATTTACTCAGATAGGAATTATATAACTTTTATGTTAATATAAAAATAATAACATTTAAGATGTGTAGTTTTTTATACAATATAGAGACATATGGCACGAACCCACGCCCACACACACGGGAAATCACATTCAATTAGGCCAACTTCTAAAAATGCACCATCTTGGACTATAGGAAGCCAGGAAATAATAAAGTCAATAGTAGACTTTGGCAAGGATGGAATGTCTGCTAGCGAGATTGGTTTAAGATTAAGGGATGAATTTGCAGTCCCGTTAGTAAAGCCGATTATTGGAAAAACCATAACTCAAATCTTGGAAGAGAACGATATTAAAAGAGCCATGCCAGAGGATTTAGAGAAATTAGTTCGCAAGGCTTTAGGGTTACAAAAGCATTTGAATGTGCACAATAGTGATAAACGAAATGTTAGATCGCTTGAATTAATAGAATCAAAAATTCACAGGTTATCAAGGTATTATAAAAGAGTTGGCAAAGTATCAAAAGATTGGAAATATGCATCAGTAATAGCCAAATTAGAATAGAGAATGGATGATAAAAAAATTGAATCCCTCTTATTATCAACTGGCAAACGATTACAAGAACAGGTAGAACAAAAGAAAGTTATTTTCATTGTCTCTAATTCGACTGTAGACGGTGTTACAAGTAGTTCAATATTATTTGACTCTATCAAACGTATCGGAGGTAGCGCTATCATAAGATGTTTAGATTCCTTAAATTATTTGAAACTAAAGGATAGCATAAAATGTTTGATTGAAGAAAAACATGATTCATACGTCTTTCTTGATTTTGATTCAAGTATTTTTAATGATGTAATTGATCCAATAGCACAAGATAGTTATTTTTTATTCATAAACTCAGATAGAATACTAGATGGCCAAGAAAATATGAATGAAAAAGAAAACCATTCGTACATTAATATTAATAAATTAAATAACAACTCAGACTTTAATATTATATCTACAATATCAGCGGTTGTATATTATCTGCTAAAGCCTTTTGACAGGAAAATAACCCAAAGAGCATATTTACCCATAGTAGCAGAAATTTCGAAATTCTCAAAAATAAATAGGAAAAAGTTCGATGAGGCCAGTGAGCAAATTTTGCAAACTGCCATAACATTGGATCTGATAGAGAGGAAAAAAGGCTTAATTTTTGTTGATAGACAAACTACTACTATCGTTGATGCGCTGGAGAACAACACATCTTATTTCATTAGAGGGTTAACTTGGAACAAACAAGCTTGTATAGAAGTCCTGAAAGAATCTGGTATAGTATTCACGGAAAAAAAGAGAATGAAGTATTTGGATGAATTTGAAGATGAAGATTTTGACAAAATAGTAAAGTCGATTGAAAAATTTGTCGAAAAAGAGTCTTTACAGAAAATTCAGGACAGCAACGGTGCAATTACTAGTAAAAATGTGCGAGACAAACTACTGACCTTTGGCTACATACTCACAAACGAAGAATCAAACAGCTTTCTTAAAGAGGCCCATTCATTCGCAAGAGTTTTGGAATCCTGTATTAGGAGAAAAAAATTTGGAATTGCATTAGCAATATCACTTGGAGATAGATATGATTTGGTAACCGAAGTTCAGAATCAGATTCAAGACGATAAAAGAATAATCAAAAAAATAGGATCAAAAATTTTTGGAGAAAAATGGAGATTCTACGAAGAAAAAGAAATTGTATTCATAAATGGTGAGGGTGTAATAGATGAAAAGGACATCGATCAATTTGCTAACCTAATAGGAGCATCGATATCATTTTCTGATAAGATTGTTTGTCTAAGAACGACAGGGACTGAAAATATGGAAATGTACAAATATACTTTGATTAATGGAGGTACCGTTAATTTAGACTCGGAAACGATAAGAAACAAAATCGGCAAGTTTACAGAAAATCAAGATTTGTCGAATATTGATCATTCTAGATCGAAATATTTGTCCGATAATGGAGAGAATAATATAGAAATTATAGTTCCTGTTAGTGAGTCAGAAGTCTTTTTATCAAATTTAAAAAAAATAGTTATGAATGCCAGAATTGCATAGCCTTTCCGTCGAAACCGAAATAGTGATGAAATGTAGCAATGAAAGCGAAGCAATTGTAATTTACAATTCACTGATTTCAGATAATATTGGTATACCTGCTTTCATGAACCTGGATATGAGAATAGATCAAAGAGATTTTTTACTGTACATAAGGTTTACCCAAGGCGAAAACAGAGAAAATAATATTAACACTTTAGTCAACACAATTGATGAGATCATGGAACATATTTCATTAGTTAGGAATGTGATAAGTATTGATTGATTCAAAAATCATTAAAGAAAATCCAGAAATGGTTAAAGAAATGCTAATCAAAAGAAATATTAACTTCCCGATAGATGGTTTGATGGACTCTGATAAGAAAAGAAGAAATCTAATAGTTGAACTACAAAACTTGAAACATCAAAAAAACATACTAGCTAAAGAAATTGCCACAGCAAAGAAGAAGAATGAAAGTGCAGCATCTAGTTTCAACCAAATGGAAGAAATTGGACAGCAGATTAAACGAGTAGAAGAAGAAGGCCGAGAAAATGAAGAAATATATCTAAATTATATCAATAGTTTGCCTAACTTTCCACATGAGAGCGTTCCCATTGGAAAGGACGAAGCTGAAAATGTAGTAATCAGAAAATATGAATTGGATATGGATGGCTCCAAGTTTTCTAATAATAATATATTCGACGAGCCGAAAGACGTGTCTAATTTTAAGAGAAAAAGTCATACCGATCTTGTTAGTGAACTTGATTTGGTTGATTTTGAAAGAGCAGGTAAAATATCAGGTTCTCGGTTTTACATACTAAAAAACGAATTGGTAAGACTAAGCATGGCATTGTCTAACTTTGCCCTAGATTATTTAACAAGATTAGGATATACTGCAATTCAGCCCCCTTTTCTTATAAGGAGAGAAGCTATGGAGGGGGCTGTTATTCTAAGTGATTTTGAAGAAACAATTTACAAGGTTGAAAATGAGGATCTGTACTTGATTGGAACATCGGAACATCCTATGGCTTCGATGCATATGGATGAAATTATTGATGGAAAAGATCTGCCGATCAAATATGCGGGAGTTAGCTCATGTTTTAGAAAAGAAGCTGGTGCACATGGTAAAGACATGAAAGGATTATTTAGAGTACATCAATTCGAAAAGGTAGAGCAATTCATTTTCTGCAAACCCGAGGATTCCTGGAAGGAACATGAGAAACTCTTACAAATAACAGAAAGATTTTATGAGTTGCTAGAAATTCCTTTTAGAACCATAGTATTGTGTTCAGGAGATCTTGGAAAAGTATCTGCAAAAACTTATGATATTGAAGCTTGGTTCCCAGTACAAGAATCATATAGAGAGATTTGCTCCTGTTCCAATTGCACAGATTATCAAGCAAGAAGTCTAAAAATAAGATTTAGAGACAATCCAAATGATGAAACAACTCTGGTGCATACGCTAAATAGTACCTTAGTAGCGGTTCAGAGAACCATAGTTGCCATACTGGAAAACAATCAAACTCCACGTGGAACTATAGCTATTCCAAATGTATTGAGAAAATATATGGATAATTTAGAAGAAATAGGGGGCAAAAAAATTAATTAATTTTTGGTTGGTATGGAATTGGATAGAATACAGTTTAATGAAATGATATAATTAAAATACTGTTTTGTAAAAATAGGCAACCAAAATATATATATCCTAGTTGTCAGGCTCATAATATAATGAGCTTGTTAAACGTACTGTCTCAAACAAGTAGTATGTTCCAAAACTTTGGCCTACAGATCGGGCCACAATACGACCCATTGTTCTATGATGTGATGATTTACATATTTGGAACTATGTTATTTGGAGTATTTTTGTTAGGTGCAATTTCATTCTGGCTAAGAAGAAAAGGTCTTGGTGGTCAATCATCAAAAGAAAAGTGGACCCAAGAATTAGAGAAATATTTCCAAAAAGAGCAAATAGGATTAATGCCTGACGAAAAGCATCATTGGTAAATATAGATCCTCTTTTTATTACTTTTAATAATTTTTAATTTTCATTTTATGAATTGTATCAAGTCATAATTAGTCATTGGGGTCTATCCCTAGGTGAAATCGAAACTATCAAGAATAACTTTAATAATTATGAAGTTATCGAATCGTATCTTCAAAAAAATAGCGATTGTGCTAGTATCCTGGAAATCGAATTCATAAAAAATATCTCTGATGAATTTTTTAATAGTATGTCCATAGACAAATGGAACATCTTCATAGATATTATCAAAAATATCAAGAAGAGGAGAGGTAATAAAGGGTTGCAGTTTAAATTAACCATAACAGATTACTTTGAAGAGCCTCAATATCAGGATGAAGATATAAAAGACAAGATCGAACTCTTATTTTTTAGAAGTATGATTTTTCTGCTGAGACATAAAAATCATAATGAATTCATCAAAGGATTAGAAAGGATTGAAATAGCAATTGAAAATATTGCAGAGTTATCCAAGCAAACCAAAAAATTTTATAATGCGGCCGATGAGTCTCCGCCCAACAAATCAATGGTTAAGAAAGACTCTGTTCACTATGGAGGAAGAGATCAACAAAATCATAGACATTTTGGGACAAATATTCAACTTTACGTATTCATCTTTGATGTTGACAAGAGAATATGGAGAACTCTGTGATTCATCAGTTGTATGTTGTTTAGTTAACTAAAGAAGATCCCACAAAACTAAAAAACTAAGTCTCCTGAAGTTTAGATCATGGGGAAAACTAATAGTGTCGAAAGAGATCCAAACATGATAAGTCTAACTTTTGAGAATGAAGAAACTCAAAGTGGTCAACCTCTAATCGGCAAGGTATCGATTGTTTATGATGGAAGATATGATAGCATAAGTATCAATTCTCAGATCGAGGATTCATCAGATGTTTTTTCCTATGTAGAATTACAGGGAAAAAAGATCAACCATCCCTATGCCCGGCTTTCTATCATGAAAAAGGAGATATTAGATCCTAAAAAAATAGAATTCAAAGTTTCTACGCAACATAAACCCATAAAAGATAATTCTACAGCAAAGTTTAGGGCGACCCTTATTCAAGAACATAAAGAAATAGGATCCGCCGTAAAATTTATTCGAATAAAAAATAATGGTTTAGGTTAGCCAAAACTCGGTTCTACATCAACCTTTCCAGTCATCCACGGATGTGGTTCGCAATGATACATATATTCACCTCGCTGAGTAAACGTAAATTCGTATGTACCCTGTGGAGGAATTAAACCAATAGTTGCTAGAGAATCAAACCGTCCATTTATAGGATCTTCATAATTATTGTCGGTAGTTACTGTGTGTGCTGTTACATCATTATTGGTCCAAACAACTTTGTTTGAAAGTCCCAGTGATGCACGTACCTCAGTTGGGAGAAAAGAAATTTGGATTTGCCGGCAGAGAAGATCCTTCTACAATTGATATAGCGGTTGTACCAGATGGGTTTAAGATTTCCTCGGCAACGTCTGGTTTTGCATTTATTGCAGGAGTATAAACAAATTGATAATAGGATAAACTAATCGTAACAATTACTACGAAGGAAATAATACTAATCCCACCAATTTGGGACTGTTTCTTTACTTTTTCCAATTGAGTTTTATTTTCATATACGATAATAAATATTTTGTTTATTAAGAAAAATCAAGAAGGAAAATTGCAGATGTCTGGACCTGTTTAAGAGATATTTTATTTCTCAAAAGAAAGGTATCTGACAGACTAGTTGAAAGTAACTAGAGATATAATAATCAGCGTAATATCTCTCCGCGAATTGCATTCGTAAGTTCCATACTATGTCAGCTGATTATTTTTTATCCGCATTCAAATTTGCTGAACCTTTAACTGCAAAATTATCCTTCTCTAATATAGATTCAGGAATATTTGCTGAAGTAGTCTGTTTGGTGGATTTAATTTCAGGTAATGGCACGGGCTCACTTTCTTCTATAATTTTATCTTTTGGCGTATCAGATGGAGACGAAACATCAGACAATTCTTTAATTGAACTATCAGAAGATATTGCCTTTCTCGGGGTTGATCCAAAAGACGGGAATATGAACTTGCGTTTCTTAGAGGTGACAACTTCAACATTTGATTTTGACAGCCCTCTTCCATATCTATACAAATGGAACATACCAGCAAACACCAACATTAATATCCCTATCAGGAAGAGCGAATAGTTCTTCATTCCATTTAGGACTGCATAGTAGGCAGCTATATTCAAATATACTTGAAATCCTATCAGGACGATAAACAGGATGTACAACCATTTGGAAGGAAGTTGGATGGGATTCTTTTCAGGCGGCTTTTGCTTCTTTGCATTTGCTTCTGCATTCTTTGCCAGTTTTATCATCAAGTACGTAAATCCAAATGAAAGCGGAACTAGCAGAACCATTACAGTGTACAGAAATATAGGATCAATAACTAGTCTTTCTAGCAGAGATTTTGTCCTGTCCGGGTCTATGTAGAACCCCCAGTAAGTGGTAATAATAATCTGCGCGATACTAGTAATCCCCAAGGCCGTAATAATTGGCCGATCCTTCCATGAGAATTTCTTATATTTATCAATGAATGGAATTATCAGCAAAGTGAATATGAATAATCCTGGCCAAGCTACTCCAGTTGTAAACTTATCAAACTGACTCCTCAAAAAGGCATACAGACCAGTCAGATACCACTCAGGCACAGTTATGCCAGGTGGTACATTAGGATCGAATTTAAGTCCCATATCAATAGGAAAAACGCCCCCAGTCAACATGATCGCTCCTGATACGGCCATTACCATTGGGACATCAAATACCAAAAATCGTGGGAAATGAACTACCATTAAACCTAGGAGCACTATGGGTAAGAAGAAAACATGGAATGCATAGAACCGAAGTACGAAATCATGAAAGCCAGACCCGAAGAAGGCATTCATCATATCGGGCCCCAGGATAGGAATAGAATTTGTAAGAGACGCCGCTATAGAAATTGCCAGTTCTGCTCTTTCACTAAATATGATATCATAACCAGTAAAGGCCTCTAGAATTGTCAGAACCCCTAGTAAGATCCCCGTTACCCAAAGCATTTCATTTCGGATCTTATATCTACCACTAAAGAACTGGTAATACATGTGTAAGATTGCGAGCATAACCATTGCATTTGAAGCATGATAATGGATATTTCTCATGTGAAAACCGTAGGGGATTGTATCATTAATCTTGCTAACACTATCCCATGCTCTATCCAATATTGGCTCATACCAAAGCATGAGGAAAGCTCCGGTAATACCCAAAATGATAAAAACTACAAAAGTTAACATTCCGAGAAATCCTAACGGGCTTACAAATTTGGTTGGAAGTGTAAACTTCAACCCCATAAATATAGTCCTATCGAACCCGGCGTAGATCCATTTGAATAGCCTTACAAGGCTATTATCTTGACTATGTAAGGAAGCGCCCATATCCGACAACCCCATTGCCTGACGGAGTCCAATTAGGTGGTTTTATCCAGATGTTACCCTCATCATCGACCTCTAGGTCCAAACTTGGCAATACATTCGATGGAGGAGCTTGAAGTGCTGCGGGGCCTGCGAATGCTTCACCAGTCAAAGGATCGTACATTGATCCATGACATGGACATTCTCCACGTTTTCTACCATCTTCGGGCCAGTATTTCCACAGGCACCATAAGTGTAAGCACACCATACTATACATTCTAAAAGCAGAAGCGTCATTCTTTTCGCCACCTAGCTCTGGTGGCAGTCTAATAAATTGCCATGTTCGAAAGGCTTCTTCATTTAATACAGGATCTTCTGACAGTGGATAAACTATAGCTTCGGCATGATTAACCTTGAATGAATTTACATTTGCTTGGCTTCCGTCGGGCAATACCACTTTCGCTCTCTCTTCGGCAGCCTCTCTAGGATTAGGTAAAAACTTTCCCCATTCAACAAAAGGTGTAAATGTCATGACTGTGCCTGCAGCTGCAAGCAATTTCAAAAAATCTCTACGTGAAATCTTTCCTCCGTCAACTTTTGGAGGTTGTCGTTGAGACATTATACTTAAAAAATGTAAAAAGATATCTTATAAATCTTTATTTAGGTTTCTCTTGTGGAGACACTATAGTCACAATCAAGCTGGAGAATATTCTTGAGCATATTTTGATTTTGTTCTATGTGGATAAAGATAACCGGAATTTTCAGCTTTTTACCTTTGCACTAATAATTGATTTTTATATTAGTCAAGTCTTATCCGAACTATTCCATTTATTACCGATATGTTTGAGACAAAGTAGTTCTTATTCTGCAGCTGAGGAATAGAAATGCTATAATCCCTATTAGTAACTAGATTGTGTATCGTTAGAATCTGTCTTTCTTTGTCAAAACTAGCTTCTATCTGATAGCTTGACAGAACGTTTTTGTCTTCAAATATTACATCAACAAAATTTTCTCCAGAAATTATCTCAGGATTTAGTCTTCTATCCCTGCTGTTCAAGTTGGTAGGATTCATATGGTTTGTGTCAATACGACTCATACCAAATGCTGCTCTTGGTGTTTTCATAGTCCCTGGTTTGTAGTATCGATTCTCATATGATCGCCGACCAAAGAGATAACTTGATAAGAATTTCCACAGGTACGCAGATATCAACCCGATCAAAAACCCCCCAATGTGAGCAAGATAAGCGACTCCCCCAGATTGACCTATAAGAGCAAAAATGAGTTGCATGATAAACCAGAAAGGAATATAGGCTATTGCCGGAATCCTCACCGTAGTAATAAAAAAGGCAAAGATAATGGTATGTATTTTTGCATGTGGAAAAAATATCAAGTATGCACCTAAAACACCAGATATTGCACCAGATGCACCTATTGCAGGAATAGCACCTTCACCTGTAGAAATAGCATAAACACTATGAGCAATAGAGGCCATAACTCCCCAGAAGAGATATAACAATAGATACCTAAAATGGCCAAACCTATCCTCCAAGTTGTCTCCAAAAACATAAAGGAAAAACATGTTTCCCAAAAGGTGGGCTATACTACCATGCATAAACATTGAGCTAAAAAGCGATCCTAAATTCTGTCCTGATAAAATCAAATCAGGAATAGAACCGTAGTTAGAATATAGCTCACTTAGTACAATCCTATTTGAAAAATTTCCTGTGAGTATCACTTCATAAATAAAAATAATTATATTGACACCGATTAAACCATAATTAACAATTGGTCGCCCATTTACTCTAGGAGTATCATCATGGATTGGGAACATGACAACATTAGTTTATAATTATTGTAAATTTAAACCATAGTTGTATTAGCTTGGTCCAAACGGGTTTAAATTTGGCATGTCTCCACCCCTTTCGTTATGAGCCTTTCTCACATGACGTCGTAATCTTTCATCATCGTCAAACATCATATCACAATGCTTGCACTTCTTCTGATTAGATACTTTAGCGCCTTTTTTTTCAGTATCCTTATTATCTTTTTTCTTGGAGAATAATTTCATAAATAGATAAAAAATAAAGATGTAGATTAAAGTTGCTATCTAGAAACTATCCCGTATTGTATCAGATCGAGTGTTTATCGAAGAAGATGGAGATCACTCCATAACTATCATAGTCAGAGTAGATTTCACACCATTGAGTTTTCTAAGCTTCCATGTTATAGTTTCTTTTACTTTGTCCATGCTTTCACCCTCAACAAGTGCTACAATATCATATACGCCATAAACCTGATAAACATGTTTTACTAAATCTATCTTCTTTAACTCATTCACAATTGATTCTTCACTTCCTAATTCTGCATTCATAAGCACAAAAGCTTCTGGCATATATCAAATTAATAATATAACAAATATAAAAATGTGATATCATCCAAATTGTAATCTACGGAGCATATACATGTTATTATATTTCTGGACTAAGTTTGGACTCGTCAAAAAGCTTGGCCTTGGTCCACTCATATTCGAAAAAATCTTTGCACCATTCATGAAATGATCTATCTTTGCTGTAAAACATTACATTTAGATCCGGTTCTCCTTTTAATGTTGGAAAGGAAATACACGATTCTCTTTCATTAAATATCGTAACTATATTGATTTTGTCTACCATTCGTCGTTCCACTATTCCTTTAGAAACAAAATTCTTCCAACCGAGTTTTTTGAGTATTTCAGTCCTCCCCCTTGGGATTACAACGTCTGCTGGGAAAATATAGCTAAACTTTACATTATTGTTGACTCTTTCAGCAATCGTTTCTATAAGATCGATTGGTACTTGGGATATCACTTCCCTGATGTATTCCTGAGAGTTGCTATAAACTGCCTTCCAGCGTTGAAGGACTGCCATAACGCCAACTACCACTTCACAATTATTGAGCGAACCGATTCTTTGGATAAATTTTAACGGAAGATTGCTAAGTGTATGCTCCTGAAAATAGTCCTTATGTTTGAATGGAAAATTAAAATTTGGAATAAGTGATACAATTATTTCACCATAAGGAGTAAGCAACAGTTCGCCTTCTCCAGTTTTCTTGACCAGTTTTGAATCTATTAATCTATTGATATTCCGGTGGGATTCTTGCATAGTTGCGTTTAAATCTGTGGCCAATTGGGATAATCTATAAGGTTTAGATGACAGTTTTAGGAGCATATAGATACGCAAGTCTCCTGCAAGTTCAAAGAACACTGATTGAAAATCGTCACCAGACTGGCTAAGCATAATCTAGGTTTATAGTACCTGGGATTTAAACTTGATAAATTTGTAGTACTATTAGTAATTCAAGATAATTTAAAACAAAACGTTTTAATTGGTTTTGCCTTTACGAAAATTATAGTGCCCGGGTAGTATAGAAATGCACACAAGCGCATTGTAAAGTCCGGTCCAGTATGGGGGACTGTCACTCCCTTGACCCGGGTTCGAATCCCGGCCCGGGCGCTTTTTCAAAATCATCTTAATATTTTGTTCTAGTTTCAAAAAATAATGATGGGTAACGTATTGAACTTGTTGAATCCAAATTCAAATACTTGTTTTTAAATTCGGTTTGATCCCAGTATGTTCTTTTCGTTTTAAAGTATTATAGATTTATCAAAAAAATCGCAGGCAAAAAACTGTCAGGAAAATTAAAATTGGTTAATTCAGATTTGAATTAAAATTAAGGTGGAATTAGAGCCTTTCTAGTCTTTTTCATATCCCAACCAAACATGGCTACAATCCATCCAGCAATAACCAAAAATACAGAAATTACCTCTGCATCAACCATCGGATTACGAAACTCTGTTTCAGTAGGTGGAGACTGAATATTGAATTCTGTATCAGGTATAGCATCGTTAATTACAACGGGGGCTGTGATTGCTACGCCAATAACTCCTGCTACAATCATGACTAAACCAGCTATTAAAATTGGTTTATAACTAACCATGCAAAGAACTAGATTTTTTCCTATATAAATTTTAAGAGGCGACTATTTGCGGACTATGATTAGTCTTCCGCTTAATTTCCACACTTATTTAAGCTGATGAAAGACGAAACAAACTGATGGGGCGGGATTTAAAGATGTTAGGGAGTAACTTTATCGAAGATTACGGTTCTGAACAAAACAAAACTGTATTTGTAATGCCGATCTACCCAAGTTCCAGAGAATAAATTACAGGCTGTTCTCAGCATACAAAAATATTTTAGATTAATATTCGATGAAAAATTAAAAGGACCAAAACAAATATTTCCAACATTTTCGGTGTTGGTCAATACAAGATATGCCCCGGAATTCATGTTGATAAACCTACCCATTAAAAATCCTTATAGACTGTGATACCTAGCAATCCAAATCAAAAAATTTCATTTCAGATGACATATTATCATTTTGATCAATTGATTTTCCTCAAAATCCAGACAGTGGTTAATATCACAATAATACATTGAAACACATGTTTGAAAGTTTAACTAAGATACATTGACATTATTGGTATGGATAAAAGTAGCGAAACATCAAACCAAGAGTCATCTACTAGCGACAAATTAAAGAAAGAGATGTTAAAACCGGTAACAAAAGCAGACTCTGAATTAGAGGAAGAGTTAAAGGAACTAGAAGTAGAAAATTCTGCTGGTGGAAAAGATGGTGGAGGAGGGTAATTCTAAACTCGAGGATGTCATCATATCTACAAACTAGGTATTATTCTATCTGTCAACAGGTCGATTAATTTCTGCTTATTTGGACTTGAATTTGTCAGTACAATCTCGGTAATTCCAGCATCGGCAAATGCAGAGATCTTCCTGATTGCCTCCTCTGCAGAGCTAATCAAAAACAAATGCTTTTTCAAAGAATCATCTTCAATAATCAATCCATTTTCTTCAATTTTTCTAGGATCATGTATGTCAGTTTCAAAGAATGCCTTGATCATTGAGCCTCTCCAAAACCGAATCGATTGAAGTGATTTTTCTTCATCTTCATCGTATGAGGCAGGGATGAATAATACTATTTCTTTATTGATGGTGGCTTTTTGATCTTGTTCCCTTTTTCCTTCCCCTTTCTCAAATGCAGGTATTAGATTATTCCTTATTTTATCAATGTTTGACTCTGTTGTAATGAGGCCATTTCCTTCTTCACCGGCCAGCTCTGCAGATTGTTTTCCTGCTGCAGCAATATAAATTGGTATAGGTTCATCAGGTTTCGTGTACAATCGTGAATCCTTCACCCAGTAATATTCACCTGTAAAGGTAACCCATTTTTCTTTCCACAGTTTTTTTATCAATTTGATAGCTTCACGGAGCATTGCGAACCGTTCTGCATTGGTGGGCCAAACATTTCCACTTGTTACTTCGTTCATTGCCTCACCTCTACCTAAACCAAGAATTACCCTATTTGGAAACATGCTTGCGAGAGTTGCAAAAACCTGAGCAACAATAGCGGGATGATATCTTAAGATAGGAGCTGTCACTCCAGTCCCTAAAACCAAATCACAAGTCTTTGCGAGGGCAGCTCCCATCCAAGGCCAGGCTGCTCCTCCTGATGCCCCCGAATTCCACCAGGGCATATAATGATCACTTGTCCAACAGCGTTTTATCCCCTTTTTTTCCATATATAGTACATCTTCTAATAGGTCACTTGGATGGTATTGCTCGTGTGATGCTTGAATACTAATCTTGATTCTTCTTGTCATATTTCACAGTCTAAGATAGTATTTGTGACGATTCTTTATTAGATTGTAATAGACATGGTCAGTAATAGAAGAATGGACGAGGTGGTTATACTGGAATTTCCAAGAATCGCAATGTGTGTTCTACTAAATCAATTTTGGTTAAAGCTTTTTTGTCAAAATAGTTAATTTGATTTAATCCAATCAAGTTATACCTAAAATAGATATTGTGAAGTAAAATTTCTACGTATTTATGTCAACTTAATTGTATCCGATCTAATATCTAATCACAGTCAGGTTTTGACATGTTTGTTGGTCTGCCTGTTAACTAGCTCTATAGTTAGTTCATTTAGCTTTGATAATTTAAACGGCTTTATTAGCAGTTTTATATTTTTTGTAATGAATCTTTTTTCAGCATTAAATGCCTGTTTCACGGTATCGTAAGCAGATATTATTAGGATAGATGCAAATGGGTAATTGCTGAAGATTTCGTTGGCAGCCTCGAGTCCATTTTTACCATCTGGTAGTTTGTAATCAAGTATCACTAAGTCGGGTTTGAATTCTTCATAGTCGCTCATAATATTGGATGCAGTCGTATTTGTGACAGAAATGTAATAGCCCTTGTTTATAAGAAAATCTTTGTAAAGATTCAACAAGTCCTGTTCGTCTTCGATTATCATAATACGAATCACTTCTGCATCTGTACAAATACATCATTCATTAATAAACCATAATACTTTTGGTAATCAAGTACAACTAACTAGATTCAATACTCCCCATTACTTAGAAATTACTGGTAAAATCACTTTTTCCAATGTTTTATAGACAAAAAAACGTTTCCACTCGATTCTAGATATTAGCTGGACATCAAAAACTGGATTGAAATCCCGTTTTTTTTAATTTTGACTAAACTAATTGGGCAATAATTGGAAATCTCATTGTTTGTATTTATTTGCATCTTCTTGAGACAAGTTCAAATGCAAAGTATGTCCGTCAAATTTAGAACTTAGGCTTTTGGGAATTATAAACTTGTCCTTATCTACCATACCCCTTTCAGTGACAATATAATCTTCACTTATTTCTTGTACTTCTCCTAAATCATAGTCGTTGAGGCCTCTAGCTTCTCTCTTGATTGCATCAGACCAATTAATATCTAGATTATTTGACATATAAAATACTATAAAACAATTCTTAAATAGATCATACTGATTGAAAATCTTTTGAAATATTGAATGAAAGATTGTAGTGCTTTTATCCATCACAAACTAACTTGAATTTAACAATAAATATAATAACTATCAGATGTATAAATAAAGTGATTGAACACAGATAAAGAAAGCAACATTCCAGCCTCATCTGCCTCGAAATCTGTGGAATATATTCTTCTTGAAAGCATTGGAAACGAACTTTGGGAAATCGATTATCAAAATGGTATTGCATTGAATGTAACGGAAATAATAAACCCAGAGACAACTGGAAACATTATTCGCTATTCAGGAAAAATTGAGGATTTCCTATCCAATGAGAGGGGGCTAAGAAATCTTCACTTTCACGAATCAGTCAATTTCCCCATGAGAGTACATTTTGACAATTAATAAAAATTGATTTATACCCAATGTTTGAATTCCGGACCATTTTTGATTAACAGATGAAATCAAGTAATTGCAAATTTGCATAAAAATATTTTGACCATGATCTAGATCACAGGTGTTCAATTAAGTGATTGTTCCATATCGAAAATTACCTATTGAATTTCAATAAGCGATAAGAATGAAAGGGATTGAGATCTTTTACCATATAGATATATCAATACAAATTTTGACTTCACTTCTCAAGATTCAGTTTAAATCAGAGCAGTCATTGCCACCTAGATCTGCTCCTTTAAAAATGTTATGTATTAGTATAAATCTTTTCCACAAAGGATCTTTTTTTTCAGCTCATCGGACTTGCTGTGTTTTTGTTCTATAAACCAGAAACACAAATGAGATATTCATTAGTAAAGGTTCAAGATTCTTAACAAAAGGAAATTTTGATCATCTACGAGACAAGTAGCAATCATATCAAAATTCTTAAAATAACATGATACCAACGTTTGGTCTAATGAACAAGTAAGACAAAAATGAGGTAGATGTCTTATGCTTTCAATTTTAGCACAATAGTTATGACATTGTCAAATGCGTTGATTCACAAATTCGGATTACTAGTAAGTATAAGAATGTATTCCTAATTCCATACCCCTTTGGCTTTCTTATATAGCTCGAACGGGCTTCAGACTTTTGCATTCTTCATTGTTTACTTCTTCAACTGCTTTGGCATTATTCTCGAATTCTTGCTCAAGTATGTCTTAACTATTAATAGGTTTTTTACCTATAC
Source organism: Candidatus Nitrosocosmicus sp. FF01 (assembly GCF_047711275.1). Lineage (NCBI taxonomy): Archaea > Thermoproteati > Nitrososphaerota > Nitrososphaeria > Nitrososphaerales > Nitrososphaeraceae > Candidatus Nitrosocosmicus > Candidatus Nitrosocosmicus sp. FF01. The sequence goes on along the minus strand of NZ_JBLNIG010000001.1, from coordinate 391,415 downwards.
AAAGAATATTGCATTCAAGACTATTTGATCATTTACGTCACGCTGATAATACAGAAAATTAATTGGTTTTTTATTTTAACTCGAATTGTATCTTGACAGAATAGTCGGTTACATCGATCTCTGGTTCCAAATCAAGAGTCTGTTTTATGAGGGATTTCATGAATCCCAATAAAAATCGCGAACCCTGCGCACCTAGTCTATGTCGGATTACAATAATCTTGTGCTTATCCGTCTCTAGTTCGTCAAAGGTCCCGATATAACCGTATGTACATATTATTTTTTCAATATATTCCAAGACTGATTCAAAAGAAACATTTTTTTTCCAAAATAGAATTGTATCATTAGGTATTTCTTTCCCCATGTCCAAACCAAGGGCATATGACTCAGATTCATCGAGTCTTGTAAGTAATGATCTTAATATTTCACGGTGAATTACTAGGAGGTCTAATTTGGATTGAAATCTTGTAAACTCGGCATACTGTTTAAGGACTGAATTAATCATGGCATTAACTGAAACGCCCATTCGTTCAGCTTCAGAATTTAATGTTTCTGAAAGGGTTTTATCGATTCGAAATGATCTTACTGTTGAGTTTGAAAGGGCCATATAGTATTCATAACATCATGGCTTAAAACTGTAACTAACTGTAACCTTTTGTAATTTATTTATACCATAGGTTACATAGTATACAACCTTCACTTATAGTCTCTCAACTACCATACTTCGATGTATAATAGTTTATTATTTAACGAATTAGAGAAAGTCTCTTCAGATCATCAGCATTCTATAATATATGATTATGAAAAAGGAGAAAAACTATGTAAGACCTGTGGAGTTATTGTTCAAGACAGAATTTATGATGCGGAATTGAACACCGATTTTTACAAATACAGAAGTGACACCAACACTGTACTACCGCACTCCATTATTTTGAATGACAAGGGAATGTCTACATCTATTGCAGATTACGATGCAACCAGTTCAAAAAGATTTTCTAACAGAAAAGAACATAACAAGATTGAATTTCTCAACAAAATTGTAAGTTGTTCAAATAAGAAGAGAAATCTAAAGATAGTTATTGATCTGCTTAACAGAATCAAGGACAAGTTGTCATTGACTTCTGTGTGTATTGAAGAAGCACTATTACACCTACAAGAAAGCTCTTGAAAAGGGCCTAATTAAAGGTAGATCGATCAAGGAAATGATAGTTGCTTGCGTTTATTTGGTTTGCAAGAAAGTTAATATTCCAAGAACCCTATCAGAAATTTCACAAATAGTTGAAGCAGACGAAATATTTGCTGCCAGATGTTACAGGTTATTAATGCGAGAATTAAAGATTACCCACGTCCAGTTTAAACCTACCATATTTATCAGGAAAATTGCAGACGAGGCCAATATAAATGAGCGAACTGCGAGAGAGTCGATTGACTTGTTGTTAGCAATACAGAATGAAAATGTTTTTTCAGGCAAGAACTCACTCTCCATCGCTGCAGCCATTTTATACATTACTTGCAGAAAACATAAACAAAAAATATCGCAAGCCAGAATCGCCTCTGCTGCAAATATAAATATCATGACTTTAAGAAAAAGGCTTTCTGAGGTAAGAAATGTAATTGTTAACGCATCATTTCTAAATTAGTTTTTTATATATTTACCTACTTCTTTGGAAACATTATGAAGAATTTCTGAAAAGTTCTCAGAGGTAAACATATTCAGTGGGATAATCTGTTTATATGGATTCTATATAAATAAAGACCTATTGACATTAAAAGAGGATGCTTTAAACCTTCATCGAATCCTTAGAGGAAAAATCGAGATAAGTAGCAGAATTTCTTCAGATAATATCTTTGAAACTGAAGGAGAGTATGGAAAAGGAACACTTAGTTCGATCTACACGCCAGGTGTAGCATTTGTTTCCGAAGAGATAAGTAAAGACAGGAATTTGGCTTATGAGTATACATCTAAATGGAACACCATTGCTATCGTATGTGACGGAACAAGAGTTCTCGGATTGGGAAACATTGGTCCGGAAGGTGCGTTGCCAGTAATGGAAGGCAAATCAGTATTGTTTAAGACTTTGGCTAACGTCAACGCATTTCCTTTATGTATATCTCTCAGAGGTAAGGAGGAAATTATTAGTTTTGTAAAATCTATAGAGCCATCCTTTGGAGCCATTAACATAGAAGATATCGAATCACCAAAAGTTTTGGAAATTGTTGAAATACTCCAACGTGAAATGTCAATACCAGTCTTTCATGACGATAGACACGGTACGGCGGTAATAACTATGGCGGCTTTATTAAATGCATTGAGACTATTAAACAAAAGAATAGAGGAAACCAATGTGGTTATAGCAGGAGCAGGTTCGGCGGGATATGGAATATTTAAAATTTTAAACAAGGCCAGATTCAAAGATATTATAGTATTAGACAAGAGAGGAGCTATTTATGAAGGAAGAGATACCAATAATAATAATCCAAGTCCACCTGTATCTAACAAGGCTCAGTATCCTGTTCCTAAGATAAACCCCTTCAAGAAGGAAATAGCATTAAATTCAAACAAGAGGAAAATAAAAGGAGACATAACAACGGCCATTAAAGAAGCGGATGTATTTATCGGAACATCTGGGATAGGAAACTTACTAGATGCCAATATGATCAAAACAATGAATAAGAATCCAATAATATTTGCACTTAGCAACCCAGCTCCGGAGATATTACCGCTGGAAGCTGTTAGAGCAGGAGCGGCAATAGTAGGCACTGGTCGTTCCGATTTCCCCAACCAAATAAACAATGCAGTTGTGTTTCCAGCGATATTTAGGGCGTTATTGGATTTAAGGATAAAGAACTTGGATGAAGATATTTTGATTGCAGTGTCAAAATCAATAGCAGATCTAATTGATATCAAACATCTATCGAAAACCTACATAATCCCAAAAATAAATGATCCTAGAATACTTCCGGTGGTTACAAAGTCAGTAAAGGATTACATTGTCAATCGAAAGTTAATAAATCCCTAACTATTTAATTACCAGTTTGAGAGAAAACTCACTTCATGTATTAAATAGGTCCTCTTATTATTACAACTATTTGCAACCGGTATTGAGAGGATAATAGTAGCTTTAATCATGAATTACAAGTATTTTGTTTTGCGTCATGCTTGCTTATCTATTTAACAAATATCATTACTTATAAAGTTAGCACTAGTCTAAGTAATTAGCACTATGTTAATATCTAACAGTATATAACTCTTTTTGTCATGGTATTCATCCGCGTAAAAAAGGTAAAAGGATTTGATTATTATTATTTAGTAAAAAGCCAATGGGATTCGAAGAGAAAGATATCAACCCAACAAACAATAAAATATTTGGGCAAATCATGTGATTTGAGAATTGAGAACATCCCACCAGAATATAAAAATGATCCCAAAATATTGTCATTAGTTTCGGCTGTTATCACAATGCAGAAAGTTCCGGAACAAACACTTAATGAACTAAGACAAAATGTATTTGACGGTTTAAAGTCAGGAAATATTGATAGCATTATAAGAGTGGTTGAAGACTTTCGAGAAAGCCGCAGTTTATCCATGTTTTATGAAAATATTCTCAAGCCCATATTATACGAAATTGGCATTTTATGGCAAAATAACACGATTGATGTGGGTACGGAACATGTTTGTAGTAATATGGCTAATATGGCTATCCATAAATTAACTAGATCCACAAAAGCCAGTAATAATTTGGGGGGCATCCTAATATGTACTCCGGATGGAGAACTTCACAATATTGCTTGTAACATGATTGAATCTGTGTTGCTAGAAAAAGGTTTTAACGTATTAAATATTTCTCCCTCTATTCCAACCGATTCAGTAATAGTACATATGAAAGAATCAAATCCAAAATTAGTATTAGTATCAGTAACCTTACGTGACAATATGGGTTCAGCCCTAAGATTAATAAATAGTTTAAGTTCTCGTTTTCAAACACCGATCCTACTTGGTGGATTGGCTATAAATAATTGTAGTGATGAGGAAAGGAAAAGATTAGAATCCACTGGTCCAAATGTTACTTTAATTGTCAATTCAACTATAGATTCACTCATCAAAACGGTAAAATTGGTATTAAAAAATCACCCGAAAAACAAAAAGTTGTACGAATAAAGATGATCAAACGATCTATAACGGGGTAAAACTAAAATAAAAATAACAGATAGAAAAATTCTGCTAATTGTGTTAGAAATTGTCTCCGAAGTTTCGCATATTTGAGTCCACTTGGTCTTGAGGATTTCCCGTTCCCTTATGTTTGTGCTCGCTTTTGTGAACTCTAGCATCCATTTCCTTCTCATGTTCTTCGCGAACATGATGTAGCCTATCCTTCTCATGAATAAATTGCTTTCCGCATTTGTGACACTTTAATATCATCTTATGATGAATTGTTCGATAGTGTTCCATTAATTCGTCCTCTGACGCAAACTTTTCTCCATCTATTTCACATGAATATTTCTTATGAAAAAAATCCACAAGACTAATACTTTGTTGGCGTTATTAAATTCTTTTATCTAATCGTCACCAACCATACCAAATTTTTTGAAAAGTATTGATCGTTAATCGTTATTGGACTCTACTTCTATAACCACAATCAACTCTAACCAAAAGAAATGGTTATGCTCACCTGAATCTTATAATTTTTGACAATGTAAGTAATCAGGATATTATTAAAATACGATTATTCACTTATCAAATTTTTGATCCAATTGTACATTTCAATATTTGCAACTGCGATAAACGACATCCGTGAATCCACAGAAAGGCCACAATTCAATTCTCTTCCCGTAGTATCGAAAATCAGCCCGCCGGCTTCCTTTGCTATCAGATAACATGCCGCCATATCGATTGATCGGATCTTATCTCTGACATCAATGTATGCATCAATCGATCCACGTGCAAAATAACATAATTCCAATGCGTTGGCGCCTAAATGTCTTACGTGGTTGATAGATGAAACTAGGTTAGATATCGAATTAAAATGTTCCCTAGATAATCCAGAGATATTGAGGCCAATAACCATTTCATCAATTGCTAGTGAAGGATCTTTGATGGTAGAAAGTCTTTTTCCATTCATAAAAGAGCCCTTTGATTTGGATGCATAAAAGATATCACCAGATACTAGATTAAATACTACTGAATCGGTTACTGAAGTAAGATTCATATCTGGAGAATAAGCAAGAGAACAACAATAAAAAGGCAATCCACAATTTGCATTGGTTGTTCCATCCACTCCATCCATCACTATTATGCCTGCATCTTTACCCTCAACTAAACCACACTCCTCGCCAACAACATTTGGATCAAAGGCGTTCTTTTTCAAGATGTCAAAAACTGATCTTTCAGCTATCAGATCAATTCTAGTCGAAACATCGCCACCTGCACCTACGCCGAATTTTTTCTTTCCTTCAAGCGTACCTATTACATCCTTTGTATTATCATAAACATTGATGGCACATTCCTTTAATATATCCAAAACTGACACATCAAATCACATCAATATTAATCTGATAAGCACATAAAAACTATGGAATGAATACACTTAGAGTGTAATCACGTTATGCGATAAACATAATAAAAAGTCAAGAAATCACGAATATTGATTTCATTGTTTAGAGGGTATTCCAGCTGATCCTTGCTCAGATTTATCTATTTCTTACAAATGATTTTGAGCTGAATTTTCCTAATCGTATATTCAGACTTAATTTTGATAACTCAAGCCAGTTTTAGATAACAAGTAATAAAAATACCTGATACGAACGTATCATAGATGATGGATGAAGTTGGCGAAGTAAATTCTGAGAGTGATTTGGACCTAAATCAAACTAGAATAGACGGTGAACTTTTGGGTGTCGTTATTGGCGTTACTAAACCTGGTTACATAACATTTGAAGGAAAGGAACCTGTTGGTTTAGGGGAGTATATTACAATTGCCAACGGGGAGAATAAGAGTATTCTAGGAGTGGTCGAATCCTGCTTCATCAAAAGTGATGCATTAGACGAAATCTCCAATTTTGAAGAGGCATTGGAAAGCAAAATTGTTGCTGAAATAAACAAAAGAGACAAGAGTTTTAAAGTGAACGTTAAGATATTGGGTTTACAAGAATTGCTCAAAAGATCCAAATCCATTTTACCAGAAATACCTCCACTCCCAGGCACTGAAGTGTATAGGGCAAGAAGGGAAGATCTGAGAGATATCTTTGACTCTGAGGAAGAATCATGGATAAAAATTGGTACTCTTCTAAGAAACACAAATGTGAATGTAAAGGTCAATACAAACAAGATGACAACTAGGCATTTGGGTATTTTGGCGATGACAGGTATGGGAAAGAGCAATTTAGTCAGTGTGATTGCAAAATCTATCGCGAAAATTCCAGGCACAATGGTAATTTTTGATTATCATGATGAATATCGATTTCTAAAAGGTGAGAACATTAACTTTATGCAAGCCCGAATAAATCCCAGGTTATTGACGTCAGATAAGTTTGCCGAAGTGATAGAAATAAGAGAAAATGCAGACATTCAAAATACTATCCTCTTAAAGGCATTTGAGAATGATGAATTGAAAACAAGAACAGGAGATGGTTTTTGGGAGGAATTGGAAAAAAATATCACAGGGATAGGATCTAAGGAAAAAAGATTCACAAGTTCAGCGGATAGAGTTATCGATAAAATCAAGGAAGCCAGGCGAAGATTCGACAATATACTGATTCCAGATGCGTTAGACCCTGTGTCTCAAATTAGAGAAGGCTGTATTAATATAATAAATTTGATAGAGTTTACTGAGAAGCAGGCAAATGTTGCCATAGCGTTTTATCTTGAATCTATATTGTACCATAGAAAGTTGGCAAAGGGTCAAAGTCTAAAAACTAATTATCAAAACAAAAATCAAATATTGTTCCATAGTCCAGTCATAGTCGTTGTAGAAGAAGCTCATGTCTTTATGCCTAAGAATGAGAGTACTGATACTAAATATATCGCCTCAAAGGTTGCAAGAGAAGGCAGAAAATTTGGGGTTGGTTTGATAATTGTATCTCAGAGACCAAGAACCTTGGACCCAAATGTATTGAGTCAAATGGGTTCACTAGCAATAATGAAATTAGTTCAACAAGAGGATCAATCCCAAATTGAATCATCTAGTGAGTCAATAAATGGTAAGATAATTGAACAGTTACCTTCACTAAACCCCGGAGAAGCATTACTAGTAGGACAATGGGTAAACCTGCCTTCTTTTATAAAGATAGATGAAATATTAGAAAGGATGATGGGTAAAGATCCCGAACCAGTCAATGAATGGAAAAATACAAAAGAGAAAAAGAAGTTGTCAGTTGAAGATAGTCGATTGTTTATTAGAGAAAACTATATTGAAGAAGAATACATAGAGTAACTAGCGCTCTTAAAAAAGCATAAATTAGTAACAATAGTATTCATTTTCAAGATAATGAATATTGTCAAGATTTCTAATTCCGGAAAGCTTACAAACCTTAAACTTTATGATGACTGTCTTAAAGAACTAGCAAGTGAAACTTTTGAAGACATTTATACCTTGAATTTCTTTTTGCAGACGATACCAAGAAATTTCGGACAGAAAAAAACACTAATAATTTATGTTAAGTCAGGAAAATTATCTGTAAATAACAATCCTTCTGATAAAGATTTGAATCAAAGGCAAACAGGAGACAACATCCAATTGTTAATTGCGGAAGATGAAAACTCTTACTTTGTTAATGAATAGAATCGTTGATAAATGAACCGGTGAACAAATAGGTTTTTTCTAATTTGCATTTTTTATTATGGTCATAACTCTGGATTATTAAACTTGAAACATTTTCTTGCAATGGATACTTTGCTTATTGAGTGGCAGATAGGACATTCGGCCCAATTTTTCCCGCCAGAATAACGCCAATAGTAATTGCATTTTTGGTATGTACACTGGATCCAAAAAGTCTTGGTTGGATATTTGACCCAGTTGTCTTGAAGAGGTTTTCTTGTCCTTCTTGCTTCTCGAGGTAAACGCGGTAATTTCATCGTAAGCTGCTGATGAATTTTATGATTTTGAAGATGTATTAACCTTTCTGCTTTTATCCAATTTTTACTATTTTACCTAAATATTCATATTGTTTTCACTAGTGAACCTCTCTCGGTCATTTGGAATTTGTAAACTTGTTCAATCTCTGAGTCCTCAAAAATCTCTTCGTCATGTGTGATTATGATTAACTGATTTATAGGGCCAGCACCTTTATCAAATATCTCCGAAACGATCTTTACAAAGGATCGACGTCTTTCTTCATCTAGATTAGTTGTAGGCTCATCTAAGATAATAAAATCGATCTTTGAGGCACCCATTAGAAAGGCTATTCCCATCCTAATTGCAAGGGATACTGCGACTTTTTCACCTCCACTTAATGAGTTCGTATCTATTTCTCCACGATTACCAAAGCAAACCACTTTTATCTCTCTAGGCTTTTCAACCAGAGATATTCTCGACAATCCTACGTTAAAAATCTGTATATATTCTGAGGCTTTTGCAGATATCAAACTCAATGCCCTTGTTCTCAAGCTTGAACTAACAAATCCATCTCTATTGAAAATGAGAGAACGTATCTTTTCGAGATCAGCTATAAATAGGGATATTGACTTTAATTCAGAAATCAAAATACCAAGGTCATAGTTTTCTTTTTCTATATCTGAAATAGTTTTTTCATATACAGCTTTTTGATTATGAACATGTATTATTTCTTTTGATAGAGAATTCTTGAGGGCCTTTTTTTGTTGAAAGGCTTCATGATCAGCATCAATCACCTTAATTCTCAAATCTTCTATCTGTTCAATCAAATTGGAAGAGTATTCATCCAATTTAAGAATAGACAGATCGACATTATCCAAGTTCTCCAAAGAGAGTATAGACAATTCAAGATATTCTTTATTTAAATTACTTAGATTACTTTGCATGTTTTCGATACTAAATTGTGGACTATAATCATAATTTAATAAGGTTCGATCTGCTTCAATAATCTCTTTTTCTCTTTTTTTTAAATCGAATTCCTCTTTGTTGAGTTTTGACAACTCTGTACTCATTAACTTTTTTTCAGTGATTTTTTGATGCAATTGTTTAGTTATATGGGAGATATCAAACATATGATTGATGGATACGATCTTTGAGTTACACACTGGACATTTTCCATCTATAATCTGAATTTTTTGTGCACATTCTGTAAGTCCTTCTAGTTTGCCTATCTCTCCAACTATTTTGTTTACCCTATCATTTAGATCGTCTTTCTCAGATTTAACCATCTGAATAGTAATAAATGTTCTTTCTTTGTCCTTCAAAATATTAAGTGACTTCTTAACATCTTTTATTACACGATTTAAATGGTCTATCTCCTTTCTTAATGAGTTTGATCGTTCTTTGAAATATTTCAATAGGGTGTTTTCAAGTGATTTGAGTTCCGATAATTTGATTATCTTAGGTTCCAAAATTTCGATTTGCCTCTCAAGCCTGATCATTGCATCCGTCTTGCTAGCAACTTGTAACAAGATGTCGCCTAACAGTTCTTTGGTTTTTGATAATTTTGTTTCATTATTTTTAATTCGTGTTACCAAAATGTCTATCTGATTATCATCATATCCCGAAGTTTTTTCTCTTAACATTCTTCGAAATTCTTCAATTACTCCATGCATATTATGGAAAGATGTATCTAATCGATCCAATCCAATCATACTATTTAACAATTCTTTGAACTCCTTTGGCTGGGAATCTATTATCTTGCTTATTTCACCTTGCTGGATTATGCCAGCAATCTGTAATTTGGAATAATCCAATCCCATTATGGCTTCGATCTCATGGATAACTGATTCTCCAAGTTGCTTTCGCTCGCCAGAAATAATTGGTCTGTAAGTTATATTAGAGTCAATGTTTCTGTTAGTTGCTTGTTTTTCTAATGGTCCTCCATGTTTTACTGCCTGTTCCAATTTAGCAGAGATGAGTCGACCCTGAACATCAATCTGTCTTTGTACACGATATTCAGAAGACCCAATAGAGAATTTCATGATCACATGGGATCCAGCTTCATTACTAATGCTTGAATCCATCCCTCTTGTCAACAAATTCTTGTTTGATTTCCGTGTGTGTTCATTAAAAAGGGCAAATGTGATGGAGTCAATAATACTCGATTTACCGGATCCATTATGTCCAACGAAGACTGTAATGCCGGGATGCAAATCCAGTGATGTATCTGTATGTGATAAGAAATTATTCAGGATAAGTTTTTTGATCAGTTCGTATCTCCTCCTACTTCTCTTCCGACTCTTCTGATGGCATGTTATTGATATCTACTTTTGGATTCTCATATGAGGATCTATTAGATTCATAAAATTCCCATAGAAATTTAGCAATCTGCTCTCTCTTCTTCTTATTCAGTCCATCGTTATAAGGGGATTCATGATTATCGTTGAATGACTGGATTAGATCCAAAGAAAGGTCTGCAAGAGGCATTGACCCCAATGATTTTTGTATCAATGTCGACATCTCTTTATCCATATCAAATCCCTTGTCTTTATCATAAGAATATCCGGTCATATCGGAATGCTGGGCATCTGTAATACTCCAATTGTAATGTAGCGTTGTATTTTCTAACGATATTAGCTGCCTGGCTAGAATTTTCTGATCTATATTCGAGCCGACTATCTGAAGATCGACTACTGGTTTTTTGGAATAACCCGAGGTTTCCTTAATTATAGAATTCAAATTGATACTAATATTAGAATAATCGACTTGATATGCTAATTGCGGTCTCCTTCGTTCTAATTTTATCCATTGAGTGTTTACGCCTTTAGGGCTATCAGATATATCAACCAATAAGAATCCCTTTTCAACATTTGATATTGGTTCACTGTGACCTAGATCAATTGATCCAGGATATGCCACCAACCCGTCATTAATACAGGAAAAACGTTTTTCAATGTGATCATGATAGTGACCCATAGCATAATAATCAAAACCTGATGGCAAGTCACTTGAAGATATCTCCCCTGCGAATTTATTGAAATCATTTAACCCTTGATGAAGTACCAATATTTTACTAGGTCTTTTATTGTCATGGGTATATTTTTGTTCATCACTTTTTACTATAGACTCTAACACTTTGAAAGGTTTTATCAACCCCTTCTCAATGTTTGATCGGCGTTCCTTGTTAAAACCATAAATTAGCACACCTTCGACCTGGACGGGGGAATCGGGCCTTAGTCGCCTTGCCAATCCCAAATTATGAAACAAGTAAGGCAAAGGGACATCATTTGATCTACTTATGTCGTGCTCACCTAAGATAAAAAAAACTAATACGGACTTCTCCTTTAGTTTTTTTAGTTCCCTTGCTAGTCTTACTATGGGAGCACCATTTGGTTTCGGATTATGGAATATATCTCCGGATAAGATTATGGCCTTTACGTGTTCCCTGATGGATTTTTCAATTGATTCTTCAAAGACTTCGTATAAATCCTCCTCCCTCTCTTGGAGGCTAAATTGGGAATATCCTAGATGAATGTCAGAGATATGAGAAATGAGCAACTACAACTAAAAAGATCAACACCATATTTTATTCATTAATTTTTTGTATATCAATACACAATTGACAACATTTTAATCGACAATTCTCCTCGCTACCTTCATCCACCACCTGCACTTGCTCCAAGTGTACCCCATTGAGATTCCTGATAATTGTCTATTAGATCATTTAGCAGATCATTCATATCCAAATCTTGCTTTTTTGCAGAAATAAATTCATCAAGCAATGACTGGAGTCTTTTATATGTGATATCATCAATCTGCAAATTTTTCATTTAATTTAATAATAAGAATTGCCTGAATAATATAGATATTTATTCCAAAATGATTTTAGAAAGATTTAACAGTATAAGATTTCTTCTGATTGTAGAGGATGCCAAATAATAATCCTATCGAGATATTCTCAAATTCTTTAGGGAGAAAGTTTATTCTTAACATTCTGAGTTTTGATAACGGCAATTTTATTTCTATATCTGAAAATGAATCAAAATTAGGATCCATATCTGTTTCTCTATCTGTTACAAATAAATCAAATACAGCGAGGGTAATCCCGGACAAAAACGATCAACTCTTTATTGATACTTTGTCAACTAGAATATCTTTGATGAAAAATGGAATTTGTGTGATTTCGTTGTACACAAAAAATAAATTACATCTAGATGATATGAAGATAATCAATGAAAAGATACTTTCAATGATAGAGGAAAAGTAAATGACTACGAAAAAGACAGGCTTTAGCAAAGGACGTAAATCAACGAGAGGGACAGATAAAGTATTTTCGAAGTCGGGATTAAATTTTGCTTCAAAGTCAAATAGCAGTAAGAACAAACCCTACAACGGAAAAGATTTTGACAAAGGGATAGGAAATGATCTCAGGGGTTTTCTACAGATTCTTTCAGAAAAAAATGAATTAATTACTATTAACAAGAAAGTAAAGAAAAAGTTTGAACTCGCAGCAATTGTTAGTAAGTTCGACAACAAGGAGGCACTAATTTTTACAAATGTTGACGAATCTAAATTTAGGGTCGCTTGCAATCTGTTGGGAACAAGGGAACGATTTTTCCTGGCTGTAAATTCTACTAACAATCAAATAGATTTATCTCAATTGGCCAGTATAGGGACTGAATATTATCCCAAGGATTTTTCTTTAGAAGCCCCTTTTAATAGTAACAGTACGCGCAACTTGTATGATCTTCCTATTGTAAGTCATTTTGAAAAAGATGCTGGTCCTTTCGTAACTTCGTCGACGGTATATGTAAAGGATCAAGAGAACGGTAATCAAAATTCTTCCATACATAGGATGTTATTACTAAACAACAGTCAAATGGTAATCAGAATGGTCGAAGGCAGACATCTTCACAAGTCTTATACCTATGCTAAGGAACACAAAGAAGATATGAAAATAAGTGTTGTGATCGGCATACATCCCGCAATTAATATTGCTGCAGCCTATCAAGCCTCTTATGGTGTTGATGAAACCTCGATAGCGAATTATCTTTTGGATGGCAAGTTACTTCTAACAAAGAGTAGTTACTCGGATCTGCTGATACCGAAATTTAGTGAAGTCGTAATAGAGGGTAAAATATTGCATGATGAAGTTGCAGAAGAGTGGATGGTCGAAATGCTTAGAACATATGACTTTAGAAGAAAACAACCAATATTTGAAATTAGTAATATATGGTATAGGGATAACCCTATTTACTACGACATTTTGCCAGGTTATACCGAGCATAGATTGCTAATGGGCTTGCCTATTGAAGCAAAGATTTTGAGTTATGTCAAGAATACCGTTCCTACTACAAAATCCGTTCATCTGTCCGATGGCGGAAGTAACTGGTTGACTGCTGTAATACAAATAAAGAAAAGATTAGAAGGCGAACCAAAGAATGCGATACTTACTGCTTTTGCGGCTCATCCATCCCTCAAGTCAGCAATTATTGTTGATGAAGACATTAATCCACGAAATCCAGTGGAAGTCGAATACGCTATTTCCACTCGAACTCAGGCAGACAGAGACTTTGTGATGATACCTAACACCAAGGGTTCAAGTTTAGACCCATCAAGTGATCAAACTAATCTCCTGACAACAAAATTGGGTATTGACGCAACTATATCTTTCTTGAAGGAAAAAGAGAGATTTGAAATTGCAAGAATTCCTGGAGCTGAAAATATAGATCCAAACAAGTATCTTTAAGTAACCTGTAATTTTTATTGGTTGAATAGCAGAAATCCCCATGAAAGTATGAGACCATATATTATATGACCAAATAGACTTACAACAAGGGGGCCAAACCCTTGAGGGTGACTAAAAGGATCAACACTAGTAATGGGTTTATGTATAGGAAGCAGTGTCAAAATCCATAAAACAGGACCGTAAATTAATCCTACAATGTATATTATTGAAATCTGAAAAGGAATCAGGATCAACAAAATGGAAAAGCCCAATCCGCCTAGTACTCCATTAACAAAATGTAATAAGAAAATACCAAAGAAGTTTAACCTATCTGGATTATTATTAGTCAGTTTGCTATACAGTATCTGGTTTTCATGCCATTCTAAAATTCCCTTTAATCCCCACTTTTTCCAAAACGGAATTTCGAAGATGGTCATGCAAACGGTGGCCATCAATCCCCCAAGCGTTCCTGAAAAAGCAAAAAAATAGTAATCAAAATTCATGTATCGAAAGGATGTAATGACGTGACATAATAAACAATACGTAATATCCGTATTGATTGGCATTATGGCAGATAATGCCATCATAATATTATATTGATACAATATTGGGGTAAAGAAACTTCAATTTTGATAAAACTTTATTTATTTTTAGAATGCAGAAATCTATCTGTTTAGTGATTCTATTAAAATCAAATTCGTTATTGGGTGTACGAAAGGTTGGTACAATAGAAAAAAACAAGATAATATAAAATTAATAAAGATGAATGTAGAAGAATAAATACTAGGAAGAGAATAATTGAGTATGAACCGCCTGATAGTTGAATCTTACACTAACTCTACCTTGAATACAATTTTGGACGATATAGCAAACAAGTACAAGATTGACACAACAAAAGATCGTCTTGACAAGGATATACCTATAGATGAGATAAAGTTCAAATATAGAACATATTCTGAGTGTGTAAAAATGCTTTACAAGAGTGCAGGCGTAGTTAATGCAATTTAGGTTCTAACTTTCATCAGTTTTATGTGACCTGTCGTACAGATTTCAGAACTCTCCTCGTGTTCGTGTAATAGTTTTTTTGCTTTATCTTCGGGCAATTTCTCCGTGGAAATATACCCGCATTTTTCACATATAACAATATAACTCCAGCCTACCAAATGGTTCAATTGTAGTTATAGGCCATTGATATTTATCTTATATGCAAAAAACATAGCAAAAATACTAAAAGACTTCAAATTTTTAGTTTATTTGTAAAAAACTATAGGATTTCATACTTCCCTATACAAGATGGTTTTGGAAACAATATTATTTGTATTGCAAAGCTAAAATACCGCATCAATCAGTGAGTCTTGAAGATAATATTATCAGCATCTCTAAATCAAACTAACTCAATAGAATGAATACCGAAAATGAATATTACTTCGGCTATTTAGCAAAACTTTTTGGAGTTAATGCAATCTGAATCAAATATGTATATTATATTTTTTTGTTGAATATAAAATCTTAATATAAACCCCATCGAACACGTAGATATGATGAAGTCCAAAAATAAGCTTCTTCGATGTTTTGTAATTGTTTTTGCGTCGCTTCCACTTCTTCTGATAACCGCATTGTCAGGTGGTACCATCCAAATAGCGAACGAGGCGCATGCATCAGTAATTGATCAAAACAGCTCGTCTATTAGGTCTGAAAATAACACATTTTTTCATGACCCAGAATCTACCGTAGATGCAATGATAACGGCATTTGGAGAACCATTCTATGAATTAACAGACTCGGTAGACACAGGAAAAGAAGTAGTAAGTATTAATCCACAACAAACAAAGGACTCGTATAAAGCAGAGGGAAACATGATAGGAATAGGAAATGTTACTGAGTATGGTACTTACGTGTCAACGTATTCATTACCTTCTATAAGCAGCGCAGGGAAAGGAATGATAGTCAAAGGTGACAGTGTAGCAACATTCACGGCCGCAGATACTGGAGAGTATGATGACGAGGGTAATCTGCTTTTGAAGGGGAGCATGTTTTTCGAATCGGACATTAAGGAGATGAAAAGTATTGATGGCAAGGTTGGTCTCTATCTCTATTGGAAGGACAGCAATGGTACTGACTGGACAAAGACATGGTTATGGAAGTAAAGTAATACCAGTTCTTTAAATTCATTTATTTGGTTGTGACTATTTCTGTCACAGATACCATTAATGACCCTTTGAGGGATTTTTGGTCCTAGATTATTCTTTTTATTTAAGGATTTTTTCTGTTTGGTCGTATCTGGGCTAAATTGCTAAACCATTAAAATTGCATTGGAAAATCGGAAGCATTCTATTCAATTTTCTATATCCGCATAATACCAAACATCTACGGGATTATTTCGATGTGAAAAAGATTAAAGCGTAAGACCATTGGGAGGATTGATTTCATATTTATATGAAAAGAGAACCCCTGTTAGTCGATCTAGATAAATCAGCTAAACCAGTTCATATCCATTGCATACAAAAGTATTCTCTTTTGATTAAAAGGATTTATCTAAATAACACATTAACCATCTAACTCCCTTTTCAATTTGTCGGCGTCTGGATGAAGTCTATAGTACAAAAAATTTACTATCTGGACTTTCATCTTTCCTATGAACTAAGTCTTGTCTCCACCGTCTGTTGTAAATCTTCCCTTCTATTTGAATTATTTATGTCATTACTATGTAATAGGGGGTGACCGCTGACTTGGGTCACGGCATTTGGAAAAAGGATATCCATTATAGAGTCTTTCCAACTCCGTTCTCTTTTAGATATTCCGTGGGAGCTATCACAATAGAAAGGCAAATGAGAATGTTAGTATATCCTCAAGAACAAGTAACAAGTTTTTGAATTAAGAAAAATTGCAACAACTTTTCTTTAGATGCAAAGCTAAGTAAAGCTTGGACATTTACATCCTGCCGCTTTACAAAAAGGAGGAGCACTGCCCATTCTCGCCGTTAAATGAAGAGATTTAGGATGACTGCAAGTTTTGCAAGCAATAAAATCATCAGGAGTACTAACACTCATGCATTATAATGTACGCCATTTTATAAAAAGTATATAGTATCTATTGAATCCTGATTCAGATCCATTTTATCTTGCTAAAATAAAATGAGAAAACCCCCACCACATTTGGAACGGATAAAGAAAGGTAGTTAGTATGTATTATGTTTTTAGGATTTCTTTCCTTCATACAGCCCCAGCATATTTCCTTCGCTATCTAAGAAAACTGTAAAGTATCCCATATTAGGTATCTCTGTTTTTGGAATGACAATTTTCCCACCCTTCTCAGTTATTTTGATTGTGTACTCATCTATGGAACCTACAGTAATGTAATTAGTCACCTTATGATCTGATGACTGTCACTTCATCATTCCGCCACTTATACCGAGATTTCCTTTTTCATCCTTGGTCTTGATGAACCAATAATCCATATTCGGATTTTCAGGATTTGCCCATTTTTCCAATTCCCAATTAAATATATCCCTATAGAATCCAACTGCTCTTTGAATATCGCCTGCAGGTGACTCGAAATGTTCTATAGCGGGCATTTAGAATATTGTCTCCATGATAAGATAAATTACAAATTTATTTCGCATATACGTACAATTATCCAAATAATACAAAAATAGGTAGGGGCACAAAAGTATATCAGATCAAGCAAGTTTAGTAAGTTGTTCACCTTGAGACGAAAAGACAGTAATTTCATTCTCCCCGCATCGTGCCGTGTTCGCATCAGCTTGAATTTAAACCTCAATTCCACTTTATAACAATTACAAAAAAGGTTACCAAATCTTAGGTTCTTATCTATTGACCCCCCCCCCCTAAGCGAAGGAGCGAATTAAGTCATTTGTTCCTTAGAAAATCTAACTCTTGGCGTCAAGTCTAGAGATATAGTTACATTTGTAGAATTCCCAATGATCAGCTGTTCAATTATCGTTGGAAGAATCGTCAATCTTGATGTCTGGATCAATAATATATTTGATCAACTTTTCTTTGTCAATTCGAACGGTCGAAGATTCTCCTGAATTATCGGTTCTAAAAATAATGATGCCTCTCTTCTTCATCCATTTTATACTAGCATTCAAAGAATCCAATAGCTCTGTACCATAGTAACCACTACCCTCATATTCACGAGCTGAACCTATGGAGAAAGAGACTTTAGCATAGAGGTCTTCCAACGAATTAAAAGTATGTTTTTTTTCAGGTGCGTTTCCTAAAATAATGTGGATGTGTGTCATTATACTTTTCTTTATCTCTAAATCTTTATGGTCCATATCAGGGCAGATAGGCTAAAACGTCAAAAGAGTATAAATTCTTTGGGTTGTCAGTAATATGCGACCAAATTGTATTTGATATTTGAAATGGTAATCAAATCGTGGTTCCTATTTCATCTGTTTTGTCATAAAATGACAAGCAAATAAAGAACAGAATAAATTGCAATGGTAAAAGATATCTAAAAAGTCACAATAACATTAGCAGCAAAAAAAAGAAAAGTAGCTACTCCTCTGAAATAGAGATTTCTTTGACTATATCGAAACTATTTCCCGAATTGCTGTCATGAATAGTATATGTTATCACATAGTCGCCGACTGGGAACGGTGTTGTTTGAGAGATAGTAAATGGAATAAACACTTCTTTGTTTTGATGATGAGAAATTATCTCACTAACTGGGAGTCCTTGCTGGCCCGTCAATACATTACCTTCGGTGTCAGAAATGATGAAGTCAGCAGAGAAGTTTATTGTATTTAACGATTCATCACCTTCCTCAGCGGTAGTGCCGTATTCAAAACCTACGGGCTCGATGTATAAAGTAATGGCTTCGCCAGGACTAAACGTACTAGAGTCTCTTTCATCGTATACGCCAAAGCCTTGCGGGTCTGATTCGACAAATGTGTCAAAGGCTGAACTAAACGTCTGCACTTCACTGGGTGCACTCAATCCTGTTACACTTCCATCATCTTGAGCTATTGTCGATTGAGCTGAGATCATAGAAATGGTCAAAATTGCAGCCACCATAATTATGAGCTTGTTAGTAAATTGTATCACAAGTTGCTAAAATGAAATGTCCTAAATATCTTTATTGATGGTTCTCCGATTGATCTTATCCAAAATAATGTCATGAGTTGAAATACTACGAACTACGATGACATCATAAGTGAATGATACAATCAGTGGATTTAGGATATTAGATAAGCTTGGACAAATTTTGAAAGAAAAGATACTGGTATGATATATGACCGAAATGATCATTCTAATAGGATTTAAATATTAGATTTTATGTATTATAACAATGAATAGTCCATTGATTTTGGGATTTACTCTAGTAGCAGCCATGACATTATTTGCAGTTATTGCAGTAACTCCAGGGTTAAGCAGTATCAATAGCAATGTAATTCCGCAAGTTTATGCAGTGGATGGCACTAGCGATAAAGAATGTCTATCTGCTTCATCGGCCCTATTCTTTGATAGCCAGTCAGCATTGTATGCTGCATCTGCCTAAACCCATAATTTAATATCAAATTAAACAGTTTTTTTATTTTTAATATTTGAACTGGTAATGTAATATAGATTTTTTATATTGCAGCAAAACGATCGGAAATAAAATAATACAAATCAATATTGTCGAATGCAGTCATTAATTTGGAATATTAAGAAAAAAGGAAATTTATTGTTGGCCTAATGCCAAATCGCCTAATTGTTCTTGCAATTGGATGTTGACGTTATTGCATGAAGCAAAGGTAATTTCACCAGATACACATTGTGCATTCTGTTCGCTGGCTTGACCTTGTTCAATTTCTTGCTCTGCGTCATTGTGTTTCTTCTTTCCACCTGCATAGGCATAGTTGTCGCCAAAGGCTACTACTGAACCTATGAGTGCTGCTGCAATAAACATTGCAAATATTCCGACTTTATAGTTTTTTGTTATGTTACTCATTTCAATCAAAATGTATAGGTTAAATTAAACATATCATAGTTTGGATACTCGATACTGTAAAATTAAAACAAAATCTTACTACAGAATTTTGTTCGTATAAATAATCTTATAATAGTATTAGATGAACAAATTATTTTTCTACAATATATTGTGTTATAAGTTCAGAAAGACAAGATCATGACAATTAGAGGTTTTGAGAATAGTCAATGGCAAGTATACCTATATGAGAGAACATCAACTTGGAACCTTGTTCTTCAGATATAGAGAATAAATTTCAGTGGGCAAATAGTAACCGCTTTATTCAATAAATAATTTTGAATTTTCTCATAGTATTATCAATTAAGGACCTTATTGTTTTGGCAGCATGTCCCAAAGATCGTTCTTTGATCATGTGTAGGGAAAGACTTTCAGATATAATATACGCAATTTCGCGTACATTTATTTTATCTACTCCGAAATCACCAAGCATCATAGCAATATTGTTATGATATTCGATATTTCTTATGAGGTGAGAAATGGAACGAAGATGGCCAAAGGATTAGAAAAGTATAAAACTGCATTTATTTGCTATTATTACTTTAGTCAATCTAACTTTGAAGATACAATTCACCATATTCATAGATCGCTTTAGGTTATCAAACATTGCAAGATTCTATACTATTAGAAATTGACCGGAGAAAATGAATAAAAAGTAGATATCGACTGTTTGTGATCATCATTTACCTCAACTAGTCAGCCATATTACAAAAATTCATTAAAACAATATGACAATTTATGCAAGGATAAAATATCTATCAATTTTTTACGTTGAATTGAGTAAATTTGATAAATGAGTACAGAAAATGAATTAGACATGGATGTGTAGCAACCAACAAACGAAAAACTTAATTACCCAACTCTAGGTTAACCCCTGATGAACAAAAATCAGTATTTAAGCATATTCATTTTGGCCTATTCTATCTTGATGGTTAGCGCTATGGCAGTAAGCCATGTTGGTTCAGTCTTTGCGAGCACTGATGAATCCAATTCTAACCAAACAAGTACCGACGACGAGTCAAGCAACGAACAGCCGAGTTTACAAACAGTTGATGATCATCTCGAAGATTGTATTCAAGAGTTAGAAGATGATAACACCAATGAAGCACTAGAATTCTGTCAATCTGCTGATGACGAATTAGACAGATTATTAGCCAATTCTACTGGATAGTGCTTTCCAAAGGCTCTATAAATAGAGCAAACACGGTTCATGAGCAAATTGGTTAGTTAAGAACTAACCAAATTTTTTGAAGAAAATATTTTCTATTTTAATTCTTGTGAAAAACCTTGGATAAGTTTATCAAATTATCTGCTGTCAATAAGACACCAAATTTTCAACAAGAATTTATCCATTCTATTCAAATGACAATGAATAATATAACTCAGCCACAATTGTAACTGATTCCAGATTTGTATCTGATCCATAACAAAAAGACGCTAATTTTTTACTAAAAATAGTATTATCTATGCTAATCAAAAAATAAAAATAAAGGGATTTAATGTTACTTATCTAAATTACTATCTGCAGCTTCCCTTGTCCCAACCGACTGCGTATCCTCTAGCGTAATCGCCTTTCCCTGGATAATATCCCCAACAATGATCATGATCATACCAACCTTGTTTACACCCTTCTATCCAATCTTTGGATTTACCCTTGTAATCAGTACAATAATGATTTGCTTCTGCTGATTGATTCATCACTAATGTAGGAGCCAAAGTCAAGGAAGTAACCACCATCACAATTGCCATCATCCCTAATCTAAAATCCATTATCGACCTATAGTCAAAGTCATATAAAAATATTTTATGATAGTCAATAAAGGATTTGATTTCAATTAGGTTACAAGATCATTTCTATTTTCCAGAAACTAAATTGAACAGCCGAAAATAGCAACCTTATATCTATTTTATATTCCTTTTATAGGACTAGCCGAAATATTTTGGAATAAATTTACTTGGCGAGAATGTGACAAATTAGGTTTGAGAGGTTATAATAAGTACAATAAGGATAGCATATTTCATGTCAATAATAACATACCAAGAAAAAGTATATCATATAGTAAATACAAATGCATTTGAAGATGGCAAAAGCATCGACATCAATGACAATAATCATCTCAGGGTTGACACTAGTAACAATCCTAGCAATTCTCTCAGTAGACGGCATACCTACAAAAGTAGCATTAGCATCGACTTCAAATCAAACACAAGAAAGCGAACCCGTGAAAATAGCTGCAGGAGGAGGAAACGGTACTGCTCCGTTGACGGCATTTATCCCCGAGAATGTGGAAGTTCGAGTGGGTCAAACTGTAACATGGTATAATCCAACAACTGTAGGCGAACCTCACACTGTTACCTTTATCTTTGATGGAAATAAAACTGCAGGTGTAGTTTCACCTATGAGTATCTCAAATACAACTGAATTCACCGCTCTCCCACCAGGATCTAATAATGAGCCGATACTAATACCTGGCGAAGACGGGATGAATACTATTGTGGTTGTCAATGCGCGCACTTTTAATCCGGTTGTAATTGATTCATCAGATAATGTAAATTTCATGACTCCAAATGCTAACTATACTTTGACAGGAACAGAAAAATATGTTAATTCAGGATGGTTCTTACCAAATGGATTTGAACAAGAATATCCTGGTTCAGGAAATACATTCAGTGTAACATTTGAAAAACCTGGATCCTATAATTACATATGCATATTGCATCCTTGGATGACTGGAAGCGTGACAGTGACTTAAGAAAGAACTAAAGATACAGAATTAAAAAAAAATTCGATTTCTATTTTCACTCTTTTTTTGGATTGATTATTCTTTATTGGGCAATCACCAAAAATGATCAAATAGTGGTAAACAAGATTCAGATGTATTAGTTTAGCCCACTCGAATAATTATCTCAATACTTAGTACAGTAATGATTACATTGTCTTTGATTTTTCAATTGAATTAACTAGTTTGATATATAGAATATGAATGACATTGGATCTAGGCCTTACCGTCTTATCGATATTCTAACAATATCTAATATATCGTCAATTAGAGTAAATTATTGTTTTGTTGTGGCCCATTATCAGAGAAGATTGAAATTAGTAGAAGAAAACATAAACCATAACAATGAAGGTAACGACCTTTACAAGATAGATAGTGTTACTCGCAAATAAGTTTGGATTCACGTAAGCCCTCCATACAGTGACGCTGTGGATATACAAATAGTAAATTTGGAAACGCAAGACCATGTTTCGTTCCTAAAAGCATTTAGTAAATCAAATCACCCAAGGGCAATCCAATTTTGTAATTTTGTATAGAACCCCTTATAATAGACTTTACGGTTGGACCGCCAACTGCCTTTAAATGATTAGCGAATCAACTGACAGGTAAATAAATAAGCAATCTTAAATTTCAAGCTTTTCGTATGAGCATAAAGTATTACTATTAATAGTTATTTAGGGGTTAAAAAAAATTCAAGTTCATGATTTTGAACTATCAAGTTGAAATATACAGTCCAAAGAACAGATTAATTATTAGAAACTTAAAAAAATAAAAAGAGTTTATTGCTGTCCTGCGGCAATATTGCCGTTTTGGAATTGGAGGTCTAGGCCTATGTTGTTACAGTCAATTAATGAGAATGTTCCAGATACACATTGTGCATTCTGTTCGTTTGATTGACCTTGTTCGATTTCTTGCTCTGCGTCATTGTGTTTCTTCTTTCCACCTGCATATGCATAGTTGTCGCCAAAGGCTACTACTGAACCTATGAGTGCTGCTGCAATAAACATTGCAAATATTCCGACTTTATAGTTTTTTGTTATGTTATTCATTGTGATCAAAATGTATAGTTAAAATTAATAATTTCATAGTTTGGATGCTAATTTCTGTTTGATTATGATGAAAACTGATTATAGAACTATTATCTCAAATAGTTTTAGAAAATATGAATTAGCCAAAAAATATCCTCTGATTATTAAAATGGATAAAAATAGGAATTCGCTCAATTGTTCATTCAAGAGGTAAGTAAATCAATACAATACAGTATAATGAAAATAACGATACTTTGAGGTGATTACAATAGTTTTTGTTATTGAAATATATAAGAAACTATGTTGCTTTGGCTCTTTCTAATTATTTCGTTAGAGATTAGACCAGATGAACAAAAATCTTACACTATTATTATGGACATATGCATTCTTAATCCAATCATATTCAGATAATTTTTATGACGGCATGAAATTTGCGATCTAAATCTTGAATTCAAAGATATGGTTAATTAGAAAGTAACTTCAACAATTAAGAGTATTCCAAGTATTCAAATAAAGATAAAAGAATGATTTCCATATCATATGGCGGGTCTTGTTTTAGATAGCATTTGCTATTCCATTTGGTAACTATACCACGCCACCGTTCCTCTGTATTTTACACATTTGACGGATAAGATGATCAAGTAGGCAAGAATAAAAAGTCCGATCAAAATCATAGCAATTACTCTATTTTAGCGCAATGATGTGAATAAAACGAATTGAAATAGTGTAAGGATTAATGATTAATTCTTTGTATCTGTAAAAACTACATCGTAGAGATGCCCATCTGCTTTTGACATGGAGAGTATTTTATTCATACGGACTATGGCCTCAGGATTATCAAGCCTTCTATCAAACGCGTCTTTCCCCTTGTACTGAACGTAGTTTACTACCCTTTTTCGATTCTTACTTTTATGGATACTGGCAGATACATAGCCATCTTGTAATCGCCAAACTTGTTTGGTAGTTTCAATGAGAGCATCAACTAGTTGTTGTTGTTTTGAAGGATCAACCGTAAAAACATTGATTAAAGTAATAATGTCCTTGTCTATTCTTATTAAAGTCATATCTACTGATATTGTTAATTATCACCAATAGAATAAAAAGATTGATCCATTAAAGGCTAATTTACAGGATAGATAGTTTGGAGTAGATGCTCTAAAATTCCAGGATAATGGATACCTAGAGCAAACAAGCAAATTCATTTATTTATTTTTTTGGATATATTCATATTTACCTGAAAAGTCTTGGTATTTGAGATCACTTTCACCAACTAATTTAATCCTATTTAATAATGCGGTCGAGCTATTTTCCAATGATCCTCAAATTGATTTTGTTTCTCACTTACGAATAATGTCGAATTGCTCCACAGTATTTGACTAAATTGTTCGTTATCACGTTCAAACAGTGGTTTTATACATATCTTGATATCAATCAATTGAAAGTTTTCTGGCACAGTGTCTAATTGTTTTACCTCACGATATTTCATGGAGTTTAGAAACCTTGTGATCCCTTCACTTGATTCAACAATAATCCTAAACTTGATGCCTTTTTCTTTGGACAGTTTTTCTACATGAAAGAACACTCCTCTAAAACCTTTCATAATATGAGTAGTCATCCGACGGTTCCACAGAATTTCAGGTTCATTTAGAGGGAAGTTGAGAGATTCCAAATATAATGTTAGTATTATCTCGGGATCTTTGACTACAGTGGTCAAGTTTGGCTTCTTAAAACCAGATTTCCTTAATTTTAAATAAGTGATTGATAGCATCCAACGTCAAGTTTTTTAGTAGCCATGAATGAGATCATGTCTGGCCTTGCTTATCTTTTACAAATTTAGAATCTAGAAAATAAATTACAGTTCTTCCATTGACCATAAAGTGTTTGATTGGCGGCAGGAAATCCAGGAATTTACCTTTGTGGACATGATAATCTAGACTAGCATGCGATCTGTTGCTTTCCATAATTACATAATCGATTGTTATGCCAATCTCAGAAGATGCATTTCAAAGGAGTTATAGTATTGCTTATCCCCCTTACCATCCGGGAAGTGTTGGGAAAAATTAAAATTTCTAAAGCGTTCCCCGTTATGATTGAAGTATGAAATTCCCCCTTATTAGGATCGTTAAAAGTTTCTGTAGAATTTTTTTCCTATTTCTATCAATGCCCCATAGTCAAAATTAATAAAATAGCGAGAATTGACTTTTGTCATAAGGCCTTCTCATTTGATAAGACATGTCAAAATTATTTGTTGTAATTAAACGAACGTTTGGATTCGCAAGATTCGACCAGAAATCGGATTTGATAATTTGTCAAACAGACGAAAATAACAACATATTTGACCTCCTAAGAAGTTACAAAGGATTTTTAAAGTATCAGTTTACAATACGATGATAAACCTAAAATTTGATCAAAATTTTTGTAAAAGATCATGATATTAAAGTAAAGATATCCGTGACCTTGTATTTCTCAAAATTAGCTTTTGCAGTAAGGACAGACAAAGCAATGCAGTTTCTTATTGTAAATTGATTCCTTCCAATCATATTCTCTATTGCATTTTTCGCATATCAATTGTATTGCCAATTACAAACAATTATCAACAATATTAATCTTTAAAATAATTTTTCCAAAGTTTACAGCAACGAGTATCATTTTTGCATATAGTCTTAAGATTAATGCAACAATGCTAACAGAATTCCGGAATCAAAATTGCCTCTGTATATGGCTAATAAGTAGCTCACCTTGTCTTGAATTCTGATGGAACTTTTATTACTTTTGAAGAGGAGATAACGTATGTCGCAAGATCGATTCGAATACCCTAAGAGGAGTTAGATTCTATCAAACGTGTGCCACAATATGGACAAAATATCAAAGGGGCGCTGGCAATATTGCCTTCAAACATCAAATAATAAATTCCTTTATGATCTCCAGAATATTTGAAAATCTCAGTATCATGTCTAATACACTCACTTTTATATTCTTCCTCAAACTTTTCACAACAAAACTTACGGGTCATCCGAAACCACTCACTTCACAGAATAGAGTGTACTTATTTGGAATATAAACAAGATAGTGACCAGTCTATTGAAGTATGAGTACAAGTATTATTTTTTATTCAATGTGGTCAATCTTATTTAAAATATTATCAGAAATCAACCCAGTATGTTGAAAAACTAGCTAAACAAATTGAAATCAGATTAGGATATACGATAGACAGACCATAGAAAATAGGGTTTATTGGAAATATTACAATGTCATGATATTTGCTGTCTAGACGCCAAAAATGAAAGCTTGGAGATATTGTACGCCTTTGTGAATATATGATATGTATTTATCAAAAATTGTCTAAGACTAACCAAACAATTTGGAGTGATTCAAAAGATTTGGTAGACAAACAACACTTGGTTGTTCAAAAAAATTGTGGAGCAGGGCAGTTCCATTGTAAATGGGAAAGAAGAAATTACAATATGCAAGAGGAGATAGTGAAAAAAAGTAAACATTACAAGAACGAAGATAATGTGAAAAAACATGTCAGAGAACCAAAAAAATAATGAATGAAAGTAGTTCTTTTTCTTTTTTTGTCAACAGGGTTGTCTGTAACAAGTGCCTATTTTTTTACCAATTGTCACTGAATTCGTTGTACTGATAACAACAATACTAGATGTTTTCGCAGTAACAATAGTTGCTATATCTGTATTCCAAGCTCTGATATCCAGTGTTTTTAAGCATGTAAGTTATCCTTTTTCTTTTTTGTCTAATAGATATGACATTCAGATCAAAATCAGCAATGACCACAAAGTCCAGTCATACAAGGTAAGTTCATCACCTAGAAACTTGATTAGAGGACTATTGTGGGGTTTGGAATTTGAATCCGCCAGTGTCATAATAAAATTGGGAATTTTCATGATAAATATTACTATATCTGCTCCTATGGGAGATAACATTAATGATTTTTTGTTCTTCTCAAGTATTCTTACACTCAGGATAATAATAAATCAATCTCTGAGAAGATTTAATATTATTTAGTAGTAGGAGTTTGAGATTCTAATCGACATGTCGTAATTTATCTACAAAAATCTAAATACACTCAACCAGTCAACCACAAATAACACCAGTCGTTAGACTTGATACAAATTTAAATCAGAATTATGTAAAATTATCATATTGATATCTCTTCTCGCTTCAGTCTAGAAAATAAAGTAAATTTGATGATGACCCCGTTCTCTAGCAAGTCTTAGTTAACGATCGAAGATTTTTCGAATATTCGATGAGTATTGGTTTTGGGAAAGAATATATAAAAAGCATATCATTTGTCCAGATATCTCAATTTAACTGGCATATAAATATCATTAATCATTGCAGGTCCCAAGCATATCCCAAATAGTAACAAGTAAATATTCTATATAGAAGTACTTACATTATTTACGTCGCAGATATAACTATTAATCCGTACTACGAGAGATAGGTATGAACATAATTGAAAACGAAATACCATATTTGGTAGAAGCAAAAACAAGTGGATGTAAAGAAAGAGGAAAGAGTGTTTCGTATCATTTCTTAGAGTCTTCTCATAATCTTTGTTTGGAAAAAGGCGAATTAATGTTGGCTCAAATTCAAGCATGTGAAAGATTGTTAAGATATTCAAAGGAAGAGGAAGAAAGGGATGTTCTAAAGGAAGAAATTACCAAACTAAGATTAGCTTTGGATTTGATACGATACTAAAACAGAAATGGAGGCTATTCTAATGACCTTTTTTCTAAGAATGAATACAGCCTTAGTCAAA
The DNA here is from genome assembly GCF_047711275.1 of Candidatus Nitrosocosmicus sp. FF01. Classification (NCBI taxonomy): domain Archaea; kingdom Thermoproteati; phylum Nitrososphaerota; class Nitrososphaeria; order Nitrososphaerales; family Nitrososphaeraceae; genus Candidatus Nitrosocosmicus; species Candidatus Nitrosocosmicus sp. FF01. The sequence continues at coordinate 363,054 of NZ_JBLNIG010000001.1, read as the reverse complement.
CCATTATACCGATGCGACCTAATTATGAACCGATAATGATCGTCAAAGTTAACATTAGTTCCTGAAAAGTTCACTTCGTGGCTTGCATCTCTAATTCCAAAATTTCCTAACTTGCAAGACCCGAATTTATTTGGCTTATGAAATTATAGATACTCAAAACTGTTTCAATACGTCCAGAGAACAGAGATAAAGTAGGCTGATTTGTATACAGACTGGTTCAAGTCTATCTCAAAGCAGTGCGAAGTGCGGGATTTGAACCCGCGATCCCTCTAAATGGTAATGTAGCCGCACTTCGCACAAATGTTACGAGTAAGTCGTCTAGATCTTTCAGATCTAGACTTAACTAACTAGCGATCCATCCAAAGGTTAATTCGATTCCATGTTTCTTAACAAGACAAATGAATATGGATGTAAAACCCTATATGATATACTTTAGTGAAGAATTTCAAGTTCTGTATTTGTAAATCACTATTATAGACCCGACATCAACGAGATAATAACAAAAAGAATAAGGCCAGTGTTAGATGAGTTGATGAAGGAATTGCTAAATTAGGTACATATTTATCCCCTTTAAGAACTATTTTTCCAGTTCTAATCGGCATGAGTTGCAATGGAATATGTATAAGATACAAGGCTAAGAGAAATCATGAAATTCCATCAAGGTATAAAGAAGGACAGAAAAGATGCAGCGTATGTGAGATATTCATAAATTGGAAAACTAATGTATATTGTCCGTGCTGTAACTACAAATTGAGAACAAGATCATTTCGTGGCTGGGAAATGAGGAAGAAGTACAGGGAAGAAACAATCAAGAGATATTAATTTTGAATAGAGTCTCATCAGCAAAAAGGAAAATGGAGGGCCGCCCAATAGGGCGGCCCATCGTTCCTTTATTTCTTTAAGAATTTTAATTTGTAATGAAATACCCTCTCATATTTCTAATTCTTCAAAGTCTAATTGGGTTATTGATAATTCGATTCTGTTGGTTATTATGTGTTCTCTTAGTTATCCCCGTGTTAAAAGACTGGGCGCGGCGGAGCCGCGCAACGTGACGGATCAGTCTCACGAACAGAAGGATTCATTTCAGAATGTAGATATCTTACATAATCTTCCACTATCTGACATTTTTCTGACTCTAAATCACCAAATGGTGGGACACATACTAATTGCGCATATTCCATTAGGTTATCGAAACATTCCTGTAAAGTTTCTTTATCTGCTTTCAGTAGATATGTTTGAGTATAACATCTTGATAATTCTAAATCCACTGAAGCTTCGACAAGATCTTTTTGGTCCTGTTCCGGTAATACAAATTCCAAAGCTGATACGTTTTGAGAAATTATATAACAGACATTTATCTATCTATTACTATTATTCCAATTGATAACATGCAAAATTCTATTAGATTTTGTGTAGTTTTAACGATTATTACGGGTGCAATATTTATTATTACGATCAGCGCTATTGATTTCTTATATTCTGGAGCTAATGCTCAACTATTTTCAGATAGAAGACACACAAACTTAGTAATTGATGCTCCAATCGCTGTATCAGAAGATAATGTATACGTCGCTTGGTGGACCAATAAATCTGGGAGCAATGAAGTATTGTTCAGAACATCAAATGATAATGGTGCTACATTTGGAGAACCAGGTACTGACTACTCCTGATGCTTATTCGGTGGTTAATCTCTTCGCATTAATTATCTATGGAACTAATTTCAACTTGCTACCTTAGATCACCTATTTTACCATTATCCAGATATGTATAAATCCTAAAAAATTCATTACAATATCTTTTCATAAAGGTGGGATACTGATATTCTGATAGAGTAAAATATCTTTGAATATGGCATCTCCTGTCAACTTCAAATATCTTTGATAGTTTATTTGGTAGAAACCCATATCTTTATGCACGCGATTCTATAATAATACAACTTCGACTATTTAATGATATAAGAATGAATTTACTATGGGAAAATGATTAACATAATTTTGGATACTTTATATAAAAGTGACTTGAAATGGATATGATTTTATTTGCGTTAAAAACAATTCTTGTTTTTTTTTTGATTAAGGTCACCATTCCTAGGATTACTAGATATCATGCTACTTGATATTATGGCAATAGTTACTATAATTTATGCAAAATCAATTTCGAAACTTGCTATGATACTTTTAATTCTATATTTAGTCTGGATAATTTTCGCTTCTATGCTAAACTTTATGATTTTCTTGCTTAATTAAATCAATTAATTTTTTAATGAGTTAATTTGCTAAGGAAAACAGTATACAAATCAAACGGGCCCGGTGGGTTTCGAATCCATGTAGCATATGGGAACTGTTACTTTTATTTATCTTTTGGATACGGTGACTTAGTTGTATGGATATATGATTTACTGCAACAGTGACACTTGGACAAAACTATTGTGGTGATGGCCTTTAGCGTATATAGGAATTGGTCAAAGGGAGTCAGAGGAATTTGAATATTGCTATAAGAATCGGTCAAATATTTATGAATTGATAATTGATTTGAATCTAAAAAAATTAATTCAGGCATGTCAATAACAACTGGCTGGTTGGCAAAAGTCACAACAAGTGATAAATGGTAGAAATAATATAGGAAATAAAAATATGAATAATGGTAATCAAGAAAACCCGTCACCAAATAAAAGTGAATTATTGCGAGTTTGTATTCAATTATGTTCTTACCATAATAGAAGAATCAATGAAACCGAGTTGTCCATAGGTGAACTATAACATGAAGTATTTGGGAATGATGGCAGGTTAGACTTTGATAATTTTAAAGATATTGATTGGTTAAATTCAAATGGTCTAATATCATTAAAGAATAATATCATAACTATCGATAACGAGGCTGTAAAAACATTGTTATCTTACGTTTTTAAACATAAAGATGAAATCTGATTGTTTAGCCTGTTGGGATTTTCCTTCGATGATGATGCTATCTGGCCCTGTTAACTTAAGCGTTTGAATTAGGGTAAATTTGAATTGTCATTGAGCCAAACTACTCACTTTCGACAAGTTTGTTTGGAGTTTATGCACGATTTGAGACATAATGTTCTGATATTATTCATCCTAATCCATATGAAATATTGGAAAACATTTGAAAAATCACGTTAAGTTAACAGGGCCTGCTATCTCCATATAATGATTTAATGTCTATTAATTTGTGATGCCTAATAGTTAGATATTGTTAGGATTATCATTGCATTAATAAAAATAATTACGCTATATGAATTGCGATGAGTTCCATCAATATTCCACCTCATGAAGAAACGAGTCATGTAGTAAATAACAATGGATGTAAATTGATTTTCAATCTAGAACTGAATTTGATTTTTAAATATGGATCATCCTAATATTGCTGTCCATGGTTTTACACTCAGTTATCCCAACTGGTGAACATATGCTTCTATAGTGCATTGTTCATGAACAAAGTCCTCTTCATAAAGCATTTTCAGCTTCATACAGAATTTCTAATTCAGGAATTCGTAACAGTATACTTCCAATAATCATAGTGTCAGTTCTTTTCTTCTGAATATTTAATTATGACTGCTGCAACTGGGTTTCCATTTAATATTGCCTTTTGATAGGCTACACTGTGCTCTTTTGCTTCCTTATCGATATTATCCTAAACATTCTTTGCTTCTTCTGCTAACGAAATGATTATAGAATTGATCCCATTGGGGATTGAATATATACAATTGGTGGAATCTCCAAGACATCAAATGAAAATCCGTAATTTAAAAATATTGCTGTTTAAATCATTTGTACTACAGCTGATTCGTGGTTAAAGCGTATGATTGAGATATATATTATGATTAAAACTAATATTACCATATCAAGTAATATTTTACCTATCTATATATACAGTGTTATATATAATATAATATGAGTTCAACTATTAATTGGAATGATGTTATTAAAAGAGAAGCCAGAGGATCAAATGATGAGGATTTTGGTGAGGTTCAAGATATTTCAAATGGTTATGTTTTCGTTCAAAAAGGTATGATCAATAAACAAAAGTTTTTCATACCTCAAGAAAAGGCCAAAAGTTATGATGGTGATATTCTTAGATTCAGTGTTTCGAGAGATGATGCAATGGATGCGTATCAGGGAGATGATTTTCCAACATCATTCCAAAATAGGGATCAAGGGCTTAATCTTCCACAAAGCGACCCTGTGACTATACCACTGGTTGAGGAAAGATTGGACGTGAAAAAAAGAGTTGAGGAAAGCCAAGCCACTATTATTAAGGTACCCTTGAAAGAAACAAAAACTATCCAGGTAGAAGTGACCCATGAGGAGGTCTCATTCGAAACAAGACAACCAACGGGAGATACATCTACATCACAAGAGCCTGTGAGATCAAGACAAGTGATTGAAATACCATTAAAAAGAGAAGAAGTAGTGGTATCTAAAACTCCCTATATTAGAGAAGAAGTAGTGGTAAAGAAAAAGCCTGTCACGGAAACCAGAGAATTTACAGAGGAAATTGCATCCGAGCAGGTTGATGCGCCGCCAGCCATACCGTAGAACAAAATTAGAAGGATGAATCTCATAAATCCTTGAATAGTAAAAAAATCTACATCTAACTTTTGATGATTACTATGGACTCTATAGTTTTGGAGTAACAACGTCAAACAAAATTATTACGTGGTTTCTGCCATTTCATTACCTTGGCAGATATTTGAGATGTTGACTACGTTGAAGGCGCAAAAAAATATGATGCTAGATATATTTACATTTTTACCTATATACACGAAATATGTAGTGATTAAAAACTATTTGTTGATTTACATCTCTGGAATTTCAGACCTTATCGAAAGGATAACATTAAATCACAACAGTTTCTTAAATATCATACATAAAAATATCTCTTATTATTCTTTTTTGAGGAATTCTTATGTTATAGACTATGAATAAAAAGTCAAGTTTGTATTAGATTAAATCTTGTATTTTACCCTTATCGTAAACAGAATGTTGTGAATTTTATCCCTTCTGCCTAAATAGATGGATATATTTTACAATAAAATTTATTGTCACATATGATAGCAATGAAGCAATTAGTGATGATAACGTAGCAGCCTCGACAGCCGAATATTCTAACCTTAGTAATTGTATTATGAGAAGAAACCTCGTTACATTATTCACAGTGTCAAATACCGAACTTGCAAATATCATTTTAATCAAAATTCGTCTCAATGCAAGAAAGTTAATTTTGCCAGTCAATCGCTTTGTATATTTTCGTTTATTGTCAATATGAAAAAGAATTGCAAAAATTATCTTATATGTTAAAAATCCTGCTACCACGGTCAATGCAGAATTAAGAACAAAATTGATAGAGTATTGCGCAACAAAATGTGCAACAATTATGCTAGAAAGAAATCCTGATGTTCCTGACATAAATAGATTCTTATTTAAAGATATGGTATTGTAATACTTTTGATAACACTGTAGAAGGAATTCACCAATTTTATGTGGTATTATTGTCACCGTCTTATTGTAAGATGTTTGTTCAATTATTTAACCGTCATCCATTTTATTATTGCTTCAACTCATAAAATTACTGTTGTTAGTAATTAGAATAAGGGATTCACCAGATACTCAAAGTATTGTTGTCTATGATGCAGGTAAATTTGTCACAAGCCCTTAAGGCTATAGCAAAGTAATGTTTTCATTGTGGATGTCGATCTTAAACAAATGAGGTAAACCCAAACCCAAACCGGATTCCATATTCCGGCGGGTTTAAATTCCGTGTGATATTCTGGTTAGGGTTGAGGCTGAAGGGAGGTCAATAGGTATCTGGCGATAGGTATTCATCATGAAATGAATCACTATCAGTGGTTATCCTATACCAATAACAGGGTAAAGGACATTTTGATATTTTATTAGTTGAGATAAATTATCAGACACTATTTGATTCACAAATCTGACAAGGACATTAACATAATTTTATGAATCGAAGCCACGATAACAAGCAGTGTTCCCTTATAATAGTTTCTATTATAAGATCAAATTCTGCCTCAAAGCTTTTCTTAATAAATTGCAATCAAGAGATCAATATAACTACTCTTACTCTAGCTACAAATTCAATATTTGTACTAGTGTATTTAATCTACGTTAAACCATTTAATAAATCATAAGAATTATGGTTGTCATCTTAATATACAAATTTAAAAGCCATCATATATATAATTAATAGTGTCAAGAAAAGTTTTTACTTCAAAAATAAAACTTGACATACTTGGTGATTTCAGAAATTTCGAGGCTTTATCGACGAATTATAAATTATTAATGAATTATCCATCTGAATCTATAGAAAAGATTTCAAACGAAAGAATATGCAGCAGGTACATAATTGAAATAACTACAGAAAACTTGGACTATTGTAAGGCTATGATGAAAAAATTTGAACTTCATCATTTAGATAATCTCAAAGTTAACTCTATCATTTATGAAAACAAATTTTCTTTTATTTCGACCGAGACCAAATGCAAATCATATGGGGACAACGAAGAAGAATTTGACAAGAATGTTAATGTAACTATTATCCATAATTCTACAAGTGAAATTGTAAAATATCAAGAGAAAATATTTGACATACTGTGGCAGAATTCTATACCTGCGGATGAAAAAATTGAAGAATTAAAAAAGGAGAAAGAGACTAGTATCAAATTTAGCGACTACGAATTTGAAAGTAAGAATCTTGATTCAGTAACGCCTTTTGATAATGATAGTAGAAACATAGTACAAATAACAAGAATTAAGGAACTCATTAAATCATTACTAATATCCAATGTACTTAATTCTAAATCGGAGATACTACTAACCATAGGTTTACTTCATCATTTGAGATATTTCTGGAACATTGGTCTTCATGCAGAATTGAAACGTGCCAACAAGAAAGGAGTTAGATTAATTATTCTTTATCCTGAAGATGGAAAATCAGATATGACTAGAAGGCATGTTGAAAACTTTGTTTCGTCTACAGAGGAAAACGTTCGTCTTAGTGGTGTTTCCGGTCCTATTGGTACTGTGATCATAGTTGATAATGCTAAGCTAATTTTGATAGACAGCAAAAGAGGGGATAAATCTACGAATAATGGCTTCCTTGCGGTATATAGCAATAATAAATCCGTGGTAAGTAATTTTGGGTCGTTATTTGATACTCTATTAAACGAAAAAGAAGTTCTAAATTATGCTGTCGAAACAAAACTTCAACTAGAGAGTTCAAACAAGGAGTTAGAGGAATATAACCATAGGTTAAAGACATACTCTGACGCACAACTCGAATTTATTAACTTGGCCGCCCACGAGCTTAGAACACCAACACAAGCCATATTAGGCTATATAGAGTTGTTAGATAACGCTGTTGTTGGTGATATCACTAATCAGAATTACATGAACTCTATTGAGAGAAACTGTAATAGGCTTGCCAGATTAGTTGAGGATTTGCTTGACATATCAAGAATCGAGTCTAGAAACTTTGTTTTACATAAAGAAAAAACAAATTTAATAGATTTAATTGATACCGTAATTAAAGACTATAAGGTCGAAGTACAGAAGAGAAATGAAGAGGGCGAAAAGAATGGTGATGGAAGATATATTAAGAATGTGGAGATCCTTTCTTCGTGGAATTTATCCGATGAAAAAGAAAATAACCCTTCTGTTTTGAATATAATGTTAGATCGTAGTAAGATCATTCAAGTCCTATCCAACCTGATAAATAATTCCTTAAACTCCATTTACAATGACAAGACTAATAGTAAATCAAATGGTAATAGTATAAACATTATAATAACCAAAATGACGCACAGTAATAGTAATAATAATACAGAAAGTGACAGAAACAACAAGAGTTCAGATATTAAAAATGAGTTATTGGTAACAATTAAAGATACAGGCAAAGGTATGGATTCTGAAGTGATCCCCAGGTTATTTGAAAAGTTTATAACCACTTCAGCCTCTGGAACTGGACTGGGATTATACATTTCAAAAGCCATTATCGAAGCCCATGGGGGGAAGGTTTGGGCTGAAAACAACACGAACGAAAAAGGAGCAACTTTTAGATTTACATTGCCAGCGACATTGGAATAGAAGAAGAATGTCCAAATACTATTGTTGTAACAGTAAACAATTATTTTTTCTTTTCAAATAGTTCTTTTGCCTCTAATACTTTCTTTTCAAAACCCTCTGTAATTACAAAATGAGGTTCAATTCCTACCTTTTCGTATAATAAACGAAGAATTCGTCTTTGAATAACTCGTGTTGCTCCATCGATCACGGATTTTAAGGATTCTGTAAGTACCGTCGGATTATTGTAGGTATCCTTTAACCTAAGGGAGTATTTTTCAAATACATAAAATTTTATAAGATTGGCAATATGCGGACCCAATACTGAAAGCGCTTCATCTACAGACTCTTCATAGAGCTTTGCAAATCGTCTTTCATCCAAGGGAGTTCAATCCAGGTCCAATGACCATATGTCCCGGTGAAATTCCTAATGCACTAGATTGACTTAACAAAACAAGAGAGATATCGTTAGTCATTGTTGTTATAGTGAATCTCATCATTTAGTTATCCCTTTACCTGTTACTTTCTCGCTACACCCGAAAAAATCCCAGTGTAATCCTCCCCAATGGGACCGACGATTTCTATGCCTTTGTCTTTTGAAATTACGAATTCTAATATGGCACCATCTTGATGAGACATACTAATCTTTAAGATCATCATTACTCGTTTCATACGTCCATACAATTCTACAAATCTAAGCAGGATGACATTATGAAAAAGAGGGGACAAATTCATCTCAGTAACTTGAAAAATATCCTTTTGGGCTCCAAGAAGGGTAACGAGGGTAGTAATTTGGTATTTACGCACAAGACTAGAAATACGTTCGGTTATATCATGTAATTCGCTCTTATATCTAAGTTCATAAACTGAGAGACCGTCTATGACTAATCGTTTTGGCCTCTTTTTCTTGATTTCCTCTTCCAAACTTGCTATAAAGGCGTCTGGATTATAGTCGACATGATTATATGTTAAGATTGACATTCCAGTTCCGTTATCTTCAACTTTTTCTGAGTCCACTTCCCCTTCGGCTTCTTTTCTTCCTCCATCGCGACTTTCTTTGTGTGATAAAAGAACCTCCATGTTATAGCCAAATCCATTAGCCGTTCTCCTTATCTCTTCTAGCGAATCTTCTAGCGAACAAAATATTCCAGATTCATTATATTTTCTAACACCTTCTACAATAAATTGAAAAGCAAAAGTGGATTTCCCAGAACCGCTAGCCCCTATAATAGCAGATAACGTTCCTTCGATAAGTCCACTTCCATCAATTTTTTCGTCGAGATTTACAATTCCGGTGTGAATTCTATTCTCTGAAGCAGGAAAGTCCATTCTTATTTTTTGTTTAGGATATAATATCAATCCCTTGCTAGTAATTGTGCAAACATGCTTCTCTCTATTAATGGCAGTTCCCCTCATTTTTAATACCTGAAGAAAGATTGGAGATGCGTTGTCTGGCCCATGTTCAAGTTTTATAACGGCATCTGCCACAGACTCTTCGATTCCGTTGCCTAAATCATGGCTTCCATGTGGAATCTCTGAAATGATTATAGACGTTATACCCTCTGCCCTCATGATTTTTCCCAAAAATACTTGAATTGTAATTCTTGATTCAATTTTATCTTTAAATGACATTGCTATTGCTGAATAAGAATCGAGTACTATTCTTTTTGCGTTGACTGCTTTGATGGCGATTAGAATTTCTTCAAAAGCATCTTGTATTGCATCATTGTAAAGTGAGACAAAATCCAGATAAATGAACTTGGTTTGGTTCTCAAATTTTTCAAAATCCATCCCTAGTTTTTTGGAAGTTGCGTAAAACTGGGACTTTGATTCACTAAAGGAGATATAAACACCGTGTTCATTAGGCTGCGAGATTAAACCCTCATATAGGAATTGTGAGCCAAGTATGGTCTTTCCAGTGCCTGAATTACCTGCTACCATTACAGTAAACCCCATAGGTATTCCACCTTCAATTAAAGCATCAAGATTTGGAACGCCAGTTGATATTCTATGATCCAAATCCAAATTATTCTATGAATTTATTATAATGATGCTATATAAGGTTGTTAGATCGTGGTAATAGGTACTGTTAACTTAACGAAAAATCTATGGCTTGAAGATGCCCCATTTCTAATATGTTAACCAAAAGAAACAGAACACCTTCGTTAGATATTGACCGTGCATTGTATTTGTATTTTCTTGGACTGTCAACTAGAAGTGTTTCCAAAGCATTGTTATTCATACATAATGTTAAGAGAAGTCACGTTTCAATTTGGAAGTGTATAAACCAATGTAAATACGTAATATCCATGTGGTAACTATAAACTAAGAACTCGGTCATTCCGTGGCTGGGAGATGAGGAAAAAATACAGGGAAGAAACAATAAAACGCTACTAACATCAAATGAGTTTTTCTTTAGCAATGGGAGGAAGCGCCTCGCTCGCAAGCGAGGCGCGAATGTGTCTAGTCTAAGAACTTGATAGAATTTATCAAGTGATTCATTATTTCTTGGGATTCTGGTGAGTCGAATAATTCTGCACTATTTTGATATGTTATACGGTATATAGCATTTGGAGTATCCACGATAAATGATTCAACTCCGTATATTATATAAGGTCCTTTAGCAGTTGTATGTTTAACCGTTTCATATCCTCCTATTTTATAATCTGAATAATTAGAATATTCAACAATTCGTTCCTCAGGATAATTTTCTTCTATATATTTGATAAATTCTTGATCATATTTCAGTAAACCACCCATGGAAGTCATCAGTGTTTTATCTTGGTCATGATTAATAGTAAATGCATTATATTTATCATCAGGATTTGTAATCTGAATATCAGATTTGGAGATAAATCTATTTGGAGTATCATCAATAACCCAATCATATGGGTATTCTAAAGTAATTCCATATTTTACACTGGTGTATAAAGAATATGGATCTTTTTGAGAGGAAGGTCCTTAGATAATTCATCTAAGGCAGGACCAATCATATTTGCAATTTCGTCGCCAGTTGTTTGTGCGTATATATTGGATACGAAATGGGAAGTAGACCCAAATATGACCAATAATATTATTATAAAAAGGCATTTCATTGAATTAAAATATAATATTTGATCTATATACTTTTGTAGAAGATTTTTCTGTTTCATTTTAATTAAACTCAAACTTGGTTGATTTTAAGATTCATTTTCAAGATCATTGTTTTTAATCATTAAGTATATCATATTGGGGATCGAAAACACTTTATCTTCACACAATCTCACACTCGCCATCCTTTATCATTGTAAAAACATGGAATTAAGATGTTGATGTGTTTCTAAATAGCTCATGATTGATGCATATCAATATTTTGCAACAAGATCACTGGGAGAACTAGGAGAAAAATAATCTCAATTTATTAGATCTTTTTAATACAATGGTGATCTATACAATTTATATTCTATAAAAATCGCATAACAGAGCAGATAATGGATATAGGGCCAGATGAGCACTTCTATGGGAAAACATACCCAAATAGGCCAGGGAAAGGATTCATGATAATAATTACAATGATATTCTTTTTAGGATGGTTAATCCTCTGGGGTAGTGCTTTTAATGATTTTAGTTTTAATAGGGATATAGGTTGGATTTACATCAAGGTATTCATAGGAGTGTTATGTATGTTACTTGGATTTGCTGGTATTTCCAGTATTAGAAGAAATTAGTTATCTGGAATCACTAGTATGTAATATTCTATTTAAAAATGGAATTCTCAAGGACTCATCTCTCAAATTTAATTAATTTTGATTGAAAGATTAGCCAGCTTGTAATATTAGTATCTCGATTAAAAGACCCCTTTCCAACCTTCATAACTCCATCCTGAGCATACCAAATAAAAGGTCATTTCTATACTTTCTTATAGGATTTAACCTTAAAATTATTTTACTTTCATTTAAAAGCTAAAAAGGTCTAAATCTCACGCATACATGAAACATAGATTCAAAATAACAATTACCATAAGTATTAATATTGCTGAACAAATTCAAAAGCAATGGTAATCAATAATATAACCATAGGTATGGGATTGGTGGCAATCTCTTTTGTTATTATATTTGGTATTTCTTCAAATAACCAAGCAAGTGCCGTTACTGTGGCCGCAGGCGGAGGCAATGGAACGGCTCCATGGACGATATATGTTCCTCAAACTATTAATATTAAAACAGGTGACAGCGTGACTTGGGATAATCCAACTTTAGTTGGTGAACCTCATACTGTCACTTTTATTAAAGATAATGATATGATTCCTCCATTAGTAGCTCCATTTAGCATTCCCAACAATACTGAATTAAGTGCCGCTATACCAGCACCAAATGTCGAAGCTACAATAATACCAGATAGTTCAAATCCAAATAACAAGTTGGTTCTGGCAGATAATTCAAGGTCATCTGCCCCAGTTTCAATTGACGGCTCCAAGACGAATGTAACTTATCTTCAATCTGGCTCAAACTACACATTCACCGGAGATGAGAGTTATCTAAATTCTGGTTGGATTTGGCCAGAAGGACAGGTTCCACCTGGTGCTCCACCAATCACTTCATTTACGATGACGTTTGAGAATCCAGGAACATACAACTATATTTGTGTAATCCATCCTTGGATGACAGGCACTGTCATGGTGAATTAAAGATATCGTAAATCCTTCTCAACCATTCCTTTCTTTTCCTATTTTAAATACAATTAATTCTATTTTTGATCGAACAGATTAAGAACTCCATTACAGTTTCAGACACCTTACTTTTGAGGTAAGACAAGACATATACATTCAAGAATAGTTTAGAATTAAATCCTTTCAATTTTTAACCTAAAACCTCAAGATGATAAACGATTAATATGATGTCTTAAATTGTTATATGCTCTTAACCCTGATGACATTGCTTATGATGAGTAATTAGATTGAAACTAGGTATGTTGGCAAAGATTTGACAGAATAATTAACTTCTAGAACTTGGGAGAATGCAGAAGAATACCCAAAGGCCTCTCAAGGCTTTGGGCGACACGAAGATAAAGGAAAAATGACTATAATTCGTCACATTACCGGGTTTAAACAAATACAAAGAGAATAAGACCGGCGTTGGATGAATTGATGGAGTTATCATATGAATCGTAATATCTAAGAATACATAGAGATGTTTGATTACGAAGACGGATCGAAAATAAATGATTTAGATTTAACTTCTGGGATTTCCAGAATATCATTATGAATCAAGAAAAGTAATTTAGTCATTTGCAAATGAACATCCCAGCCATCTCCGCCCCTAATGCGTTCACCGGTTTTAATTATGGTTGTTTCATCCTCCAAAATTTGATATTCCGATCGTTGTTTGGCATCCTCCTTATTTTTATTCTTATTATATGGCATGTGAACTCCATTATTATGTATTGAATTTCTGATCTTATTGAAAGCGACAAATCTGTCGTGATATTCGGTTAAATACAAAGTATAATTCTCTGATCTCGACATTAGATGGTCAAGCATTGAAACTATATTATTCTGCGTTTTTACATAGCAATCCTCATTCACAGATCTCATGATATTTCTTAAAGAAGATTCGAAAGAACTATATATTGAGATAGAAAACAGGTTCGACAAACATTGACAATTATTCCATCTTATCTTGTTTAAGGGTATCATTCGTCCCATTGCCTTGGAATTAGGTATACTGATCTTGAATTCATCATAATATTGACGTAGCTCCAAAGGTTTGTTACTAATGTAAGTATTAAACATTAGTAAATGAATCGCTGCATCAGAATAGTTTGAAGCTAAAAAGTAAAATGCCAATCTGGCATCATCATTACTTTTGTCGTTTTGAAATTGGAATGTATTCTTAAGTTCATCTATTTTATTAACAATTAGAGTATAATTCTCTTGCAATCCCTGTAATATCTTGACATATTTTTCAATATTCTTATCATAGGTCATTTTTAAGTTTTCCATTCCTTAGGTTAAACAGTTTATAGGAATATTTGACGTTTATCTTTGGACTCGTTTTAGCCTATATTTCATGTTATTTCTATGCAATCCTTATCAATACATATACGAAAATTCAAATTCACTAATCCTTATCAATACATATACGAAAATTCAAATTCACTAATCCTTATCAATACATATACGAAAATTCAAATTCACTAATCCTTATCAAAAGGGGATATTTACTCTTACTTTAAGATTGGTTTTTGGGTCTAGATATCTATGGATTGGGATGGAATTCGAATAAGTTTTAAGGCAATAAGAAATCACAATGTACTATCCAGATACAGGAAAGGTCAAAAAATACACTACTTATAAAATACTTGGGTAACTATCTTTTATCAGCCAATGTAAATAAAACACAATGGTTAAACTATAGGACGATGCTCCTACATCGTAATTTATTTGGAGATGCAATAGGTATTGAGTAGATAAGTCTTCCCTCAGCTCCAATTAAACGGAACGATTTATCAATAAATTAACATAATGATTTTGAAATTAATTGCGAAAAACCACAATTATTATCTTCATTGCACATCGTTTAGACATCAAACTATTAAATTATTACTGGGTTAAAGAAGGATAGTCCAAAGACACTAGGTCGGACAATACGAGAGTAAGGGACAAACTCTGTGTAAACGACTCCATTAATGTTCGAATTTAAGAATTTCAATTATTTCGTTAAGAGTTTTCTTAAATTTGGGATCACGGTTTAAAACATGCTTTACTCTTTTATGGGTACTTGCAATATGCTGAAGCTCAAAAAGAAGTGGACATAGTTCCCTTTTACATTGATAAAGAAATGGAATATCCAAACCTTCCTTAATGGTCTTATTTTTTCCATAAATCGAAACTTGGTCATGAAACCTTTTCATTTTAAATATATTGGAATATGTAACAGATCTGTATCTTAATGTCACAGTCTCTGTTGAAAGAGAAATTATAATTATAGAATATTCTTTATTGGGACCATGTATCTCTATAAAATTGTTTTCTAGATCAAATGAGAATCTTGCGCCGGATAGCCATTTCCATTTAAATTCTCTATACAAATGATTACGAAGTATGGTAATGATTCTTGAATTGTCAATCTGAGTATCCCTTGAAAGTTGTGCTGACCAATTAAACAAATGGATCATTGTATATCTATTAGATATCAGAAATTGAGATCTCAAATCGGGATCCATATATTTGTGGTAAATATTCAAATTCTTATTTATGATTCTACAAATTTGGTTCAGATAAGACAAAAATAGATCATTCATTCCTAAATCCAATAGTGTTTTACGCATGAAGTAAGGGTACAAAAAGCAAACGAATAGGTTGTTTAAGGATTCATTTGTGAGTAACTGTCTAAATGGATTAATAGATTTGAAATTTCTCAATGCTATGGTTAATAAGAATATAAATGATACCTGCCATTGTTAATTCAATTGGTAATGAATATCTATTAGTATTACCAATTCGTTCTGTTTCGTCTTCTCCAGGTTCTCCCATATATTGAACCAACCCTAATTCTACAAGTACTTTGACTTGCCTCAATATCTTTTTATATTGGTTTTTATCTTTTTTGGTAAATAGTGTATCATGAACCTGTTTAACATTACAAGAGTGTGCTCTCAGGACAACACTCAAGATTAAGTTTAATTTATCGTCCAATTCGAATATCTCTGGCTTTATTATTTCATTCGTATCAATAGATTTGTGATCTTTTGTTAGTCTACCATACTTTTCATGCCACTTCAATGAATAATAAATAATACCTGAAAAATTATAGAGGACAATTCCACGATGCAATTGACGTAAATGATGTTCTAGGTTATCTAATTCACCGCTTTCAGTGGACAAATTTTACGTAAATTATGGAGTCTATTACTTTTATAATAATATTCTTCATTTCTGTCCAATGAAGGATGATAATTTTTTAGATAAAGTGATGACAAAAAACTCAGAAATGATTAGAACAGGTAACTTTGAAAGCATAATACTAGTAGATGGTGAGTGTGGTTGTTTGGTTGAGGGACCTAGCCAACCACACCAGTCAACATACTGAATTCGTTAAGGTGCTTTAATATGAACAATCAAACAAAATCCGACTATTTAAGTATTGAAATTCCTGAGGATATGAAAGATACAATCACTTCCTTAAAAATTCATGATGACCTCAACATAATTGCTACAATTACAGGAAAGAACGGACCACTTTTCAAAAGCATTATGCTTAAGAAAATAAACAAAAGGACAATTTTGGATTGGGAAAAAACATTGATAGCACTAAGCTCACAGCTAAAAGAATCAGGATTATTTGATAATTCGGCAAATAGAGTATCTTCATTACTAGCACGCAATCATGCCAAGATAACCGAGTATGTCAATTCGTTATTAAAGAAAAGCGAAGGTGAAAGTGAAGACCAGGGTAATGGCCTAAACAATCAAAGGAAACAGAAAATCAAAGTATTCAAGTACTATTCAGAAAAAGAACAGACTTTATACGAATCAATTGTCTTGGAAGGTAAACCATGTTTTGTATTTTATGAAAATGAAAAACCAAATACTTTAGAATCAATAGAAGAAGCAACACGAACCTTACTCCCTTTTGGATTTGATGACGGACCTGCCAAACCATACGAATTTGAAAATATGGAAGAGCTTGACATATTAGTAAACGAGGTAAGACAAAAATCCACAAGTGATTTTTACAAGAAAACTAAACTCATTGTCTCAAAATATGTAGACCAAAAACCGATCGTAATAAACATCATAACTGTAGATTTATTGTTCTCTTATTTTCAAGACAGGTTTCCTACCACTCATTATCTTTTCTTTGTAGGAAATAATGGAGTAGGTAAAAGTGTAATAGGTGAATTATTTGAGTTAATAGCGTACAGAGGAGTAATGATGACAGATCCTTCTGCTGCAAACATTTACAGATTATTAGGTAAAGTGCAACCAGCTCAATGTACTCTGATTATGGATGAGATTGAGAATATTGAGAATAATCAAACAATAATGAACATATTGAAAACTGGATATACCATCAGAGGAAAAGTTGCAAAGATAAATACAAACACTTTTGATCAAGAATTCTTCAATACTTATTCTCTAAAGATATTTCTATCCGAAAAACTTCCACACAACTATACAGCAAGAGGAGTATTAGACAGAACATTTGCAATCACATGTCTTTTGGGTAGTCCTAAATACAATATAAAAGATGTATTGGTTAGTCAGGGAAAAGAGGGAAATCAATCTGTAAAAGAATTAGCTGAGGAAATAAATGAACTCCGAAAAGAATTGTTTGTTTATCGCCTTATTCACGCATACGAGAAAAGACCAGAGATAGATACTGGACTTGAGAACAGAGAGATGGAATTATGTGAGGGAATAGCCTTGTTTTATGACACTGATGTACAACGAGAAGTAGAGGAAACATTTCAACACTTTTTGGATGTAAAATATGAACAAAAGATAGCCACTTTCGATCATTTCTTATTATCAAAAATAATTGAGGAGTTAGATAAATCAGATGATAAATACAGCTTTCCAGTTAAAGATCTATGGAGTTCCATAAAACAAACAACGAATAGCTACAGCATAAGTGATAATGAGTTGTATTTGGTAGATTTTGGTTTTACGCTTTACTATAATCAACTGTCTGCCAAATGTAAAATATTTGGTGCTGAATCTAAACATACTAACACAGGTAACATATTAATCTTCAAGGATATAAGAAAAATACGACTTACATATCAACAGCATAGTAATAAACCAAAAATCAAGTGTTCTGGTGTCAGGAGTGATGGAGTAAAAAGTGAAGGCTGTGAAGGCTGTGAAGGCTCTGGAGAGGGCGCCATGTCATTTTTTGATGAGAGAAACAATACTAATACTAAATCTAACGAATCTCAAAATCACTAATCAATTATTTCATAATGGTAAATATCATGTCTACCCCTGACGAGCTTAAAAAGGATATACAATTCATATTGTCTCATTTTGGCGGCCAAGAGTTTATGTTCCCAAGATCCATTATGACAGCCAAAACCAAAGGTCAAGTATTTGTAGATTCTGAGAATGAGATGATAGAGTATCTTACAGAAGCTGATTTTGTTGATTGCAGAATTAATGGTTATCCTCTTCATCATCCGAATGAATGGAATAAGTTGTACCCTAGTTTCATTTTCATAGATTTAGATCTATCTTCATGTTCTACTTGTAAGTATCCAATTAGAAAACTAGATTATATTCTAAAACAAACGTTAAAGAAAATCAAAGATGAAATCAGTGGCCACCCGACCGTCCTTTGGACGGGGGGTGGCTACCACATATATCAGCCTATTCAGATAATAACTAAAGATGAAGAAAAACTTCCTTTGGAAAATATCAAAGTGTTTGAGGATTTTAAATCTGTTGTCAAAGCCGATTTAACTACCGAATTCATAAGATATGCTGGAAAATATCTTACTAATCAAAAAGGCGACCCAAAACATAATCCATCTATTTACTCTTGTTTAATTAGAATACCCGGAACTACTAATTCAAAATATGGAAACAAAGTAAACGTAATTCAAAAATGGGATGGAGTCGAAGCCATTGCAAGTCCTGTCTTACTTTCCTTTATGAATCATCTGATACAGCTAAAAATTGAATTCCAGGAATCGAGGAAGAGAAACAGTTTTACCACTTCTAAATCCAGCAATGACAATATCACATGGATTGAACAATTACTGCAAACTCCAATCAGAGAACATAGGTACTTTTGTCTTTGGTATATTTTGATACCATATCTTCTAAATATCAAACGATTACCAGAAGATGAAATAGTATCAATAATTACTAACTGGTTGGACAAATGTAATAATCTGAATAAGATTCAGGTGGAGATACCCTCAAAGAATTAAAGAGCAATTAAGGTATGATAAGGGCTTTCCACCCATCAGTTTAGAAAACCTGAAGAAAGAGAATTTTGAACTCTATAAATTACTACAAAAATAGATGACCGCACCTTCTAAAGCCTTCACAGCCTTCACAGCCTTCACTGCCTTCACCTATCAATCTCGTGGTTTGTTGCTTAACAGAATAAATAAGTCATACAGTTAATTTCACTTATAGTTTATCATTACCATTATATAGTAAATACTTATATATTATCGATGATAACTATGATATGTTTAAAGAGAACACCAAACGGTATAAACAGGTATTAATTGACATCGATCATTATAATACTCTTAAGGATTTAGGAAAAGCGGGTGATTCCTTTAATGATGGACCTGGAAAGTTATTAGATGAAAAGGTAAACAAGGCTTTAGGAGAGGGTCATTAATAATTTGTCATTTTGTATCACTTTAGAATTACGTAAACTGGGCCTTGGTAGTATAACAGTTCATCAAGATTATCTATACATCGACTTTTTAGGATATGATGATGGTAGTATGATAGTATATTATCCGAATAACATAAATGAATTACCCGACGAAGTCGAAAAAGAGTTACTATTATGGAGAGGAGAATCTGACAATTATCTATCAGCTGAATTAATCGAGAAGATCAGAGACCTTGTCCAAAATAATATCCATGTTATAAAAAAGGAACGCCGTCAATGATTAAAGATTGCTAGGATGAGGAAATGGACTTTGGATTGCCTCATATGGTAAATCCTGTTATAGAATCAATTCCTGTGGAGATATCTAAATATAAACTTCTTAGTTGTTCATCGAGCTTTTTACGTTTTTTCCATAATGTATTATGTTGCTTCTCCTCTTCATACTGAATCTGAACTTTAGTTTCATAAATTTTGCTTATGGATTCGAGAAGTGTATTGAACTCAGGACTTTTGATAAAGTTGTATAACCGTGATTGTTTGTTCTCCTCTTCTTTACAACTCATGGATATCCTTGACAGTTTGATGATCACTTTACGTAGTTGATGGCTTACATCAATAATAATTGATGGATGTACTAACAAAACCCCATCAATTTCACCATATAATCCATTTTTAATATCTCTTTTTGGTAAGGTTTTAGATACAATGATCACGTATTCTGTGTTATGGATATGCATATATCGTTTGGCCTTTTCTATGTCTTTCTGAGTCACAGAATTTGCGTTCTTATTATCATAAATGATTTTGGTATCCAAAATAGTTCCAGAGGGTAATTTTATTTGATGAATTATATCACCACTTTCTACTCCTCGAGAACATCTTTCTACAATATCAGATTCAAATGCACTCTTGAGTTTATCGAAGAGATTTAATTCTCCTACTTCCCCTTTTAATTCGGATTGAGCTTCTGAAAGTTGCTTTTTTAATCTATCTAATTCATATTGAACTCGCTTAATTTGAATTTCTTTTTCGACGATTTTGTCTTCCTTATCATCGAGTTCCGTCTGAAGTGAGCTTCGGGCTTTAACTAATGCCTCCGATTCTATTAACTCCATTTTTTTGTATAAATCCTTATTTTCCAAATCTTTCTTGTATATCTCTTCCTCTAATTCAGAAGTCATTTGATTTACCAAATCTTGTTTCTCTTCTTCTTTTTGTTTCTCTAATTTTGTCAATCTTTCTTGGAATTCGTGTTGTTGTTTATTCAATTTTGATTCATATTTGGTCTTTACAGTTTCCTCAAATAGTGATACAGCAGATTCATATTCTTGATTATTCAAAGGATGTTTACAATATGGACATTTTAACTCTACAATGGTTGCCATTAAACAAATACCTCCTCAAAATTTCCTTTTAGACTAAAGATGGATCTAGTAGGTTGTGGATAGTATGATGTGTCCTTTAGCGAATATTTTCTTTTGTAGTTGGACTTTAATCGGTTAAGTCTATTCACTAATCTATTATACACGGGATCCCTCATTTTCTCTGAAAATTTCCAATCTGGACCAAAATTTAGTTCAGATGTTGGTGATTCCATTTTTGTAGGTTTCTTTGATTTTTGTTTTTGTAATTTTATCATTACCGTATTATTCATTAAATTGTTATTCAATGAGGTATGCGCAATTATGTCGCATTTATAACAAATATTTAATTTCTAGTGACATATTTCATTAATATTATTTGGATTGGGATAGCTACGAATCAGTAGATGTAAGAGGAGCAATTAGCAAAGTTGGCCATATTTTAAATGGGAGGGACTTGGATGGCAAAAAACGGCCATTAGGTCCAGTGAATATGCGACCACTTAGATACCTGATGTTGTTGTATTTGGCCAAAATGTCTCCAAAGTACAAGGATATGGGAAAAGCCGTTAATAATCATCTCTACTTCTCTACTCCACATTTGGATAAAGTAGCTTCCGATATGAACCCCCAACTTGAATTTGATAGAAAGCGATGTCTAGAAGTTTATGAAAAATACTCTAAGGCAGGTCTTGTTGATATTGTTGAGGAAAACCATGTGACACGAGTTGGTATAACAGAGGCAGGCGAAACTAAGTGCTTAGAGAATTTAGAAGATTTAATGTCTAACGAATATCCTTCAGAAAAAGATCATTTCTTTAGACCAAAGGTGGTTGCACTAAAGACACCAGTAACAACGAATGAAGCTCGTTATGACAATTGACGTTTATTTAAACAGAAATGAAATAAAACCACTATTCAATAAATATCGTAAATTCTATGGAAGAATAGAGGAAATTAAATTTATCACACATTTTTTGGAAAATGATCAACAAATCTTGATTGTAACAGGAGATGGAGGAGTGGGCAAAACTAGGTTAATATTGGAAAGTATTTTACACCATAGGAATAGACTGGAAAAGGAATTACATTGGCATGTGTTGTTTATAAATCCTGTACAAGAATCTTACACTTTTTCCAGAGCACAATAAAATTTTATTCATATTGGATGATGCGAAACGATATTCAGGCAACCTTGATTTACTCCTCGATTACGTAATTAATCCTCCTAATAATACTTTGATAAAAATAATACTTATAGAAAGACCATACTTTATTGATGAAATAATTAATAGTATCCAACAAAAGAACTCGTCTTTTCAAAAATTAGAGGTATATGCTGGTGATGTGGAAAAATTCTTGACTGAAAACTACTCCTTGGATCATAACACGGCGAGTGAAATCGAGTTAAAAAGTAGAGGTAGTTTTGATTACGCTGCCTCTTGTGCTGAATACTATAGGAATGGTGGTAAAATGGATGATAATTTACTTTCTATTCTTTCGTGGAAAATAGAAAGATATGTCAGCGATATATCCAGATGGACAGGCTATGACATTTCTACAGTAAAATATTATTTACAAATGCTTTCCTTAATAATGCCCGTAAGCTGGAAAAATGACTGGTACTTTCTTCAAGAATGCTTTTCTGATATAGAAAAATTCAAGAAGATATTGCTTGATAGTAGAGATAGGTATGATAATAATCTTATTTTTGTTGAAGATGATACGTTCATTATAAAACCCGATCCAATAGCAGATTACCTACGATTAGCTTTATCAGATGTGAGAAAAGGTGAAAATATATTGCTCAGTTTGTTTAGATTTTTCCCTTATAGGATTTTATATAATATGATTTCTGTCCGCAAGCTTACCGATAAACAGAATCGATTTTATATGTCCATCCTTGGAAATTGCTGGCAAGTTTTAAATGAAAACAAAGGTTATAACGAAGAATATTTTGAAGCTATTGAACTACTTTCCGCAGTAATTACTCAATCTAAAATTTTTGTTGAAATTCCACCAAAGATCAATATAGACATTTGGGTTGAGTCTTTTGAAGATGTATATCCTGATTCCCCACCTAAAGAGATAACAAATCTTCTAATAAGTTCATTTTTTAATGCGTTTGTTTATTATGCGGATATAGGATATTATGATCTGTGTGAGAGGATCATTGGACTTCTCAATAGATTATTCATAAAATATGGCGATGTGCGATTTGAAATTTTTCAAGGGGCCTTTCTAGAGACTTTGGGTAACTACTATGTAAAAGACAACCAACCTGAAAAATTCAGTCAGTGTATACTAGAAATAAAAACCTTGTTTTCCAAATATCCCTCTGATTTACGATTACCCCTCGCTTCTATTCTAGTCAAATCACTTTCTATCAATAAACCTAAAACCAATTTGAAAAAGGCATTGCATATGAATAAACTAATAAACGAAATAAAGGTTCTGTATGATCAAGAACCCAGTGATAAGATGGCCAAAATCCTCTGTTCAGGACTAGTTTTATCAATTGAAGCCTATTTAAACCATAGATTGGTAGACAAGGCTATCTCTGCTATAGACATTGTTAAAGAGTTAAATGAAAAACATTCAAATGAAGAGTTAACATCATTTATGAATTCTATCGAATTCAAAGTATCAGAAAAGATTAGATATGATTTGTATTATAGAAACAAGGGTTTAGAACAAATACTCGTTAACAATGGTAACTCTAAAGAAATTAAGGGATTTTCAATGGGAACACTTAAGAAAGAATTCCAAGATACAATACATGCTAAAATAGCTGAGAGAGTAGTTCCATTCGACATACATCAAATACTTAATGGCTTATTTGTATTTGTTACTCAATAATGAGGACATACCTAAAATAAATCTAGTTACTGAATTCACTATTCATGACTTTGCTTTAGATTCTCATGTTTTCATAAATATAGTTGATAAAATTAATAACGAAAATGTAAAAACTTTAGCAATTTGTCCTTTTCGAGTTTTGAACGATCTGAGTTTACAAAGGATGGTAAATTATTTAGATAAAGCAACACGAGATCCATTGACTGATCTTTTAATTAATAAGGCTATGATAGGAATAACTAACCAAAAAGGATTTGATATGACCAGAATTCCGCATTTAACTACCGCCCAGAGAGATAGGTTAATGTTGGAAAATGATTGTATGGTTTCAGTAGTTTCTAAAGGTTTCCCAACAATGTGTATGCTTTCGCTTGCAATTAATGATCCCATTCTTAAAGACAAAAATAAACGGATTGATTGTTGTCCATATTGTACAGGTTAGTTGTATCCATAAGATATTATGCCAGAGTAAATCAGATTATTCAATAAACTCTAGTTCAATAATGTCATCGAAATTAATTCACAAAATGTAGATGATAGATTCACTGTAATCAAAGATTGGAGAAGAACAAGAAATGAATGTTAGAACAGTGTAGTAGTTAGAGTCAAATCAGACAAGACTGCTTTAGGTACTATTTCAAACTCAAGCTAGCAGGATTTCGACAATCATAGTTTCATTTAGAAAATAATACTAATTTAGGTTGACAGTCTTGATCAAGATACGAGAAACCTCTGCATACAGTTAGCATACTGCTCAACCATCTTATCCAATTCGTGAATAAGATAGTGTTTCGCAGAAATCGACTTGGCTCGACCTTGCAACACCTCGGCCCCCTGTTCTTTGAGTTCCGATCGACACAGTATATTATAGTGGAATTTCCTGAGATACATTAGCATAACCTTTCCATCAGTATGTGACATTAGTAAGGTATGGACTGCTTTTCTTTCTAACTTACTTACTTTATCTAGATTTCTAAATTTGGACCATACGTTTGCGGGCAATATAGTAAAATAACTACGTTTCTGACCCATTATTCTATTAAGCACTACAATAACAAACTTATCCTTTTCAATGACATGTAAATTCTCACATTCACAGCCACTCAATTTATCACATATTGGAGTTTCATGTGCATGTGTAATTTCCTCGCCTCTTAATCCAGAAAAGAATGCAAACTTTACTATTAGTCCCATGGATCCATCAATTTTTAGAACTTTATCCACCGATTCAATTATGTAGTTATTATCCGCCACGAAAACTCTATCTCTAATTTTCATCTTTTTGTTGATTTCATATCTTTTGATTATCTCATCTATCAATAACCTAACTTCTGGATTCTGATATTTGCGGTCATAATATTCAGCAAATCTTCTCATAGCATCACAAATCCAGGCCCTTACATTTCCTGTCTCTGACTGGATAAGCTTGGGGTTGGTGAAGAACATATCACTATATCTCTCAAAATACCTGATTAAATCGCGGGCATGTTTTTTGTAAATATATTTACGGTAAAAGTCTCTAAACATATCCTCCTTGTCTATGCTTTTGTAAAAATCGACCGAGAAATCTCCTGTCATCGGGTCTTTTATCCCTCGATCTCTTATCCTTTCAAGTAGTTTCTCGGACTGCTCATTATCTTCTCGGGCTGGCCACTTCTTATCTAAAACAGCCTTAACGAATTTTCCAAGAGTAGGAAAGTTATTTCTCTGTAAAAAGAAGTTAAGACGCATTGTATCATTTTCATCAAGTATGACTCCAAAAGTCTTGGTCTTCTTTCCTTGCTTCTTTTGTTGTTGCTCGTCGGCAATAGTTCTATTGCTGCTCATTAGTTTTCTCTGGAGGTGGGAATTTTCCCTCACTGAAAGCATCTATTAATTCTTGAATGTCTTTAAATCCATATTTATCAAGTCTCCAATTCAGGTTAGCTAATTCATCTTCTGATAGCTCAAACTGATGTTCCTCAGAGCCATCTTCGGGATGTTTTATTACGGTTTCCTTAACCATAGGTTACTTTACATGCACAGCACAATATATAACGATTTTGCGATCTCTACAAAAGATCGATTATATTAATATCGTCCGAGCGCATATTAATAATTCCATACATATATTAATAATTTTACGAGCGGCCAAATCAAATATTAATAATTATATTAATAATCTGTGAAAATCACGCACGAAGCAAGTGCGAAGTGCGGGATTTGAACCCGCGATCCCGAGCTTGGGAAGCTCGTACCTTAACCAGGCTGGGCCAACTTCGCCCAAAATAAAATTAATCAAACGATATTAAGAACTTATCTTCACTACTTGTAACTATTCCAAATTTTTCCCTTTCTAAAAGCAATTTTTCTTGCCGAACTCATATCTCTAATGCCACTACGGTTTTTCTCAGTACCTTGTCTTATAGATGTACCATATTCATCCACAATTTCGATAACTATCTTATCCTTAAAGTTTGAGCTAAGAATCCCGGCTATTTGATGCGATAGAGAGAGACTTCCGTCACCTATTCTAACAATTTTAGTTGGAGATTCGATTGATGATAATATAAAACTAATCCTTTCAATAGTAGCATGCACAGATGACATTATAATTTTATCAAGTTCGAATTGACAGTATAGTATGGATATACCAATCCTTTTTCCAGGATCAATTCCAATAATTAATTGCTCTTTTGAGGAACCATAATACCCCATACAATTTTGCAGAATTTTAGCTTTTATCGATAACGGATATTTCTCTAACTGAGTATCTAAAAATACACCTTCTCTATTAACGATCCTTGATTCATCATCAGTTGTAATAATAACTCTACCCTTAGATAGGGCAGCTTCCTCCGGAGATAAGGACAAATATCGCAAATCTAGGGACTTTAATACGCTTGTGATTCGATAATATGATCTCCCTGAAACTGTCGCAACAATAACTGGTGGACAACTTGTTAAGTTGAACATTTCTATTGTTATAATTTAGGTTGCATTTACAAGGCTATTAAAGATTACTCATAATTATTGAGTTATTTACACTCCACCCATCTATTTACAGAATTTGATATTCATGGTCAAATACAGACATATATCCTTAATTCAACATGCACTAAAAGAATTTTTATGTTCATAATTAATTTATTAAACACATTTTAAAATCAAGTTATTAAATTTGAAAATTTTAGATTTAATGGTGGTTTTTAAAAAAGCAATCTAAACCGTCAGATTAAGTATTGCTTGAGCAATATCACCCTTTGTGTCCGTAAGTGCTACTATTGCTTTTTCTTTGGATACATTTGCTTGCTGCATTACTAATACAATATCCTCTTCCTTAAATGAGGGGACATCGCGTTTGGTCTCTTCAATATCGCTAGCAACAACCTGAAAAATAGTACTATCCTTACCTTTCATTTCTACAACTTGTGGTTTTTTTAGATATATTTCCTTTACATCAGTCTTAATGATCACTTCTTCTACAGATCCCAAATCCTTCATATCTAACCCCATTCGGTCAAGCATCCTTCGCATATCTCTGTTGCCTGAACGCATCATCCAAAACACTACGCAGTTCTGCTTTTTATTCCTTCTCTAATCTTGACACCTATACCACGGATCTGAGATCGACCGCTAGAACTCAAGTTCCCACTCCTTGTCCCCATTAGAGTAGTAGTTGAATGGAAGTAGCGAACGGCCCACAGCCAAAATCGACTGATCCTTGTTAATAATTGCCACATCAGAGCCACACCTAACGTTTGAGCCGCAGTGAAGTACATGCTTGACAAACAATGATCTGCCTTCAGAAACAAACGGTACAGCGTCTTCTATCGGAATAATGCAGTTTTCAAGAAATTGACTGTCTTTAAGAAAAAGAGTTGCACCATAAATTGTCAGTGCAATCCCGCCATCGGTTCGAAAAGTCCCTATCAGTTTCCCATTAGCACTAAAACTCTTTATTTTTCCTGTTTTTTTTGAATATTCAATGTCTATATTAGACGAAAGCGATGTGCTTATCCCATTGCCAAAGACAAAATCTACATGAGAGCAGATCTTTTGATATGGATTTACAAACAGCTCTTTCAATTAAATGCTTGAATTAACTAATACGATAATAAAAACTAAAGTATGGGATTTGATCGGACAAAAAGTTAACTTGATGATCTAATTCATAGTATGAGAATACTTTATGTATTTTATAAGGAGTTTTGTTTATACTCATATATAAATGGGAAATTCATTCGGAATTGGTATCAACAGTGTCAACTATATAAGCTTCTTGCATGGTTTACGCTTTCAACTCTTAATATATCGTGAAAATGTATATAAATAGAATTAATAGAGAAGGTTGATGTCACCCCGCCTGTTTATACAAAAACAAAACCCCCTTTTGTGGGCACTAGTTCTTACTGGACATATCTAATTACTTGGTTTTCAAGGTTCGCTGATTGACCTCTAACATTCATGTTTTTTGCTTACGTATAAAACCCCTTATGGGAATTTATTCTTCTTTAATAAAGCCTAATAAATTAGATCTGCCTAATTATCATTGCATATGGCTTCTTTCTGTGAATTATGTGGAAAACATACCGATGTTAGTAAAAAAGTAATTATTGAAAAATCAATTTTTAATGTTTGCTTATCATGTTCAAGAAGAGGCAAACCAGTTGAGTCTACCAATTCTATAAGAAATCCTACATCATCGAAAGGCACTGCAATTGCAAGCAATATGGCTACCCGACCTACTTACGTTCCCTACAATGCCGCTGGGACGTCTCAAAATTCAAGAAATCTTTATAGGCGTAAAATAATATCCACCCCTCCAAGGATCAAGCCCCCACCTCTTAAAAAAATTAACATGATGGATGAAATGATACTTGATCATGAGTTCCCATCATTGATAAGAAATGCCAGAAGCAAAAAGGGTCTTACACATGATCAATTGGGTCAAAAAATTAACGAAAAGGTAACTCTGATCCGAAAGGTTGAAACCGGATCTATTCGTCCAGATGAAATTTTAGCAAAAAAACTGGAGAGATTTTTGGGAATAAAACTTTATGTCAATGCCAACGAACAAAATTTGGAAGAAGACCAACCCTAAAATTTGATTTGCGAACAGGAGCCAAGAATCGTTGCAAACAGAAAACGGAAATTCATCCATTAAAGAAAATCCAAATCATACTATTGCTGTTTCGGTATTAAGGATTGGTCACAGGTTGGTAAGAGATGACCGAACAACGACTCATGCCGTGCTTAGTTTCGCGTGCATTAGGATGTAACAATATCTATATGACAGATGTTGATGACGAAATTAAAAATACCCTAAAAAAGGTCAACAAAAAATGGGGTGGAGAGAATGAATTTCACCTTGAGATTATAGACAATTGGAAACAAGTTATCAAGAACTGGAGAGCAAATGGCGGAATTGTTGTTCACCTTACAATGTACGGTGCATTGATAAATGAGAAAATTACAGAAATAAAGGCACTAAATCAAAATGTACTTGTAATTATTGGTGCCGAGAAAGTTCCAAAAGAAATCTATTTTTTGGCTGACTACAATATTGCCATAGGAAATCAACCTCATTCAGAAATAGCAGCGTTGGCGATATTTCTAGATAGAATATTTGATGGTAATCAGTTTGATAGAAAATTGACTAATGAATCAATAAAGATTATTCCTACAGATAAAGGTAAGAATGTAATCAAAAATTAAGTATAGTTTAGGCAAATCCAATAAATCTTATTCAATTCAAAACCACATTCATCCTTAAAATATTCTCACAAATCTATTATTTTTTTGCATATCAACTAGACCTAAACCAAATGCGGAAAAAAAGTTCAGCTAATTCTTATATAATCAAGTTATGTTAAACAAAACCACAAGGGATAAAAAAAACAGAGTTATATGATATAGAATTGATGGAAGATACGCAGCTTAGAGCCAAGCAAACAAGGATCAAGATATTAAGAGCTATAGTCAAAAAAAACGGCTCTGCTTGCTTTTCTGAGATTAGATCTCTCACAGGATTATCGACTGGTTCTATTTATTACCATCTTGAAAGAATGAAAAATTACGTTTTAAAGAATTCGAAATATTACGTTATAACCAAAGAAGGAATGGATTTATTGGTTGAATTAGACAAGAGAAAAGATTTTGCACTCTCAACAAAATCTATCTAGCCTCAGGTCGTAATTAACCTTATTTTAGAGAGTTCCCTGGCCCTCTTGATTTCAAGAGATATCCTTCTACCCATGCTCATAGGGACATCATATAACAAGTCCGAATAAGGAGATCCTGAAACAAAGAGATTGGTTCCAGCAACGATTCGGGCTGAAAACTCAAATGCAGTAAACTTTGCTGTATTATCATACACTCCTTCAATACAAAACGGGCCCGGCATGCCTGGTGGCACCAATTTCTTCGATGCTTTTACAAATCGTTCACCCATGTCATAAACTTCAGGTAGCAAAGATTCTCTTAATACTATAGGGATGTTTCCAACTACGGTATAAGACGGTTCTATGATGGAAGAAAGCTGGTATTTTGATGGTATTCGACCAATAGCATCTATATCGGTTTCGTATCTTCTATCAATCCCCAATAGCTCTAGTTCATTGCTTATGGGAGAATAGAAATATTGAAGATAAACCGGGACACCATTGGCATATTTTTGAATAAACAAATCTTTTTCAGACTTTATAGTTTTGGATTCGACTAGTTTTTGTGCCTGTTCCTCAAACTCCTTTTTATTAGTAACGAGAAAATATCCCTTGCCACCAGCCGCACCGTGTAATTTTACAATACACAATCCATTAATCTCATTTTTGGATGCAAGTTGAACAGGAGAACGAAGATCAGATTCGTTCATCAATTGTTGTTTAAGAACCCTGTCAGATTCCCATCTTAAGATCCATTTATTCCCAAATATAGGAATCTTTATGCTTTCAATAGCGGCCATATCCAGGGTTGATATTAGAGTACCGTGTGGAATCAAAATTGGATTAAAACTTTCAACAAGGTCTGTCTGGAAATCGGCATCTATGATTTCCTCGAAATTTTTTACAGGCACTATACTGTCAATGAACTTGAAACGCTTGTACATGTCGCACCGCTTTTCCTCACAGACAAGTAGTGTTTTGAAACCCTCATCTTTAGCACCCTTTAATACTTGGAGTGAACAATGTGATCCCAAAGTCATTATACTTAATTTACTATCACCTTGTGTATTGTTTTGACTATCTTCCGCTACGTTAATGATTTCTATCCACCACTTATTACTAGAAATTTTATCTGAAATTAAATTTTTTGCTATGGGAGGATTAAATGATCAGTTTCAGTCTGAATCAAAGTTATTCAATTCTTTATATTTTCTTATCATGGCTAGTCAATCAAATTTCTCAAATAATATACCAATTTCTGTTCACTGAATGACATTTAGACATATAAGTCGGAAGTAATAATCTCGACTGAATTAGTTAATGGCTGAAGAAGGTTACAACTTTATAG
Organism: Candidatus Nitrosocosmicus sp. FF01; assembly: GCF_047711275.1. Taxonomy (NCBI): domain Archaea; kingdom Thermoproteati; phylum Nitrososphaerota; class Nitrososphaeria; order Nitrososphaerales; family Nitrososphaeraceae; genus Candidatus Nitrosocosmicus; species Candidatus Nitrosocosmicus sp. FF01. The sequence continues at coordinate 331,905 of NZ_JBLNIG010000001.1, read as the reverse complement.
ATACAAAAATGATTCATAATGGTCCTGTGAGACTAAGAATAGACTCGTTTACCTACAGGGGAAAAACTTTTAGTAAAGAAGTCGTTGAGCACAACCCCTCAGTAGGAATAATCCCGGTTATCAATAAAAATGAAATTCTTTTGATAAGGCAATTCAGACACGCTGTCAATAAAAATCTGGTAGAAATTCCAGCTGGCAAAATTGAAAATAATGAACTCCCCCATGAGGCCGCCAAAAGGGAACTGGCTGAAGAAACTGGATATTCTGGTATCTTGCAACCCTTAACCAGGTGTTTTCTCGCGCCAAGTTATGATACAGAACTAATGCATTTTTTTGTCGCTAGCAATTTGTCTGAACTGGACATACCCATCAAAATGGACGAAGACGAAAATATTACAACTATGTCTGTCCATATAAAAGATGCGGTAAAATATTGTTACGATGGAACTATTGTTGATTGTAAAACCGTTTCAGCAATTTTTCTTTACTATTTTAGCCTTAATGACGGTAAACATAATTAGATGGACTCGATGTGAGCTATAACCTGAGCAAGTGATGGATCATCTTTTAGCAGGTTTTCGATGTGCAAAGATGCTAACAAGTTTGCAAAGCATAATTTTTCTATAGCGTTAAACCCATATAATTGACCAAACATAAACCCTGCGTCCCAGGAATCTCCAGCTCCACTAACAAGGTCGATTCTGGATGGATTAAGGGCAGCAGCGAAAAATACATTTTGATCAGCAGAATTATTCATACTTTTGCTACCTACATCGTGAGCACAAACATCAGAGCTAGGAGAAGATAATATAGAGCCTTTTGTTGTATGAAGGCATACTGTCAAATTAAAATAGCTTGATAGTATTTTAACAGATTCACAAATAGAGCCTATGTTTTTTGGATAGACACCGTCACTAAATACATGGAGATTGCTGGCAATAAAATTATGTTTTAACTTGTCAAGTCCGTCGTTAATTTCGGCGGGTTTATCAACTAGATCGTCGTTTTCCTTTTTGCTAGTTTTTTTGGCAAATATGCTCCGCAGGGCCTCCACTATCTGGTTAAATTCATTTTCATTGATACTCAAGAAGTTGACTAGATTTGAGTTGATTCTTAACATATTGACGAATTCAAAACACCTTTTTTCAATATCTGCTGGGTCTAGAAAATGAATAGAAGATGGAGAATTTGTAAAAATAAAACGTAGTAGATCAGTCCCCCTTAAATTAGAAGCCCAATTAGTAAGGATGATAGCATCAGAAGATCGCAGATTTGAGACAAGATTCTCAGATTCTAAAATATCAGGTCCAAAATTATCATTGTCGCCAACATCGCTCACCATTACGTTTGAAAGAGAATGAGTATTTGGATTAGAGAATTCAAATACGGTTGAAAGTCCTTGTTTTCCTTTTTTGATAAAGAGGTTAACCCTATCTCCGAAAGGGGCAAATACAGATCGTAATATGGAGTTACCAATTTCATCGGCAACCGTGTAAAGATTAATACAAACGCCAAGTTTCGCCATACAATATGCCACATTTACAGCATTTCCACCTTTGATGTCTTTGCTAGAATATCCCCTCATACTTCCACCTCCAGCCTTAATTTTTTTTTTAATTTCGCCTACAAATTTATCATGGTCCATCACTTTGATTATTCTGTCAACAAAAAAGTCTGGCAATACTGTAATTGAGTATGATTGATTGGTTTTTTCGATAGACTGCAGTCTAGATAACAAATTCTTTAGTATCTGATTGATCTCAAATTCATTTAAAATATGGGTTTGCGAAGGAAGAGATTTTGTCATTGTTGTCTTTCCTTTAATAATCTAAGGATATTTTCATTCGGCTTTTTTACTCTTGCCGAAGATATTATTTTAGAACAAGTACGGTCATGCGACACCTTGATTTACCTGTGCAAAGTCCAGAGATAAATTTATAGTTAATATCGCAGCTGCAATCGAATACAAGAATATACGACCAGATGTAGAAGTAACAGTAGTAATGGCATGGATAACAGGGTAGTTGGAAGTAAGCAAGGAGTAAATGAGAAATCAAGAAAACTACCAAATAAATACTTGCAAGTGATCGTAAAAGAAGATGTATTCAAAATCGTATCTTATCTTGGTAGTTATTTGAGGGAATTGACAGCAGGCATTGAGTCAAAAAAAATTGTCGAGTAATTTGCTTTTAATTTAACTGAAATGCAAAAAGTGGGTGGACAATAGTTACAATGATTTAAAAAGAAATCGACGAATCATTTGTTAAATTGGGATAGGACAGAAATAAAGAAGAAATGAAAGAAGGAAGGAAGGAAATTTAGAAGGTGGTAAATACAGGCGAACTAGCGGACTAGTCCATGTCCATGCCGCCCATGCCGCCCATGCCGCCCATGCCGCCCATGCCGCCCATGCCGCCCATGCCGCCCATGCCACCAGGTGGACCAGCGGGCATTTTGGATTTTGAAGCGGCAATGACGTCATCTATTCTTAGAAGCATGCATGCTGTTTCTGTTGCAGATTTTATAACTTGTTCTTTAATTGCGGTTGGTTCAAGTATCCCGTTTTTATAAATATCAGATACCGAGGCTGTCCTGACATTAATGCCGATCCACTTGGAACCTTTCGTTTGCTTAGCCTTGAGTTCTGCCATAGTATCAATTGGATCCATTCCTGCGTTTTCTGCCAAGGTCAACGGTATAACCTCTAATGCTTCTGCAAATTTCTGAGCGGCTAATTGTGCACGACCTTCTAAATTACTTGACCATTGCCTAATTTCATTTGCAATATATGCTTCAGGAGAACCACCACCTGCTACAATTGATGGCTTTTCTAAAACATCTTTCATAACCATAAGTGAATCATGCATAGATCTGTCAGCCTCATCAACAACTCTCTGTGAACCACCCCGTATCAGGATAGTTACAGCTTTAGGATTCTTGCAACCTTCGATAAATACCCATTTGTCTGTTTCGACCTTTCTTTCTTCAACCAGATTAGCGGTTCCCAAATCTTGGGTAGTAAAATCATCTAGATTATTTACTAGTCGTGCACCTGTTGCTTTTGACAATTTGAACATATCGCTTTCTTTCACTCGTCTCACTGCCAGAATTCCTGCTTTTGCCAGATAATGCTGAGCAATATCGTCTATACCTTTTTGACACAATAACACAGTTGTTCCAACAGATTTGATTTTATCAACCATATCTTTTAGCATCCTGTTTTCTTCCTCTAGAAACATTTGCATTTGCTGTGGTTCGCTAATTCGAATTTCAGCACTCATTTCGGTCTTTTCAATTTCAAGGGCAGAGTTTATCAAAGCAATTTTAGCATTTTCTATCCTCTTCGGCATCCCTGAGTGTACTATTTCCTTATCCAATACTATGCCTTGGATGAGGGTAGTATCTCTCATAGATCCTCCCGCTTTTTTTTCGACCTTTATATTATCTAAATCGACACGGAAATTGTCACCCACTGATGCCTTCTCTGCAACCTGTTTGGCAGCACTTACAACAATATCGCTTAAAATCGGGCTATCATCAGATACAAGCTTGGACTCCATGCTAGTTTTTGCTATTTTAATCAAAAGATCTCTATCATTAAGATTAAGTTTTAAAGCAATTTTATTTAGCACAACTAATGCTTGTTCTGAAGCTGCCGTATAACCATCAACAATCGCAGACGGATGAACATCTTTTCCTATTAATTCCTCTGCCTTTTCCAAGAGTGCACCTGCGAATATTACAGATGATGTAGTTCCATCCCCAACTTCATTATCAACAGATTTTGCAACTTCAACCATCATTTTAGCCGCAGGATGTTGTACATCAATTTCTTTCAGTATTGTTGCGCCATCATTTGTGATTGTAACATCACCTAATGAATCAACTAGCATCTTATCCATTCCTCGAGGACCGAGAGCAGATTTGATTATTTCTGCTACTAGTTTTGCGGCCGTAATATTATTTTTCTGTGCATCTCTGCCCTTATTTTCTTTAGTTCCTTCTTTTAATATTAATACTGGCATACCACCAGCTGTTTGTTGAATTGAAGCCATACTCTCATATCACCTTAATAGAATGGTATAATCTTTTGATAAGCCCCTTTTATAGGTTTCACAATCTAAACATTACAATGTTGAGGATCAAAGATTGGAAAATAAATTTATCAAACCAAACAAAATAATTTGTATGGAGTTTAACATCAAAATAGGATCCAAAAACGAAAGAAGGATAAAAGTAGATCATAATCAAACGACAAGTTTTCTTTGGGAAGGAGAAAATGTATTTTCGACGCCATCAATGATTTCAGAAATGGAGGAAACCTGTAGATTGCTATTAAAGGAGCAGTTTCTTGGAGTCGATTCGGACTGGGATTCAGTTGGAACAATAGTGGATGTTAATCACATAGCTGCCACTCCAGTGGGAGCAGAAATATTGTTAAAAGCCGAAGTAATTAACTCAGACGGTAGGAAAGTATCGTTCCAAGTTTCTGCCGAAGACAGTTTAGAATTGATTGGAGATGGAAAACACGAGAGATTCATAATCAATGTTCCAAGATTCAAAGAAAAATTTGACCAAAAAGTAAAAAGACTAAGTGACTTTAAAAATTCAAAATCCGCTCGGAGCTAAAAACGATTATCTAGCCTGTGTGAATTCGGAAAATAGATAGCACATGTCAAAAAATGTAGGAGTGAAGTATTTGAGTAGAAGTCACAAAGGAGAAATATATTCAACCGGAAAACATCATGGTTTCGTGGACTTTAGCGAGTAAGTAAAGAATTGTCCCATTAAGAAACAAAAAAATGTTGTTTACTTGTCGAGCTTGACTTACATAACAACTTATATTCAGTACTAATGGAAAAATGCATCAACCATAAAAGCAATAAACAAGGCAGCTAAATATGGACTACTAAATTTGAATACCAGCCATGAAGTTTTCTCACTTGGCTTCAACAATAACCATATCGATAAAAATATCATAACGATTCCAAACACAGTAGCTGTCAAAAGGTAAATCAAACCAAATTGATTAAAAAAGAATGGTAATATGCTAAATACCACCATCATCAAAGTAGTCAACGCAATTATGCGCACCGATTTAGATTCGCTTGATACAACTGGCAACATAGGAACATTGGCCTTTTTGTAATCTTCTTTTACATGCAATGCCAAGCTCCAAATATGAGTTGGAATCCAGAAAAACACTAATCCAGCCATAGCAAAACCAATTTCCACGTGTTGAAATGTTACTGCTATGTACCCAATTAGCGCGGGAGCTCCACCTGAAAACCCACCAAGAATGATGTTAGATTGACTTGTCCTCTTTAGCCATTTGCTATATACGATAATATTATCAAATAATCCAAAAGCCATCAGTCCAAAAGCCCATATATTAATGAACCACGAACAAACTAGAGAAATACCAGCCAATACAAGTCCAAAAATTAAGGCGTTTCTTGGAGATATTCTTCCTGAAGGTATGGGCCTGCCCTTTGTTCTCTCCATTATAGCGTCTATATCTCTGTCGTTATAGCCGGTAAGGGTGTCTGCTGCAGCTGAACCTGCGGCTATCGCTACAAATAATAAAATCCAAGTCATCAAACTGACCTGGACATCAAATAACCATGCTGCTGAAACTGCAGCACCTAATGCTGTGAAAACAAGCAGATACCAAATTTTTGGTTTAGTCAGTTCATAGTAATTTTTAACTTGGTTACCTACGGTCTTCATCTGTAAACCCAAATAATCTAATAACCTACCATCATCTTATAATTAAAATAGTTATTTATATCTTGAGAGAACTTTAGCTATTTAGATTCAGAATTAGATATGATTTCTCTCGATGTCTTTCTCATCTCTATAAATGTCTCAGTTTTTTGAACTCCTTCTATTCTCCCCACTTTTTCTGATATTATTTGATGCATTTCATCCAAAGATCTTGCAGTCATTGTTACCAGTACATCGAATCGTCCCGTGACTTCTGCCACCTCTCTTACCTCAGGGATCTTAAACAGTTCGCTTAAAACATTATCACGCAATTTAGAATCCATTGTTATTCCGGTAAGGGCTTTAACGTTAAATCCCAAAGCCTCATCATTGATTATTATTGTGAATTTCTTAATTAATCCCCTCTTGACCAAGCGCTTGATTCTGCTATAAACTACCGATGAATTGATATTGATTTTTTTTGAAAGCCTGGGTACAGATATACTAGCATCCTTTGACAGCTCACTCAATATCTTTAGATCAAGATCGTCGATCCTGCCCATGATTTTCAAAATATACTAAATTTTGGTGGTTAATAAATGTATAATTTTTATCTTTTGTATAAAGATTTTTAATTTTAAAAAAAATTATATAATTTTTTTTGTCTTGAGTAATTCTGCGAGCAAAACTGCTCCTTTTGCTGAGCCCATTTTTTCATTATGAGTCAAAAGTACATATTTTATCCCGTTTTCAAAGACAGAATCTTTTCTTAATCTACCCACAACTGTAGTCATTCCATCGTTAACCTCTCTGTCAACTCGCGGTTGAGGTCTTGTTGGATCATCATTAACTACTATATAGTCAGCAGGGGCAGTAGGGAGTTTCTTTATAGAAACATTATCAGAAAATTCAATCATTTTCTTCTTGACCGATGACGGGTCAGCCTTGTCAATAGTTTCAACGAAAACTACTTCAGTGTGACCATCAGATACTGGGACCCGGGTACATGTGCAACTAACCTTGATATCATTTGATGAAATTTCCTGTGAAGAGTCATCGTAAGTTCCAAGTATCTTTTTTGTCTCAATCTGGACCTTTTCCTCCTCTTTGGGAATGTAAGGTATCACATTATCTAATATATCTAAAGCAATTACACCAGGAGATCTACCAGCACCTGATAGGGCTTGCATCGAAGTCATGAAGACATTCTTGACTCCAAAATTATCAATAAGAGGTTTTAGGGTTATTGCCAAGCCAGTGGTAGTACAATTTGGCAAAGGTGCAATAAATCCCCCCCATTGACGTTCTTTTTGTTGCTTTTTGAGAATGTCTGTATGATCGTCATTAATTCCAGGAATTAGTATTGGTACATCATTTTCATATCTGAATGCAGCTGCCGTACTTATTACAGGAACGTGTTGGGCAAGTCTTGGTTCTATTACCTGTGCATCATCAGATTCAAGTGCCGTAAATATTAGATCAAATTTTTTTGGATCTATTTCATCCATCTTTGAAACAACTTTCTCTCTAATATACTCAGGAACTTGTTCTCTATTATGCCATCTTAGTATACCCGACTGAGGATCTCTAAGTGCATCGATGTATTTTTTACCAGCAGATCGTTCAGAAGAAACAATATGAGTAAGGTCAAACCAAGGATGATTGTGAAGTGCAACTACAAATTCCTGGCCAACCGCACCAGTTGAACCGATTAACGCAACTTTAAGCATATGGATAGGATATGAAATAAAACAATTAATAATCCTTTTTAAACAGGTTTTAGAAATAAAAATTATTGATGTTAAAGGCACTTTCGGATCAAAATGGATCATAAAGAAAACATATTTGATTCAAATTTGCATGATTGTCAGCATGGTGGAATCCACTCAATAGATTCTTCTAAAAGTGCGATAAGGATGGATTTTAGTTCGAACCTAAATCCACTTGGAATGTCAAGAAAGGTGCAAGATAGATTAAAAAATAGCACTGTGATTGCATATAATTACCCGGATCCAAAATGTATTGACCTAAAAAAAAGAATTTTAGAACATATTGGATCTGAAATGGATTTCGATATTAACCATAACCTGATAACAGGAAATGGTGCAACCGAACTCATTCACTATTTTACGGCTGCGTTTGTGAAAAAAAGGGCCCTCATTCCAGTCCCTACTTTCTGCGAGTATGAACTAGCTTGCAGGCGTAAAGAATCCACTATTCAGTATTCCCTTTTATCAGATGATAGTTTCTTGATTGATTCAGATTCCATCATAAGGATTGCTAATAATCCCAACAATGAGATCTCTTCATTGTTTTTATGTAATCCAAATAATCCCACAGGCAGGTTCCACAAGAAAGAAATAACAGATATTATTGAAAAAACTGACAGGAAAATCAAAATTCTCTTAGACGAATCGTTTCTTGAATTCGTAGACCTTCGAAAGAAAACTACGAATAATCTTTTCATCGATTTAGTAAATGATTATGAAAATTTGATCATTTTAAGATCTCTTACGAAAATATTTGGCCTAGCGGGATTAAGAATAGGTTATGCGATATCTTCAAAAATAAACATAGATAAACTAAACAATCACTTGATTAGCTGGAATGTCAACACTATGGCCCAAATGGCAAGCATAGAAGCCTTACAAGACAAGGAACATTTGCAACTAACCATATTAAATAATAACTCTGAAAGACAAAGGTTATTTGCATTATATAACAAGTATTCTAAAATAAGGGCTATGCCTACAGATACTAATTTCTACTTGGTCGAATTGTGTAACACTAAAATGAATTCTACTGCCCTGAGAGATAAATTGCTAAATAATAACAAGATCCTTGTGAGAGATTGCAAGAATTTTACAGGGATGACTGACAAATTCATCAGGGTAGCCATAAAAACCAAAGAAGAAAATGATATTCTTGTAAAGGCATTGGAAGAGGCACTATGAGATCAAAAATGTTGATGATTCAAGGCACATCCTCAGGAGCAGGAAAGAGTATAATTGTTACCGCACTGTGTAGGATATTAACTAACAGAGGGTTCAAAGTCGCTCCGTTTAAGTCACAGAACATGTCGTCTTTTATTCATAAAATCAAAGGATCGGATAAAATTATTGCAAGAGCCCAGGCTATCCAGTCTTTCGCATGCAAAACATATCCTGATCCAAATATGAATCCTATTCTGTTAGAGCCTCAAGGAAATTTTGAAAGCAATGTTTATGTCAATGGAAAATTTTTTTCAAGAATGAAAGCTCAACAATATTACTCTGATTTTGTACTTCAAAGAGGTTTTGAGGTGGCGTTAAATGCTTTCAAAGAATTGCAAAAAAATCATGACGTTATTTTACTAGAGGGGGCTGGCTCACCTGCTGAAATAAATATTCAAAAGTATGATATAGCGAATATGCTCTTTGCTAAAAAAGTCGATTCACCTGTCATATTAGTTTCAGATATTGAAAGGGGAGGTTGTTTTGCGAGCATCTTAGGAACTATGATGTTGTTAAGTCCTAGCCACCAGAATATGGTGAAGGGGTTTATAATAAACAAATTCCGTGGAGATGCAAAGATCTTAAACCCAGCAATAAGAAAAATTGAATCCAAAACAAAGAAACCTGTTTTAGGTATCATTCCCAAATTTGATCACATAATTCCAAAGGAAGATTCGCTAGATGGTAGCATCGACTCTGAAATCAAAAAGAAACCTCGGTCCAGCATAAAATTAAACAAAATCGCCAAGAAAGAATTGGAAACAGATACTACTGCTCTTGAAATATTCTCTTTCAATCAATTTAATCTAGACCAAGAAATCGATAGAATTTCCGTCTTGATAGAGTCTAGTATTAATTTTAAATATATAATGGATATAATCATCAAATGAAAAAGGGCAATCTAGTATGACAATAGAGCTGATTGATGAAATCATATGTACATTGATTATTGCCTTTGCAATAGATGTAACAATAGGTGAACCACCCAACAAACTTCATCCGGTTGTCCAGATAGGTAAAACGGTAAGCTTGTTTACAAGAATCACTAAGCAGGTATCTCATAAAAAAGGAACAAATTTCGAAAAAATAATGGGATCGGTAGTAGCATTAGGACTGCCCATTGTAGTTGGTTTAATCGTTTACTTCATTAGCGTACAATCATTCCAATTGTTAGGTGCAATCATTTTTGTTCTTCTTTCCTCCATAATCTTGAAAGTCTCGTTTTCAATTAAGGCTATGGACAACCATATAAACAATGTTATCGATGAACTAAAGAACAGTAATTTAGAGCAAGCCCGCAAGAACCTTGCAAGGATAGTTAGTCGAAATACCGATTCATTATCAGAGTCAAAAATACTATCAGCCTGTATCGAGTGTGTTGCAGAAAGCTTTGTAGATGGTATATTATCCCCATTATTTTATTACGGATTCTTAAACACACCAGGAGCAATGGTCTACAGAACCGTAAATACTTTAGACTCAATGATAGGATACAAGGACGATTATCACATACATTATGGATTGATGGCAGCAATGCTGGACACTCTGTTGAACTATGTTCCTGCTAGAATTTCCCCGGCATTCTTGATTCCCGCTCTTATGATTTGTCGAAATGATTGGAAAAATTCTGTGAGGATTTTGAAAAGAGACAGAAACAGGGTAGAAAGTTCCAATGCAGGGATTCCTATGGCCATTATGGCAGGTGGATTAAATACTCAATTAGAGAAAACTAATCATTACAAATTGGGTGACATGGATGAGGAACCCACTATTCAAAAGTGCTTAACATCATTGAAAGTCACGAAAATTGCGACCGTTATTTGTATCACAGTTTTTATAATCCCAGTAATGGTAATTCTTAATCATCTGAGTTGGTGGAATATTTTTTTTGGTCTATAGGAACTTTTTGGGCTTAATTGCATTTTTGACAATATTGCCTGTAGGAAAATCAGCCAAGAATTTTGAAATTGAAAATATTTCTAAGAACATGTTTTTGTTCCCAATCGTTGGACTGATAATTGGATCTTTAACCTTACCGATCATTGTAACTTCATTATATTTTTTCAATCAATACATTGCAGCATTCATAGTCACAATTTTCCTTATAATAATAACTGGAGTACATCATACCGATGCCTTGGCAGATTTTATAGATGGGCTAATGGTCAAAGGTAATAAAGAAAAAAAACACCAAGTAATGCATGATCCAAGAGTTGGCTCAGCAGGGGCAGTTGCAATATCAGGATATATTATTGGAATGACCCTAGCCATCGCTTCATTCTCTAGTATCGATAGATTATTGATATCAATAATCATCGCTGAAATTGTTGCAAAATATTCAATGATATTGCAAGCAGCATGTAGTAATTCTGCATGGGAAGGCTATAGTTCGCATTTTACCAAAAATATGAAATCTAGAAAGAAAATTGTAATAGCTTCAGTCGTTACGATTATCCTAATTACCCTAATTTCTTTCTCAAATCTCATAGTGGGATTTCAAATTTTGATTCTTGGAATAATTTGCGCTCTTATAGTTATCCATATATCTAACAAGAATTTGGGCGGAATATCAGGCGACGTGATGGGTGCTACAAATGAAATTGTAAGACTAGTTTCATTGATTTCAGTAACCTAAGTAGAATAATTTTTTGCGTACTGTATGCATGCATTAACTAATTATCGACAATTTATTTTGCTTACTTATTATCAATTATCATAGCCTGTGGATTTCAATCAGTGACTAAACAAGTTCTTATAGTGGCATGGAGCATGTTCATTTAGTAACCCAATCATTGCAAAATTATTTATAAATAAGATTTATTCTTCTATCCCACTTCATAAATTTCACACATCCAAAAAAGAGTTATTTACCACCAATTACACAAGAACAAATTAAAAAATGATATTCAGAGATAAATGAGGAGAAAGAGTAGATATAGATGAAGGAAGGAAGGAAGTAAATGATTTGACCATATGTGTTCTCATGTGTGGTGGTAGAGGTAGTAGAATTAGTGCGCACTCTAAGATATCTAATAAAATTACTGAAAAGCCTCTAATACTCTTAAACGACAAACCTATGATTGAGCATATTCTAGAGACTTTAATAAATTCAAAGAAAGGATTTAGAATATTTGCTGCTGTAAGTAGTAACACAAAAGAAACTGAAGCAGTAATCAAACGCAAGTATTTCAAAAACGTGACAGTATTAAAGACGAATGGAAATGGATATTCAGAAGATTTTACCAGTATAGTAGATCATTTTTTGACCAAGTCATATATTAGAGAACAATTAAAGAAATATCCTCAAGATAACATAATCTTGGAAAACCAGAAACATATCAAGGAGGATTCAAAAATCATTTTCTTGCCAACCGATTTACCTTTGATTTCTACAGATACAATTGAGAGAATTGTAGAATTAAAGCACAAGACACCTTTGATGTCCATAGTCATAGACAAGAAAATAATCGTCGAAAATAGCTTTTTACCCACATCTTACACAATAAAGATAGATAAAAAGGACTATTGTTACACAGGTATTTCAGTGTTAGAAACGGCTTCATTTAGAACCCAGAAAATTAACCTAATTGGCAATCAAATAGAGGAAGAACCCATAATTTTCAATGACTCCGAACTAGCTTACAATATTAATACTATCGACGACCTGAAAAGAACAGAAGAATTTCTATTAAAAAATAAGTACAGAAAATAACTAGAAAGTAATTAATCCAAAGTTTCTAGTATGTTACCTGTTATTTTTGCTTGTCCGCCAGTATTTAAAAGAAGTTCCGAATTACAGGATGGACACAAAACAGTCTTTGTGCTATAGGTATACAAGACTTTAACATTCTTACAGGATTCACATTCAACTTTAACAAAGTTACTTCGAGGTTTTGGAATCATAATATTGTGTTTTTTCATATCAAACCACTTTCAACCAGTTAGGCTATGCTTGGATTTCCAATTTTCTGATTCGCATTCCTTGTTTCATTGTTTTTCTTTGGCATGTCTTGCAAGTATACCTTAGAGTAACCTTTTTGGTGGTTTTAGCAGTTCTTTTTAATTCGGGGAACTTTTGACCACCATATCCTTTCTTATCCTCAGCGTGGCGTCTGGCCCCCTGGGCACCTTTTCGGTCTTTGCCCTTCTTATAAGTAGAAACAGCCTGAACAGTATGAGTTTTACATTTCGGGCAAAATTTGCGCAGCTCTTTCTGCATCTTCATAAATAAAATTTGTTCACAAGGGTAATTTAAAGTAAATAAATTTACAACGCAAGAAAATTCCCGAAGATCGTCACGTGAAAAAAATATTAAATTGATTCCATAATTTGATAAAATATCATAATATGAATACTGTTTGTTGCATAATCTTAATTTCAGTTTAAAAATAATATCATACAAAGCTTATATACATGCACGGGCTATAACCCCCTAATGTTGTCATTCTTACAAATTGTAATCAGTCCTGAAGCTTTTGGAGTATGGATACCGTTAGCAGTTGGTTTAGGAATTGGGCTAGTTTATGCATTAGCATCTGCAGCGAGAAGGGCAAGATAAGCCTATAATTTTTTAAGCCAAAACATTTTTTTCATACTCATAGACAAGTCTAGAGACTACCACTTGGGATTCTAATCCCACGCTAGAGATAGAATATTTTTTGTCAAAACAAGAATCAACACTATCTGAAAAATAACCGTTTGGAAATCCCCCAATAACAACGCAAGGATTGTTTTGAGAAGATAGATCTATGGCTATTGATTCAAGTTTTCTGTATACGCCCGTAGTTGATAAACCTACCACGATGTCGGACTTTACAATCTCTTTTATAAGACGTTTAAAATTAATTTGAGATCTAAGTTCCAACAATAGTCGTCCTTCATCTGAAATAATCTTCTTGGTTTTAAGTAGGTTTATCATCAGTCCCTCAAATCGAATATAAGACTTGGGAATTCTCACATTGTCACCTACACAAATAACGTTATTATTAACAGTATGGATAAAAACCTTCATCATGTTATTGCGGTATAGAGGAGTAGCTAGAGCGTTTATCAAGGCGATATGAAGTATGTCTGGACGTCCTCTTTTATGGTGATTTTCTAATCCAGTAGACACCATCGCAAAATGATGAAAGGATCTATCTAGTAAAATATCACTAGGTTTTTTGCCAGAATGACGAAGTTTTCTTAGCGAAGGATGTCGATACAGATTATCTGGAATTGTTTCTAGCGAAGTATCAGCTATTATCAAATTAAGCAAATGGTATGAAAGTAAGAGAAGTAGAAATTATTTAAAGATATATAATATTGCAGCGTCATATTTATAGGAAAACACAAAACCATGAAAAAAAGCGCTACAAGACAGATCGCACTACAAAGAGTAAGAAATCTGATTGATAGTGCACTTTATTCTAATGACGAATTTTCTCATGATCATATCAAGATAGCAAGGAAAATCATACTAAAATATAAACTAAAAATTCCGTTTGAATATAAAATACTATTTTGCAAGAATTGCAAAGAGTATATTGTTCCGGGAAGAGATTCAAGTATAAGAATCGGCAGGTCGAACACGAAGGCGCTAAGAATCACATGCAAGCTTTGCGGCCACACGTATAGAAAAATAATTGATAAAAATGCCAATAACTCCATTCTAGGAAATGTCAAATCATAATCACCGCCGAAATCAGAGTGAACGGCTGAGATCATTAACTAGCAAAATAAGAAATAGTGACTATATTACGGTTTATCAGAGATACAAAGAACAAGGATTATAAGGGAAAATTGTTGAATTTATCCTGTAATAATAGATGGCAAAGGTATTTGATGTTCCAGCAAATGAATTGATATCAAAATTAACAGATCAGCTTAAAAAAGATAAGAAAATAAATCCTCCAGATTGGGCCAGCTATGTAAAAACTGGCGCACACGCAGAAAAAATTCCACAAAATAGAGACTGGTGGTATACTAGGTGCGCTTCATTGGTAAGAAAGGTTTACTTACATGGTCCGATAGGAATTTCAGACTTGAAAAGTTACTATGGGGGAAGAAAAAGGATAGGTTACAATTTAGATCACCATAAAGATGCTGGTGGAGCGATTATCAGAAAAGCTTTGCAACAATTAGAGTCTTCCGGATACGTAGAAAGGAAGGGCAAAGGTAGAATGATATCAAATGAAGGGATGAAAAGAGTGGATAGATTGGCCACCGAAATATTCAAAGAAACATCAAAAGCTGATAAAAATTTAGAAAGATATGCTTAAGAAGGAGTAGGTAGCAGACGTGTCAAGCCCCCCACAATCTCATCAACCCTCTGATGATGAAATTAGGAGACAACAGGCTGAAGCGGAGGCAATGAAGCAAAGAGCGCTAGCAATGTTATTAGATCCAGAGGCAAGGCAAAGACTTACAAATGTAAAGATGGTAAAACCAGAACTAGCAGCTGCGGTAGAAAATTATTTAATAAACGCGGCTACATCAGGCCGACTCAATAGGGCCCTTACTGACGACGAGTTAAAACAAATACTGTTGACCATACAACAGCCAAAAAGAGATTTTAGAATCAACAGAAGATGACTTAATCTAATCTCCAATTTAATATACCTATTTATAATTTTCATTAATATAATAAAGAATAATATTCATTTTTGAGTTAACTATATTAAGGTTCTAAATTATCTTCCTCCCATGAAGGCAGCTGTTTTTAGAGAATACAATAAAGATCCTACACAGGTAGTCAAAATTGAAGATATCGATGTCCCAAAAATAAAATCAAATGAAGTTTTGATCAAAGTCGAATCTGCAGCATATAATTATAATGATTTATGGGCAATTTGGGGAGACCCAGTAAAAACCCCACTTCCTCATATTTCCGGTAGCGACGTTGCAGGAACCGTTGTAGAGATGGGTGAGGATGTAACCAAGTTTAAGGTGGGTGATAGAGTTGTCTCCCACTCTAACATGAGTTGTAGAGTTTGTGATCAATGTACATCGGGCAGAGAATATGACTGTAAGGAGAGAATGATTTGGGGATTTCAGACTGGTCCTCTGTGGGGAGGCTTTGCACAATATACGCATCTTCCAGAAGTGAATGTAGCGAAACTGCCAGAAAATGTATCCTTCGACGATGCTGCTGCCATGTCCATGGTCGGTATGACAGCATGGCACATGCTAGTGGGAAGAGCCAAGATCATCCCAGGTCAAACTGTTTTGATAATGGGAGGAACAAGTGGAGTAGGAATGGTAGGGATCCAAATTGCAAAATTGTACAATTGCAATGTAATAGCAACAGCCGGAAATCAACAAAAGATGGATAAATGTCTAGAGATCGGAGCAGACAGTGTAGTTAACCATAGAGAAGCTGATTGGTATAAAAAAGTGAGAGAGATTACAAAGAAAGAAGGAGTAGATGTTATTTTCGAACACATTGGAAAGAATGTATTTCCTCAGGAAGTAAGCCTCCTAAAAATGGGCGGTACCTTAGTTGCCACAGGAGCCACTACAGGGTACGATTCTAGTATTGACTTGAGGTACTTGTTTTTCAAAGGGACTAACCTCCTAGGATCAACACAGGGAACCAAAGCAGAACTGGAACAAGTAGTTTATTGGACTAGTAAGGGAAAATTAAAACCAGTTATTCATACATCTTTACCGTTTTCAAATATGGTAGAAGGTCACGTGATGATGGCTGGCGCCGAACAGATAGGAAAGATAATTACCAGTCCTCAAAAACTTTAATTTTTTTATATCTATTGATAAGACTATTATTGTGGGTAGCTCGAGAAGTTTAATTTTTATCCCAGGGAACAACCAAAGATTTTTAGAGAAATCTAAAGGGATCAATTCAGATATTATATGCTATGACCTAGAAGATTCGGTGCCGGCCGAAGAAAAAGAGGTAGCCAGAGGACTCATCGAGGCAACAATCATAAGCCTCAAGAATAGTAATAGCAATCCAGAAATAAGGAAAGAAAGAATTGTAGCAGTACGCACTAACTCTCCTAATTCAAAACAAATATCAAGTGACTTAGATAAAGTAGTCATAGAAGGACTAGATGCAATAGTCGTCCCAAAAGTAGAGAAAGTTTCACAAATATTAGAAATTTCAGAATTACTAGACCATCTAGAAATTGAAAGAAATATTCCGAGAGGATATTTAAGAATCATGCCTTCAATCGAATCTGCATTAGGAGTAGTAAACGCATTTGAAATAGCAAATTGCAATGAAAGAAATTCGTCCATTTTATTTGGTATTTTTGATTTTCTTCATGATATGAAAATAGATACGCCGGATATGGATATACTTAATAGCTATATGTACGCTCGTGCTAAAGTCCCTGTTGACGCAAGGGCGGCAGGCTTGGATTCTATCGATTCCATATGGCAGGATATTAATGATATAGATGGCTTAAACAAGGATCTGCGGTTAGGGAAAAAATTTGGCTATACCGGTAAATGTATTATTCACCCTTCTCAAATTGATCATGTTCATAAAATATTCAATCCTTCCATTCAAGACATCCAATGGGCAACAAAAGTAGTTCAGGCTCTAGACAATGCTCAGAAAAATCTTGCGTCAGGTGCAGTTAAGCTTGAGGGAAAAATGATAGACGCTGTTCATTATAAACAAGCAAAGAGGATTTTGGACTCTGCTAAATAGTAATTAAAGATAAAATATTTTGTTCAATAATCTTCAAATTATATTTTTGTATTTTGATAGTTGTGTTTACGGGAATAACTCAATATTTAGCAGTCATAGAAGAAATTAAAAAGCCGACTCCATCTAATAATAGAAATTCTGAAACTATTGGCGATAAAGGTAACCATCACACAGAAATTTCACTTCGACTGCCAGAAACAAAGAATATCAAAATAGGAGACAGCGTCTCAATAAATGGAGTCTGTTTAACTGTTGCAGCCCTAAGAAACACGAGAGCTACATTTCAGATCATAGATGAAACCATCAACAAAACAAATTTTATAGATTTGAGAAAAGGTGACAGAGTAAATATTGAACGAAGTTTAATGATCGGGGAAAGACTGGAGGGTCATTTTGTACTAGGCCATATAGATGGCATTGGACAGATCAAGAAAATTGAGAAAGGCGAACAAGGCAGTAGGATAAAAATCAGAATCGCAAACAAAAAGCTTTTACCACTCATAGCTCAAAAAGGCTCAATTGCTATTGATGGGGTAAGTCTAACTGTAGTTAGTGTAAAAAATAGGACGGTTGAAATAGCGCTAATACCGCATACTCTTGAGAATACTACCTTTGGATTAAAAAAAGTTGGCGATGCAGTAAATGTTGAAGTGGACATCTTATCACGATACTTATCAAATATCTACCAGTTTTCTGGTAATAACAAGAAAAATAGTAAGATATATTAACTTTAATCTAGAAAAATAGTTAATTGACAAAGATATTCGAGGCTGTAACTTCGTTAAGAGAAGGAAATTTTGTCTTGATTCACGACGACGATAACAGGGAGGACGAAGTCGATATGGTTATTTCTTCTAGTCATATAACCCCTGAACATGTATCTACAATGAGAAAAGATGCTGGTGGTTTAATTTGTACTGCAGTATCAAAAGAAATATCTACGAAACTAGGATTGCCGTTCATCTACGATGTATTGAATATTTTTGGAACTGCTAATAAGACCATATCCTTAATAAATCAGAACAGTTCTCCATATGGAGATAAACCCTCATTTTCAATAACACTTAACCATGTCAACACATATACGGGAATCACTGATAATGACCGGGCTTTAACCATTTCATCTTTAGCAAATATTTGTTCGGAATTGGATACAGATACAGATCTGGTTGACCAACAAAGAATTATCGAAAAGTTTCAAACAAGCTTTAGGACGCCTGGTCACGTCCCGATTTTAATAGCTTCAAAAGGATTGCTAAATGAAAGAAAAGGTCATACCGAGATGTCCATTTTTCTTACCAAGATAGCAAATATGACAAATGTAACAACCATATGCGAAATGTTAGACTCTCATAACTACAAAGCTCTCTCATACAAAGATGCAGTAGACTATTCTAAAGAGAAAAACCTGGTAATCATTGAAGCCAAGGAACTAATAGCATATGCAAAGTCATATGGAAATTAGTAATGAAAGTCAGAATAGGAATTGTGGTCGCGGAATTTAACAAAGAGATAACAATTCCAATGCTTGATGAAGCAAAGAAATTCGCAAGTGTTGTCCCTACATCAAGGATTACACACATTTGTTTTGTTCCAGGGGTCTTTGATATGCCAATTATGATTGAAGAATTACTAAAAAAAAGGGACGTTGACGCAGTAGTCACTTTAGGAGCAATAATTAAGGGAGAAACCAGTCACGACAGATTGATTGGAAGTATTACGGCCAAATCAATAACTGAACTATCTTTGAAATACAAAAAGCCAATATCTTTAGGGATAACGGGCCCGGATATGACATTTGAACAAGCCGAGGCCAGAATAGAACCTGTTTCCCAACATGCAATTCAAACCGCAGTACTAATGACAAAAAGATTAAGAGAGATAAGAAATAGAAAAATAAAAAATAAAGGTACAAAACCAACTCTATTAGTAGTAGATTAGTTTTGACATGTCAAATAACAGTCATAAAATTAGAAGGTTATGGTCCATGGACCCTTAAACTTGGGAGCGATAGAGAACATCAATTACAAATCCTACAGGCCGGGATATATGCAGATCTACAGGAATATTTTTCGGAAAAGAATGGGCTAGTATTTTCCAATCGCTATGATGAATTAATTGCAGTTACAAATCAAATAACCCTACATGATCACAAAGAAATTCTCGACAAGATTTCGAAGAAAAATAGTAAAATCAAAATTTCCATGACGATAGGAATTGGAAAAACTCCTTTAGATTCAGATAAAAAGATAAAGAGAATCAGGCAAAGGGAAAACAAATCAGTATATAATAATATTTTTGCAATTGACAAAGAGCATCTACAACAAGAGATGGGTCATAAAAATAACATCGATGGGATTTTAAATCAAAATCATAGTAATACTAAAGATTTGAAAATTATTCATATAGACGTAGATGGTTCCACTTCAATAACTAAAAAACTTTCCACATATGAGGTTACAAACCTATTACTGAAGATTCAATTACAAATCTCTAATTTGTTTTTAAAAGAGGATAGCTTAACATTTTTCTTGGGAGGAGACAATTTCATGGTAGTTGCCAAGAGTGATATTAGTATTAGTAAAATTACCAAGATAATCAATCGAATCATAAAGTCATTTGACATAAAGCTCAATTGCGGAATTGGAAATGGAAATAACGCCAGAACAGCTGCAATGCTTGCTACCAAATCATTAGATCAGATAAGAGAATACAGAAAGACAGGCATGAAAATAAACGTTTTTGAGTCAAATTGAGAAAGACCGTAATTGTAAATCCTCAGATTTTATATGGCGAAGAGTTGGAATTGGTTAGAAGAGGAGCAATTCTTGTAAATGAGCACGGGATAATAGAAAAAGTAGTAAGAAAATCAACAGACAGTTACTTTGATTTTTTATCCGATTCAGCTGCTAGAAAAAGTGAAATTAAAATACTTGATGCGGAAGGCTTTATTGTCATTCCAGGTTTCATAAATTCACATATTCATATGGGAGATTCGATTGGAAAAGACCTTGGATCCGATTCAGATTTAAATAAAAGAGTACACCCGCACTATGGTATCAAAAGAACAATTTTAGACAAAACGCCAATTTCGAATTTAATTCAAATGATGAGAAGTACAGCCCTTTCTATGATAAACAAAGGAATCACGACCTTTGTCGACTTTAGGGAAGGAGGATTGGAAGGCATAAACCTTTTAGTCGATGCAATTAGTAACACACCAATAAAGGGAATTATTTTAGGTAGAATCGATTTTAGTAAATCTTACGATTACTATGCGGGTTCAGATCAGGATCAAATACATAGATATCCTGACCAAGAACTTTTAATTTCAAATAATACAGAATCATTTTCCTCAACTAAAAAAGAAATAAGAAAAAGGCGGGATAAAAAAGTGGAGACGAAAGGAAGTAAAAAGAACCAAAAAACCAATACCATTGAGGCCGGTAATAAGATTTTGGAAAATTGTGATGGTTTCGGAATTAGCGGAGCAAATGAAAATACTGATGCAATGCTGTCACTTTATAGTAAGCTCATCCATGATTATTATGTCAAAAATACAAATCATCAAAAAAAAAATAAAAAACCAATTCTCGCAATCCACGCAGCTGAAGCAGAAAGTACTGTAAAGGAATCAATAAGAAAACATAAAAAAACCGAAATCAAACGAACATTAGAAATTTTAGATCCAGATATCTATGTTCATGTTACCAATCCAACTAAACTTGACCTTAACTTACTTCATAAAAATAGAAAAAAAATTATAATTTGTCCTAGAGCAAACGGCATTCTAGGAGTAGGATTAGCACCTATTAGAAAAATGCTTGATCTTGATTTTATACTTGGGATGGGAACTGATAATGTTATGCTCAATTCTCCAGACATGTTCAAGGAAATGGATTTCTTGTTAAAGAGTCAAAGAGGATTTGAGAAAGATTCTAGCTTTCTTAGTGCCAAAGAAGTATTAAAGATGGCTACTGTTAATGGAGGAAAAATTTTTGATATAAACACAGGATGTATTAAGAAGGGATATCAAGCAGACTTGTTGTTTATAGACAGATATGATCTTGATTTATATCCGCTATTAGATCCACACATGGCCATAGTCAATAGATGCACAGAAAGACAAGTAAAAGCTGTAATGATAAATGGCAAGTTAACTACTAAAAATAGTTATTTTGACTAATAAAATGAAAGTTATACTAAATGCGGCATGCAGTATTGATGGGAAAATAGCAACTTGGAGCGGAGATACTAAAATTTCATCCGAGTCGGATCTCCTAAGAGTTCACAAATTAAGGTCAGAGGTGGATGCAATTCTAGTAGGCATTACCACGGTAATTAAAGACGATCCACTATTAACTTTTAGGAAGATTCCGAGAATAAGAAAAAGTGACCCTAACCGTTTATCTAAATCAAATCCCATACGCATAATAGTCGATAGCAGGGCAAGGATTTCCTTACATTCAACCATAGCAAAAACCGCAAAGGAGATCGACACAAGGATTGCAGTTACAAAGAATGTTCCATCGAAAAAATTAAGAAAGTTACAAGAATTGGGATTGAAAATAATGGTAATTGATCATGATACAAAAGACATTGGAAAGGTGGATTTAAAAAAATTGTTTGATCTTTTGGAGGAAGAGGGATTATCCAAAATCCTTGTGGAAGGAGGCGGTGAGATCAATTGGTCTCTAATAGCGAACAATCTTTTTGATGAATTGATCGTCACCATATCTCCCTTAATTATTGGTGGAAAGAAAGCCACTACTTTGGTTGGTGGAGCGGGATTTGAAACGATACATGAAAGTGCTAAAGTAAAGTTATTCAAGATGCAGAAAAATAATAAAGGTGAAATAGTTCTTTACTATAGAAACATAAACAAGGATAAAATCAGGAATAAGAAAAAAAAGTTATCTTACAGAGTCCGTGCTTAACTGCTCTATTTTGTATCGGAGTGCATCCTTTAGTTTGCTATTATCTACCATATTGAGAGGTTCTTTGCAATTTGGACATTTGAAGAACAACTCTATCGCGTAATCAAATTTAATTCTGTCACAGGCAGAATTACCACAGTGATAAAATTCGGATGATTCTTCATATTCGAGTCTATTTTGTAACCTTTCCAAGATTTTCTTTTTTTGGTTATCAATAAAATTATCTACATGGTCTCTTTTTGCTCTCCACCTGTAGACAAACCAACCCTTTTTTTCATCTTTGACTCTAATGCCTGTTATCAAAGCTTTTCCAAATAAATCGTACAGAACCTTTCGTATAATATTTATTCGAAGACCGGTAGCTAGAGCTATTTCCTCGTCAGTTGAATCTTCAGTCTTTAATAATGCTTTAGCAACTTGGTGATATTCATCTCCACCTATCAGCGATGCAATTTTTATAAAAGGATCCTCGTTGCTATCAACACTTTGCATAAAAGTAATATAATATCACAATCAAAAGATATATAGTTTTCCAATATTCCAAGTCCATTCGAATTAATTCAAAGACAAAGAAATACGCGTAATTTTTTTCAATTAAGGGCTTGGGCCCTTTTGATCCTCTACTAAGAGGCGACACTGAGCCTGGTGGGGATGGTTAATGCTTGTAATCAATATCAAAATATGAGATGTTCAATTGTCAATCTAGTTTTTATTTAACAGTCAACCTGTCACTTTTCTGTGTAGATCCAAATCCACTGTAGCTACTAACATGACCCTCCTCCAGATCTTTAGCTCAACTGACTCATATTGGACAAACAAAGCGTCACGATTGGCAATAATACCGTTACAAATTTGATCGACCAAATTGCTAAATGAGATGACTACATCATGAAAACGAATTTCATTGTGTATGCATTCAAGGTAATTTATTAGATCACCATGCAAAAAAAGGATTTTCTGTCCCATAACGATTAAAATATTTTCTTTTTATAGATAGTGTATTATTAATGTGATGAATTCGGATTGTTTTTTTAATTCTTAGCGACATAAGGTTCTTGTTAATAATCGGATCGATTTTGTTTTCATCTAAATTTTACTACCATAGTAAGAAACCTTTTTTATCTAAGGCTTATTGACTGTTTAGTAAGTCTATTGTATCTTCAGCTCGTACTGTCCGGAAAGCCAAAATCACCAATGCAGGAATAGAGACATAGGGTAGGACATACAAATAGGATCTTGATATTCAATTTACTTGTTATCTTCCCTTCTCAATCTACTCCAAGCATGTTATCACATGCCAATGAGAATTAAGAAATGTTCAAATCCACTACAAAAATAATAAAGTGTCATACAATCGATGAACTATCCCATTAGTATAATTCCTGCACCCCTTTTACCTTTCCAAGTTACATGTGGTCTACATCGTTGAAAAAGAACATTCTAAAGAAAAATATAAGGTTTAAAACTGCCACTTATTTTAAGAGTCTACTGCTCGAGCCACAAATGATGGCGAGCATCTTGAAAGTAGGAGACTAAGTTTACATTTTTTTACAATCAGAATTTAACTCTTTTAAGAATGCATAAATCACAGAGTAATCCATCTCCTTTCGATTGTCTTGCTTATTTGCCGCTCTAAATAGTTGTTGAGACATACTAGTCATTGGTAATATCAAGCCAAGATTATGAGAAATTTCCATGACTAAATCGATATCTTTCAACATGTTCTTTAGATAAAATGATGGAGAATAGTCATTGCTTACCATCATGTGGCCCTTACGCTCACTTATTCCGGTCTTAAGCTTTGTAAGATTGAGTATCTTTAGATATAAGTTGGGGTCAATTCCACTGTGATTGGCTAAAAGTAAACCTTCAGACAAGGCCAGTGTTATTATGGCTATATTCAAATTGAGTGCCAATTTTATGCTATTTGATAATCCATTATTTGTTCCCAAGTAGAATATGTGTTTAGAAAAATATACTAATATAGGGTAAGCTTTCTCATACGAGTCTTTATTTCCTGATACCAAAGATATTAATTCTCCATTTCTTGCATCAGTTGGCCCCCCCATTACGGGGACGCTTAGGAAGGTAATTTCATCTTGCTTACTTATCAGATCCGAACAATCAGCAGATTGTTTGGGAGTAACCGTGGTACAATCAATAATAATTACTTGTTTGTTACTGCTATTTACAACTCCGTGTTTGCCAAATAATACATCTCTCAAAGATTCATAATTGGTAACACAAGTTATAATGAAATCGGAGTGATCGGTTAAGGAACAAGGATTATCGAATAACCTTGCTCCTTTTTTCTCTAATCTATTAAGTTTCATTTTATTTCTCCCATAGATATTCACTTTGACATTATGTGTTAGTAATCGTTCTACAATACCGCTACCTAACATTCCCACACCTATCACACCAATAGAATAAACGCTACCCGGTGACACTATTTTTCAACTTGGTCAAGCAGTTTTAAATGTATGTTTGTCATACTGCTTCAACCATGAAGAATAAATAGAAAGTCCATAATTAAATTACTAGTAGTAAATGACTTTTACTTTATTGATTGGAAATAACTTTATCTCTAACGGTCCAAAAAGGATTAGATATAATGACAAAATTTTATTCAGTTTAGAGCAGCACCAGGATACAAATATTCCAAATATTTCGGTTAATGTATTGGATCAAAGTAACAATCAAATAGTGAAAGTTGAAAAAAACGAACTTAAAGAATGCAGCCCAGAATTAATAATAAAAAAATCGGATCCAGAGCATTTACTTATTGTTGACAAAGCTGGTGAAATAATTTTTGAATCGAGGATTCTTGATAGCAAGACTATTTTGGTAAGTGGAATTTTTTACATTGATAACTCCAGGCTAACAATTACACAAAATTATATAATTCTACCAACTGAGAAATGGATAATGCATGACAAGGTAAATTCAAACAATAGAGATGTTGTAATCACCAACGAGGGTATATCTTCCACATCATAAGAAAAAGACAAGTTGCATTATTCCTACCCCCGCTTTTCTTTATCTACCACCCAGCTCCCAGATCGTTTCTTTAGTATCAGTGTTCCTACAAATTTCCCGCTACTGTACACCTTACAATATTCTTGACTCATTCCAAAGAAAGATTCGACTATATTGCCTTTTTTATGAAATCCTGCCTCAACTACCTTGATGTTCAGTTTTGAACTGACTTTCTTTATCACATTTCTCGCAATGCTCCAATCACCATGCCATTCGACTAAATCGAAGATCCCAAAATTTAATGTTTCAAGTTGATTAGTTGTGACAGAAATTTTGAAGGATTTATTGTTCTTGACAGTATACTCATTTATCCATTTTAAAGCTACGTCACATTTCCCTTTTTCAATGCCAAAGTTATTTGCACTGGCCAAGAAATATCAAATTAGTATTACAAGTGTCTCTATAAATGCCTATGATAAAAAAGGTCAACTAAGGTAGATTATTGAATCCTCGCAAGCACATCCTGATAATTTGTTAGCGGCACTATCTTAACTGTATTGAAAGTAGAAATTCCCGATTCGATGCAAAGTTGTTCTATATCATGAGCACTATTCGCCTTCACCAATATGATCCACTCATGCTCTAATACAGACATGTAAAATCCAGCAATTTCGCTGATACCGTATTTGTCTGAATTAGACTGCATTTTATTGTAGATTTCTTTAAAAACATCCTTACTTTCAGAATTATTAAGTGGACAAGATTCTGGACTATGTATTGCAAAAATACCAAAGAGCCTGTATGAACTCATCAAAGTCTTTATGATGTATCCTGTATATATATTGAAAATATTCAAGTTTTGTACATACAGTCCTGATTCGCAAGCAAATGATATTGAATGAATTTCTACATCTGTTCGAAATTTTTGACACTTATTTGACAAAAAATATGCTAAAATAGAAATGACAAGAACAATTATAGATATATACGAGATTATTTAACTTAAAAGAAGGCATTTTTGTAAAAAAATTGAACATTGAAGCAAGGTATAAAAAAACATTAAAGTATCTAATTATTTCTATAGTTACAAGTATTCTAGTTTTAGATTTAGGGATATTATTCATTTCTGATGTACACTTACAGCATGGAGTAGCAATACTCTCACTAAACATCGTAGCAATTATTGCAACTACCTTTGGTATCATAGCGGTGTCAAGACACGGCCTTGGTGGTAGTCATGGAAAATCATACTTATTTTTGACGATTGGGATTGTTTTTTGGTTTGTAGCAGATTTAGGAATTATGTATTCATATTTTGTTTTAAAAGTAGATGAATTCAAACAGATATCAATACTGGATGCATTCTGGCTTTTAGGATATGTTTTCCTTACACTTCATTTGCTATCAATCATTAAAACTATCAAGATCAGGAATCACACTATTACAATAACTATCTTATTAGGAGTTGTAGTTGGATTTATCGTTGTTAATCTTGTTAGTTTATTACCCTTTTCGGACTTTACTCCAACTAATGACTTGGATCAAATCTTAAAAAAAGATTATGAATTCCAAGATGTAGTTATTACAGTTTTGTACCCCATCCTAGATTTGTGTTTAATTGTTCCTTCTATTACAATTTTGTTAAATATTTACAGAGAGTATCAACATGCGATACCTTGGATATTGGCATCAATCTCATTGCTAGTAAATGCCTTTGCAGATAACGGATATACAATTCAATTTATAGATGGTAAGCCATCAGCAATGCCATGGGATCTTTTCTATATTGCAGATTTCATAATTATGTCCGGGGCTCTTTATTGGTATAATAAATACCATATTTCAGAACACATTTTGAAAAGGAAAAATGAAAGGAAATGAAAATCTGGGTTTGTCACTTTAACATAGATTTAATTCTTATTAGGTTTCATTATCTGAATTATCTTCAGCATCGGTTTCTTCCTCTTCTTCCTCTATCTCATCAAAGTCAAGGTCTTCCAAGTCGTCAGCCCCTGTTTGTTCAGCATCGGTTTCTTCCGCTATGTCACTTTCGTCATCCTGTAATTCATGGGTTTCATCCTTGATTTCATCGCGCTCTGCCTCCTTATTGCTCATATTACCGAAACTTGTTAGCACGATGATATAAAAAAATATTGATTGATCAAGAGAATTAGATCTAATCAACATATCGATTCAGGGATGCTGATTGTGCAGGTATTATTGAAAATAAGATTTAGGGTTTCATTAGTCGTTTTTCCATCACCAAGATTGATCTCCACACCAAAATTTCTCGTAAACATGTTTGCATTTATAGTAATATTATTACTATTTGCATCCAAAAATATACCATTCAAACTACTTGATATAAGGTTATTGTCCACTATGTCATTATAAGAACCAAAAAGCGAAATACCTGATATATCATTTGAATCAAATGAGTTGGTAGAAATAAATGAACTATTAACATTATGAAATTTTATTCCAACAGTATTTGTATACAAATAATTGTTAGTAATAGAAATTTCCGACGAATTTATAACCATTATAGAGACTTTGTTTCCTGTAAAATCCATATTCGATATATTCACATTTTTGGTGTTATTTATCAAAACTCCCGTATCAAAATGACCTACACTACCGTCACCTCGCAGTGTGATATTTGAACTACCCGACATCAAAATTCCGGTATATGGATTCAAGTATCCTGAACCTAGAAGAGATGAAGAATTAAAATCGACTCTAATGTTACTGCTATTAATAATAATACCATTCACAAAATCACAATTAATAGAATTATTGAGGATAAAGTTGCCTATAACGCTCTTGTTACATAGTATGGGGTCTGTCTCCTCAATGCTCAGCTGCGAAGATCCAAACACGGGGTTGGATACAGTCAAGAAAAACACTAAGGAAACTATGCCGATATAGCTATAGAAATGATTTGTGAGCAATAGCACAGATCATAATAACTAACTAAAATATTTATTCAGGTTTTTTTTGGGAAGCTACTGCTTACCAATTTAAGTCGAAATCTCCTTAAAGAATAATCGACCTTCTCTTTTATTTCGATAGTTTAACTGGATTAAATTACTATACACCCAAGAGTAACTGAGCTCAACCCTTCTTTTTTCTTTGCTTAGTGATTAGTATTAATGAGTTACAAGAAGCAGATTTTCATAAAATGTATGGTCCGTTTCTTTTAAGCCACGATATTTTTGTCCTGTAATCTTGCATATTTTCAGCGACCAATTTCCAAAACCGAGGTGAATGATTATGTTCTATTAGATGACTCAACTCATGTAAAACTACATAATCTATTATTTCCAATGGTGCTTTCAATAAATGGATATTGAGGTTTATTATATTATTATATGTAGCACTACCCCAGCGACTCTTTAGATTTTTTATTATTATTTTTTTTGGGCTGACTTTTAAAATTTGCGAGTATTTTGAAATAAGAGGTTCAAATATGGTCATTGCTCCACCAAACAACCACTGCTCATAGTACCGTTTGATATTATTTTTTTTGGTATAAATGATAAATTGATCATCAGAAAATTGAAATGAATGATAATTGCTATAGACTATTTTCAATGGATAGTTTTTGCCTAAATAAGGTAAAGTGGAATTGTTACTATATGTTGGCACTTTAATTGTTATGTTAGGGTCATTTTGTTCATTTACTTTTTTTTGAATCCAAGTTGCTTTTTTTGTTGCTAAAGACTCTATGCTATGAATGGGTGTAGACATAGGCACCTTTATGCAAATAATTCCATTGACAATCGAAATCTCGCTAGTTTTTTTTCTTCTTCTAGACCTAACTATCTGAAATTCCAGTATGCTGTTGTTATGGATTATTTGATGCGTGGAGCTTGATAAACATGGAGATGATGAAGAAATTTCAGCCATGGAATACAGATCAAACTGGGGATCATCTTATTATAAATTTGGATAAGAAGTATATATAGGAGGCAAAAATGCGGTAATAACAAACTTTCAGTTTTAATCACAATTAGCAATCAAACTTTGAAATGTGTAGTTAGATGGTGCATCATCATTAATTCGCTCTCTATGCACAGAATCAAGTGACCTACATTTCAAGCATTAGGTTGGCGAAAAAAATATCTAAACAAAATCCAAAATCGATTTTTGGGCCTCTCTCGTAGTAACTTCTATGCGTGATAAATTCGAAACTTTTATTCCCAATTTCCTAATATAACTTGGATAAATTCTTCTTGCAGTAGGCGTATTATTTATGGGGTCAAAATAATTCTCAAATCCAAATCGGTCCAACAGCATCTCGATGACCGAGCTTATACTATCTTTTGTCCTTTGATATGCCGAAAAGGTGAATTCTCTGGTCTCTATCGAAAAGTTAGTTTGAACCAACTTGATTCCAACCGTTCTAAACTCATAACCTTTTATTGCAATCCTTTTGTAAATATCATCCGTAAGACTATGGAGAAAAATCTTCAGAATTTCGTCTCTATCATTGATTGGTTCTAGAAGAGTTTCCTCACTGCTTATAGATAAATTATCACCTCTTGGAATAACCGGTTCACTTTCCCTGCCGTTGGCGATTTGCCACATCCAGAGGCCATGTTTCTTGCCAAATTTTTCCAAAAGTTTTTGAACATCCGTTTTTGATAATTCGCCTATAGTATTGATACCCATAGCTTTCAATGTTTTGGTAGTTTTGATTCCAATACCTGAAATTTGGTCGACTGCCAACTTTGATAAAAATGGCATTATATTTTGAGGATGAACTATAGTAAGTCCATCAGGCTTTTGAAAATCTGAAGCAATTTTTGCAATTGACTTGTTGTTCGCCACCCCTATGGAACAGATCAATCCATTACACTGTTCAAGTATTGAACTTTTGATTTTTAGCGCATATTCTTCCACGTCAGATTTAGTGATGGATTCAGTTACTGGATGAGAGGTATCCTCAGAAACTGGCTGTTGTGGAGACGACTCGAGTTTGTGAGAATGCGAGTTTGCATGTTCGGGCTTAGATAACGAAGGTATTACTGTAATAGAAGACACATCTATTTTACCTATATTTTTACAGGATAAAGTATCATCAAACTCATCAAAGCGATTATGTAAAAATTTTCTTTGTCTATACAGCATTAATTTCTTGGTACAGTCAACGAAAGCCTCATCAATACTCGTCTGTTCTAATACATCAGCATATTCTTCCAATAGTCTCATCACCTGATGAGAAACAGAACTGTAATATTCCTTATCTACAGGTTTTAGTAGTAAGTCAGGACAAAGTTCTTTGGCTCTTGACAAAGACATCGCAGACCGTACTCCGTACTTTCGCGCTTCATACGAACAGGAAGCAACGGCACCTCTAGTTATTAATCCACCCTCCTTTTCCGGAGTCATTATTACCGCATGTGCTTTACCCTTCAACGATGCGTCTCTCAATTCTTCGCATGCAGGGAAAAAGGCATTCATATCTATGTGCATAATGACCCTGCCTGGCCAGATAGAAGAGACAGGTAGTTCTTGTCGTACAATTTTAACATTCCCAGAAGGATTTTTTTCTGTTAAAGCCAGTTTTTGAATTAGCTGGGCAATAGGTGGGCTTTTTGCAACTATAATAGAACAGTCTAGCACATCCAAAGAATAACTTTGGAATTGTTTATTTCCATCAGTTGCTTTCCGTCTTAACAGGTCTAGGTATTTGGTTGCTGTTTGTCTGTTGATGTAAGAATTCCCCAGATTAAGGAAAACAAAATTAGTTGTGATTGCTGGATAATAGTATTGATTTGTGGTATTGGACCAAACAAAAGATGATTCATATCTTTTCAAAAGATTGTAGGTTAAATCCTGATACCATGAGCTTTGTTTATCGAAATCGATAGCGGTTGAAAACCCATGATACTTACATATTGTTAACGTATTCTCTAACCATTTACGACCGATATTTTGAAGCGAAATATGAGAGGGCGGAGACAAAACGATAACAAGAATTTTTTCCCTGATGGGGTGTAATTTATCTAAAAACTTTCCAAGAATATCATAATGTTCTTGCGAAGTTGAGGGGATGTCATAACCAGAAGTCGATAAATTTGCCGATTTGTTGATAATATCCTGAGGCACTCGTACTGAAAAACGAAAATTATCTGGAGTATCACTCGACCATTTATTGAAAGTAGACGAACTTGGTAATGTATTACTCTTTCCGAGATCCAGGTGAACAAAATTGAAAATATTTGAATAGTAGGAAAGATAGTGCGAAGGCTCCAATCCATCAGGATAGAAATTTTTTTCCCATGTTTGATTTTTCCATCCAATGCAACCTACATAATACTTCATTGATTCTCCTTCCTCTTTTATTATCCATTCAGATTAGTTAAAATTATTTAATCAAAGTTTCTATTTCTCAAATTGAGCAATACCATACAAGTTAGGTAAAATCAAAATTCTCCGGTGTATTAGATAATCTGAACCATCTAACCAGGAGCAATGTATTTAATAATTTCTTAACGAGTGATTATAACTAGTAGAATTATCTAATATTATTTTGATATATAATTAAGTTATGTATTAATCTTTAAAAATTTTAATATCATATAATATTGTTTAAAAAATTACGAGACAATTGTTGCAGTTTAAATTTTCCCTTTTAATGCATTCAGTAATTTTTTTAATTTTATTAACCGCTCTAATATCGCTCCCCACCTTATCAAATAGCGAGTCTAGCATATTTGCAAGCAAAAATAATGATAAGGATGATTTCGATGAAATACAATCAGGATCACAAGATTCAGATTGTGAGGCTGGAGAAGATAACAACAACTCATGTAATAATATTAGCATAGGTAGACAAGGCGATGGCAATCAAGGTAATACTGTACAAGTGTCTAAGCAGAACTCAAAGTGTGAGGCTGGAGAAGATAACAACAACTCATGTAATAATATTAGCATAGGTAGACAAGGCGATGGCAATCAAGGTAAGACTGTACAAGTGTCTAAGCAGAACTCAAAGTGTGAGGCTGGAGAAGATAACAACAACTCATGTAATAATATTAGCATAGGTAGACAAGGCGATGGTAATCAAGGTAATAATCACGACTATGGGGATGACCATACAGACAAACAAGGTAAGACTGTACAAGTGTCTAAGCAGAACTCAAAGTGTGAGGCTGGAGAAGATAACAACAACTCATGTATTAACTCTAGTATCCAGAATATTCTCGAAAGCAAATTGAAGTTGATAAGTCATACTAGACCTTAATAACAGTGAATCTTGCGGCGTAACAATAAACTAGATTCTCTATCTTTAATGTCCCAATTCTAACTTCCCATCCCAATCTATATATTAAACTATAATCTACGTTACCATTAGATAGATACATGTGTACATACTTACATTTTGTGACAGACTGTCGGAGTATGATCCATGACAATACTGCAATGCATATCACAACTCAAAAAGCTCTTTTTCATTTCCACGAGGAAGAGTCATTTCAAAATTAAGCGAAAATATAGTTATTAGGTATTCAAATCATTTTTCACGTGCTAATCCGTTGGATTGATAAGTACGGTCATGCTAATGGACTGTTTGCTCTAGTATTATTGTTGAATATATCTATATCTAATTTACAAAAAATCTTGATTTAGCAGTAAAAGATAGAAATATTAGATTTAGATTTACCTTAGGTTTACTTCTATAAAGTATCGGAATTGCTGGCTCTACTATCATTAACTAATTCTGTCGATATCGTGATTTTTCCATCGATTTTCCACTTTGCACCTGCATGATGTTTGCCATCTGAACCGTTGGCCCTCTGAATCTCAATCTCGACATCATCAAAGGTATATGTTACTTGTAGATCCTTTCCAGTCAATTTGTCGATTACCTTAGAAATCATATCGGACCATTCTGAAAGGTGTTCTTTAGAACCCTTAGATTTATCAGAAGTGCCGTATGTATTTCCACTTTCACTAGTGTTAGAAATTTCGCTCATGATAACTCATATCAATTATGGTTTAAATAGATATCACTAAGATGATTAAAGACTTTACTTCTTTAGTACACATATTGGAACAAAAATCACGAAGACAACGTGAAAGGTCGTATTTTTCAAAAATTGTTTGAGATACTAACATTGCCTATCATTTGTTTCCTTGACAGCCTTACTGGCAATATACTACCTGGTTTAGACTTGTAGGCGGGAACACCTATTCCTATTGCAATCATTGTTTCCATACGCAAACCACTATGACTAAAAAAGGTGTTTACCTCATTATCGTAAAATGTGGAGCCAGATGCACCTATACCACATGCATAAGATAAAAGATACATTTTTCCTGCGATTATTCCTGCTTCCAGCTGGGCTGCCCTATAACCCCTGTTTCCCAATATTTCGAGCACCATTTTCAAGTCAGCCATGAGAAAAATAACAGCACTAGCGTTTGCAAAAAGGGATTGATCAAGGCAAAGATGGCCAGAATAATTATCGGTAGGCTTTTCTTTCAAAAATTCCAAAATAGCGGCGTGCTTGTCTAAATAATATCCTCCGCTAGGTAAACCCTCTACTGAATTGACCAAAACATAAAACTCTATCAGGCCAGAACTATCCCTTTTATAATCCAATGGAATTTTCCCGTCAAGGTATGAGGCATTCAAAAGCACTGTGGAGAATACACTGCGAGAAATAGAAAGATTTGAAAAACGTCTAGAGGATCCTCTTTTCAAGATTACTTTACCAATATCCAGCGTGTTTCCATCCATACTATCGTTATTGAACAAATCCTTTCTGAGGTCGTACAATTTCCTTACATTACTTTTTTCTCTATTTTTTTTCGTTGTTTTGATTGATTGTACTTTAGACCATGAAATAACTTCTCTATTATTAATCAATTTTGAAGCATCATATGCTTTCCATATATCAGGATAAAATGTCTGTTTGGATGAAAGTGGATATGTTTCATGTGACAGTGGTTCCAGAGTAGTTTTGTATTGAGGAGAGAAATTACCATCAGAATCTCTTTCACTTTTGTTCATGTTAGGAAATGCGCTACTATGAATAGAAGCAATAAGTAATGAGGCTTCACTATGCGTTTGTAATCCTAACAAGTTATTAACTTGATCATCTACAAAACCCATTTTCAAGCGAGTTTCCAATCCCATAGACTTGATGACAGCCAGCAAGTTAGCAATGATAACACCTAAATCCCAAAACCAATGTCTATAAGAGCGGGATTGATATTTCCATGAATTTCTCCAGGAATTAGATGTAAATATTAATGATAAGGGGGATTTGAGAATTTCCACGTCGTTTCCAGCATAGGAGGAAAGAATTTTTCTATAATCTCCTGATCGAATTGGAACTAGACTAAATTCCCCGGGATTAAAATGATATACTCCAGCATCCAGTTTATCGTCTGGAAAATTGTTGCATACAAGGTACACCTCTATTGGATATAGGGCGCCAGTAGCAGAAGCAGCCCGCATATAAAAAGTTCCAGAATCGAATTTTAGTTGTCTTGTAACTCCACAAGTAAAAAACAGGATGGATGATAGGTCTGTTAACCTCATGGGTCGATAATGATGCTTTGATTCAATAACTTCATCTGCATGCAGTTTCAAACCCGGGGATTTTTCTTTACCATATATATCCCCATTTATTGCATCAATTGCATTCATGGATGGTTTTGGAAAGTCTGATGGAAGTGCAATAGAAGACAAATTTGCATAAACCTTAAACGGATTTGGACGATTATTCCAATCTAGATAATGATGAGAGTTTAGTACACTCAGCTTGAGAATGTTTTGTTTTTTCATGGTAGTAAAGTGAATCTTCAATATTATGGTTCAAGTAATGTCAACCGTTAGGGATTCAAGATATTTAAAGAAAATAAAATCGATTTACGATCGCAAAGTTGTACTGGATCATCAAATATTTGCAACCATTACCACACCACTCAAAAAAGTTATAGATATTCTTACAAATTGACAGGCAATAATAAAAGTTCCATAAATAGGGTATAAGATTAGCACAGGTTTAGGTGTGTTGAGCCTCGGCGGGTCGTTTCATTAATAACATGCTAACCTTTTCAACGACCGTAGTTGGACTAATCGGTTTTATGGCAAATTCATCAGCACCATAATCAAGGACTCGTGTCTTGTTATTTTCATTCTCAGCCAATGCAAAAATCTTTATTTCATGGCTTACTTTTCTTATATTTACAATTAGCATAGGTCCACGGTCTGCGGCTATAGCACCATTCATAAATACTACATCAACTTTGTAGTCTAGCTCTTTCAACTTGTCTAGACATGCTCCAGCACTTTTGGCTTTGAATACATTGAATTTGGCCAAAGTAAAGTGTCCAGCCAAGATATTAGAAACATCAACATCATCTTCCACCAAAATAATAGAATGTTTGTGGTCGATATCAGAATCAGTTAGCAATTATAACATTGAATGGCAATTCCATTAAATGAATCTTTCCGGCGATCAATTTGATGCTGGCGAAATATACTAAAAGACTATTTATAGTTCCATTGGATTCATTGAATTCGCTCTAAAATAAAATCTCGTAAGCTGCAAGTACAAACAGGCAGAAAAGCAGTTACCAGAGAAATTTTTTGTCAAAAGTATAGGATTATTCGTCTTGGGCCCACCCGAATTTTGGGGTTATCCATACAGTAACCAAAATTGTTGAGGCATTAATCAGATCCAGAACCAGTAAGGGCTGGGGCTGGAACAATCACTACCGGCTTCCCTATTGCTTTTATTAACTCATTTTGTATTTGAACTAGATTTCGTTGAATCTCTGTTTCGTTGTCGTCATTTAAGGCAAGAATGGCATTGTTTGTATAATTAAGTAGTTTTTCGTTAAACAAGGGGTCCGATAAAGAAGGGGATGTAAGATTTGCTGTGGTGGTAGTTTGGTTATATTGGTTTGTCTGGTTTGAAGAGGTGGCATCTATGACTGGCTCTGTTGAATTTAATGTCGTCAAGTTGGCAGGAATAGTCTGTCCATCAACTGGGTAAACATTAGAGATGGATAATAAAATTGAACCTAAAGAGACAAGGATAGGAACAGCGAATAGATATGTAAACTTCATCACCGATATTTGGTTATCATTATTTATATAATTGCTGATCGCAACCCAGTATCTAGGTTAGTATTTTTCGTCAAAATTCCATTCAAATATTATAAACAAAATGAAACTGCATGAGAGCGATAGGACGGGGCAATAATCTTTTGTAATAATAGTAGGTAGAGTTAGATTCTGCGGAAGTCTAAGTTAACTTCCCTATCAGCATCTAGGTAGTAAAAAATGAAAAGATAGGTTATTTATTGACTACTATTTGACCCAGCTGACAGGGCATTTGACTGGTTCTCAGATTCAACATATTGTTCCCTTTCCAACCCAGTTCCCAACGAGTTGTTCTCTGGAGCAATTGATGTTCCATTTTGCAATAATTCCTGATTTCCTGATGTTAGGTTTTGTAACTCTTGGATTGATCCAACACCGATGCATCTGATTGGTTGGCTGAACCGCTGCTGGCAGATTGGTTGGCTGAACCGCTGCTGGCAGATTGGTTGGCTGAACCGCTGCTGGCAGATTGGTTGGCTGAACCGCTGCTGGCAGATTGGTTGGCTGAACCGCTGCTGGCAGATTGGTTGGTTTGATTATCACCCATCATTCCTGTGGTCAAATTATTAAAGGCCTGGCCTATCTCATCAAGTATATTTTGTCCATATGCCACTTGAGAAATTGGAATAAAAATCACTGAAAGTAGCAATAAATACAGATATTTCATCATGTTGATTTGTTCATAATAATTTAAATAGATGTACTTAAATCCCAATCTAACAATGTGGTTCAAACGCTGCAAATTTATACATATTTAGTCATCTTATTGTAGCGTTAATAATTTCAACAACCATAGAAGATTAACTTATTTTATCAGTCAGAGACATTTTTCTGTGCTATAATTTTTGTTGGTCGGACTCTAACTATTAATTCACCGGGTACAGCATTTCTTTTTCCATATCTTTCAGCTTTCTCGGTTCCCATGTAACGTTCAGCAATCCTGGTGGTATATCTTAAAAGTTCCTCTTCATTAGGAGATCGATCAATATCAACATTCCCATTAATAATTATAAATGAATAAGGAGGTGTTTGATCATCCACACATAAACATACTTGAGGATTGGAAATTAGTTGTTTGGCCTTGACAGACTTGCTGTAAGTTGTAAAAGTAATTACCAGGTCGGTACCTGGTTGACTCAAATCCCAATCAACTACAAACCAGACAGGAGCGACGTGGGGTTTCCCGATACGACTTGCGGTGGATATTTTGGCAGTCATGGTTCCCTTAGTTAGAAAGGCATAGATTTCATTATTGGTCATTTGTGCCATATTAGGATTTTGATATGTAAGTAGATAATTAAAATTTTGACAATATCATACAGAGGGTTTCTCTGACAATGGCAAAGAATTCCACAAATTGTTATAAGAGCAAGCGAAGGCGTGGTAACCAGTGGAACCATGGAAATTATACTACTAGTTTTTTAGACAAACCCATATCAAATCATATAGTAGTAACACACTGTTAGAAGGAGATAAAATTCTCTTACCGTTTAAAATTTAGGCAAACAAATTCCGATTTATAACATAGTAACAAATATCCAAACTGTGATTTAATTAATTTCAAATATAGATTTAGATTAAAATGAGTAATATAAGAAAAAACTATAAAATCGGAGTATTCACAATGTTCATTGCAGCAGCACTTATAGGTTCAGTAGTAGCCTTTGGCGACAACTATGCATATGCAGGTGGTAAAAAGAAACACAATGACGCAGAGCAAGAAATTGAACAAGGTCAAGCAAACGAACAGAATGCTCAATGTGTATCTGGTGAATTTACATTAACTGGATGTAACAATGTTGGATTATTATTCCAAGTTAATGAAGGCGATTTGGGACTAGGCCAACAATAAATTTTTTTGACTTTAACCGAAATTAAAATTACAGTTCTTTAAGCATTGTCAATTTTCAATTACTCCATTCACAAATTATATAGAAGAGTCATAATCTTGTTTATCTAGTCAATCTAGACTCCAATTCGTCAATTTTTTTTCTAATTTCTTTTATTTCAAACAGTATCTCATTTTGAGTAGCTGGGTTTCTAATTTCCTCTTCTAAAGCTTTGTATGCTTCTTCGGATTTTCTAACAATGACGGCTACAAATATGTTGATTACAATGAATGTGCCTATCACAATAAAACTGACGAAGTATATAATATTGAGCGGGTTTGCATGTGTTGCAGGCGCCATAACCTCTACCCAACCCTCTAAAGTTAATATTTGGAAAAGTGTTATGATAGCTCTTGGTAATGAACCCCAATGTGCCGGATCAGTGGCACTAAATAAATGATAACCTGCAATGCTATAAATGAAGAATAGCAACGATAGTAGTAAGAATATGTTTACCATACTAGGAATTGATTTGATAATAGTTTTTACTACTACTGACATTTCTTTTGATCTATTACTAAGTCGGGTAACTCTCAATAACCTTATTAAACGTGCGATAGTAGAGTACCCTCCACCAAAAGGGATTAGGGATAGTACTATAATTGAAAAATCCAATATATTCCAGCCGTTCTTAAAGTAACTAGAAAAGTTAGGATAAGAGGCAGAAATTTTTAAACCTGCTTCAATAATATAAACAATAAGCACGCCGGTACTGATTGATTCAAGAAAAGAATAATATTCTTTAAAGACAGGAATTGTTTCTAATACTAAAACGGCTGCTTGTATCAGTATGACTATGGTTATAAACTGATTAAAGAAAGGTTCATTAACTATTTTTCTGATTGAATCTAGCAAATCATGTTGATGTCTCTCTGGAAGAATATTTTTAACTTTGGATTATTGAGGCTCGATAGCAATGGCGGAACTTCTGCAGTGATCAATATCGAATTTGTCAAGACAATTCTCCATAGACTTGCTTAATAGTCATTAAAATACAAAATATGTTTACCTGGATTTTCCTGATTTGGTGTTCTTTTTGATGAGGAGTTGCGAAGAGAAAGGTCATGTAGGAATTGGAGGTTGCATGTCAGAGCTTTTTACAAGAAAGATAGAAATCTATAACTACAGGTCTTCTAAATAGGAGGTGAAAATTAAGATTTTAGAAAAGCACTAGATGTCTTTAGTAGAGGATTTTTTTGACTCGAAGATTTTGAGAAGGAAGACTAAGATATCGCATTCGACAATGGATCATTCAATGACCTCAATCCGCTTAACTCCTATATTAACGACCATATAGAATTCATCGGCAATTTGGATTATATCACCCAGAGACATTTTTGAATGATGTCGTTTCCATTTTAGAGGTATTCCGAACGGATTTTCTTCATTCACAAATCTCATCCAAATTCGGCCAGGGTTTAAAACATTCTTAAATTCGGCTTCCCACACCAGCTCGTAAATAGTATAGAGGGCTATTCGGCTAACTTTTTGCAAATTGTACATTAATTCCGCATTAGTCTCCTTGTAAAAATAGACCCTAACTAACACAAAAAACCACCTTATATCGAATAACTTTTGATATTTATTACCTTTACAAACGAAGAGCAGTAATCAACGTCAGAATGGATAGGTATCATCACCATCTACCCAAAAAAAATTTAATCATACAATCAGGTGACTTTTCAAGGTAATTTGTATAGCAATTCATAAATAGATTAGTAGCGATTTGAGTTAAAGTTCTTTTTCATGAATGCTTTCAAAGCAGGCATGATTAGAGCCCCTCAAGGGCTCCAAGTTAATTATACACTAAAGAATACCGCGAGACAATGATAAGAAGTACATGGAAAGAAGCTGAAGCAGAAGAACTGAAAAGAGAGAAAACCATCATATTGGCCCGCATTGACATATAAAAGAAAGAATAGACATTCTTTAGTGATCAAATTTTACTATTGGTTATAGCAAGAAAATTGTGCAAACAATTCTATTCTGTAACTATCTATCAGTATATAACAAAGACATGGTTTCTGTTTGCAAGATAATGACAAAACTTTGTACGTATCTTCACAAGGTATGATAATCGGGAATAGCAATTTTATAAATATATACCAAGAATTCCCAATATCACCTCTTGCACGGGACTGACTCCAAAAAATATCCGCCAATTTAGTTAACTCTAATACATATTTTATGAACAAAGAGATATCTTTTTGACCCATAAGGTATCTATTTAATAAAATGAACTCTAAATAATATTATATTCAAAATCAAGTCTCTTCCAATATCTGTTTCTAATTTACGAAATAATCTTAAAAACTTTTATATCAATCATAATTAATTTTAATGTTGATTAAGGATACAAGTGACAAGACACATTATCAGTATTATCATGATGCGAATCAATTAATGATAATCGATGATGAAAAAGATTTGTTATTTGTATACAAGAGCGGGCTTGAAATTGATGGAATAGAGATATTCACATTTGATGATCCGATATCGGCCCTAGATGAATTTTCAAAAAACTCAGAAAAATATTGTATTGTAATTACAGACATGCGTATGCCAGTTATGAGCGGATACGAAATAATTAACAAGTTCAAGATGATCAACCCTAAAATAAGAATAATCATTATCTCGGCATATAACATAACTGAAAGTGAAATTAGCCAAAACCTAAATTCCAATACAAAAATAGACAGAGTAATTCGAAAGCCAGTCACATTAGAAGATCTAAGAAGAATGATCGAAGATATATGGAACGAATGCAAGACTACCCAATGAAATTAAACAATTTATTAAACCAACCTACTTTTTAACATACACTGATTTACCAACTAAATGGCATGAAATACTCATCAATACATCGAACAGTTGAAACCTAAGAACTAACTTCTCCTGATATTTCAGAAAAGTAAATGAGGTGCTATAACCTATGAAATAATATATAGTACAGTTATGAGCACGAAGGATTACAAGAACCCCATCCCCACTGTGGATGCAATAATTCAAAGGGGGTCGGATATTTTACTCATCAAACGAAAAAAAGATCCATTCAAGAATATGCTGGCACTGCCTGGTGGATTTGTCAATGAGAATGAAACGGTAGAGGAAGCAATAATTAGAGAAATAAGAGAAGAAACAACTCTTGAAATAAGGTTGTTGGAAATATTAGGCGTATACTCAGATCCCAAGAGAGATCCACGAAAACATATCATGACCATTGTTTTTATAGGGGAGATTAAGGGAGACAAAAGCATCGAGGCCAAGGCAGCAGATGATGCTTCAGAGATCATTTGGCTCAGTTTAGAGTTAATAGAAAAAGACACATTCGCTTTTGACCATAAGATAATTATCAATGACTATAAAGAGTGGATCCTCGGACGTGGCACTTTTTGGTCGGCTAAAAATAGAGCCAATCCCTGAAATCAATTGGCCATATTCGATCCAGACAAAGCGAAAACCGCTACTATTAGTTGATCACGAAATGAATTTAACAAATTCAAACGCTTTACGATGCCCAAAAAAGATCCTGCAAATGGCAGATTCCAAGTTTTTGGAAAGGAAATTTTTTACACTAGTTTCTGAAATTTCAAGAATAATGATATCAGGGAATCGGGAACTAGGGGAACGGGAAGGGGTAAACCGAGTGATTAATCCCATTTTAAGGCTCTGTTAACTTAATTCATTATATCCTTATTGTGTTTACATACAAATAGATTCAACCAATTTATCACATGATTTAGTTTACAGTTTGCTTTTCGACACGGAAAGTAATCATCGAAACTTTCAGTCCTGTCCTTAATATATTGCATAGTTCTTTCAATCAAGCTTTTCTCTAAAGGAGAATGAAGATGATGTCTTATCTTTAGGAACCTACAAGCCTGAGGGTACCATGTTCCACCATCTGTTGATACAGGATGCTTTCCATGAATTTTAACTAGACCTGATAAGAATCTCTCAGCAACGAACATGTTTCTTTCCTTGGAGATAGATAGTGCGAGAATTTGCCTGTTCTTAGGCTCTATTGCTACCCATAGCCAGATGTATTCTGAACCAACCTTAATAATGGTTTCATCTACTAGGTACTCTGAAATTTTCTTCCTCTTTGATGATAT
Source organism: Candidatus Nitrosocosmicus sp. FF01 (assembly GCF_047711275.1). Classification (NCBI taxonomy): domain Archaea; kingdom Thermoproteati; phylum Nitrososphaerota; class Nitrososphaeria; order Nitrososphaerales; family Nitrososphaeraceae; genus Candidatus Nitrosocosmicus; species Candidatus Nitrosocosmicus sp. FF01. The sequence continues at coordinate 289,499 of NZ_JBLNIG010000001.1, read as the reverse complement.
CCTTTGATGATTATGTTTCTGAATCCAATTCCATATGGCTACATGACTTCTCCTGACTTTGTGTAGAAAGAACATTGCTTTGGCAACGCCTCTGGTTGATAATCCCAGAAAATACAAATACAAAGCGCGACTAATATCTAAAGAAGGTGTTCTGTTTCTTTTGCTTAACATAACAGAAATAGAGCATCTTCAAGCTAAATCATTTTCTTAAGTTAACAGAGCCCATTTTAAAGCCTTTCTTACACGATTTTCCCGATTTTGACATTATTAAACTATTAAATAGCTTAGTTATGGGATTGTAGTTGAGATGGGTAATTTCAGTTTTCACTCAGATAAAATAGGCATCTCCTTTGATAGTCACTTGGCAAATCACAATGATGAAATGAAAACATTGTTGCTGAAAATCAGAGATGATGTGTTTTCCTTAGGAGATAAAGTAATTGAAGAGGTTCGACCCCATAGGATTGTTTATGCAAAATCGTTAACCTTTCGCTACTTTTTAGATATTTATCCCAGACCAATGGATCTAGTGGTTTCTGTAAGAAGAAACAGAAGAGATCCTGCCAGAGAATACATTATTCGCAATTATGAGGAATGGAAAAACATCAGTGTAGAAATTTCTACAGCATATAAGGAAGTCTAACTTAGATGGATCAGTAAAGGTAGATATCTTCGTAGGTTTCCCTTGAAATACCCTAAACTCGATTAATAAAATTAAGAACCCATGGTAACTACAACTAGAAATTCTCCTGAGTCAATTCGGGCGTTACTGCTTGCTAGCTTGCTTGTCTACCCTTGTGATCCATGCAAGTTAGTTAACACATGGAGTGATCAAACAGTAATAAATAGAAGACTGACTTAATCCAAAGGATTGGACGCATACTTTGAGGAAGAACTAATTGATTTATTTACGTATTATTTGCAAAATCCCAGTTCCCAGGAATTGACATCAAAGAAAGAGCGGATAACAGAAATTGGTAGAGAATTATATCAAGATGGGGGTCAGGATTCAATGGAGAATATGTTTCATTCTGTATCGATTCGAATTAAAGAAGAGATTGGAAGTGACATTAGTAAATATCGCTCATGGTGGAACGAGATATCTGATGGATGGAACTACTAACGGTCCAAATTACTGCTATTAACGACAAATAAACAATTGACAGCTCGAGGATTAACAAATGTCGCATCGATTGATCTAAATTCAAGAAAAAAGTAAATTAAGACTAAAGATCCAGGCCATGTTTATATTTTGTAACAGGTAGTATAGCATAATTGGCCAAAGAGTCGAACGAAGATCCTAATCAAAAAACTACGATATTAAATCTATTTAATTCAGGTTTAGAACCTGAAATTATATCCCTCGAACTCGATATAGATGAAGATATTGTTAAATCAATAATTGAAAAAGAGAAAAACAAGGAAAAAGGAGGAAAGACAGACAGCAATATTTCTAATTATCTTATGAACAAATTTTATTTAGATGTAATCATAGATATCAATGCTATTACAAAAGAAGCTCAAATTAGAACTTGGAAAGCATTAAAATCAAAACCAGAACTAAACATAATCGTCAAAGAAACCCAGAGTATTTTAGAACAACATGCTGAATCCAAGTTAAAGTTAGTCATGTTGCATATTGATCTAGTAGGTTCCACGAAAATGGCTCTGACGTTACCAATTGATCGACTAACAACAATAATTAGAGCCTTTACACAGGAAATGACAAAGACAATAGCAATGTATGGCGGTTACGTTCTAAAATATATTGGTGATGCCGTACTAGCGTTTTTTGTAGTAGAAGACTATGGACCCAAGGAGCAAGCTGAAGGAAGTAACCTATCCTTACGTAAGAAAGAAGGTGAAGGAGAAGAAACAAGAGGTGAAGGTCGAAGTAAAAAGATAGAAATAAAATCAAATATTAACGGTTTAACCTCTCTTCAATTTAGTAACGTAATTAGTTGTGCATCTACAATGATTAAGATTCTAAAGGAGGGGATAAACCCCATACTCAATCAATACGATTATCCCGAACTTAAGGTTAGAGTGGGTATAGACTACGGAGAGGTGGCCATAGTACAGTACGGCATAGATATTTATGAATTTGATAATGTAACGTTCAAAGCACCACATTTGGATCTTATAGGGTATACTATTAGTGTAGCCGTCAAAATGACGTCTCTCGCGGAGCCGGATCACATGGTGATTGGTCAAAAACTTTTTGATAACTTAGACGATAAATTAAAGGCATCGTTCAGGAAAGTACAGACCAATACCGAAATTTGGAGTTATTCAAATGATACGTATGATGGACTTTATTCTCTTTTTACCAAGTGATCGAATCAAGGATGATAACTTTTCGTAAAAAGGTTTCATTCAATAGTAAAGTTCAAATGATTTTTCCTCTCGAATCGTGTTCCACCAGTAGATTGTATAGGTATCGATAAGAATTTTCAAATTAATAGACTGGAAATCCTGCGGGAAATTGAAAAGATGCTAGTAATAAAACTCAAAAAGTAAAAAAAAGAAAATTTTATTGCTGTCCTAATGCGTTGTTGCCACTATTCACCTGATTTTGGAAGCTCTCGTTATCACATGATACAATTGCATCTTTACCTGATACACATTGTGCGTTTTGGTTGGAGGTTTGTGATTGGCCGATACCTTGGTTGGCGCTGTTTCCACCTTTACCGCTTCCTCCATTGTTGACCTGCTGCATTGTTTCCGCTATTTGCTTGGTTTTGAGTGCTCGTATTACTACAAGAATTGCTCAATGAACCGCCTGCTACACATTGTGCGTTTTGGTTGGAGGTTTGTGATTGGCCGATACCTTGGTTGGCGCTGTTTCCACCTTTACCACTGCCACCACTTTGTGCGGCTGCATTGTTTCCGCTATTTGCTTGGTTTTGAGTGCTCGTATTATTACATGAGTCGGCCACGTTTCCACCAGATACACATTGTGCGTTTTGATTGGAGGTTTGTGATTGGCCGATACCTTGGTTGGCGCTGTTTCCGCCGCTACCGCCTTTACCGCTTCCTCCTTGTTGACCTACTGCATTGTTTCCAGCTGTTTGCTTGGTTTTGATTGCTGGTATTGTTACAGGAGTTGGCTGTGTTTCCACCAGATACACATTGTGCGTTTTGGTTGGAGGTTTGTGATTGGCCGATACCTTGGTTGGCGCTGTTTCCGCCGCTACCACCTTTACCGCTTCCGCTGCCACCGCCACCACTTTGTGCAGCTGCATTATTGCCTGCATTGTTCTGTGTTTGAGTATTTTGGTTGTTGCCCGAATTAGCAGTATTACCACCAGAAACTACGCCACTATTTTGATTGGAGGTTTGTGATTGGCCGATACCTTGGTTGGCGCTGTTTCCGCCGCTACCACCTTTACCGCTTCCGCTACCACCTTGCTGAGCCAAAGCATTGTTTCCAGTGTTTGCTTGGTTTTGAGCGTTCAAATTATTGCATGATACAAAGGTTCCTGTTCCAGAAACGCATAATGCATTCTGACTTGATGATTGAGCCTGTCCTATTGCTTGGTTTGCGGTATTAGCTCCATTGCCACCTTGCTGAGCGGCTGCATTGTTTCCGCTATTTGCTTGGTTTTGAGCGTTCAAATTATTGCATGATATAAGGGTTCCTGTTCCAGAAACACAAACGCCAAGTTGTGTTGAAGACTGGGCTTGTCCTATTGCTTGGTTTGCGGTATTACCTTGTGCGAATGCATTCAAGGTCATGGAAGTGGGACCGACTAAAAGTAGTATTGATAAAGTTATTACTGCTATAATCGGCACCTTAATATTTTTTTGCTTGTAGATTTTTTTATTTTCAGTGAGTGAATTGTTCACAACCATACTGATTTGAATAAGTATATTTAATTTGCTGCGATATTGCAATACTCTAATATTCTAATAGTTATAGAATTTTATCATTTTATTGGTAATCACTCAAGTGTAGAAATCGCGTTAGCAGTTTGTTATAGCCTTAAATATTAATTAACTATACCCAATTTATGCGAAATACACGTAACAAGAATACATCGACAAGATTGACCAAGTCCACCAAACATGTAATCAAGAGCGAGGATGTGTATAATATGTTACGAACTATCCCTACTGGGATGGTTTCTACGTATGGAGATCTTGCCAAAGCCCTTGGAAAGCCATCAGCCTCACGACATATAGGAAGAATACTAAGCAAAAACCCAAATCCAATTGTAGTGCCTTGTCATAGGGTAGTAAAGTCTGATGGGAATCTAGGAGGATTTGCATTGGGAATTAGAAAGAAAAAAGAATTATTAGAAGTTGAAGGAGTGCATTTTGTACATGATCTTAGAATAGAGGATTTTCAGAAAATCAGGTTTTGTCCACCAATGCGCCAAACAAAATCTAGTTTCTAAAAAAGTTATAAAAAAAGAAGAAAATTAAACGGCCTCTAATTCTTTGATCCTTTCTGAAACACCTTTTACTTCTTTCTCAAGGTCATTTTTGTATTCCTTTAATAGATCTACTTTTTCTTCACGAGTAAGAAAACCTCTTGATCTTTGTACGCCAATTCCACTTACACCGGTGCCACAACCACAGCTCATTATATCACCTCCTGATCCTTATTATCGGACATACGATATCATTAGGCATGAGGTTATTTATACATATCGGATATCCAATATTTAAACAGTAGTTGCTTTCATTGGGCCCTGTTAACTTAAGCGTTTGAATTAGGGTCAAATGTTGTCCAATATGTCATATGGAGCCAAGACTGACTCACTTTCAGACACAGTTATGTTTGGAATTTATGTATAAATTTGAGACATAACTTGTTCTGATAGTTATTCAGTCCTAATCCATATGAAATATTGGAAAACATTTGAACCAAATTCAAACGCTTAAGTTAACAGGGCCAGTTTCTTTCATTGTTATGGATTTCAACTAATTATTGGGCACAAATAATTGTACATTATTATTTGTAGTATCGGCCACATAAACCCGTCCGGCTAAATCAATCGCAATGCTTTCGGGTTTAATAAATTGGCCGGGGCCCGTCCCCTCAGCACCGAATTCCGATAAAAAAGTTCCATTTTTAGAGAATATTTGAATTCGATGATTATCTGAATCTGAAACATACAGATTTTGCAATTTGTCAAAGGCAATTACAGCAGGATGATTGAATTCCCCTTCATTGAGGCCCTCAGAGCCCCATTGAGTTATAAAAGTCCCATTATTAGAGAAAACCTGAATGCGACTATTCACGTAATCAGGTACAAATACGTTGTCCTGATTGTCTATAGCTACATCCCATGGCATATCAAATTGACCAGGTTCCGCTCCTTTATCTCCCCATGAGGTTATGAGTGTCCCGTTGTTTGTGAATTTTTGTATTGTGTCAAGATCCCTATCGGAGACAAATAAGTTTCCTTTCGAATCCGCGGCAATTCCATGGGGATGTAGAAATAGTGCTTCAGCATTAGGTTCATTTCCCCAAGTGTTAATAATAGTTCCATTTTGTGAGAGCACCATTACCCGTTGATTAATTTGATCAGTAAGATAGAAATTTCCTTGCTTGTCAATTTCGCTGCTATGTGGATGATTTAGCGAAAGGTCATCTTTGACTAAATTTTTCCATGTTGAAATAAACTGTCCATTTTTGTCATACTTTTTAATCTCATTTGATTCGATATCATTGACATATACATTATCTTGACTGTCTGTAATTACCCCTTCAGGCTGAAAGATCTGTGTTGAATTAGGAGAATCAGTTTGAGGCGCAAGGGTTCTGAAATAACCAAAGGTCATTGTTTTGTTAGCAGGTAAATCATGCAGGGTGCTAGTATGATCGCCAGAAGTAGAAAAGGAATAATTGGGCAAAAACGCAGGGTTTGAAATGTAAGAAAGTGGCATCAAGAGAATAAAAATACTCAACATGCGCAAAATGTGCGCATAATTATTACAACAAATAGATTTCATGCAAGTAAAATACATGATGACTTTAATTAAGTCTTTAACAAATTATATAAAATCAACTGAACAATTTAGGGAAGATCAACAGAAACTCCTCGCACAAATAGGTAATTGGATATCCTTTTCTAAACGCCATCTAACCAAATCTGTCCTAAAATATATAGTATTAGTATTATGCCATACCAAAAATAAGAACTATATGGAAGTTTAGTTTTTGTATGTTAATGTATTTATTGGGAAATAACAAATTATTTATGTTAAACATGTAACTATATATTATGCAAGACTTTGACAATGAAAATTGGAGCGGTTCGTAGTTTTTTTACGGCCAATAAATCAGTGATCATAGTGGCTATCTTAATTGTTATTATTCCTATTTCATTGTATTTGTATTTTCAACAAGAGACAGAAAGTAGTATAAGAAACAGCATATATGAACAACAAAAACAGAATCAAATGGATGCAAGCAAGGCTATTGCAACGCACCTAGAATCAGATATCGAGTTGATATTGTCAAGACTCCAAGGGCTGGCTAGCTCTCCTTCTATTATGAATTGGGACACTAGATCCAACACTACAATAACTTTATTGAAAGATTATTACAGGATTATTAATTCGAGTACGCCTGTGGATAGGTTATTCTTAAATGATAGATCAGGTGTTTCGGTATTAGATATAGCTCCTCTAAACACAACAAATTATGCAGGGATCAACTTTTCCTTTAGAGACTGGGTAAATCAAACAAAAAACACCTTGTCTCCTGTCATCTCAGACACCTTTTTAGGAATGGATGACAAAAATCGAATCGCAATGACTTATCCCATAATAATCAAAAATTCCAGCGGTTCTTTTTATAATGGTTTGGTTGGTGTAGTAATTCCAGTTAACGAATTTTTCAATTTTTATGGTAATATTTATGATATCCAGTCGCAATACTTGTCAGTGCTGGACAATAAATCAGTTATTTTAGTTCATCCACTGCCTTCATTAGTAGGTAAAGAATTTTTCGGCGAATTTACTCAAAATCTTACAGGTTACAATGACATTTTGAATAACTTGGTTAGGACCGTGATTTCAGGTCAACCTAATATTTCCATATATGAATTCGTAAATGAGGAGAGATTGAATACAGGTTATCCGGTATATATAGACGGAGTTCCCAAATATGCAGTTTTTGTTGTGACTCCAACTTCATCTATTTACTCAACAGTGAACAACATTATTGAAAAAGAAAGACTTCAAATGCTGTCACTAATAATTGGAATAATTGCAGCAGTATTATTGTTAATATTATACTTAAGTAAGGTAAATTCAACTCTGGATAAAGCAGTCAAAAAGAGAACCACAGAATTGGAAAATGTAAACATAAAATTAGAGTCTGCAAACAAACATATCAAAATCCACGACGATATGCAAAAAGAATTCATAAACATGGCAGCTCATGAATTACGGAACCCGGTTCAGTCATTATTAGGATTTTCGGACATCCTAAAAAAATTAAATATAAGAAATGAAGGAAACAAAATTGCCCTTCAATACAAAGATGCCATAGAGGCAATAAGTAGAAGTAGCAAGAGGCTCAAAAGATTAGTAGATATCATATTTGACGTCTCACAGCTAGACAATAATTTATTGATATTAAACAAAGAATCGTTTGATTTGAAGGATATGATAGAACAATTAGTAACAGATTATCAATCCCATAATACACTTCTCAATAACACCAACAACAACCAATCCCACATCGAGGGTAATAATATTGAGTATACTAAAGGCAAACACGTTATAGATTTTGCCTATTCCAACTATCCACCAGGTCCCAAAACAGTCAAAGGAGACAAGGCATATTTAAAACAAGTTATAACTAACCTGGTAGATAACGCCGTTGAATTTACTCAAAACGAGGGTAAGGTAAAGATAAACCTAGATAAAGAATTAAAAAATGGCAAGGTCATTGTAACTGTAAGTGACAATGGATACGGAATCCACCCCGATATTTTACCATTCTTATTTACAAAATATGTTAAAAAGTCAAGAGGCGGGGCTGGCCTTAGTCTATATATATCAAAAAAAATAATTGAAGCCCACGGCGGAGAGATTTGGGCCAAAAATAATGATGACGGAAGGGGTGCAACTTTTGGATTCAGTTTGCCTCTGGATAAATAACAAGTTTTTATTTTAAAAAATATCGGAATTTTTGGTACAGCCAGTTCGAATATTCTCTACTCGAAATTTTTTGTATGGAAATGATAAGATTGTATTTATCAGAACGTTGTTTGAATTGATATAAAATTTTATTGAATCTTCATTACTGTTTATTTTGGTATTTGGCTTTATCAATTTCTTGCTCAAAATGTCTTTTCCAATTCAGAGGCAAAAATTTCAATTTTGTTATAGTTTTTAATTGTTGTAATTCACTATAGTTATAATTCCTTTTTTTATACAAGCTTACTATATAATTTACGGAAACACTGTTCATTTCTCTAGTTAATAGCTTTATTTCATCACCCTCTATTAATTCGCCTTCTCTAAGCACTCTAAAATAAATTCCAGATCTAAGACTGTTTAGAAATTTTTCAATGACATCCATTTTACCAAACCGTATACCTAATTTATAACAAGGCATTCGGGGTTGAGTAACAACAAGCCGTGATGAACCAATATCAAAGGTATCTCCAATATTCACATCCATTTCATTCAATCCTTGGGTTGTAAGATTTTCACCAAACATGCCAAATTGAATATCTATATCAGGATAAATTTTTCTCCAGTATTCATAGTGTTCTACGGGATAGGAATAAACCGCTTTGTCAACTCCCCCATGAACTGACAAGTCAGACTGTGCGTCCCCTTCTAGGTTGAGCTTTGATAATTTTATCTTTTCATGAACAGGATGTTTGAAAATACTCGTAGTTACTAGTTGATTGTTGAATCGAATTTTTTGTGGTATTCCAACATTAACAGAGACAACCTTCATGGGATGGTACAAGATTGTCACTCATAATTGTATATATGTTTGTCAAGATTGATGCAGCACCTTCTCCAGAGAATGAATTACAAAAATTATTATGTCAAATAAAAAAAAGATTATTGCTTGCTATTTTTGGTTTTGAGAATGTATGTAGAGCAAAGAATCAAATTTTATTGCTGCTAATCCGGCAGCATACAAAAGGAGCAGTGGTATTGTTATGAACCACATGGTTATGCCACTGCCGTCCGGTGTAAGCAGTGCTCCTAGGATAATTAAAAAAATAGCGATATATCCAATATTCTTAATCCAAAAAATTTGTGAAACCAATCCAGATTTAGTAATCGCCCACATTACAAGTGGAATTTGAAAAGAAAAGCCAAATATCACTAGCATATTCAGGGTGAAAACCACGAAAGAGGTAATCTCAAAAAAAGAAGTAATTTCGATAACTTGTCCGTACTTGTACAAAAATTCAAGCGTATATGGGATTACGATGGTATATGAAAATATACATCCCATGATGAACAATAATACCATTGGAAGCAAGGTCTTTTTAATAATCTTATTTTCATGATGAAATAATGCAGGATTTATGAATACAAAGAACTCTCTAAATATTAATGGCAAAGTACCTACCAGGCCGATTATTAATGCCACATACAATTGAGCATTGAATGACTGACCAGGTGCTGTTTGAACCAAATTCACGTTCTTGGGTATGAGATCATTCTTTAATAACGAAATTATTTGAACCGAAATATTGTTAAATGCATCAATATGTAAAGTTGGTACATCATATCCGTTTAGATTAACCAAGGATACTCCGAGTGACATGCACACGAGAGTAAGCAACCCCATCACAATGAATATCCTTACTGCCCTACCCCTTATTTCAATGAGTAGACGTGTAAGAGGACTGATGGTAGAAATTTTTATCCCCTACCTCTTTGTTGTGACATACTCAAGTTTATAAAATTCTATAAATCGCTGATTAAAAAATATTTTACTCGATACAATACTGTAAATATCTAAATACATGAAATGCGATTTGAAAGTGAAGGCATATTAGGAGTGCTAGATTCAACAAAGGAATTATCTGACAGTTTTGGAAGAATCGCAAAGAAACTCAGGATTTCCGTTACTGATAGGTGTAATATGAGATGCATTTACTGCATGCCTTTTAATAATACCAAATGGCTAAGCCAAAAAAACATCCTTACTTACGAGCAAATAACATACTTGGCGGAAATTTTTGCCTCACTTGGAATAGAAAAGATAAAAATTACTGGTGGAGAGCCATTGGTTCGAGTCGATATTATATCTCTCATAAAGTCACTTTCTTCGATAAAAGGGATAAATTCTATAAGCATGACTACAAATGGCATCCTGTTAAAGGATAGAGTGGCAAGCCTAAAGGAGGCGGGATTAGAAAGTATCAACATCAGCTTGGATACATTTAATCGCACTCGATTCAAATCAATAAGTGGAATTGACGGTTTAGATATTGTTCTTGAATCAATAAAATCAGCAGTTAGTCAAGATTTGCGCGTAAAAATTAACACAGTTATAATTAGGGATTGGAATGACGACGAGATATCTGAATTTGTGGAATTTTCAAAGAAAACCGGTTGTCCTGTCAAATTCATAGAATTTATGCCTCTTGACGGAACTAAGATCTGGTCAGAAAACCTGGTGGTAAGCAAGGACGAAATGATTGATAAAATAAACAACGATTTTGGGAAACTAAGTCCTTTGGACAACGATAAAGCCGATCCAGCAAGGCTTTACAGGTTCGATAATGGAAACGCAACAATAGGATTCATACCCTCCATAACCAAACCATTTTGTCAGGATTGTGATAGGGTTAGAATAACTGCAGAAGGCAAACTTCATACATGTCTGTTTGAAAAGAAGAATTATGATTTAAAAGCGCTACTAGATAAAGGAAAATCGGATAAAGAAATTCAAGAATATATTCGTAACTGTATATTAGAAAAGCCTGAGGGAATAATAAAAATTATTAAAAACCATTCACTAGAACCCGGAATAAACAATATGTATAGTATTGGTGGCTAGTAAGGGAGGCGAAGAGGAGATATACAGATAGAAAAATAGACCACAAGTATAAAGCGACGTTACAATAAAAGGACCAGATCAGGTCACAGAAATATTGATCTTGCTATAACCCTCCGCGCCATTGGGGAACGGATCTTCTAATGTTGAAGTTTGGATTTGCCCGTTTTTGTCTGTCGCCCGTACCACTATCTCATAGTTGCCTTTGTCTGCTGCGGTGAATCCACTTGTCCACAATACCCAAGTATATTGTGACAAGGGATCTTTAATTATCGCTGTTTTCCAAGATTTGCCTCCATCTATGCTCACCTCCACCTTCGATATACCTCTGTTACCTGCAAATGCGATTCCAGCTATAGGAATGTTCCTGCCAGCTGCTAGGTTGCTGTTATCCCCTACCAAATGAGGAAATCTGTCACCTATGGGCTGGTTGCCTGGGATTACGATAGATGAGCTAATAGAGCTTATACCGTTATTTGTCCAGCCTTTTCTCTGCCAAAAACCTTCATAGGTTTTATCTACTAATTCTATCTCTGTAATCCATTTTGGATTCATCATTCCATAAAATCCTGGAACGATAGCCCTGATGGGATAACCATGCTCGTTTGTAAGCGGAGAATTGTTCATATCGTACGCTAAGATCGTACCTTCCATCATACCGCTTTCTAAAGGAATGCCCACATCATATCCATCCTGACATCTGAATACAATATATTTTGCATTTGGTTTGACCACAGCTTTTTGAAGAAGATCCTTAAGTCGCACTCCTTTCCATAAAGCTGTGCTAGTGAAGTTGCCACCTATCTTATTACTAATGCAAGCCAAAGTTGCAAATTCTTCTACTGCATTCATATTTTTTATCTCATGATAATTTATTACGACAGGATTGTTCACCAGGCCTTTTATGGACAGATTCCAAGTAGCCGCATCGATTGTGGGCACCACGGTATTGATATCTATTCGATAAAATAGATAGGTAGGGGTCACTTCTGCGTCAATGAGAGGAGTAAGCAGTGGATTCTCAAATCCAGCTGGTTTTGATCTTGATTGTAAGAATTGTCGTATTGGTTCATTATAAGTACGTGATGTTGACGGTGATGAAGGCGAAGTTTGTTGATCCGATCCAGATATTAAACGGCTAAAGCCAAAGTAAACGAGAGGAATTGCAATTAACTGAAATTACAAGGGCGCGTATTGCATCTCTTTTGGCGTAATCGATACCATTAGGAATAGAGGAGTTATTTTTTTGTTGTATATCAACGCCCGATGCAGAAGCGGGTCTGGTCAGCAAATTTCTTATTTTCAAAGTATTTGTTTCCATATAAAAAGGCAAAAATTAATCCAAAGATAATATTAGGTAACAAGAATAAGCCAAGAGATGGTAAAGAAGGTAAAAGAGCAGACTGTCCTGGTATAGTACTGATCATCATAAAAATAATTACTAAACTGATTTGAATAACATAAGGTATCACCGTCGCAAGCATCAATCTCCGAGCAAATACTGGAGAGTTAATTTTTTGAAGCAGTTTGCCTATAATAATTCCAAATATACCAAAAATCAAAACATTGATAACAGTAGCACCAAAAAAAGTTGAATACTTGGCAAGAGGTCCAAGGGTAAGTACTGCTTGAGATTCAATTTCTCCAGATGTAGTGGAAATCAAACCCTGTGCGGCTATTTCGGGTAAAAACAATCCATTGAAACCAATTTTTAGAAAAATGCTTAAAGACAGACAAGCGATACCTGCAGCCAGGCCAAAGACAAAAAAATAGACAGAGTTATTTGCCTTCAATCCCTTAACCATTGTATAACGGAAAGATGAAATTATTTAAGGATTTTTCCAAATTGACCTTCCTAGAGTGTTGATTTGAAATGCTCAATAATTTTTATCATTTCAAAATAACCAGAGAGAGAGGGAGTTATATAGGGAGGCACATTGGATCATAAGAATCCACCCCAATCTTAATTAGATATCTTGAGTTAATTTCAACTGTTATGGGCATGATAGACGTGGGTGACAAACCAGAGTCACTTAGGAGTGCAATAGCACAAGCTGTTTTGGAATTTGATAACAGTATCTATGATGCCATAAAAGATGGAAACTCTCCAAAGGGAAATATTTTTGAAATAGCAAGGATGGCCGGCACCATGGGTGCGAAAAAAACTTCTGATTTAATTCCCTATTGTCACCCGATACCAATTGATGACATCAAGGTAGATTTGACAATTGAACATAATCGTATGGAAATAAAAGTAAGAGTCAAAAGTGTATGGAACACAGGGGTCGAGATGGAAGCACTTACAGGAGCAACTGTTGCAGCGCTGTCTGTATATGATATTCTAAAACCATTAAAAAAATCCTTATCTATTAACAACATCACAATTTTAGAAAAAAAAGGCGGAATTGGGGATTTCATAGAGAACTTTAATGAAAATCTTTATGCGGTGGTCCTGACTATAAGTGACACAAGAAACAAAGATCAGGATAAATCCGGCAAGTTAATAGTGGATGTTTTAAGCAAATACGGCTTTACCACAGTTGAGTACAAAATAATCCCAGACGACATAGAGATTATTGAAAATGAATTAAGAACCTATTCGGACTACAAGAAAAAAATAAACATTATAATTACAACCGGAGGAACTGGTGTTGGTGCTCGAGATGTTACGCCAGAGGCAACAAGAAAAATCTTAGACAAAGAGATATCAGGTATTATCGAGAATATAAGGCACTACGGTCAGAAAAGAACGCCCCTGTCAATGCTTTCACGAGGTATTGCGGGAATCAGGGGAAAGACTTTAATCGTAAACTTGCCTGGAAGCGCTCTGGCAGTATCCCAATCTCTAAATGCTTTATTCCCTGGAGTAATACACATTTTCAAAATTATTAGTGGACAGCACTCTTCTCATCATCATCCTCATGATCATGATGATAATTAATAGCAGGTTCGACGGGGCCAGTAACAAGGTTCATTACCAAGATAGCTAGCCACGCTCAACATCCTAATCAATCACCTGGAGGTCATGAATATATGAAAAGCCAGGTAAAAGAGAGAACTGTACTACATCCCCTTTAGATAACTTACGAACATTTTCTGGTACAATAACAAATGCATTTGCTTCTGATAACAAGGATATGCTCTGTGTTTCGCCAACAATTGGACTTGCAGTAAGTAAATTTTTTGATCTTATTTTTGATACTTTAATGTATACTACTTTCTTAAAGTTGGAAAATTTTTTCCTTGAAGTCCAATCCTGATTTAGTATTGCTGGAAGGGTAAGAACCTGAGGATTATTTCTTCCCGTAAGTAACGCTATTAGAGGCCTAGCAAATACAAGAAATGCATTTAAGGCTCCCTGTACAGGTCCAGGCAATAAAAGTAGCGGCTTATCACCAAGAGCCGCAATTCCTGCTACTCTTCCGCGGTCTAGTTTCACTTTGTTAGCAATCATGCCAGGAGACCCCATTTGATTTATTGTTGATTTTACGATATCATGTTCACCGGCGGATGTTCCACCGACCGTTAAAATCAAATCAGATGATCTCAAAGCTTTTGTGATTTTGTTTTTCAAAGCGTGAGTATTATCCGGAGTTATCCCCAAATCTATAGGGATGCCACCCAACTCCTTGACTAGACTAGAGATAATATGGCTATTCGTATTAACAATTTTATTTTGTAGTTTGCTACTAGTATTGCTTAATTCTTGGATATTATCAGTAAGTTCGTTCCCAGTAGGGATGATTGATACAACTGGTTTTTCATAGACAGAAATCTTGCTTATATGTAGCGTAGCCAGTAATCCCATATGTTGTGCACGAATTACCTGTTCTTTACTCATGACTTTCTTACCTTTTTTGATATCAGATCCCGTCAAATATACGAAGCTTCCTTTCTTTAGTGACTTCGTTATTTTTATTTCATCTTTATCCATCACAGAAACATCTTCAATTGGAATCACTGTATCTGACCCTCGAGGCATGCTTCCTCCAGTATTGATTCTAGTGGCCTGCCCCTTCTTATGGAAATAAGATGAAGATTTGCCAGGCACAGATCCAGAGGTAGAGATCTTCAGAAAGACCGGTTCGTTTAACGATCCATTATTTATATCTACTGAACGAACGGCAAACCCATCCATGTGAGAAGTAGGATACTCCGGCACATTGCGGTTAGATATAACATCTTGATCCAAAACTCTGCCCAAGCCTTCATATACATTAATAAGTTCGGTTTTTCTTGAAATCTTTATATTTTTAAGAAGTATTGAAATGGTTTTTTCTACAGATACATATGAATCAATGTTTCGCGACATATTTTATAGCTGATTGATTATAATCATTAAAGATTATTAAAAATGTTCAGCCATTTAGAAATATAATGAAAGTACATTGATTTAGAATAGAATTAGAATATCTGTTGCTGTTATTCATCTATGTTAATTGCGTTACCCACAACCCACTTTACCTTGTTATTTGACAGAATTTCCTTCTTCCAAATTGGAACTTCTTTTTTGATTGCATTTAAAATGAATTGACATGCTTCAAAGGCATCCTTGCTATGTGGAGTGGAAAGTGCTATAACAACGCTACTAGCACCCAACTTCATTGGACCTATTCTATGAATTATTCTAATTTTTTTAATGTCCCATCTTTTCATGGCAATTTTTTCAATCTGTTTTAGCTGTTGTTCTGCCATATCGATGTATGATTCATAAACCATTTCTTTAACCAAACCGTTTTTACCATAATTTCTTACCGACCCAACAAAAACAACAGTTGCTCCAGATTTTCCCTTCTTATCTTTCATTGAATTCAAAAGTTTACAGATATCGATTTCATCAGTGGTAAGTCGTTTGGTTGCTGTTGGATCAATAGACTCATCCTTAACTTCATCAGCATAGATAAGAGGATTTTTATTGGCATTTGTCTGGTGTGGCTTATTTTGAGTGCTTTTTGATCCTGGATGCGTAGATTTCCTAATGGATTTGATTAGAATCACCCTCCAGAAACCGGCGGCAAAAGGGCCACTTCATCTTTGTCCCTTAAAATGACATCAGAGTTTACCAGTTTGTAATTTACAGAAGTATTAAAGTCACTTACATTCCTTAATTCAGGATATCGAGTACGAATTAGTGATAATAGATCCGTAACAGAGGTATTTTTGGATATTTCCAAAGTCTCCTTTTTTACTTTTGTTGCTTCACGAACCTGTGCAAAGTAAAGTACGGTGATTTGGATATTTGAAGTCATCTAGTATCTTGAAAAGATCTAATATTTAAGAAAACGCATAAGCAATATCAAGTTAAGAGAATGTCTATCTCTTCTTAAATCACTTTTGTAATATAGTCCAGACTTTTTTTCAGATTTTTTTTGATTTTTGGACTAACACATCACATGTCTATAGGCGACATAAAACATACAAAACGTTAAAGAATCAAATTACGAGCATCTTATCTCTTTTACCGCAAACCGAGTCATCATAGTTTAGATATCACTTTAAAAGAAGGGATTCTCGTGGTCATTCTTTCTCACGACATTCTCTCTACGTATTACGTGCGGCGTCGTGGCTTTGAACATTGCATATACGAATTGGCCTTTTTTTAAGCTTAAGATATTTTGGGATTCAATTGTAATTCGTGATCTTAAGTGGAAACTTTTAGAGGATAATTGAATACTAACAATTCCCAAGTTATCTGATACAGGATCATCAATCTTTTCGATAAATAATCTTATATTGTTTCTTGCGCTAGTCTTGACGGGGCCTAAAGATAAAATAATATCTTCGGGTTTGATCAAGATACCAACAATAGAATTAATTGGGAACTCTCCAAGGATTTCGATTATATGCTCGTCAACTGAAAAAACCGAAACCCCTTGTTTTGTTTCAATTATTTGTCCCTCTAAATAATTATCATCACTTTGAAACATGTCAGAGACGGGGTTTTTGGCTTCAGATAGGCCAAAATTATTTGATGACAATAATGATTTCAAGTTATCAATCTTTATAATGAGCCCGTGTTGAAGAATCGCTACTGAATCAGCTAAGGCGTAGACATCATCCTCAAAATGGGTAACATAAATTCCCAAAATTTTTCTTTTCTTAAGCATCCACCGAAGTTTTATTCTTAATTTAACTTTTGTTTTGTTGTCAAGGTGAGATAAAGGTTCGTCCATTAGCATTATTCTTGGTTCTAAAACAAGCATTCGAGCTAATGCAACCTTTTGCATTTCACCTCCACTTAATTGTTGTGTCGATCTGTCCAATAAGTGGGTCAGTTCGAAAGTATCTACAAGGGATGTAATTTGTAATTTCATATCTTCTTGTTGATTTTTACTTAATCCAAATACAATATTCTTATATGCATTCATGTGAGGAAATAAGCTTGGCTTTTGAATCAAATAGCCTATTTTTCGAGATTCAATTGGCAAGTTAGTAATGTCTTGACCATCAACATAAATTGAACCCGCATCTGGTTTAACTAATCCGGTTATCAAATTCAGAAGAGTGGACTTGCCGCTTCCCGTTGCCCCAATAAGTACCAGAATTTGGTTACAATCTAGAGATAAATTTATAGGCCCTAGTGTAAAATTTGGATATTTTTTGGTAACGTTAATCAAATTTAGATACAAAGACTAGTCATATCTCCTATGATTTTCAAGGGTGGGAAAATCGTTTCTATCGAAATTTATTGTATCGATTTTTTTGATTAGTGTGAGTATATACAAGGAC
The DNA here is from genome assembly GCF_047711275.1 of Candidatus Nitrosocosmicus sp. FF01. NCBI lineage: Archaea > Thermoproteati > Nitrososphaerota > Nitrososphaeria > Nitrososphaerales > Nitrososphaeraceae > Candidatus Nitrosocosmicus > Candidatus Nitrosocosmicus sp. FF01. Next base: position 271,768 of record NZ_JBLNIG010000001.1, on the reverse strand, counting down.
GAGAACGATTGAAAGGATGATAGATAGCAGTATGCTAGGAATAGCATAAGTTAATCCCCCGATGGCATTATCTTCATATATTTGGATCGATATTGTATGAGGATTATAAGCCAGCATAAGAGTTGCACCTAACTCTCCTATTGCTCTAATCCATGTCATTACTATACCAATCAAGATGCCCCTTTTAGCTAATGGCAAAGACACCTGTATGAAAACCTTCCAATTTTTCTTTCCAAGAATCCTTGCAATGTCCTCTAAGGATTTGTCAATTGCTCCAAATGCAGTTAGGCTAGCAAGTATCATAAAGGGTGAAGCAACATAAGTTTGAGCAACTATAATTCCTATTACGGACTGTGTAAATTCAATCTCAGGAAACCACAAATTCAAGACTGAAGAAGGATTGAAGACACCAAGAAGAAGTGCACCACTAGCTAAAGGTGGAAGCACCAATGGAATAACAACGACAACAAAGAGGATAGACCTGCCAGGAAAGTTATACCTTGACAGACAATATGCTAATGGAATCCCAAATAATATTATTATTCCAGTCGAAACGGAGGCTGTAACAATGCTAAGTATGAATGCATCGACCAACTCGGGTCTTTGAATTGAACTAATTATATTTTCTGGATCAAAGAAAGTAATGATACTTGCAAAAGGATATACAATATACAACAGAGCCAAGGCAGATAAAAGGCATATCAAGAATTTAAAACTAATCAATTTGACTGCAATTTTCATGATTATCCTTTTAGAAAGGTATTTTCTTTATGTCATTTATTATTATCGGCACAAAATATTAAAATATTCATGATTAAAGTCAAAACTCAAAATTCAAACACACTAAAGGAATTCATCGAGTAACGAAGAGAAATCAGGGCGGGGAGTTGAATACCACATATCCTATTTGTGGTAATTTGTATTAAAGTCAACGATATAGTCAGTCACCACTTTACTTCTTGTTTTTTGTTCCATAACACAGATTTTTAGTGGACTTGAGAAAAAGTCAGCTTATTATGCTGATAGTGGAGATTGACGGAAGTGAGTGAGCGGATATAACCCGCCTTTTACAAAAGTTATTGTTTTTAGATTATGTCCTCACAAGCAGTTTTTTCCCAAGAACAATTGACATGACTATGGCCGCTACGGAGAACATCAAGGCAGTAAAGAATATCAAGCCAAAGGAAAAGGATGAAGGCACTGTAGTAGTTATTCCTTGAATATCTATCAATGACTGATTGGTTTGCATGTACATTGCTGCGAGGGCTGGACCTATTGACGAACCGACTATTCTAAGCATAGTACCGATGCCCATTGTTACTCCAGTAAATTCGATAGGGGTTGATAAGATAGTTACATTAACTGCTCCCACAGATGCTAGCGACAAACCGGTAGACAAAACAGCGAGGCCTACAGAAATGAAAATCTCAGTCGAATGAAATAAAAACAGAATGAAGAATCCAGCAGCAGTCAATATTGCCCCTAAAATAATAGGTTTAATGGAGCCCATCTTTGAAATAATAAACCCAGATGTGGGCCCAAAGACCAATAAGACTATGGCAAATGGCAGTTGTATCATGCCTGTGGTAATTGCATTCTCGTCAAACCCAATAGGCGCTGGGCTTTGTACCAGGATAGGCACAGTCTGAAAAACCATAAACATGGATAGTCCAACAATCATTATGATCAAGTTTGAAAGCAATATAGGCGGTTTTAGGAAAATCCTAAAATCTATTAGTGGAAATTTACTTCGCCTCTCCTGATATATAAATAATAAAAGAGATACAATTCCGATTATCAAAAATGGAGTAATCTGATTGATAGCTGAGTCAGGATTAAGCGATCCTACTTCAGCTATGTTAAAGCTTTGATCCTCCGCTGAGGGAGTCTGCAAATATGTCAATGAAAGGAGGAAAGAAACGATGGTAATAGCTAAGAGTATCGAACCTTTTATGTCTATTTGAGAATAAAACCTTTGATTCGCTTTAAACTGTGTATTATTATTTGCAGTATCAGGCTTCATATCAGGCCCAATGGTCATTTTGCTATGAGGAGGTGTACCAGTCTCTGACACTCGAACATTTCTACGAATCATCCACAACAGCAATATAGCAATAGGTATTATAGTGAAAAATGTCATTTTCCATCCATATTCATGTACTATCAATCCTCCAACGGATAACCCTATAACAGATCCCGCTGCAAACATGGATGTAATGATACCTGTGGTAATGGAGATCCTCTCCCTTGGAAATTGATCTCTAATAATACTAAACGCTATCGGGAACATCCCCAATCCGATTCCTTGTATAGTTCTAGCTATTATCATAGTCAGAAAATCTTCAGCTAGTCCACCCACAAGAACACCGAGTGTGTAAATCGACATGATTATGAGCAAGATTTTCTTTCTTCCAAAAATATCAGATAATTTGCCAGCAATGGGAGTCATGACAGCCCCTGCTATAAGATAAGATGTCAATATCCATGATGATAATCCGTATGATACATTAAAATCATTAATAAGTGTGGGAATTGCAGGAATCAGCATAGTCTCTGCATACATTGCCATAGTGGCTAGACAACTAAGTATTATCAGTATTTTCCACGGCGGAGATATCTTGATCATCAGTTTATGATTAGGTGTAATTCTTTTCAATCTTCAAAGTTCACTCTTGTTAAATCAATTTCTTGAATGTTACTAACCGCAGTATGATTTTATTTCAGAGTATCCCTAATTTCTAACATATAAATTAGGATTTGACTCTTGAGATGAATTTCCCTTCGCCCTGGTCTCTACTGAACTACTGATGCTAAATCTGTCTTGTAAATTGTGCCACATTTTTTCTAAAGTATTTTTTGTAATTAAAATATCGTTTTCAGATAAATCATTCAAACATACTTTTTTAATCTGAGTAACGCATTCTATTGTGTCGTTAAGAAATCCATCTGCTCTCTCAGTAAGATATATTCTATTAATGCGACGATCCTTTGGATCATTTTTCCTTATTACAAATCCGTCTTTTTCTAATTTGTCTAGGATGGGAATTAGTGTAGGACCTTCCAGTGCTAGTTTGTCAGCTATATCTTTTTGAGTGATATTCTGGTCACTATTTGCAATTATTATTAGTACTTTCCACTGTCCAAATGTGATACTAAACTTTCTGCGCAATTCTTGATCGATTATATTGATTAGAGATTTACCTATTCTATTTATGACGAATCCAATACTATTCTGATAGTCATATTTAATCATTATATATACTAATTAATAATATACTAATTAATAGTATATAAATTATTAGTCTATATGTAGAGTCAATTAGCTTTGTAGACGATCAGGTCACTAATATTATTGGCGGATAAATTCAATCCTCAATATTCTCGGTCTTGACCTTTTCAGCTTTTTTTGAAATAATGATATTTTTGAGTTTGTTTAAACCGTACCCTGTTTTTGAAGAGATTGCCATTTTATTAATCGAGGGTTCCAAATAATCCATGATTTCATTTAACTTTTGGTTATCAGCAGCATCTGCTTTTGTTAAAAGAATAAAAAGCTTGGATCTGTCCACCTTCAAATCCCTTAACACATTCCAGCTGCTTGAGTATTTTGTACCAATATCTTTTAATTCCTCTGAGGAGTCGATCAAAAATAATATCAAATCAGCTTCAAGCGATTCCTCCAAAGTAGACTTGAAAGCCTCGATCATGTAATGTGGAAGCCTGCTGATAAAACCCACAGTATCAACTAGCAAGATATCGTTTGTTTTTTCACTCGTGTTTGAAGGGTGTGATGATTGAAGGGATCTTGTTGTCGTTGAAAGGGTTGTAAAAAGTCTGGCTGAAGTTTCTTTGTTCTCTTTTGTTAGAAGGTTAAATAATGTCGTCTTGCCCGAACTGGTATAGCCAACCAGAGATACAATAAACATCCCTTTTCTTAATCTTTGTTTTCGGTATTCGAGACGTTTTAGGTGAGCGTCATAAAGTTTTTCTTTAATGAATGACATTTGACGCTTGAGGTCTCGAAATTGAACGTCAACAACGTACTCACCCATACCGCCTTTGCCCGCCCGCTCGCCACTTTTGCTCATGAGTTTAGCTTTTTCTCGTACTTGCGGAATCTTGTACTGCACTTCGGCAAGCTGTATTTGAAGTTTCGACTCATTTGTAGTGGCCTTGGAATAAAAGAGATCCAGGATGAGCCTCTCTCTATCTATTACAGGGATTTCTAAAAGGGTTTCTAAATTGAATAATTGTTTAGCACTTAGGTGTTCATCAACGATTACTTTTTCTACATCAGTAGTTTGAGAAACAAATTGTTTTATCTCTTCAGCTTTACCTGCCCCCATACCATATTTTGCACGATTTAAATACTTTTGAGTAAAAATTTTTAATATTCTGTAGTTTGGCATCGATTCGACTAATCCCTTTGCTTCTTGAATAGCAAAATTCTCCGGATATGAAACCAAAACTATATTGTGATGTTGAGGCAAATTGATGACTTGTATAGGAGTTATTATTCTTCTTCATATTAACATTACATATTTTTGCAGTAGAAATTATGACTAATTTACCAGTTGCTGCAAATAGTCAAACATAATACGTGGGCTGGGCCTTAAATCTTAAATATATTGTCGTTTAATGATCTTACATTTTGCTTTTTTGTAGCGAATAATTCTATCAGTTTAGTTAGACATGCTATAAATAGTCTATAAAGAAATGGGTTTTATATATAAAAAATTGGTCAATGATTCGTTTGAAAGCCAAAAATCATTATACGCCTATCTCAGAGGCCAATTTCATCATTTTTTTACCCTCTTTTGTCAACTTGTTGTAGGTTCTGTTTTTGACCGTGCTTCTTTCCACCAATCCCTTATCGGCTGCTTTGAGTAGTAACTTATGACCATAACCATATGCACCTAGTTTTTTCAACAAATCCCTAGTTGAATATTCCTTTTCTCCAATAGATTTTATCAGTTTGATCAAAGCTCGTTCTTCTATCATGATTTTTATCAAGTTTGCGTCACGCATGATAGTAAAGAATAGCTAAGGCTATTTATTAGTTACTTTATATGGCAACAAATAGTTACCTTTACTGCATAATCAGAGTTTGACATGTTAAATAACACCTGTTAGAATATCAACATAATTTAATTGAAGTTAAATAAGAAATGAGTCAAGACTAAAAAAACAGGTATAAATGTGCTCTATTCTCGATACTAGCAAATGTTGTGACTGTCTACTTAAAGTCACTCATTTTTCCACAAAACTATGTCACCTGTCCAGAATAATATCCTCTACAAATGAACGTACATATTTTAAAAAATAAGAAATAACATCTGACTATCATGTGTATTAAAACTTCTCCTGTAAACAGATAGGAGAGAGGGGTGAGGGATGGGTATGGGAAGAGGGAGACGCAAATTGAGAGGTTTTCACATCGTAGAGAACAGAAAAGTTGATTTAAAGAATCTCCAGTTAATCTAACCAGGCTAAAATAATTGTTTATCAATGCCGGTTTCAAGAAATTGCTCGATAGAAAAAGGTATTTTTACCCGCACTATGTCCCGCTATTCATTTTTTTACCCACTTGTCTCCATTTTTTTTATACTCTTTTTTGACTGCGGCCCAAGCGACCTTGTGGGCAACTTCTTCTAAATCATCTTTGGCGCCCCCCCTCCTCTTATCGGGATCTTTGTACTCTTTTATGGCACTACTGTGGGCTTTTTTGAAGATATGTTGAGCGTGTTCTGGAAGACTATCGATTCTTTTTTCAGTAGCTTCTGATAATTCAATATCCTCATCTCTAGATTCTTTTTTTCCCTTTTTTTCAGACATGCAATATACTTCCTCCGCCCCATGAACCTCTTTGTGAATCGTTTTGATAATGGTTAACACCAGTAAGAGTATTATTTTTTTCTCTGTCAATTGCCATTTGAATTACATGTTCCGATACCGATGAGTAAACACACATGTTCCTGCTGTTCATAATAGTAATATTCTAACAAACAATATATAGATAAATGGAAGTCTTTTCAAGAAAATGATAGAACCAAAAATTACCTAGATATTTGGTTTAGGATGTGAATATTAATAATCTAATTATTTATCCACCAAAAGAGTAATTCAAACTTTCTGTTTGTAGTTAATACGGACAAGATAAAAAATAAAGTATAAAGATCTCAATTTGAACTAGTTTACTTCGAGTTCCTTTATTTTCTCTTCTACACCTTGAACTTCCTTTTGGAGATCCTGGTGATATTCCTTCAGTAACTGTATTTTTTCCTCTTTTGTTAGAAAACTCCTAGGAAGTATAACTTGAGCCGCAGCACCCGTAACTCATTATTTCACCTCCCTATCCCAATCATCGGGCATACGATATTAAATAGAGAAGATTTATTTATATATATCGGATATCCAATATTAATAGATATATGAATAGAGAGGGTGCGGGTGACTGTTGCGATATGAGGGGAATGCTGGGTTTTCTCATTCTTTTCTTGTTATCAAAAAAGCCAATGCACGGACAAGAATTAGCAGGTGAAATCGCCAATAGAAAAGGCGAAAAAAAGCCTAGTCCTGGTACTATATACCCAGCTCTTAAGAGTCTAAGAGAAGCAGGATTTATAGTCGAAGAAAAAGACGGCAAAACAATAGTTTACAGCTTAACAGAAAGAGGAGAAAACGCGTTAAAATTGGCAAAGAGAAAATTTGTAAAGACATTTTTTGGAATATTCCCTGAATAATGTGCACCTACAGAGAATTGATATTAGTAATTTTCTCGTAAGGATTTTTCACAGATAACTTTAGGACATCTGATCACGATATACTATTTTACGAAAGTATAGACTAACTAATGAACTGACGACTGCTCTGTGTATAAGTATTTCAACACTGCAAGAATTATTACACTTCCAAGATATGATTTATTCATAAAGAACATTATGAAAACTAGGGCAAATCTCTGAACCCACTAAAATAAAACAACATTTTCTGTATGATTCTTTGTTATGCATCTCAAAAATTCCTTCATCACACCATTTTATGACTATTTTAAATAAATAAAAATTAGGGAGATTCAGCTCTGGGCAGCTGCATTGTTACCTGTATTTGTTTGGCTTTGAATGTTGATGTTGTTACCAGAGCCGATTGTGTCTCCACCAGATACTACTTGACTGTTTTGGCTAGAGGATTGTGATTGGCTAATGCTTTGTTCTGCAGAGTTTTCACCTTGACCAGTTTGTGCTAATGCATTGTTTCCGCTGTTAAACTGATGCTGGAAGTTTACATTATTACATGACAGAAAAGTCGTTCCACCAGAAGCACACAGGGCGTTCTGAGCTGAGGATTGTGATTGAGATATGGACTGTTGGGCTTTGTTCTTCTTTTTAGTTGCAAAGGCGTCATCTATAGCCACTAAGGGGCTTGCGAAAAGGGCTAATGCGACCACTGTGGCTATTGATGCGACAAAGAGTTTGTTTTTGTTTTGGTTGTGAATATTTTTTGTTTTATTATTCATAGGTCTAGCTAAGATAGAAAAAATATATTGGTATTTGCTAACTAGTTGCAATACTCTAATATTCTAGCAGTTTTAGAACTAGTAAATAGAGGACCAAATCCTGAGAAAACAAAAGACACCGAAATTAGTCAGAGTATATTCACTCCTAAAAAGGTTCTGGGACTATGGTTAGAATCTATTATACATTCAACTAGATTTTCTAATTTTTTATAATTTGTATTTTGGTAATATAGTTTATTGATAAAATATGAAAGGTAGTATTCAATAGTATAGGTCTATTGATATGTTTAATACAAGGTATTCTTTTACATATGCATGGATTATGATCAGATCTGTAGAAGCGTATTAGCTCTTGATCCCAAGGTTCGCTTTGCGGGTATTTGTGATGAAACCGGTGAGACAAAGTATGGGGGCATGCGGGAAGGGATGACAAGCTTGCTTTCACCCCAAGAATCACAAAAATCTAATCTTCAAGCAGTTGGACGTTGGGGTTTGAGAAAATCCCTTACTAGCAAAACAGGGAAGGGTATTTATGCAATGACTGAATATGAAAAATTAAAAAGGATTACAATTCCCCTAGATGATGATCACCTATTAGTAGTTACCACTGAGGTAGATGCTGACCATGGTAACATCATTAGCAATACACTAAAACTTGTCAAGCAATAAGAATCCTGTAGTCTCATAACTTTTATTGGTAACTCAACAAACCATCAATATAACCTGAATACATGAATTCAATAGCTAGTATTAAACGTCTATTTTTCTTTTTAATAAGTAGGTGGCGACCTCAAATTTCTCCAATAATGATGAATAATAATTGAAGGTATTGTAAAATTCAACTTTATTCATGGACAATTAAAGGTAAACTGTTTCAGTAGATGTATGCATGCATGTATGCATGCATTCGATGAAAATGATGAAATCAGATATCTCACCTATATTCACGATTGGTCGTCATAGACCGGATCTTAGGATCTCTATCAATTAGTGAAACTAAAGGATGATAATGTAAAGATATGATAATGTTAATCCGTTTTCTACATTACTAAAACCTCACGTTTGAGTCGACATCGACACCTTAACTGAATCCATATTGCGAGATAATTTTTAGTCAGGATTACTTCTGCATTTGATAAATCTTTTTAAGCTATAAATATTAACTCTAATCTTTGAGAGAAAAAAGTAACGATTCTCATAAACCCGATAGGAAGGATAATGTAGACGATGAAGATAGAAGAGTTCTTGAAGATATAATTTACAAAAAAAATAGTTCCTCTGCAAATGACACAGAAATTTTTGATTTAAAAACCCTAGTTCATTTAAGACAAGACAGACTATGGGGTGCGATAAAAGAGAGATATAGGTACAATACGTCAATTAAGAGGGGACAAGAATATCTCATAAGACATGTAGATACCAAAGTACCTCTGGTTGTTATGTATGCAGATTTGGTGGGGTCAACCAAGATGAGTATGACATTGCCGGTCGAAAAGCTAGTAACCGTTATACGTGCATTTTCTCACGAATTGTCTTCGGTTATTGAAAGTCTAAACGGGTATGTTTTAAAATATGCTGGTGACGCAATCATTGCATTCTTTCCATCAGGGTTTAACAAATATTTGACTTGTGATAATGCGTATCGATGCGCCAAATCAATGATAAATATAATCAGAGATGGAATCAATCCAATATTGAGTAAACATGACTTTCCAAATTTATCGGTAAAAATTGGGATGGATGAGGGGGAGAACATAGTTTTTCAGTATGGGTATGATAAGAGCTCACAAGTTGATGTTTTAGGCTATACAATGAATGTTACTTCGAAGATCACGTCGATTACGTCACCTAATAAAATATCTGTTGGGGAAAATGTTTACAAGCTATTACACCCTCAGATTCAAACAAATTTTAGACAAGTCGAATTTGATTACAACGAGTGGAAGTATATTGATATTAAATCGGGTAATGCTTATAAAGTTTATACTTTAAAGTAGTCATCATACAATACTATAAAAAGATTAATTGGTATCAGATATTTTCTATTCAAAACCTTTACCTAATTATTGTTGCATAATTCACATATGCAGAATTAGCATTTGATATTATTGAAATATCTTGTTGATAAGGACCCATGGACACTGAGGCTGATCACAGAATCGATGAATGATTGTGAACAAGAAACTATGTTTATCGTCTTTAAATTAAAATTGAATTCATGGTAGCAGATTAGACTTTTGATCCTCAATTAGAGTAATGATATTTATCCTCCACATGGTCATAATCATGAGTAGGATTGGCCTCATCAACTTAATAGTTGTATTCACATTCATTTTAAGTAATTCAAAAGCGAATTTACTTGAATACTAGCTTCTTTAAACCGAAGCATAGAATCCTTATGGGTCTAACGATAAGTTTCACTACATCTTAAATTACCTTTATACAGAAAATGTTTAAGCACAACAACTTTGGATAATTAACCCAACTATTTTGAGTCTTACTAGGCGACAAGATACTACTAGTTGTAACCTGAAGCGAGCATCGGGAGAAGTAGTTCTACTTTCAAAATGTATATTACTAGGATAGTTTACCCTCAATGATGCAAATTGACAAAGCGTTGTAAGGACCGATGTTCTCAATTCACGGTAAATATAGCTAGAAGTAAGGGTAATGGTCCTTATAAACAAGGTTTTAAATGGTGTTCTGTCTGTCGGAAATTTTTTCAATTAACTGAAATTTCCCTTGAATGTCCATGTTGTGGTACTAAATTACGTAACAAGCCTAGAATAAATAGACAGAATAAAGAGTTGTACAATGACTTTTTAGGGATAAGAAGAATCGAATAGGACTCATAGATTCATTGAACGATATCTTCTTCATATCTGTAGAAAATAGCTTTGCAAAAGTTGATAATTCATCTAATGAATACCAACTAAAACTAATTGTATTTTGCTTGCATATAGATCTCATAGTTAATCCTTTGTATGCCACTTATATTCTGACAAGAAATAATTTGTACATGTACGTGCAACAATGATTTAGAAAAATTTTGCTCCTAGAGATATCCTTGAGAATATATTTTAATTTATCTTTGCATCAAAAACTGAGTACCGATTAACCATTCAGGTAGGATGTATGTCAATTTTTCTTGAATAAATTATTTTTCGTGTAAGATTTCAAGAAATTGAGAAATTAGGAGGCTGTTAGCCTTGTTGTTTCGTGAGGCCTATATTTTCGCCACATCATTCCAAATATAATTCCCAGAACAATGTAGAACATAACCATCGTAGTAAAGGTCGCTATTCTAAATGAATTAACCAAATCCATGGGTGCGGTAATTGCATCTGGATTGGCAGGAAATATGGAATAGATAAATCCTATGAGCCCAACATAAAATACCGGAATCAAATACTTGAAATTGTTGACAGACTTGAATTTAATCAGCAAAACACTGAGACCTAAGACTATTAAGCCGGATATTAGTTGAAAAGATGTATACAAGCTCTCTCGTAATCCGATTGTTTCTGGATCACCCACAGCAGGTGGATTGGCGGGATATTTGAGGAAAGGGACAACATACAATGCCAAACATATCAGACCTGCCAAAATCAATGCCTTCTTTCGATCATCAGAAGAAGGCAGATATTTTCGCGCAATAACATAGACTATTCCTAGTACTGCACCATAAGTTACACCTAGAAAGGCTCCTGCCACAAAGGTGCCTTCTTTCTGCCAAACTCTATAGGTATTTAATTCATTAAAATCAACTGTTTCTCCCGCAGCTATGGTATTTTCAATTTCAATTCCTATGGCTTGATCTATATAAGGTTCAGCAACAAAATAATTAACACTAGCCAAGATTAACCCAGCTATGGCACCTGCTAAAAGTGAAATAAAAATAAACGAATAAGAGTTCATAAAACTATAACTCACAAAATTAACTAAAATAAAAAATTTTGAGGATTAATGACAAGGAAATCCGGCTGCATGTCTAATATCATGCGTAAACTCGTGAATCCACATAGCATCGTATGCTTGATTTCCCTGAACTAAACTAAATAGTTGACCTTGATCGTAACCTACAATATAAATACTAATTATTGCAATAACGCCTAAAAGCGCGATTGCTAATTTAGGAGCCTGATCCTTGTGTATAATTCTAAGATCATTAACAAAACTCATAACAATTGAGAAATGGATCCAAGTATATAAAGTATTGTATTGTTTATCCAGCGAGATAAATGTGCACCTAATCAGCAATCCAACCCGGTCCAAAAGGTTGTGATTATGGTAACAATTGAATGATTGTATTGAAAGGATAACATTAAATTTATAGTACAATGTGATACAATTGTGCATCTTGTAATCAATACTTTAAATTCTATTTCAAGCAGATATGCACCGAGTAGAGTACTGTCATTTAATTCTTCTCATGTTTTTAAAACCTTGCAGCTCATAAACAGGGAAGGGTACGTAAGTAGATTGTTATTGATTAAAGAATTGCAATTAGGCGAAGGATCGATAAAGACGTTGATAAAGCATCTAAAAATGAAAAAGTTGATCATTACCACAAATAAGGGTACAGCAATGTCTGAAAGTGGTCAAAAAATTTTTGAAGAAATGTCGAGATTTATTTGTGCCGAGACTCAAATTCCGAGGAGTTCAATTTCCGTTTCTGTGTTCAATTACGCTATATTATTGAGATTTGTAAAATACGCAATCAAACAGGGAGTAGAACAGAGAGATGCAGCAATAAAGATGGGTGCTAAGGGAGCTACTACCCTTGTTTATAGAGATGGAAAATTTTTGATACCTGGAACAAAATATAACGCATTAAAGGATGAAAGGACAATAGAAAGGATCCTAAAGGATAAGTTAAGTCCAATCAACGATGACATTATAATAATAGGAAGTGATGATTCAAGTATAGTGTTATCTGAGTTAGCATCAAAATCCGCCGCACTCTACACATTGGAGAGTCATGGCCATCATAAAGATTTTAAGTTGGTTCCTAATACGAGGACTGTTATGACTAAGAAAAATTCTGAATGACTGTCATAGGGTTAGTAACAGTGTATCTCTTTTTCCATACTTTGCGTAGAATTTTTCATATTGAGTCAGGCTCTCCTGCACTATAGAATTTTCGAGATCATACATCTTCAGAAAATTTACGCGTAAGATAAGGCCGCCATCAGAATTAAAAAATCTCAAACTATAACTTTTTCTTCCGTTTTCCTTTTGTTCAGACACAAATTTTGCCACCTTCGATTCATAAATGTTAATATGAGTATGCCATTGGCCGGTTTCATCACCTATTGTTGCATATTGATCCTTGATTCGGAAAGGTGTATTTCGTTCTAATCTTAATTCAGCAACTGCTCCTTGGCTTCTAACTGACAACATTACATTGTCCAGCAAAAGTATATCCTTGATTAAATCTCCAAAAGTCACTTTTTGAGAATCTGACATATCGATGATAACTCGTAGTCATAATTAATATTATCCAAAGTTATTTGATCTTTCATTTATACTAAACATGACTCATAATTAACAAAAAATAACTTAAACGACGCCGATTATCAAAAAGAGAAAATCAAGATCAAAAATAAATAGTAATCATCACATACTAGTATTTACCCTGATGTCTACCACGAAAGGGTGAAATCGCAAATCTGATCAAGACCTCCTTAAAATGAGTGAAAAATACTAGAGGCTACAATCATGTGATAAGTATCTCTGTAACTCAAGTAATTAGAACTCGGTCAACGGAATGTACCATATCTACCATTTCACATAAGGCAAACTGAATGAAAAAAGATGGAAAGTTTTGTACTATCTCATCATTCTTGAACATATATACGATACAAAAGCATGAGAAAGTTCCCCACGTGAACTTCCAATTGATGCCTTTACTATTTTCCTCTGCTACCATGAATATCTATAAGGTCAGGTACGATCGCTGTCTGACAATTGGGTACAAAGACGGTTCTTCCTTACTATTTATTATATTTGGTTGAAATATTTTTACTCCATAAAACATACTATAAAAGTCAAAAATCACATCTTGAACAATTAAATACTGTTTCTAATATTGACGCTGAGGTACGGGAAACAAGCTAAAGAAAAAAACAATTACAATAAATACAGCGATAGTAACAAAAATTGAACGATTTGGAAATCCAGTTGGAGAAAAAGACGAAATAGTTGAGTAGTATCAGGATGACCTCCTATCAGGGGTTGTATCTTTTATGAATAGATCCTTTGGATCCAATATTCACATACAAACGATCTTTTGTTAAACTATCTTAGTGCAACCACTCATTGCACGATTCAAAACCCGTTCAAAAACAATATATTATTTCCAGTTGAAATCCAAAAGTCCGTATGATGATTTCGGAAAATTACTTTATGTACTTTCATGATTTGATGTCTTTGATTTTGGCTGCAATTTATAAATGATGTTTTTATCTTATTACTCGTATAATGTGGTTAAAAACGGGGGAAGAATAGGACATGAAAGGGAATAATCATTTTCCTTCAGATCCGATGTTATATGTTCCAAAAATCATGTTTTTTACTAAAGGTAAAGGTACACATAAGGACTACCTTACTAGTTTTGAACTTGCACTGCGTGATGCCGCCATTAGCGACCTAAACTTAGTATCGGTATCCAGTATCAAACCTCCTCTTTGCAAAATAGTGAATAGAGATGAAGGTAGGAAACATCTCAGGCCTGGGCAGATCGTTTTCACGGTAATGGCAAGATCATCTACTAATGAACCAAATCGCTTGATAGCTGCATCGATTGGACTAGCCAGACCAGCAGACGATGCTCAATTTGGGTATCTCTCAGAGCATCATTCAACTGGAGAAACGGCTACGAAGGCAGGAGATTATGCAGAGGACTTGGCAATGGAGATGCTGGCAACTACATTAGGACTGCCTAACGACCCGACTCTCAGCTGGGATCAGAACGAAGAACAATGGAAACTATCAGGAAAAATCTATAAAACACAGAATTTTACCCAATCTGCTCAAGGAAATAAAGATGGCATGTGGACAACGGTAGTTAGTTCTGCAGTACTGATTTTGTAAAAAATTCCGGTTTCAAAATTGGGATATCATTTTTCTTTAAATAATAAAAGTCATTTTTTGCTTTTTCATATTTTTGATATGAGAGTATGATCACTAGAAAAAAGTTAGGTCTGATCATTAGAAAGAGCTAATTGCAAACTAATACTAGAAGCCTTTTATTTTGACTTTAAGTCCTAGATTGATGTAGTTTCAAAGTGAAGGATTTTCACTAGCAAGTTTAAAGAACATTCATATTTTAAGAATTGCATGGTGAGCAAACTGTTTTGTAGCGGGTAGGCTAGAATCTATATCGGTTGTGTGAGGACCAATGTATTCACCCTGAGTATCCATTCCTATATCTTGATAAAAAGAGGATATGTGAAATCTAGTCTTGTTAAATTATAATTACAAAAAAAAATTATTGTCCAAATGGAGACTGTAGCTCGGCTCCACCATAAGTTCCTGCTGCATTTGGATCAGCGTCATCTAAAGGCTCTTCAGTAATAATGAACTGTGTATAAGTATAAGGATTCACCATATGCTCTGAAGTCTTGAGACTTCCACCTTCAATTGCACCCAAACTGAGCTTATAGTTAGATCCATCTGCATCGACTAACCATGCTTCAAATACCTTATCTTGTTTGGGAATCGCAGTCATATTTGCAGATATATCTAATGTTTTATTTTGTGTATCAATAGTTAGTGATCCTATCTTTTCTGTTCCAAATCCAGGACCAGGATCTAATGCCTTGTTGATATCCATTGTGATTGGTTCAGCATTTAATTGTTCAAGATGGAGAGTCATTGAAAATATTGCGGCTAATGCGATCAAAGTTAAAGATACTTTTACTCTTTTCAATAGATTTGCATGGGTTACAAAATATAAATAGTTGATATATTGACCATTTCAAAGTTGGGAAAGAATTCAAGAATTTCAGAATAAGGGAAATGGTAATATGTCAGGAGTAAATCACACAATAATTTATCAGCAATCCGCAACATGAACATTGTGATTTTTAAACAAAAGTCCGGCTGAAGATAAAATCATACAAGGAATTCAACAAGCAGCACAGAAAGTAAAACAAAGTCTAGAGTCAAACTGAAAGTAATTAAACAATTTACATTGTTGGATATGTCGAGAAATATCAAAAAGTATTCCACAAAAATTGCAAAACTATTTTGAATTCCCATCCATTAACATTGATTAATCAAAGGAATTTTACAAAGTATTTAAAGCCTGGAGGATGGTAGAAATGATTCAGACTATCCGCATAAGGATATTTCAAGAAAAAGAATGACTATCATTATTAATGTTCCTTTCATTAGTAATTTGATTAGGTTAACAAGGATTTTAATGTTCTTATCTTAGAAAATATACAAAATAGGGGTTGAAAACAAGGAAAATAATCTACAATAGAAAAATCCAATGGAGAATTATCCCCAGCTAAAAAATAATGCTAAGATAGTAAGACTTAATAAAGTGTCTCAAAATATGAGATGACTCATACGTAGTTATCGATAAGACGAAATGAAAGCAAGAATTATTACAAATACCTTTATCATATCAAGGTACAATTGGAATCAATTCGAGGATTAGGTATCTCATTTGAATAAGATATAAGATTTAATTGTTTCTCTAGATTTGGAACTCAGGATCGTTTGTAAACCAGTCATATTGTCAAGACTTCAGCTTGTTCCCTCTCGTTTTTAGCCTCGTTAAATTTGAGTTTTAATTTACCGTTTCTAGGTTTATATCTCAATCGTGTTCCACAACAAGGGCAAAAAACAGATACGTTCCAAGTAATATAAATATCGCAACGCTGGCATCGCTTTTGTCCCTCTATATATCTACCACCATTTATACTTCTTCCAGTAGCCTTAAATCTGATACAAATCCCTTTACAAACCATTGAGATATTATCTAGAAGATTAGGTGATTATTTAAAGCATGATTTCTTTGATATACCAAATAGATCTTACCACCTTAACTTATAACAATTTTTGCCGATTTTTGACCACCTAAATGAGAAGGTTTACTCCCAGCGTTTAAAACAATACAAAAGGACTTTTGAGGTAATAAGATCCCAATTTATTCGCTTTTTTCTAGTATGCTGGATCAACTGGATGAGATTTCAGATTTTATTTAGGTTTAGAAAATACTTGAATTCCGTGGCAACTACTATAGTAGTCTATATTTAATTCAACAATTCAATCAAAATAAAAATAGTAATTAAATTCATAGAGTAAGACGAGCAGAAATTTACGCCTGGCGATATAAGATCTACGCAATATGTGAATTTTTTTGAAGACGATCTCTACTGTTATTTGGTTCTTCAGACATACTGTTTTTGTAATAATAACAATGTTTTTTATCCATACTTTAAAATCATTGGTGTCGTGCATAGCCAACTAATCGAAACTATGATAATATATGTTACTTTTGATAAAAAAAATAAAACAAAAATGTACGTCATAATAGTTATTTTATTGTAGATCGTGCTTAACTATAAGTAATTGTTGTGTTTTTTTAGCTTTGGAGCTGTGATATTATTTAGTATTTCATACGCTTCTACTTGTCACTTTGTATGACCACAAGTATGAGGATTCGATTTTACATCAATTTGAGCACAAATCTAGTTCGCTGTACAAAAGAGTGATGCGACTATAAAATTGAAAATATATTAATTCACGGGGTCATATATTAGATTGATTTGACTACATGATAAGATCAAAGTTGGAGCAAACAGAGCCAATCCTATTTCTTTTATAACCACATTCAGCTATATCTCTTTATAAATTACAACACCAGATGGTTGTGAATCTTATCAATGAAATTTAGTTTAATTTTTGTTTGGCGGAAAAATTTGCTTGTGTCTTTTGATACACAAAATTATAATTAATTACCCTTAATATATTAATACCCGATTCCACTTAAAAGCAGATCAAATTGTCAAACTTTTAATTTCGTCCGGTATACGGATATTAATTGTTTGATTTTCTTCCTAAAGATTGATAAGATGTGGGTAGGTTATTTACTAGTTAGTTTATACCAAAAATATAAGATATAGAGATTACACATTCCAATTAATGCTTACAAACATCATTGTTTTCTTTAAGGATAACTCTGGTAAGTGGTTAGTAGATGAATCGTTCTAGCTCAAAACCAAATGAATGTAGGTAATAATACATCTCTGACTAAGCAAAATTCTCTATTTTTTGATTGATTTTTGAAATTTTACCTTTAAATCGATCTTGATAATTTATTGTATGTCGATAATGAAATTGATTATTCTTATGTAGAGACAAATATTTCAACTGAATATTGCAACCATAATGTTACTGCTCTCTCTTTCAAATTTTTGCATTCCTACTCCTGAAGCATTGAATTGATGTAATAACTGTGCAATAACATTATCTAATTTCTCAAGTCAACTCACACTATTCCTTATCCAGTAAACACATCTGTTCTGAATGAAAAAAATAAAGGAATTGAGGAATTCAACTAGTTTTTATTGCTTGTCTAAAATGCTCTAGATTTTTTGCTATCTCTTCTTTAAATGACTCTTCTGTATAGCCGTGAACTTCTATGCCATGTTTCTTAGCATTTTCAATCAATTCTTCTTCTGTCTCACCATACATTGTATGGGTACATACTGGATCTCCAGCATCTTTACAATTAAGACTAAGTGTCATGTTTAGATAACAAGTGATTTGGATCAAAATAAGGATATCTTTTAAATTCCATATTTTGACAGAATCTATAAACAAAACAACTCTGAATTAGTACAACTTGACATTCATACCCAATATTTAATCGGGCGGTATATGAATTGGAGCTGGTCTTAACCTATGAAAACTACGATAACAATAACATCTGGATTTAATTTTTGCTCCTATACTATATTACGATACACACAAGAGTAATGTTTTCTCATGATTAGACTATGTGTAAAATTATTTGATCATAAAATATAGGAAATTCTACACATTTTATTGAGAGTGCAGTAAAGGTTAAAGATTGAACTTAAAAATGTAGTCAGGTTTATCATCATTTAGATTCATTTGTTGAACCAACTGAGCCATTAGAATTCAATCTAAACTTGTCAAAATTAACCGTATCTTTAAAACCATCCTTTATTTTAACGGCATTGGAGAGAAAATTATCTTTAACTAGATCCAACTGGTCGAGCAATGATTTTTTTGTATCGTCGTTTAAGTTAAAAAGTGTAATTTGACCTTTTCTATATTACCAGCTCTTTCGTTTTTTCCAAACATGCCAGAGTAGTTTTTTAATATGGATGCATTAGTTTCAATCATTTGTCTTTGCTGAAGATATGCATTTTCAATCATATTCTTGAATGGCTCATTTTCGGTCATTATGGTATGCTTTTATTCTATAAACTTTTTATAAAAATTATTATTATTTCTAGTTCTAATCAATTTAATGCATAATATAATAAACAAATACAAGAACAATAAGAAATTTTAATTTGACACTTTGAACACGGCTATGATCTTTAATGTGCAAACTTTTCGAATTACATATTCAACGATTAACAACGAATTACTTAAATCCAGTGTCTAGTGTCATAAAGAAAAACCTGCCCATACTTTTCCCCTATGCAAGACTCTTCCTTATGTGAGCCCTTACCGATACTCAATAGTTCACCGACACTGAAAAAATAAAATTCAAGTTCTGGAGGACTTATTACAATTAGCGTGTCCACCTTTAGATCCCACCTCCAATCTATGAGGAGTTTCTTTTGGAACAAAGATTGTATTCCCAGGTTTACCACCTATTGGCCTTTCATCTGAAATAAAATTATAATCACCATCAATTATGTAAAAAGTTTCTGACCTCCTTGGATGCTTGTGCAATGCCGGTCCCAAGTTTGGTGGATGAATTACATCTAGAACTGTGTACCTATGGTCTGTTTCGGAACTCAGGACTTTGATTGTAAACTTTGTACCAAGAAAATCAAATGTCTTGTCTTTCACGAAAAAGATAAAGACATGGAGAATTTATTTCTTTCAATCCACCCGTGAAGAACTTTAGAAAATAATTACCTTTAAAAGGTTATATCTAGATTTACGTGGTTGCCAATAGAAATTTACCATAGAAAATGTTATATCTAGACATCACAAACCATTCGATCCTCATGCATTTTGGTAATAAAATTAAGAGAATGAGCTGTTCATGTTAAACAGTAAATTATTGTGCTTGAATAGTATTAGCAATTCATATGGCCTTAATTTGAGCAAATAAATAGAGTCGGCATTTAACTATTCAATCAAGATTCTAAGGATTGTGGAATAATAGCATAATTCAAGAGACGTTCACAATGGTAGAAAAGTTTTAGTTACCATTTAGAAATGTTTATTATATACTCAATTTATTAGGATACTAATAATGGTTGGCATTTGTAATTCCACAATTATTTCAATTAACTCCAAAATTTATCAAATATCTGGACTCAGGAGGATGGAGATAAGTTAATTTGACTACCACACAGAAATCACCAAATTGGCTACGTGTCATTCAGATAGGTTTAGGAATATTGATATTATTCTTGTCAATAGTAGTATTAATTAATCCTATAATAGGTGCGATATCCGTTATTTTCTTCCTAGCATTTCTCTTGTTGTTTGCAGGAATTGAAAAAGTAATAAGTGGTTTATTTATACCCGGTAAATCTCGATTTGCAAGTATTGGTTTGGGAATAATAGTAATAATTGTCTCAATAATAGCCCTAGCTTATCCTATAGATGCAAGCATATTTGTAGTTCTTTTGTTGGGTATAGCTCTATTGGTTGATGGAATTTCTCGAATAGTTCACGGAATTAAAGATAAGACAAGTGTAAAATGGTCTAAAGGATTTAGTGTTGGGGTAGGTGTGCTTTCCATAGTATTAGCAATAATAGTAATCGTATTTCCAGGAATAGGGCTCATTTTTGCAGGCATACTAATAGGAATAGCATTGCTGGTTACCGGATTTCAGATTCTTTCAGCAGGAATTTCTGGTCAACAGAACAGAAGGACAAATGACATGACATAGCCAAATAATAAACTCTTTTATTCAGAACTGAATTACTTTTATTTTAAAAATCTTGTAATAATAACCTTCTAACTCCATCAACTGAGAATACCCAAACATTGCAGTCAAACAACTTTGTTTAATTATTGAATTGGTTTTTTTATAGTTTTGTGAATCTCATTTCAAACCAATCATCTGAAGACCTCTTTCATTCAATGTGGATATCGGTTAAAAAAGGGGAAGTTGGAATTTTATGCCTTGGATGTTGGAGAAACGGTTTTTTTACTTATCAAAATACCTAATAGAACTATAAAGGCGATCTGGAATATTTCGATAATTATTGCCGATTCTCCAATACGACCGGCTCGACCCGTAATTGGGTTGTCAGGCATACGAGTTATTAGCCAAATTATAATGAAAGCGACCGTCCCAGCAATGCCAACATAGTCCCAGGCCTTGCCCCATCTTTTGATCGTCGGAATTATCCAAAATATTTGAGCGATACCGCCAACCAAAAATAAAATGGTCATGTTCGTATTGGGGGCAGGTAGCATCGTCAAATGTAAGATTCCGGCTATCGCAGTACAAATTGATGCAGCAACTGCGATCATGATAATAGAATTCATTATCAATACTTACTCAAAAACATATAATAATATGTTGATTTCAAAACCATTCCTATATGTTATAAACTTTTTAAGCGCCAGATTCAATACTAAAAACCGTAACAAGAATTAACTTTTTATTCAGTTGCCGTCACCAGTAATGGCAAATATTTCTTTTACCTGTTTTTGATTCTTTCTGAAATTTACTACCCCAATGATAGATATAATTACAACCAGAGATATCACGAGTAAAAAGAAAAAAGAACTACCGGATTCGCTTACATTGCTAGATTGAATATTAAATGTATCTTGATCAGTTGCTTCTAAAGAGGGCGGCGAGGTCACTGATAGAAATGCGGCTACTATGAGAACAGCTATTCCTAATAACGATTCGATCTTTAAAGATCTGTTGAGTTTTTTAAATAACTCATCCCTAGTTTGTTGATACGGGTCTGAAATGCTATCTGTTGTGTCATTATTACCTTTGTTTTTTACCAAAAATGATACCAGCGATGTATTTTTATATATTTTGAGCTGATTATACCGGCCTATAAATATTAATGGAAATACTAATCCTAGTTTTAGAACTAGTATTTGTCCGTATGATGTACCAAATAGAGAGTTCAAGTCCTGGAGATGCATGAAACCTAAGATTAATCCAGAAATCCCAATTACACAGAGAGCAATAATAATTACAAAAGAAAAATACATCAATGAAATAGATACATTATGAATACTCACGAGGTCATTAGAAATATCAGAAACTGAATTCGCCCTATTCACGGTACCATCGTACTCAACAGGCTTAATATTTTTCAAAAAAATCAATGAAAGATAAAACAGTCCGCCTATCCAAATGGACACCGCCATGAAATGAATCCAATCCATCGACACTGCAAGAACAGAAAACGATGATAGCGAATTACTATGACTAACCATACTATTAGAAAAAAGATTAAGTGAAGACAGAGATATTAAACCCAATAGAAACATTTGATTTAACTTGTTTTTTCTAAAAAAATGTATTTTGTTTGCAGAATGTTTATCATCATTCATTTGATTTGTTATTCTAGCCCTCGTGTTAGATGTAAAATAATACAAAACTATCGTCGCTATAATGGTGAATGATGTCAAAACACGTAACAGCCAAACCTGACCTACAGAAGTACTAAATAATATATCAAACGCAGAATAAATGTCCAAATCCATAGTCTGTGAGAGTTGATATGATTGAAGTAAAATTATACAAGTTGAAAAAATTACTAAAGTTACACAACATAGTATTACTACAAAAGATACTCTTTTTAGAGTTCTCACATCAAAGTAGACACTTTGCTGCTTTAATTCATAAAATCTATAGCGAATGTCTCTTTTTTTATTGAGAAACCAGTTAAAAATGAAGTAATTAAAAAGGATCCCCAAAACTGCTACTTGAGATATGATTACCAATGATTTC
The DNA here is from genome assembly GCF_047711275.1 of Candidatus Nitrosocosmicus sp. FF01. Taxonomy (NCBI): domain Archaea; kingdom Thermoproteati; phylum Nitrososphaerota; class Nitrososphaeria; order Nitrososphaerales; family Nitrososphaeraceae; genus Candidatus Nitrosocosmicus; species Candidatus Nitrosocosmicus sp. FF01. The sequence goes on along the minus strand of NZ_JBLNIG010000001.1, from coordinate 249,082 downwards.
AAAATTGCATCATTTACAGATGTTACAGCTTCGGTAGATACAGTATTCTCAAGTGTAGTTTCAATCTGGGCAAGTGCATTTACGTCGACATTAACAAGGCAGAGTGAAACAAATGATAAAACCAAAAAAAAGTAGATAATTTTAGATAGCGACATACGAATTTGATTTATGAGTGTAAATTTGTCTTAACAAAAAATTAATTGGAGGTTCGGTTTAGCTCCTGGCTTATTTCATACTGAGAAATATATGGTTCAGGGAAACCTATTCTATCTTCAGGGCATCCAAATCCCCCTAAGAGAGCTTTTCTTTCCACTCCTTCAGATATTTGTACTGTGGAATTATCACCTTGAGCTGATTCACCGCCAGAAGGTTGACAAGAGAAGGTCACATCAAATGCGGCCCCATTAATATCGCCATATATTCTATAGTCATATGTTGTTGCAATTGTCGGGTAAAATGGTTCAGACTCATAACTTCCGAGCTCTCCAAAAGATGGTTCCAAGTTGGATGTCAAGTTCTTGTCACCTGCTAAAATTTCCACCTTTAAAGATTCTTCTAACCCGGTTGCTGGTTGGGTACCGTTTGCTCTAGAATCAGTCGGATTGGCAGGGTCCGGGTACATTGCTCTAAATTCAACACCAGTCTTATCATCTACAGAAACAGGTTCATTTAGTGAGCCAATTACAAACAGATAATCTTGACCATTTATATTAAAAAGAGCTCTTTGATGTGCATAGGACATTTGCAATATGGGCGCCGTTACTAGCAAGGACATTGCAATTACAATTCCAACAAGCATGAGATGAAAACTTTTCATTGTAATACTTGCTCTGAATTCGATTATAACGTTTATTGTACAAAACTCGAATAAAATGAAAAAATGAACTGAAGACATGAAATAAGATTAATCACTGGATCAAGAACAAACGTATCTAAACATCTGTATGCTTCGAATGTTGTACAATAAATAATATAATAATTATTTGTTAAATATGGATATGAAAGTTATTCTCGGTACTTTTTTTGCTCTTCTATTTGTTGTAGGGACGACATTGTCAATTTTTCCTGCATATGGACATGCAAGTCCTATTACCTATAACCCAACTCCCAATTCTATTTTGGATTCGGCTCAATCATTACCAGACGAAGTTACAATAGTATTTACAGAAAGGCCTGAAATAAAAGCAAGTAGCATAAAAGTGTTAAATTCAAATAATGAGAGAATAGACACAAATGATTTAACGACGCTAGATTCTGACAAAACCATTGCTGTATCATTAGATAAATCGAAAATAACTCCTGGAATATACACCGTTAATTGGGCAGTATTATCAAAGGATGATGGGCATATTACTAAAGGCTCGTATGTGTTCACATTTGAAGATAAGAGTATCACGCAAAATCAAAATCAACAATCTAACTTAGATATGAATCGTTCCACAATATTTACTGAAAACTATACTTCTTCGGATAACGTAGTTCTTAATTTTAGTATTACCCCATTTATAGTCGGCCAAAATAATTTTACTTTAGGGGTTAATCATGAGAATGGAACTGCTGTCAAAAATATAAGGAACATATTCTTGGAATTTAATAACCCAGAAAAGAATTTAGGACCCCTTGCTGAAACCATGGAAAAAATAGGGGATGGGATATTCTCTAAATCTGGAAGTTTCATCAGTCAGGAAGGCAATTGGCAAATAAAAGTCACTGTTCAAAGAATTGGACAGTATGACATCAATCATGTATTTGATGTACCGATAAAGAACTAATCTTTTATTTGACCTAGATTATATCTTTTCAATTTGATTTCTTCGGGCCTAAAATAAACAAGAAAATGCTTATTTGGAGCTCTGAGTTGTATAATATCTCTACTATATTCGGTGAATGTACAAGAAATTTTATAAAGACGATTATAGATGATACACTGACCAATAACCCAGCCAAATGACAAATGCAAATGCAAAAACTAATGCCTCTTCATAAGAGTAAATAAAGTTCAGATACTTTTGATCCATATTTACTTTTTTTTAATATTAATTATCTTAGCGTGGATTATCAATTTATGCCAATACTTAGGTCATATTTCGAGGGCATGATGGAAAGCAAATAATCGAATTACATTTTTATTTTCAATATTAGTCCATTGTGTCATTTTGTTAGGGACGCATTAATTGAAAGAGTGTTAGAGATAGTCTCATCATTAGCTCTAAACATATAAAACTCAGCCCTTACGTCTTGAATGCTGAGATCATTAAAAGAAGTAGCAAATTGAACAATCCCTGATTGACCTCCTACATATTCCTTTGGAATTGATGAAGTCTTTATAAGAGAACCGTCAGATAGAAAACCCTCATGATTCCTGCCATTGGGGTATTAACTAGAACCGGATTTGTCGTTTGGTAATTGATGAGAATCTTGAGTTGATCAATTGAAGGATCGGATTATGGAGCACATGTAACCGAATTCATTTCAATAATTATTTTGTCTGCGGTATTTGAAACACCCTCTAGAGGTGTTCTTTGAGCAAATGCATAATTTCTATCTATCATCGAAGTAGCACAATCAATAGTAACAACAGTGAATAGAGTAAAGCTTGATAAAAAAATAACTAACATTGGCATCCTCATAAGATTGATTGAACTCGGCAATTATAGGTGTTCGGCACCTAATTGAATAATTGAAATGGACATCTAAGAGTATAGCAGAATTAAAATATAATGGGTAAGCCAACAATCTATTCTGACAAATGTATGAGGAATACTTCCTTAAACTATATTTCACCTAAATTCTGTTCTTTTTGCACATGGGTATTTTATGGATTAAAGGTCTGTTTTTAATCTCTTAATTGGCACTATAAAATAAATTAACAAACCGATACATTTGTGACCTGTCACAGAAACGAGAGATTATGTAGATCCCAAAACGTTTAATAAATGGAAAAATCAACCAGGATTATTTACTGTTCAATATTACCTGAACATATTCACAAAAAACTCTAAAATAGCTAATATATATTGAATTATAACAATAAAATTTACAGGTATGAATACAACTAAAACATTACTAGTATCAACAGCAGTTGTTCTAGCACTCGCATTAGTTTTGGCTCCACTTGCAATCTCAGAAGATGCATTAGCAAAAAAGAGTAACAAGGCAAAACAAATAATTAGTCAGTCTCAAAAATCAAAACAAAATAGCCAAGTAATTTCAGGTGGAAGTTCCATAGCTTCTGGAAATAATATAAACTTCCAATTCCAAGCCAATACAGGAAGTAACGGCCTAGCTCAAGCAAACGACTAATCTTTTTTTTTGTTTTCTCATTATTGGATTTTTACAGTGTTATTCCTATTAAATAGTAATTAACCAATAAAACAATAAACTGATCGGTAATAATTCTTTTTTAAACGAGTCAATGAATCTACAGTTGTTTTAATAATTAAGCTCAGCAAATATACATAAATGACTCTTAGGTCCGTTTTATATTATTTTCAATGTAGTAGATTCCCGATAGATTTCGGGATAATAAAGATTTATTTTTTGTTTATGAAGTAGTCTAAAGTAATCATCCAAATCATTGAATAGATTTTGAAAGAAATCAGTGGACAAGATTGTTAAATAGTATATTAGATACAGAATAACATATTGATTCCAGAAAATATTTTGTATGAGTCAAAGACCATTGTGTGTATAAGAGACTATTGTGATTCAGATTTATTTTGTATTGGTAGATTTAATTTAAGAACCAAAATTCATACAATCAACTAAGACAAAATGCGGTATATTTCAGCCTCTGCAGGAATTTTAACTCTCTCTCTACTAATCTATGTCACTTTATTAGACAACATTACTTTCGCAGTTACTGAATTGCGCGGTACGGATACAAGCTTACTACATGCCAACCCGTCCGGCATTGAAAATGTTAACCCTTATTCTGATCTTTCTTTGATACCGAGTATAGTAAATGTTACTACATCGTGGATAGCAGAGTATGGATATGTAGGAGTTTTTACTGCTGCATTGGTAGAAAATCTTTTCCCACCCATTCCCAGTGAATTGATATTTCCTTTGGCAGGCATTACCGCATTTACGAAACATTTGGGGTTTATAGAAGGTGTTATTGGTATGTCAATGGCAGGGGCAGGGGGTTCAACCTGTGGTGCATTAATAATTTACTATATATCAAGAAGAATAGGGAGAGTGGCGATACTTAAACTTGGTAATCGCATTGGAATTGGAGAAAAAGAGCTAGAAAAATCTGAAAAATGGTTTGATAAACATGGTTCAGCTGCTGTATTTTTTGGCAGAATGGCTCCAGGAATTCGAGAACTAGTCTCTATTCCCGCTGGAATTGAAAAAATGAAACTATCTACGTTTGTAATTTTTACTTTTGCAGGTTCATTTGTATGGTGCACATTTTTAACAACAATCGGTTTCTTCATAGGCGATGTATGGAGCAACCTATATGAGGAATATTCTTTTGTATTTGATCTAGTCGCAATTATCGTCGTAGGTGGCATAATAGGAGGACTTTCATATCGATTCTATAAAAATAAAAAGATAAGCAAACCCTAGTAGAACAGGCTCTTCTTTTTCCAGTGTTCTAAGGAGAGGGCGTTTATTCTATATGTAAGGGACTTGAATTAACTATTAGTGACTATTAACCATGGTTCATCTTAAATAGAATTTTTTAAAATAGTTTTGTTACTGTTGAGATTGTTTTCTAAAGAGAAACTAACTAGTTTAGATCACTAGTCTAACCTATCGGTTGGTAATCAGTTTATGAATTCATGAAATTTTCAAACTTCATTGGCCTCTACTAATTTTGATGCTAGTCCAATTTGGTATGTATTCTCATATTGAATTCCCTCTTCAAGATTATTTTGAACACTTTCAAATACATCGTTTATTCTATTGCCCATAGATGGTGACTTTCTGTTAATGTGATCCAAAATCTCCTCTTTTGTAGCTGGAAACTTGAGATCTTCAAGCAAGTTTGCAAGCTTAGACACAATGGTTTTGTTGGTTGCTTCGTTAATTGGCGGTTCATTCCTGTCAGATCACCTACTCTTTTTTTGCGCAGACGAGGTCTACCCCTGAATTCAGCTTGGATCTGTATAATTTTTATCGTCACGTACATAACTCATGCCTATCACTAAAAATTATGAAACATAGTATTTTACCATAGATAAAATTAATTTCATCAACACATGAACAGTGAAGAAGACCTTCCCGCTGACAAAAAAATTACTCTGCTAAACGAACGAAATAAAACAATCTTTAATGTCCACACCAGTTGTTTTCAATTTCTATTCTTTGATTGTTTAGGCGCAAATAAACGACCAGGGCAATACAAATTTTTACAAAGACAAACTCAGCTTGAATCTTAATGGTGCCCATATAGTTTAACGGATATTGACTTATTGGATGATGGTTACAATTTACCCGCCACCTTGTGCAATACAAAAGTAGTTAGAGATACCTTCCTTTATTTTCCAGGGGAAAATATTAGCAAAAGTAGGGGACCGATAGATTCTGGAAGTTGTAAGCTTTTTACAGCAAGAATAGACAAGCTCAAAAATATAGAGGGATATATCGCAAGTATTTATGGACCTAGCAGAAACAAGTTATCTAATATCGTTTATTAATCCAAATAGGCTTTAGATAATCAAATCAATCAAAATTATCCAAAACCAAATTAGATTTGGAAGAATGTCAGATGAGAAACCGTTTTATCGTTACCAATCATTCTCTTACATTTTTAGACTAGTCACCTGATTCTCAAATATTATAATGAACATCATAATTTAATAAACCAAAATATTTCAGTTATATACACTATGAATTTTACAAAAAAGACCGTAACAAATTTGTTTTTATTTTCATTGTTATCTATAGTTATGATATGGGGCACACTAACGGTTTTACCAAGTGTTCATGCGCAAGCAGCAAATAATGTCACATCAAGTGGAACAGGCGAACCAGAAACTCCACTTGAATTTATTTCTGTAATAAGAGGTCTATTGAATCAAACAGTTATAGAATATACCAATCAGAATTATACAGGAGCAGAAGAGCTTGCAACTACGGCCTATCTAGATAACTATGAGTATGTAGAGGGTCGATTAGCTGAAATAGACAGGCCTTTAATGGAAACTACTGAAATTCAAATGAGAGAAGAATTGCGCAAGATGATCCTAGACCGAGTGTCAGTTGAAGAATTACAAGATCATATCGATGAGATAAATGCCAATCTAGACAAATCTGTAGAATTATTGTCTAACTCAACCGCGTAAAATAACCATACAAGAGATCTAAAAAGAACTCTGTAAGGTGAGGCCAAGTTACATCTTTGTGTATCTGAACTTCTTTTGGTGCCACCAACAAAGCGAACTTTGATTTATTGTGAAATATATGAATAATTTTTTTTATTTTCATCAGTTGCCAACTCATTCTAGCAGTTCATTATATTACTATTTTGAGTTGGATTTTAAAAATGGATTTGTATTATAGAAACAGATTTTGATTATCAGATTTAAATTTGATTTAATGACACTCATTAAAGTCTGATTCTTAAATTAGTAATAGAATTCCATAAATATAAGTTTCACCATAATGTGAATAATTTTGACGATGGGCGATAATATTCAAACTATTCAAAACGATGAAAATGCTCTCGATCGCCTGTACGGGTTAATTAGAAATGTTAAATCAAGACTAGACATCGTGGTGGGCGTAGATGGTTTAATACTGTTAGGTTCTTGCCCAGAATTCTCGGAACTCTGCGAACAACTAAAGAAACAAGGTGGCGTCATTAGAGGCATTATCAAAAACCCTATACAAAACTATCCTGATTTTCAATCTATTCTTAATTCATTTACAGAAATAAAACAACTCGATAACATCAGAGGAATAATTGCAACTTCGGAATCAGAATATATTAAACTCAATTGCAACACATCCGGCACAATTATCTTAAATGGTACTTACAGCAATAGTGAAGACCTCTTGTCAGCCTCACATACTTTTTTTGAAGCATTATTTTCAAACGGTGTTTATTATAAAACTCAAAATGAAGGTACAGTCAATGACCTCAATTTAAATGATCTTGTTACTATTACTACTCCTGCTACATCAGCATCAAGATTTAAAATCGATAAGAAAATTGCAGATAAACTATCTTATTTTGTAGATAACTCTGAATTCATTTGTGTTTATTCATCAATTGGTGGAATGTTATTTGAATTTCAAGATTACTTTGAAAATTTCAATTCAATTGTAGCAAAGGAAAAAAGTGGCAAACATGGAGGGGTTAGGTGGCTAACATCGATTAGAAACAAAAATGATATAGATCTAGTAAGATCACTTGCTAAAAGTGGATTAAAGATACGCCATATCCATGAGAAACCAGCTTTTGATTTTGCTATATCAGATCGGTTTTTTGCATCAACGATTGAAAGAATTAATGACGGCAGGATGGTAATGGACAATTTATTTCTAAATGATGATCAAGCAAATCTGAGTTTCTATAGCATGATATTTGAAAAACTTTGGAAAAATGGAATGGATTTTGAGGCAAGGATAAACGAGATAGAAAATGAAACAGACGATAAAATCGACATAGTATACGACTCAAGTGATGTGATGCACAGAATTTATGAATTATTTGCATTGGCCAAAAAGGAGGTTCTCATTATACTTCCTTCTACAAATGGATTTTATCGCTCTGAGCTGGAGGGTGGCTTTAGAATGCTAAATGAACTAGGGTTTAAAGGGGTTAAACTAAGAGTTTTAACTATTCCGGACTCGGAGAATGCACATGAAACGAACAAAATAAAATCTAAATATCAAAATATTGTATTCAAGGATCTTGAACCGACAATGGCATCGCTTAATAGGATCCTAGTTTTTGATAACAAGACTACGGTTATGTGGGAAGTAGTAGACGATAATCAACAAAAATTTACACAGGCATTGGGAATGGCCGTATTTGTTGAAAGTATCAAGACATCTGAAACTATTACTGCGATTTTCAATAACCTTTGGAATCAATCAGAAATACATAAACGACTTAAGGATGCACATGAAAAACTAAAAGGCCAAGGCAAAATGCAGAGCAGATTTATGGATTTGGTGGCTCATGAGTTACGTACCCCTTTGCAATCGATTTTAGGGATTACAGAAATTCTAAAGAATGAAATCAAAAATAACGATCAAAACTTCTTGTTGCGTATTGCCATATCTAATGCAAAAAAACTTCACAGGTTATCTGAAAACATATTAGATATAACGCGACTCGAAGGTAATATACTTTACCTAAATAAAGAAAAATTTAGTCTCAATCAATTAGTAACATACATCGTTACAGACTTTGTTAACAACATTGAATACAACAAGGTTATAACTTTTGAATACCGAAATTTTGACAAAGAGTATTTTGTATTCGCCGACAAATTTAGGATGAGTCAGGTAATCCAAAATCTAATCGACAATTCTATGAGATTTGTTAGGAACAGAGGTACAATAATACTAACAATGAGTGAGACAAGAATCCATTCTAAAGATGTAGTAGAATTAAACGTAACTGATGACGGAGAATCCCTCAAACCAGAAATTCTAGCACGATTATTTACGAAATTTGCCTCTGATTCATACTATGGTGCTGGTATTGGATTATATTTGTGTAAAAAAATTATTGAGGCTCATGGAGGTAGAATTTGGGCTAAGAATAATCATGATATGAGGGGATGTACCTTTAGCTTTGGTATACCACAATAGATATGGTTTAAGAAAGCATCATTATTTTGATTTGGATCAAGTTTGATATGACATTTATCTGCCTTGCTTAAATGACATTTGTTTAATTGATAGTAGATATAGAGATCGATTCTTTGATCAAAAATGGAAAAATTACAGTTTTTATTAAAAAGCATTAAATAACCTTACATAAGATTAGAGCACTCGTTTGGATTTAGATATAAAATAGTCTAAGTGGTATCTTTTGAAGATACTAGTCACAAAATATCGACTACTTGTCTCCCAGAATATTCGATATTGTATGTATCATATAATAACTCAAATAAATCAACAACATATTTTGAGTTTGTCTTCTTTAAACTTAAAAGATGATCAATAGTGGATTTGTATAAGACTATCCAAAACAAAATCAGATCTACTTGAAATGGGCATTAAACATGAAAGGCGTTACCAATAGTTTTATTATTTTGCTAGGGTATTTCAGGGATGTTATCCCTAGATAAGCATGAAAAACAATGTTGCGTCAGGAAAAGCCGGCTCAACTGAAACACCGGTAAAATCTGATGGCATACCGGCTCATGAACTACCAACCTCGCGACCGCAAGGTGCTTTAGAACCGGTTGCTTTTTTTGATGATGCCATGCCAACAGGGGTGACAGTATCACATACGGGAAGAATTTTTGTAAATTTTCCAAAATGGGGTGACGACGTCAAGTTTACAGTAGCAGAAATTCGAGATGGTCAAACCATTGCTTATCCTAATCAAGAAATTAACGAAACGGACGAGCAAGATCAGGCGTCAACCTTAGTATCTGTACAATCTGTAGTAGTAGATCCAGCAGATCGTTTATGGATACTTGATACTGGTAGTCCGCTATTTAAGCCAACAGAATTTGGAGGTCCGAAATTGATTTGCATAAATTTAGACACAAATAAATTAATAAAAAAAATTCTCTTTCCTCAAACAGTTGCACTTCCAACTACCTATCTCAATGATATTCGTTTTGATCTCAGAAGAGGAAACGAAGGATTTGCGTTTATCACAGATTCTTCTCAAAAAGGTTCAAATGGAATAATTGCAGTTGATCTTGCAACAGGAGAAAGCTGGCGTCGGTTAAATGACCACGTTTCTACCAAAGCGGAGGACATTCAAACTTTTCTTCCCCTAGTGGAAGGAAGGCCATTTTTGGAACACAAGCCTGACGGAACTATTCAACAATGTGCTAATATGGGTGCAGACGGCATAGCCATAAGTTCGGATGGATCTCGAATATTTTACTGTCCACTTGGAAGCCGTAGTTTATTTAGTGTTGAAACTGATGCATTGACCAATCGAGACTTTTCCGAAGAAGAGGTGGCAGAAACTGTCCATCATCATGGTGACAGAGGTGGTGCATCAGATGGCCTAGAATCAGACTCTGAAGGAAATATATACTCAACCAATTATGAGCATAATGCAATCCTTCGACTTAATTACTATAATAAAGTGTGGGAAACCATAGTGTATGACACGCGATTGTTGTGGCCAGATACTCTTTCTCTTGCAACTGATGGATACTTATATGTCACTGCTAATCAGTTACATCGTCAAGCCCGCTATAACAGGGGAAAAGATTTACGTATGAAACCATATACGTTATTTCGAACGCGTGTAAATGCACAACCTGTTTTACTACGCTGATTCATAATATTTATTTTGCAGCAATGATATCAAAAATTACATGGATAGTTGATTGAAAAAATTAAAAAAATTTTTTATTATTGATATTGAAACTTTTTACATAGAACCGACCTTTGTAGGTTTCACTTTAAATAGAATTCTTTTTTCGCCCGGAGTGCTAAAGGGATATTTATCTTTGTTTAGATACTTTTTGGCCATTTTATTTATATGCTCATCTGCCAGTTCCCCAGTAATTTGATCGACTACCTCTCCTCTAACAGTGACCATGTGATAGGGGTTATTCTTATCTGCAATTGATATAGCAATTCTGGGATCTCGTGCCACGTTTTTCTGTTTTATTCTCCCGACTGCGGTATTGATAAGAATTTGGTTGTCGTTGTCTATGTCCACCCACGTAGGAGTTATCTGTGGAGACCCGTCTTTCATAATCGTAGCGACGAAAGCAAGATTTTTGTCTTCAAAGAGGTTTCGCAAAGATGCATCAATTTGTTCATTATCTTTTTGACTCATATCTAAATACTGAGAATAATTGTTTTTATACGTTAATATTTTAGCTGAAAAAGGAGTCAATTTAAGAAGGATGAAGGTGGAAAATAGAGATTTCCCCAAGTTCAAAAAAGAAGGATCCTAAGTAGTTTGACTACATCCAGCAGTAGTATCAGCAGTCGACGTAATAATAGCAAAATGAGGATATGATACACGATCATATCTGTTTCTTAAGGAATTCCAAATTCAACTGCAAATTTACGTAAAATTAACTTTAGCCAAACTAAAACTAAAAGTAGCTCCTCCCCATTAAATTATTTATTGCCCAAATCTTGTCTCCATATGCTTTCATAATATTTTTAGAGAAATACAATCCTATTCCTGTTATACTACAGGATTTTGAATCAAATTTGGCAAAATCCTTGGAAGGATTTCAGAATCTATTCCTCTACCATAGTCTAAAATAGGAACAACAATAGATGAGTTCTTCCTTTTGGATCGACTCGCACCTCTAATCAATTCCTTCTGCTCAATACATCTGAATACACAAGATACCTTATCTGATCGAAACATTATAGTATTTTAAATTAGACTACTTATTATATGCCCTAATTTTTACACTATCTGCATTTATTGCATAATTTGTGTTACCCAGGTTATTATAATACTCAAAGCACAGTGTATTTGCAGATTTTTTAATATTATTTTTGAACTACCGTACCACATACAGGATTAGTTGATTGATACTAAATTGCGTTATTTTGAGAGTATGAAATTTGCAGTCAATTCGAGTTGCATCTAAAATTTTTTCGATCAAAATTTGTGGTTTTGTCTCTAAGATGTTCAGCTAAACCGATAATAGTATCTAGCAGAGTTCGTAGAATCATTCACAACAAAGTCTACAAAATCCTGTTACATTATTTTGTGTAGCTTCATACTACCATAAGGCATTTGTAACTGTTCATACTTTTTAGATTGATTGACAAATCATTAGGAACTTTGTAGTTTGGTTTTAACTTATTGCTCTTTTCACTTTATTCTTTTTTACAATATAGAAGAATATTCTGTATGATTACTACATAACATTATTGTCTATTTTAGTTACACTAAGGATTTAAAATTTATTGACCATAATAAATATGATTAATTGAATCATGCCAGTGATAATAAGAGATTATAAAACTAAATTAAAAAAGCATAAAAGTTATTATGATTCTCTTTATGATGCACTTGTTTATCTGAATAACCACCACGGTCCATTAACAAAATACAGGATTACAACTAACAAAACCGTGATATCAATTCTCTTCTCCTGCGAATTGGTCAGAAAGGTTACAGACAAAACTTTGCTGTCAAGTATGGACCACAATGAAGTTCCTCACTACACCATTTCTCAAAAAGGATTAGAGTTCATGAGACAATATGAGTTGATACAGAGTTTATTGTCATAGAAAAATAATAGTGGTATTAAAATGTAATAACATTCTAGTATATTCATATTAATGAAGGTTTAAATTTTGATCTAGCCGATATTCCGATTGTTAAAAAGAAATTGCTTGATTGTTGAGTATTTCTGACTCTAAGAGAGATTCATAATTTGGCAATCGAATGAGCAGATATTGTGGTTTGTAAACGCATTAGGTTATCACAGAAGGATCAACAGCCTCTATTATTTCTGAATCAGACAACGCGATTATGCATTTGACATCATCTTGTTTTGATAAACTTAACCGATAATCGTTACCTTTATGCAAAAATAAACTTTGGATCGCGGAAGAATTTATACCGATGTTATTTATTAATTTGTAAAGATTCTCCCCCCCAACCCTTATCAAGAAAAAGCAAATCCAGATCAATAAAGTATCAACCCATCTTTATATCAATAATATTTTCATTCAACAAAATACCTAACTATTTAATAATTTATGCACAAACAATAATATGTTTAGAACTTTGCTTTTGGTTTTAATTGCTCCATTAATTGCAGCAAGCGGTGTGAGTGTATACGCTTCTAGTGGTCCAGGAGGAGTTTTTGATAGTCAGTCAGACAGCAATGCAGATGTATCTTTTTTGCCCGGAAAGGGAAATATGACATTTACAGAAGATAACGTAACGGTAGGGCAAGAAAAAGCACTGAATAATACCATAGGAAACACTACCGAGTTTAATCAACCCGGTTTTGATCCAAGTGCGCCCATAAAAGAATACGAGAGTAATTCTTCTGATTGGACCATAATTGATCCATTCGATAAAGGTAGGTATGATTGATTAGAAAATAATCTAATTAATTTTTGTTACTATAATATGTAAATAATATTTAATTAACGACGGCTTATTCAAAACCAACTACTTCATCAGGATTCGCGTTTTCAGTAAATGGTTTCTTATAAAAGTAATAATCCGTTTCGTTTGGAATATTTTTGTAACGGGTTGCTCGACACTATTCATATTACAATCACATTCTTTTTCCATACTCAAGTCGAATATATTCCCAATTATCTCTGCATCTAACCACAACCCCTCGCATCCAGGACATTCGCATACCTCCTCATTATTTTTGACACTCAATTGCATTTCTAAGAAGCAGCGGGGACATTCCATACCCTAATATTTTATTCTGATCATCATTTATAATCTATATGGTCCACTATTTGGGTAAATAATTCACGATCCAAATATAACATACTTTTTGGCTATAAATTGCAAAACTGTGCAATCTTAACATATTTTTTGACATATGAGGATTTTTGAACATCATATTTCGCAACATGATTAACGGATATCATAATTCAATCAGGAGATCTAAAAAAAGATTAGAATTTTAAGAGTTTTAATTTATCCATGATCATTCTCCCTTAGAGACGTAACTTCATCTGAATATTCATATACGCCTCGTCCAGTTCGCTGGCATCCAGAGCAAAAACTGATGATAAATTTCGTAATTCATTTTTGTTCTTTTGTTCCATCGCCATCTTTTTTCCATTTGAGGTTGAAAGGCAAAAGAACGATGGGGACAGTGCATCATGACTATAATAATGTAAATAAACTATATTAAATTTAGAAGTTTATCGGGAACAAATTCACTGAATTGAATTGAATAGTTCACAAGTAACATAAAAATTGAACATTGCTGAATCTTAGGTTCATATCTTACATTAGGAAGTGAAATTAAAACATACACATCTATAATAAAGTGGTTGCGGGGAACTGCTATCTAAACGAGAGTAGGCCATGGTCGGAGGTAGAGAATTTATTATGGCATTTGTCTAACCTAAAACAGCACAAAACATTAAGGAAAGAAAAAAGAGATGATGATCAGGAGGAGATGCAACAGATTGAATATCTCTCAATTATCATCCCATATTTTTAGAATTGACCATTTTTTCTAATTTTCTTAGTAAATAGATGAAGTTATCAAAGAAGGTCATTTTCTATTTTGTCAAGAGCCTCATTTACAGAATTGCTAATACCATTCTTTGCAAATTCTTGCCCTATGCTTGGTATATTGACGAGTCCAAATACCAGAGAATGTTGATTTCAGTTTTGTTAGCATCTCCTCCTACCTGATAGAGGCTTATAGTCTTTACACCAGTAACTGCCCCCTGAGTTTGATTTTCGATGACCTTATACTGCTCTGGATTGATTTCTATTATCTGAAGAGCTTTATTGTCCATGAAAGGGGGAGCGGGCACGGTAACTTCTCGCTCAACTCTACTATTGCTGTCGTTAATAATATCTACCACTGTAATAGGCCAGTAATTCGGATTACTATCCAAGTCAGAAATTATTTTCCATACGTCATCCTTCGATGCATTTACTATTTTTGAGGCATTAATGGTGTCAGTGGACTTGCCTTGTGCATATACCAGATTATTCGCACCGGAAGTAGTGACGGCTGTAGATATGCCCATAAGAGTAGAAAATATTAGCGTTACTGCAATTGTAATTGATACTAAACATATTGCTGATTTTCTATATTTACCAGTCTCGGTTGATAGTGATTTTCCTGATTTTGTCATTCAGTAACCGTTCTTTTCAGGTATATTAACCATTTTGGACCTATGAGACGTAACTTTGTTACCTAAGGTATTTTATTTGCTTTCATACAAACATAAATAATATATGAAATCACCTTTTATTATCATTTGTCAGCAGCAACAGAACTACATTTCGAAATACAATTTGGTCGTCCTTGGATCGAATAAACATTTTTGGTACAAAGTTGAAGATATAATGATTAATTGATTCATTGTGGTTCATGAATACCGTGACCGAATATTTATCAGGAAGGATATTCTCTTGAAACTCTGTGAATATGGTGAAATCAATCAAAGCAAGCTCATGAGCTATTGTGGATTGAATAATGTGAAACACAAAGAGATTTTGGATGATATGGTCTACAAAGATTTGATAACCCGAATGGAACAAACATGGGGCAGTAAAATCATAATCAACTACAAAATTTCAGAAAGAGGAAGATCGATTTTAAACGAAATTCTTGCACCATATGAGGAATTGTTTCCAAGAAATGAAAAAGTAAAAGAAGAAGAGGAGAAAG
>NZ_JBLNIG010000001.1:0-233500 GCF_047711275.1 Candidatus Nitrosocosmicus sp. FF01 | reverse complement strand
CTGATTGTACATAATCTCTAGTCTTTCTCATCATCTTTATCCAATTTTTCATCAATTTTTCTCTGCATTTCTTTATATTTTTTATATTTTTTATCCCATTTTGAAAGTACAAACCACTGTCTGATTCCTATTCCCAACCATACCAAAACTACCATCACTGGAATTAATGGCAAATATCTAAACGACGGGTTAGAGTTGGACCTGTCTTCCCATGGAGCGGTTTTAGCAGTTCCTCCTACATTGTTTGTTTCTTCACTTTGATTGATGTTACCGCTTATAACTCCGTCATTACTACTACTACTACTACTACTAGCAGCACCGCCATCACCACTACTGACACTACTACTTCTGTTAGCATCCATACCTGCACTTCCTCCATCGTCTTCCCTTATCCTGTCATTTGTCCACCACCATCTCCCACCATTAATGCCATTTTGATTGTCATCATAATCATTATCATGAAACGGAAAACCAAATAGTACAAATGATAACATAAATGCTATAGGCGGAATAATCATAATTGTAAGTAACATGATTATAAACAACTTTTTTGTTTTGTTTAGTTGATCGATTATTCCATCCATTATGAAGAAAATACTAGAGTCTGATCTTTCCTTATCATCGTTATTAGGTTTAGATTTACTCAAATTACTCTCCTCCTTTCTCCTCTTCTTTTACTTTTTCATTTCTTGGAAATAATTCCTCATATGGTGCAAGAATTTCGTTTAAAATCGATCTTCCTCTTTCTGAAATTTTGTAGTTGATTATGATTTTACTGCCCCATGTTTGTTCCATTCGGGTTATCAAATCTTTGTAGACCATATCATCCAAAATCTCTTTGTGTTTCACATTATTCAATCCACAATAGCTCATGAGCTTGCTTTGATTGATTTCACCATATTCACAGAGTTTCAAGAGAATATCCTTCCTGATAAATATTCGGTCACGGTATTCATGAACCACAATGAATCAATTAATCATTATATCTTCAACTTTGTACCAAAAATGTTTATTCGATCCAAGGACGACCAAATTGTATTTCGAAATGTAGTTCTGTTGCTGCTGACAAATGAAAATAAAAGGTGATTTCATATATTATGTATGTTTGTATGAAAGCTAATAAAATACCTTAGGTAACAAAGTTACATCTCATAGGTCCAAAATGGTTAATATACCTGAAAAGAACGGTTACTGAATGACAAAATCAGGAAAATCACTATCAATCGAGACTGGGAAATTTAGAAAATCAGCAAGATATTTAGTATCAATTACAATTGCAGTAACGCTAATATTTTCTACTCTTATGGGCATATCTACAGCCGTCACTACTTCCGGTGCGAATAATCTGGTATATGCACAAGGCAAGTCCACTGACACTATTAATGCCTCAAAAATAGTAAATGCATCGATGGATGACGTATGGAAAATAATTTCTGACCTGGATAGTAATCCGAATTACTGGCCTATTACAGTGGTAGATATTATTAACGACAGCAATAGTAGAGTTGAGCGAGAAGTTACCGTGCCCGCTCCCCCTTTCATGGACAATAAAGCTCTTCAGATAATAGAAATCAATCCAGAGCAGTATAAGGTCATCGAAAATCAAACTCAGGGGGCAGTTACTGGTGTAAAGACTATAAGCCTCTATCAGGTAGGAGGAGATGCTAACAAAACTGAAATCAACATTCTCTGGAATTTGGAATTGTCCAATATACCAAGCATAGGGCAAGAATTTGCAAAGAATGGTATTAGCAATTCTGTAAATGAGGCTCTTGACAAAATTGAAAATGACCTTCTTTGATAACTTCATCGATCTTGATGAAGAAAATTAGAAAAAATGGTCAATTCTAAAATATGGGATAGAGATCAAGAAATATTCAATCTGTTGCTATCTCCTCCTGATCATCTCATTTTTTTTATCTTTCCTTAATGTTTTGTGCTGTTTTAGGTTAGACAAATGCCATAATAAATTCTCCACCTCCGACCATGGCCTACTCTCGTTTAGATAGCAGTTCCCCGCAACCACTTTATTATCGATGTGTATGTTTTAATTTCACTTCCTAATCTAAGATATGGACCTAAGATTCAACAATGTTCAATTTTTATGTTACTTGTGAACTATTCAATTCAATTCAGTGAATTTGTTCCCGATAAACTTCTAAATTTAATATAGTTTATTTACATTATTATAGTCATGATGCACTGTCCCCATTGTTCTTTTGCCTTTCAACCTCAAATGGAAAAAAGATGGCGATGGAACAAAAGAACAAAAATGAATTACGAAATTTATCATCAGTTTTGTCCTGGATGCCAGCGACTTGTACTAGGCGTATATGAATATTCAGATGAAGTTACATCTCTAAGGGAGAATGAGATCATGGATAAATTAAAACTCTTAAAATTCTAATTTTTTTTTAGATTCCTGATTGAATTATGATATCCGTTAATCATGTTGAGAAATATGATGTTCAAAAATCCTCATATGTCAAAAATATGTTAAGATTGCAAAATTTTGCAATTTATAGCCAAAAAGTATGTTATATTTGGATCGTGAATTATTTACCCAAATAGTGGACCATATAGATTATAAATGATGATCAGAATAAAATATTAGGGTATGGAATGTCCCCGCTGCTTCTTAGAAATGCAATTGAGTGTCAAAAATAATGAGGAGGTATGCGAATGTCCTGGATGCGAGGGGTTGTGGTTAGATGCAGAGATAATTGGGAATATATTCGACTTGAGTATGGAAAAAGAATGTGATTGTAATATGAATAGTGTCGAGCAACCCGTTACAAAAGATCTTCCAAACGAAACGGATTATTACTTTTATAAGAAACCATTTACTGAAAACGCGAATCCTGATGAAGTAGTTGGTTTTGAATAAGCCGTCGTTAATTAAATGTTATTTACGTATTATAGTAACAAAAATTAATTAGATTATTTTCTAATCAATCATACCTACCTTTATCGAATGGATCAATTATGGTCCAATCAGAAGAATTACTCTCGTATTCTTTTATGGGCGCACTTGGATCAAAACCGGGTTGATTAAACTCGGTAGTGTTTCCTATGGTATTATTCAGTGCTTTTTCTTGTCCTACTGTTACGTTATCTTCTGTAAATGTCATATTTCCCTTTCCGGGCAAAAAAGATACATCTGCATTGCTGTCTGACTGACTATCAAAAACTCCTCCTGGACCACTAGAAGCGTATACACTCACACCGATTGCTGCAATTAATGGAGCAATTAAAACCAAAAGCAAAATTCTAAACATATTATTGTTTGTGCATAAATTATTAAATAGTTAGGTATTTTGTTGAATGA
This sequence comes from Candidatus Nitrosocosmicus sp. FF01, assembly GCF_047711275.1. Taxonomy (NCBI): domain Archaea; kingdom Thermoproteati; phylum Nitrososphaerota; class Nitrososphaeria; order Nitrososphaerales; family Nitrososphaeraceae; genus Candidatus Nitrosocosmicus; species Candidatus Nitrosocosmicus sp. FF01. The sequence goes on along the minus strand of NZ_JBLNIG010000001.1, from coordinate 230,172 downwards.
AAATATTATTGATATAAAGATGGGTTGATACTTTATTGATCTGGATTTGCTTTTTCTTGATAAGGGTTGGAGGGAGAATCTTTACAAATTAATAAATAACATCAGTATAAATTCTTCCGCGATCCAAAGTTTATTTTTGCATAAAGGTATCGATTATCGGTTAAGTTTATCAAAACAAGATGATGTCAAATGCATAATCGCGTTGTATAATTCAGAAATAATAAAGGCTGTTGATCCTTCTGTGATAACCTAATGCGTTTACAAACCACAATATCTGCTCATTCGATTGCCAAATTATGAATCTCTCTTAGAGTCAGAAATACTCAACAATCAAGCAATTTCTTTTTAACAATCGGAATATCGACTAGATCAAAATTTAAAGCTTCATTAATATGAATATACTAGAATGTTATTACATTTTAATACCACTATTATTTTTCTATGACAATAAACTCTGTATCAACTCATATTGTCTCATGAACTCTAATCCTTTTTGAGAAATGGTGTAGTGAGGAACTTCATTATGGTCCATACTTGACAGCAAGGTTCTGTCTGTAACCTTTCTGACCAATTCGCAGGAGAAGAGAATTGATATCACGGTTTTGTTAGTTGTAATCCTGTATTTTGTTAATGGACCGTGGTGGTTATTCAGATAAACAAGTGCATCATAAAGAGAATCATAATAACTTTTATGCTTTTTTAATTTAGTTTTATAATCTCTTATTATCACTGGCATGATTCAATTAATCATATTTATTATAGTCAATAAATTTTAAATCCTTAGTGTAACTAAAATAGACAATAATGTTATGTAGTAATCATACAGAATATTCTTCTATATTGTAAAAGAGAATAAAGTGAAAAGAGCAATAAGTTAAAACCAAACTACAAAGTTCCTAATGATTTGTCAATCAATCTAAAAAGTATGAACAGTTACAAATGCCTTATGGTAGTATGAAGCTACACAAAATAATGTAACAGGATTTTGTAGACTTTGTTGTGAATGATCTACGAACTCTGCTAGATACTATCATCGGTTTAGCTGAACATCTTAGAGACAAAACCACAAATTTTGATCGAAAAAATTTTAGATGCAACTCGAATTGACTGCAAATTTCATACTCTCAAAATAACACAATTTAGTATCAATCAACTAATCCTGTATGTGGTACGGTAGTTCAAAAATAATATTAAAAAATCTGCAAATACCCTGTGCTTTGAGTATTATAATAACTTGGGCAACACAAATTATGCAATAAATGCAGATAGTGTAAAAATTAGGGCATATAATAAGTAGTCTAATTTAAAATACTATAAAGTTTCGATCAGATAAGGTATCTTGTGTATTCAGATGTATTGAGCAGAAGGAATTGATTAGAGGTGCGAGTCGATCCAAAAGGAATAACTCATCTATTGTTGTTCCTATTTTAGACTATGGTAGAGGAATAGATTCTGAAATCCTTCCAAGGATTTTGCCAAATTTGATTCAAAATCCTGTAGTATAACAGGAATAGGATTGTATTTCTCTAAAAATATTATGAAAGCATATGGAGACAAGATTTGGGCAATAAATAATTTAATGGGGAGGAGCTACTTTTAGTTTTAGTTAGGCTAAAGTTAATTTTATATAAATTTGCAGTTGAATTTGGAATTCCTTAAGAAACAGATATGATCAGGTATCATATCCTCATTTTGCTATTATTACATCGACTGCTGATACTACTGCTGGAAGTAGTCAAACTACTTACGATCCTTCTTTTTTGAACTTGGGGAAATCTCTATTTTCCACCTTCATCCTTCTTAAATTGACTCCTTTTTCAGCTAAAATATTAACGTATAAAAACAATTATTCTCAGTATTTAGATATGAGTCAAAAAGATAATGAACAAATTGATGCATCTTTGCGAAACCTCTTTGAAGACAAAAATCTTGCTTTCGTTGCTACGATTATGAAAGACGGATCTCCACAGATAACTCCTACGTGGGTGGACATAGACAACGACAACCAAATTCTTATCAATACCGCAGTCGGGAGAATAAAACAGAAAAACGTGGCACGAGATCCCAGAATTGCTATATCAATTGCAGATAAGAATAACCCCTATCACATGGTCACTGTTAGAGGAGAGGTAGTCGATCAAATTACTGGGGAACTGGCAAATGAGCATATAAATAAAATGGCCAAAAAGTATCTAAACAAAGATAAATATCCCTTTAGCACTCCGGGCGAAAAAAGAATTCTATTTAAAGTGAAACCTACAAAGGTCGGTTCTATGTAAAAAGTTTCAATATCAACAATAAAAAATTTTTTTAATTTTTTCAATCAACTATCCATGTAATTTTTCATACTATTGCTGCAAAATAAATATCATGAATCAGCGTAGTAAAACAGGTTGTGCATTTACACGCGTTCGAAATAACGTATATGGTTTCATACGTAAATCTTTTCCCCTGTTATAGCGGGCTTGACGATGTAACTGATTAGCAGTGACATATAAGTATCCATCAGTTGCAAGAGAAAGAGTATCTGGCCACAACAATCGCGTGTCATACACTATCGTTTCCCACACTTTATTATAGTAATTAAGCCGAAGGATTGCATTATGCTCATAATTGGTTGAGTATATATTCCCTTCAGAGTCTGATTCTAGGCCATCTGATGCACCACCTCTGTCACCATGATGATGGACAGTTTTTGCCACCTCTTCTTCGGAAAAGTCTCGATTGGCCAATGCATCAGTTTCAACACTAAATAAACTACGGCTTCCAAGTGGACAGTAAAATATTCGAGATCCATCCGAACTTATGGCTATGCCGTCTGCACCCATATTAGCACATTGTTGAATAGTTCCATCAGGCTTGTGTTCCAAAAATGGCCTTCCTTCCACTAGGGGAAGAAAAGTTTGAATGTCCTCCGCTTTGGTAGAAACGTGGTCATTTAACCGACGCCAGCTTTCTCCTGTTGCAAGATCAACAACAATTAGTCCATTTGAACCTTTCTGAGAAGAATCTGTGATAAACGCAAATCCTTCGTTTCCTCTTCTGAGATCAAAACGAATATCATTGAGATAGGTAGTTGGAAGTGCAACTGTTTGAGGAAAGAGAATTTTTTTTATTACTTGATTTGTGTCTAAATTTATGCAAATCAATTTCGGACCTCCAAATTCTGTTGGCTTAAATAGCGGACTACCAGTATCAAGTATCCATAAACGATCTGCTGGATCTACTACTACAGATTGTACAGATACTAAGGTTGACGCCTGATCTTGCTCGTCCGTTTCGTTTATTTCTTGATTAGGATAAGCAATGGTTTGGCCATCTCGAATTTCTGCTACTGTAAACTTGACGTCGTCACCCCATTTTGGAAAATTTACAAAAATTCTTCCTGTATGTGATACTGTCACCCCTGTTGGCATGGCATCATCAAAAAAAGCAACCGGTTCTAAAGCACCTTGCGGTCGGGAGGTTGGTAGTTCATGAGCCGGTATGCCATCAGATTTTACCGGTGTTGCAGTTGAGCCGGCTTTTCCTGACGCAACATTGTTTTTCATGCTTATCTAGGGATAACATCCCTGAAATACCCTAGCAAAATAATAAAACTATTGGTAACGCCTTTCATGTTTAATGCCCATTTCAAGTAGATCTGATTTTGTTTGGATAGTCTTATACAAATCCCGGCTCTGTTCATTTAACGATAAGCCTATAGCTTGAAGATGTCCTATTTCTTTTATGATTATCAGAAACAGAACACCTTCAAAATATGTGTATTATGGGTTGCATTTGTATTTTTCAGGTCTATCTTTAAGGAAAACCTCTGAAAGATTATCTGAGCTGTATAAACGAAATCATGTTTCTATTTGGAACTGGATTCAAAAGTACCAGCCCAAAAAGTTGCAGTCAACTAGAAGAAAAGTCCTAGAGTATATAGTAGATGAGACTATGTTAAAGGTAGGTTCCGAGTTAATCTGGCTGTGGGTCGCAATTGAGCCTGACAACAGGCAAATTCTCGCACTATCTGTATCTAAGGAGAGAAACATGTTTGTTGCTGAAAGATTCATTTCAGGTTTAGTCAAGATTCATGGGAAGCATCCAGTTTCTACTGATGGTGGAACATAGTACCCAATGGCTAATAGATTCTTGAATCTTAATCATCATATTCATTCTCCTCTGGAGAAAAGCCTTATTGAAAGAACTATGCAATACATAAAGGATAGGACCGAGATATTTCGATGACTACTTTCCCTGTCAGAGTAAAGAATTGTAAACTGAAACATGTGACGGAATTGGCTACGGTCTCTTTGTCAGATTATCATAACAAGGAGTTAAAATCAGTTAACTGAACACAGCCCAAATCCCCTATTGATCATGTTTTAAGTCTAAAGAAGACAACCTCAAAATGTGTTGTTGATTTATTTGAGTTATTATATGATACATACAATATCGAATATTCTCGGAGACCAGTAGTCGATATTTTGTGACTAGTATCTTCAAAAGATACCACTTAGACTATTTAATATCTAAATCCAAACGAGTGCTCTAATCTTATGTAAGGTTATTTAATGCTTTTTAATAAAAACTGTAATTTTTCCATTTTTGATCAAAGAATAGATCTCTATATCTACTATCAATTAAACAAATGTCATTTAAGCAAGGCAGATAAATGTCATATCAAACTTGATCCAAATCAAAATAATGATGCTTTCTTGAACCATATCTATTGTGGTATACCAAAGCTAAAGGTACATCCCCTCATGTCATGATTATTCTTAGCCCAAATTCTACCTCCATGAGCCTCAATAATTTTTTTACACAAATACAATCCAATACCAGCACCATAGTACCGAATCAGAGGCAAATTTCGTAAATAATCGTGCTAGAATTTCTGGTTTGAGGGATTCTCCGTCATCAGTTACGTTTAATTCTACTACATCTTTAGAATGGATTCTTTTCTCACTCATTGTTAGTATTATTTTTCCTCTGTTCCTAACAAATCTCATAGAATTGTCGATTAGATTTTGGATTACCTGACTCATCCTAAATTTGTCGGCGAATACAAAATACTCTTTGTCAAAATTTCGGTATTCAAAAGTTACAACCCTGTTGTATTCAATGTTGTTAACAAAGTCTATAACGATGTATGTTACTAATTGATTGAGACTAAATTTTTCTTTATTTAGGTAAAGTATATTACCTTCGAGTCGCGTTATATCTAATATGTTTTCAGATAACCTGTGAAGTTTTTTTGCATTAGATATGGCAATACGCAACAAGAAGTTTTGATCGTTATTTTTGATTTCATTCTTTAGAATTTCTGTAATCCCTAAAATCGATTGCAAAGGGGTACGTAACTCATGAGCCACCAAATCCATAAATCTGCTCTGCATTTTGCCTTGGCCTTTTAGTTTTTCATGTGCATCCTTAAGTCGTTTATGTATTTCTGATTGATTCCAAAGGTTATTGAAAATCGCAGTAATAGTTTCAGATGTCTTGATACTTTCAACAAATACGGCCATTCCCAATGCCTGTGTAAATTTTTGTTGATTATCGTCTACTACTTCCCACATAACCGTAGTCTTGTTATCAAAAACTAGGATCCTATTAAACGATGCCATTGTCGGTTCAAGATCCTTGAATACAATATTTTGATATTTAGATTTTATTTTGTTCGTTTCATGTGCATTCTCCGAGTCCGGAATAGTTAAAACTCTTAGTTTAACCCCTTTAAACCCTAGTTCATTTAGCATTCTAAAGCCACCCTCCAGCTCAGAGCGATAAAATCCATTTGTAGAAGGAAGTAGAATGAGAACCTCCTTTTTGGCCAATGCAAATAATTCATAAATTCTGTGCATTACATCACTTGAGTCGTATACTATGTCGATTTTATCGTCTGTTTCATTTTCTATCTCGTTTATCCTTGCCTCAAAATCCATTCCATTTTTCCAAAGTTTTTCAAATATCATGCTATAGAAACTCAGATTTGCTTGATCATCATTTAGAAATAAATTGTCCATTACCATCCTGCCGTCATTAATTCTTTCAATCGTTGATGCAAAAAACCGATCTGATATAGCAAAATCAAAAGCTGGTTTCTCATGGATATGGCGTATCTTTAATCCACTTTTAGCAAGTGATCTTACTAGATCTATATCATTTTTGTTTCTAATCGATGTTAGCCACCTAACCCCTCCATGTTTGCCACTTTTTTCCTTTGCTACAATTGAATTGAAATTTTCAAAGTAATCTTGAAATTCAAATAACATTCCACCAATTGATGAATAAATACAAATGAATTCAGAGTTATCTACAAAATAAGATAGTTTATCTGCAATTTTCTTATCGATTTTAAATCTTGATGCTGATGTAGCAGGAGTAGTAATAGTAACAAGATCATTTAAATCGAGGTCATTGACTGTACCTTCATTTTGAGTTTTATAATAAACACCGTTTGAAAATAATGCTTCAAAAAAAGTATGTGAGGCTGACAAGAGGTCTTCACTATTGCTGTAAGTACCATTTAAGATAATTGTGCCGGATGTGTTGCAATTGAGTTTAATATATTCTGATTCTGAAGTTGCAATTATTCCTCTGATGTTATCGAGTTGTTTTATTTCTGTAAATGAATTAAGAATAGATTGAAAATCAGGATAGTTTTGTATAGGGCTTTTGATAATGCCTCTAATGACACCACCTTGTTTCTTTAGTTGTTCGCAGAGTTCCGAGAATTCTGGGCAAGAACCTAACAGTATTAAACCATCTACGCCCACCACGATGTCTAGTCTTGATTTAACATTTCTAATTAACCCGTACAGGCGATCGAGAGCATTTTCATCGTTTTGAATAGTTTGAACATTATCGCCCATCGTCAAAATTATTCATATTATGGTGAAACTTATATTTATGGAATTCTATTACTAATTTAAGAATCAGACTTTAATGAGTGTCATTAAATCAAATTTAAATCTGATAATCGAAATCTGTTTCTATAATACAAATCCATTTTTAAAATCCAACTCAAAATAGTAATATAATGAACTACTAGAATGAGTTGGCAACTGATGAAAATAAAAAAAATTATTCATATATTTCACAATAAATCAAAGTTCGCTTTGTTGGTGGCACCAAAAGAAGTTCAGATACACAAAGATGTAACTTGGCCTCATTTTACAGAGTTCTTTTTAGATCTCTTGTATGGTTATTTTACGCGGTTGAGTTAGACAATAATTCTACAGATTTGTCTAGATTGGCATTTATCTCATCGATATGATCTTGTAATTCTTCAACTGGCACTCGGTCTAGGATCATCTTGCGCAATTCTTCTCTCATTTGAATTTCAGTAGTTTCCATTAAAGGCCTGTCTATTTCAGCTAATTGACCCTCTACATACTCATAGTTATCTAGATAGGCCGTAGTTGCAAGCTCTTCTGCTCCTGTATAATTCTGATTGGTATATTCTATAACTGTTTGATTCAATAGACCTCTTATTACAGAAATAAATTCAAGTGGAGTTTCTGGTTCGCCTGTTCCACTTGATGTGACATTATTTGCTGCTTGCGCATGAACACTTGGTAAAACCGTTAGTGTGTCCCATATCATAACTATAGATAACAATGAAAATAAAAACAAATTTGTTACGGTCTTTTTTGTAAAATTCATAGTGTATATAACTGAAATATTTTGGTTTATTAAATTATGATGTTCATTATAATATTTGAGAATCAGGTGACTAGTCTAAAAATGTAAGAGAATGATTGGTAACGATAAAACGGTTTCTCATCTGACATTCTTCCAAATCTAATTTGGTTTTGGATAATTTTGATTGATTTGATTATCTAAAGCCTATTTGGATTAATAAACGATATTAGATAACTTGTTTCTGCTAGGTCCATAAATACTTGCGATATATCCCTCTATATTTTTGAGCTTGTCTATTCTTGCTGTAAAGCTATACTTCTAATCTATGGTCCCCTACTTTTTCAAGATCTTCCCTGGAAAATAAAGGAAGGTATCTCTAACTACTTTTGTAATGCACAAGGTGGCGGGTAAATTGTAACCATCATCCAATAAGTCAATATCCGTTAAACTATATGGGCACCAAATATTCAAGCTGAGTTTGTCTTTGTAAAAATTTGTATTGCCTGGTCGTTTATTTGCGCCTAAACAATCAAAGAATAGAAATTGAAAACAACTTGTGTGGACATTAAAGATCGTTTTATTTCGTTCGTTTAGCACAGAATTTTTTTGTCAGCGGGAAGGTCTTCTTCACTGTTCATGTGTTGATGAAATTAATTTTATCTATGGTAAAATACTATGTTTCATAATTTTTAGTGATATGCATGAGTTATGTACGTGACGATAAAAATTATACAGATCCAAGTGAATCAGGGGTAGACTCGTCTGTGCAAAGAGTAGGTGATCTGACAAATGAACCGCCAATTAACGAAGCAACCAACAAAACCATTGTGTCTAAGCTTGCAAACTTGCTTGAAGATCTCAAGTTTCCAGCTACAAAAGAGGAGATTTTGGATCACATTAACAGAAAGTCACCATCTATGGGCAATAGAATAAACGATGTATTTGAAAGTGTTCAAAATAATCTTGAAGAGGGAATTCAATATGAGAATACATACCAAATTGGACTAGCATCAAAATTAGTAGAGGCCAATGAAGTTTGAAAATTTCATGAATTCATAAACTGATTACCAACCGATAGGTTAGACTAGTGATCTAAACTAGTTAGTTTCTCTTTAGAAAACAATCTCAATAGTAACAAAACTATTTTAAAAAATTCTATTTAAGATGAACAATGGTTAATAGTCACTAATAGTTAATTCAAGTCCCTTACATATAGAATAAACGCCCTCTTCCTTAGAACACTGGAAAAAGAAGAGCCTGTTCTACTAGGGTTTGCTTATCTTTTTATTTTTATAGAATCGATATGAAAGTCCTCCTATTATGCCACCTACGACGATAATTGCGACTAGATCAAATACAAAAGAATATTCCTCATATAGGTTGCTCCATACATCGCCTATGAAGAAACCGATTGTTGTTAAAAATGTGCACCATACAAATGAACCTGCAAAAGTAAAAATAACAAACGTAGATAGTTTCATTTTTTCAATTCCAGCGGGAATAGAGACTAGTTCTCGAATTCCTGGAGCCATTCTGCCAAAAAATACAGCAGCTGAACCATGTTTATCAAACCATTTTTCAGATTTTTCTAGCTCTTTTTCTCCAATTCCAATGCGATTACCAAGTTTAAGTATCGCCACTCTCCCTATTCTTCTTGATATATAGTAAATTATTAATGCACCACAGGTTGAACCCCCTGCCCCTGCCATTGACATACCAATAACACCTTCTATAAACCCCAAATGTTTCGTAAATGCGGTAATGCCTGCCAAAGGAAATATCAATTCACTGGGAATGGGTGGGAAAAGATTTTCTACCAATGCAGCAGTAAAAACTCCTACATATCCATACTCTGCTATCCACGATGTAGTAATATTTACTATACTCGGTATCAAAGAAAGATCAGAATAAGGGTTAACATTTTCAATGCCGGACGGGTTGGCATGTAGTAAGCTTGTATCCGTACCGCGCAATTCAGTAACTGCGAAAGTAATGTTGTCTAATAAAGTGACATAGATTAGTAGAGAGAGAGTTAAAATTCCTGCAGAGGCTGAAATATACCGCATTTTGTCTTAGTTGATTGTATGAATTTTGGTTCTTAAATTAAATCTACCAATACAAAATAAATCTGAATCACAATAGTCTCTTATACACACAATGGTCTTTGACTCATACAAAATATTTTCTGGAATCAATATGTTATTCTGTATCTAATATACTATTTAACAATCTTGTCCACTGATTTCTTTCAAAATCTATTCAATGATTTGGATGATTACTTTAGACTACTTCATAAACAAAAAATAAATCTTTATTATCCCGAAATCTATCGGGAATCTACTACATTGAAAATAATATAAAACGGACCTAAGAGTCATTTATGTATATTTGCTGAGCTTAATTATTAAAACAACTGTAGATTCATTGACTAGTTTAAAAAAGAATTATTACCGATCAGTTTATTATTTTATTGGTTAATTACTATTTAACAGGAATAACACTGTAAAAATCCAATAATGAGAAAACAAAAAAAAGATTAGTCGTTTGCTTGAGCTAGGCCGTTACTTCCTGTATTGGCTTGGAATTGGAAGTTTATATTATTTCCAGAAGCTATGGAACTTCCACCTGAAATTACTTGGCTATTTTGTTTTGATTTTTGAGACTGACTAATTATTTGTTTTGCTTTGTTACTCTTTTTTGCTAATGCATCTTCTGAGATTGCAAGTGGAGCCAAAACTAATGCGAGTGCTAGAACAACTGCTGTTGATACTAGTAATGTTTTAGTTGTATTCATACCTGTAAATTTTATTGTTATAATTCAATATATATTAGCTATTTTAGAGTTTTGTGTGAATATGTTCAGGTAATATTGAACAGTAAATAATTCTATTTGATTAGTAGTTGGGGGTAAATCTGCATAAACATCCTCATGCATCTAATTAGAGATTTGTCCATCTCGGACTTGAAATATTATTCTTTGAATCTTAAAGAAGATTCTTAAGTAAAATTTATTTCAAATCAACTTATAGTATTTACAACATATCTTTATCAATAGTATGATGTCAGAAAGAGAAAATCGCTTTGTATTGGTTGAAAAGTGCAAGTATCTGATGTCGAAGCTGCCATTTGGAGAATTTGATATCGAAGATTTAGATATTACAATCATGGTAATAGAAAAGGAATCTGAGCGGTTTAACAGGCCGTTAAAAGAAATACTGATTAACATGGAGCCTTTGGATAATCATGTTCTACAATCACTGTTTACTACACCAGAATTGATCAGCTTGGGAAAAACACTATCCCAGTATATTCAATATAATAGTTATATATGAAAAATTTTACCTGAGTTTTAATCAAGCATTCAACAGAGCTAAGAAAATATCACAGTATCTCAAAGTTCTCTATAGTATGAATATGTCCGTAGGTATGATCGTAACAATAGTACTCCGAGCATACAGAGCATCTTGAAATTGGCTTTATCTTACAGTTAGCAAATGAACAAGACGATTTGGCCCGTGCAGGAGTGCTTGTAGAAGCAAACGAAGATGAGGAAAGGGGGTAGATATTTCTAGCACCCTGCTTAGGAATACAGTTTAAGAAATATGCCATTTAATCTTACACGTGCATTTTAGATATTAATACTTTTTACCCTTAGATTTGTACATAACAATATAACTATATGATTCATATACTTGTGCTTGAAAATCAAATTTTGGCAAAATGTTTCGAGGTTTTATCGCTAGCGACGGTGGTGATATGCAAGTCTGCTGGTGTATGTAACCTTTCCAGGCGGTATCTCTCCTTTTGAATTACAAACGTACCAGCAACTCTTTAAACTCAAAATTTTTACATGATTTGTCCTATATCAGGTACCGGACATCCCTAGCATGCCAATCTTTAAAGCGCTCTGCAATCATTCAATCAATTTTGGATCCTTTTTGCAATCTAAATGCACTAAATATTTATATCTATTTATTGCCAAAGAATGCCTATGAATGCAAATAATCCCAATAATTCTTCCGGATCTCGGAATGACCAGGGAAAAACTTATCAAATTTTTAATATGGATTTACTAGATTTTAAAATAGTTTTATCTGGAGAACAAACAGGAGGGAAATATTCATTACTGGAAATTCAGCTTTTGGGAGAAGAGGATCTAGAAGTTCCTATGCATTCACACAGTAAAGAAAAATTGATCGTATATGTAATGGAGGGAAAATTTCTATTTAAACAGGGAAAAGAGATAATTCATGCAGAAAAAGAAAAAATACTGATCCTTGAAAAAGATATTCCACATTCGTATAGAAAGATTGGTAAGGAAAAGGGCACATTACTAATCATGTTTATTCCAGGTGGATTTGAAAACTTTTTTACCGATCTGGGCTTGACAAATAGAAAACAACAAAAATCTAGTAATGAAGACCAAGTATTGTTGCATTTGTTAGAAAAAAAATATGGTGGAAAATTTGTGTTTGAATAATATTGAACAACAGTAGACTAAATGATACCTAGTTTGGAATAATATATATTAAATCAGACTCTATTGTTAAAAAAAGTCCAAATCACATGAAAGTAATCTGCATTTATATTTGAAAGTATTGCATGTTCAATAAAGTTTCATTTGATCATCATAGGTGTGTTTGACAAGACCCTTCTGAAAATGATTCAATGTATAAACTTAATACATGAATGCAGAGTTTTAAAATCCTGATTTGTTTAAATCAAAAGACAAGGTATATTTTGATCATTTATTTTTTTATATAACTGTGAACACTAGTGCATATTTATCAACTTTTATCGCAAATAAATTGGAAGAGTTAAGATTATGAAGGCCGCAGTTTTTAGAGAGCATGATATAGATCCAGAAAAAGTTGTGAAGATAGAAGATATTGATATTCCAAAGATAAAGCCAAACGAAGTTTTGATCAAAGTACAAGCAGCTGCTTATAACTACAATGATTTGTGGGCAATATGGGGTAAGCCAATTAATGTTCCAATGCCACATATTTCGGGCACTGATATTTCAGGAACAGTAGAAGAAGTAGGTGAAGAAGTCACTTCAGTTGTAAAGGGTGACAGGGTGGTTTCTCACGGTAATTTGAGTTGCCGTATCTGCTATCAGTGCACGTCGGGAAGAGAATTTGATTGCGAGAAAAGACAAGTTTGGGGGTTTCAAACAGGGCCACTTTGGGGAGGCTATTGCCAGTATACACACCTGCCAGAAGTAAACGTGACTAAAATAAGTGACAATGTATCATTTGAAGATGCAGCAGCTATCTCTATGGTAGGAATGACTTCTTGGCACATGCTTGTGGACAGAGCTAGAATGCGACCTGGACAAACGGTACTTGTAATGGGTGGAACAAGCGGGGTAGGAATGGCAGGTATCCAAATTGCAAAACTGTATGACTGCACAGTTATTGCCACCGCCGGAAATCAGCAAAAAATGGACAAGTGTCTGGAACTTGGTGCAGATCACGTGGTAAATCACAGAGAGGAAGATTGGTACAAAAAAGTAAGAGAGTTTACCAACAAGAAAGGAGTAGACATAGTTTTTGAACATATTGGCAAAACTGTATTCCCCCAAGAAGTGGCACTACTCAAAATGGGAGGCACATTGGTATCTACAGGTGCTACCACAGGATATGATTCTAGTATCGATTTACGCTATCTATTTTTTAGGGGGATAAATATAGTTGGAGCCACTCAAGGAACAAAAGCCGAACTAGAAGATGTATTGTTTTGGACTTCAAAGGGAAAAATTAAACCTCTCATAAACGCAGTATTGCCATTTCGCGACATGGTAAAAGGCCATGTCATGATGGCAAAGGGTGACCAGATAGGTAAAACTATTACAACGCCACAAAAGCTTTGACTCGTTAGCAAAAAAAATAGAGTTTGAGTTAATGAATGACTCTAGCAGAAAAGGGAATGCAATCATATTAAATGAAAGAATAATTGGCTTAATACACCTATTTAAGTGGCACATTTGATTCTAATTGTGGCTTTAGGGGTAAGATCAAGATGGCTGATAGATTGTGTTTTGATATCCTCGATCATCATTGGAAAAAGACGGGCAGAAAATTTCACTTTAGCAATGAATAATTTTGTTGCATGAAAAAAAGTACCTATTTCATTGCTTTTCTTTATTTCATATCTGATTCTCCTGATTCCGTTGTTATGTTATTTTTTGGGCGAGTCCTGAAATATGAGTACATTCCTGTCCCAATGACACAGCAATGATATTGTTTTTATTATGAATCGAGTATCGAATATGAAAGATAATGGTTTCAATCAACAATGTGCGCTTGGATCATGTCACTTCCTTTGGTGATGCAATATTTGCCTTTTCTATTACGTTCATTGCGATTTCAATTGAAATTCCACAATTGCCCCCAAATTTATCAGAAGCTGAAGTAACAAATAGATTGTTCCAGCTTATCCCTCAATTTGAAATATACCTCACTAGTTTTGCGGTAATAGGGATTTTTTGGATCAAGTATCATCTCATCTTTAACAAGATAAAAGACTCACACGCGGTTATGTTATGGTTAAACCTGTTGTATTTGTTTTTTGTTACCTTGATATCCTTTGGAACCGCTCTACGATTTGAAAATAATTATGTTTCAACATTTGCGCTCTACGCTCTAATATTAACAATTACTAGCCTCCTGCTTTCCCTGATTTGGATACATGCGCTAAGGTATACCCTGCTAAAGGATGATAACATGACACAACGTCAAAAAAAATTGTATATATTACAGGGAATCTTTCCTGCCATAATATTTGCTGGGTCTATAGGCGTTGCTTTCATAAACATACAGTTTGCGTCATATCTTTGGATTCTCATTATTCCTTTTCAGATAATCTTCAAAAAAAGAACTAAATTGAGTTGATAATCTTCGTCATTATCAATCGACTTGCCCTTATCTTCAAGTGACAGGCAAATCAGTAATCTACAACAGTAGTTTTGTTTAATAAATTAGCCATTATGGTAGGCGAACCTATGATCGATCCGTCAATTATATCCGAATTGTTATATCCTGCAATCTTTAAGCATACTTCACATATAATTACAGTTCCGCCTTTATTCATAAAATTGGAAACATTCTGGATTAATGGATTCAATCCAAGATACTGATGTGGATTCTTAACGCCTAATTGAACTCCTTCTATGCTTAACATTAACGTAACGTTATAACCCATTTTTAACATTGTTTGAGAATCAAGTAGGGCAATTGTAGCCCTCCACGGTTCATCACTGCTTAGGTGATATACTAGCTCAGTTCTATTTTTATCTGGCGATTCTGCATTCTGAGCAAATACCCGTAATTGATCATAGGGTTGGAATAAACTGTTTTGAGAATTTATTGAAAAGGTACTTCCAGTAATAAATGGATAATTCCATAGTCCGAAGCCCAAGATTAAAATAAGAACTGTTAAAGATCTGAAACGTTTTGGAAGGTAAAAAACACGGTTGCTTTTCATGTACTGAATCGATATAATCATGCGAATATTATTCTTTACAAGTTTAATGGGTTTTTCAATGGTCAAATAAAATATGTTTGTGTAGCATTGTATGGGCTTTAATTGTCGAAGATGTAATAAAAGTAAGATTTTTCGCATAAATTAGTGGCCTTATGGCTGGTTGGATAGCAGACAGGCATGCAAATAAACAGGTAGGCAGGTAGGTAGGTAAGTAGCCTAACTATTTAACGTTGCCAAATAGTAGAGCAAACAGATTACTATCATGAACCACAACATTCTAAACAACCCCGGCTAAATTTAGATCTCAAATCAAGATTAAAGTGGAGCGGTTAGCTCTGCGCTAAAGCGTTGTTACCGCTGTTTTCTTGGTTTTGAACGTTGATGTTGTTACCAGAACCTATCGTATCTCCACCGGATACCACTTGACTGTTTTGGCTAGAGGATTGTGATTGACTGATGCCTTGTTTTGCAGAGTTTCCGTCGTCGTCATCGTCTTGTTGAGCTAATGCATTGTTTCCAGTATTCTTTTGGTTTTGGAAACTAACGTTATTGCATGATAGGAATGTTGTTCCACCAGAAGCACATAATGCATTTTGAACTGAAGACTGTGATTGAGAGATTGATTGCTCGGCTACATTACCACCTTTTTTCTTTTTGGTTGCAAAGGCGTGATCTATAGCCACTAGGGGGCTTGCGAAAAGTGCCAAGGCAACCACTATTGCGATTGATGCGACAAAGAGTTTGTTTTTGTTTTGGTTGTGAATATTTTTGGCTTTATTATTCATATCTTTGATACTATAGAAAAAATATATTGGATTTGCTAACTAGTTGCAATACTCTAATATTCTAGCAGTTTTAGAAAAAATTGAAATTCTAAGTAATTATTATTAAAAGTATTCCCTTTAGATCTACAGAAGTAAGATGTCTGAAGGTCCGGAGGTCAGAATAGTTGCAGACAATATAGGAGCTGTCCTATTATCAAATGATACAAAAATAGAGTTCATCTTACAAAACAAGGTTAGCGACGAAATCAAAAGTAAAATAATAGGATCATCAGTAGAGTTTGTTAAAACATTTGGGAAAAATATTGTCATTAAATTTTCATCAAATGTTTATTTACGGAACCACATGATGATGTGGGGGAAGTGGAGAATCTATGATCGAGAAAAATATGACAATGGAAGTGCCAGACCACCTCCACGACGACCAACGAGGCAGATAAATAATCAATCCCCGAGTCTGAAGAAAACAAAAAGCGTATCAAATAGTAATATCCAACTCCAAACCAATAACGTCCTAGATACAAGAAAAGATTCTAGGGTACGGTTAACGATTATAACCGCTGATAAAGTTTTGGTTCAATTCAATGGCCCCGTCATAGAATTTTCGCTGGATGATCCCTCAACTCGACCTCCCATTTCATTATTGGGTCCTGATCCACTGACAAAAAATTTCGACAAAGATCAGGTACTATC
The DNA here is from genome assembly GCF_047711275.1 of Candidatus Nitrosocosmicus sp. FF01. NCBI lineage: Archaea > Thermoproteati > Nitrososphaerota > Nitrososphaeria > Nitrososphaerales > Nitrososphaeraceae > Candidatus Nitrosocosmicus > Candidatus Nitrosocosmicus sp. FF01. Next base: position 213,577 of record NZ_JBLNIG010000001.1, on the reverse strand, counting down.
TAATTTACTAGAAAAATCTAAAAGAGATAAAAACTTGCTCATTGTTAAAGCACTTTTAGATCAACAAATAATATCGGGCATAGGAAATAAATACAAATCAGAGATCTTGTTTTTACGCAAAATCTATCCTTTTACGAATGTGACTTCCCTATCTGACTCTGATTTAGAGAAACTTGTATCAAATATTCCAAAAATTCTCAACTTTGGCTATATTAACAATGGCAGAACTCGAGCAGTTGACAATCCAAATCACGGCAAGATGACTTGGGACGATACTCATTGGGTTTTTAGAAGAGCGGGCAAGAAATGCTGGAAATGTGGAACAAAGATATTATCTGAGAAAAAAACAACTCTAAGGTCAACATTTTGGTGCCCCCTATGCCAAGTTAACGACAATTAATCTTTTTTCATTACAAATAACCAGATACGAGATAGTAGATATGGTTGTGATGCTGATGGTGGTTATTGCGAAGGGGTGAGAGTGAATGTAGGAGGAAAGAGAAGGCGAAGTTAGAGATGTCTATGATGATTATGACTACAATGATTCAAATACTACTATTGATGAACTAGTTGGCTGTCTTAAAAGAGATAAAGAGTCAATTCCAATCGTTGCTTAGAATAACAACAACTATTGATTGACTTTATTTCTTATATGGAATTGATTGCGATAAATATTTTCAACTTTTTCCAGATTATCAATATCATTAATGCCTTTATCGAATCTTATGTTCTTAATCCTAGGAAAACGCAGTGCATATCCACTATCATGTCGATCACTTTTTTGTATCGTATCAAAGGAGACTTCCAGAACAATTTCTGGTTTTACTATTAGTCTGCTACCCTCATCTTTTACTACTAGTGTTTTTAACTTGTTAGTCATGAAATTAATCTCGTCGTTTGAGAGCCCCGAATAAGCTTTGCCTATGGTCCTCAACATATTCGATTTGTCCTCTTTAATTTTTGATTCTAAAATATTGTTTTTATCGGCTGGTGTTTTGTGTTTAAAATCGTTTATAGCAAGAGTGTAATCAGAAAGCGTCCCTGCTCTTTTTCCATGGCCATATTCAGCCATAACCACTACAGCATCAATCGTGTCTAACTCCTCCTTCAGCTTTATCCAATATCTGCCCCGTTTCCCAGGATGGTAGTTTGATTCAGGATCCTTTATTACAAGTCCCTCATATCCTTCACTCTTACTTTTCTTAAAATTCAGATCTATTTCCTCACCGGCCGCTACAACGGTGCTTGTTGCAATAATTATGTTTTCATTCTTTAACAGCAAGCGACTAAGCAACTTTTTCCTTGTAGCAAGGCTGTCTCTTATTACAGATTTGCGATCATAAAACATGACATCATAAACGATATATTGAACAGGAATTTCCCTCAAAATTTCTCTTGACATTACTTTCTTTCTCAGCCTCTTTTGTAGTTCTTGAAAAGGTAAAGGTTTATTATCCTTATATCCTATCAATTCACCATCCAAAACAAAGTCAACAGGTATAGCATTTTTCGATTCATTCTTTGATCCTTTTTTACATATTTTTATTGCAGATTCTACTATTTCTGGAAATGCGAAAGATATATCGCTCAGGTTTCGAGAAAAAAGTTTACAATCATCTCCGAATCGGTGCAGTTGTAACCTTATACCATCATATTTAAATTCACAGTAAAGAGATTTATTAAAATATTCAACTATCTCATCCCCCGTAAACATGACATCTGCAAGCATGAAATTCATGGGTACAAATGGTTTCAGTGTTACTGATTGCAATTTATCACTCTTTGATAACAAAGCCACATTGGATATATCTCCTGAGATTAACAATGCCTCTCTCACACTTTCAACACTTTTATCAAATGCCTTTGCAATTGCTATTTCTACCAATCCTTCGTACGAACCAATTCTCATTTCATTGGTAATGATTTTTATTAAATATTTTGATTCTATGGGAGTGCATCTAATTAGTAATCCCTTGAGAATATTTTTCTTTTCATTGTTAGAATTAGGTCCACTAAGGTTCGCTATTTTTTTAAATTGCAAATAGATATCATTTAAGGTAAGACTATCTAATTGTTCTCCAGCAAATCTAAAAAGAGTCACTGTTCTTTTTTTAGAAATAGCATATTCTGCAATCCTGCCAAGATCACCATGCTCTAAATGAATCTTACTAACGTCATCTTTGTTGAGATCAGATATTTCAAACAAAGATTGCATTATTGTTCTAAAACCTACATTTAGAAGGTGTGGAGAACCTCGAGAAAATATTCTTCCAGACAGAAATAAAACAGCTTTGTACAGAGATTCCTCATCCAGTGATGAAAGATATGCTGAAATTATATCGACCTTCTTGTTCTTGCTAGACGTATTTCGCACTAACTCACAAATCTCAGTAAACTTTGAGAAGCTAAATGTTTGTTCAATGTTCTCAATCATTCTTCCAAATAACGTTAGGATGATTTATCTAATATACCATATATAATCTGCGTCAAAGAGACATTCAAGTAGTGTAAAAAGAGGATGGTGCTTTTCTTATTTGCGAAACAAAAAATACTAAAATATTAAAACCATAGTCCATTTCGAATTTGTATATGTCACAGTGTTTTAAGATAAAGGCCATCCTCACACAGATATATGTGTGTGTAGAACATGAATAATATTAACAGGTGCGTCAATACAATCTCTAAATTGTCAAGCAATAAAGTGGCCATCATTACAGGTTCTAGCAAAGGAATTGGAAAATCAATCGCGCTTAGATTTGCAAGATCAAAAGAATATTCAGCCCTTGTAATAAATGCAAGAAGACTAAAAGAGGCAGAACAAGTTGTTGAAGAGACCAAAAAAAGTGCCGAATGCGATTCAGTAGCTATTGTTGGCGACGTCTCAAAAGAATCTGATTGTATTAGGTTGATTGAAGAGACAGTAACTAAGTTCCAAAGAATTGATGTACTGGTGAATAACGCGGGTATACAAAAAGACAACCCATTGACAGAGACGACCCTTCAAGACTGGTATAACATAATTTCGGTAGATCTTACAGGCCCTTTTGTATGTAGTAGAGAATCTGTCAAACAAATGAAGACCCAAACTGACCCTGTTGGAGGATGTATAATCAATATCTCCTCGGTTCACCAAATTATTCCAAAACCACATTATGTCCCATATGCAACTTCGAAAGGCGGAATAGACATGATGACAAAAACCATGGCTTTAGAATTGGCGGCTGACAAAATAAGGGTAAATATTGTAGCTCCCGGTGCAATTGATACGGATATGAATATGAGCTTGCGCACAGGTGCATTAGAACTTGAAGAAAATCTAAAGAAAATTCCTATTGGCAGAATAGGAAAAGCACAAGAGATAGCAGACGTAGTAGATTTTCTAACTTCATCAAAAGCATCTTACATTACTGGAAGCACTTTCGTCGTAGACGGTGGAATGACACTCTACCCTTCATTTGGGCTTGATCACAGTCATAGTTCAGATCATTTATTCCCTAAGGATTCAAGCAGGTAGAAAAATAGCAATAGATCATTTATTACATAGAAAGCAAAAGCAGTCTGTAGGTTGACAGATATAAAAAGCTATTGTAAAAGTGTGAAGATGTATTAGATAAGAATTGGAATGGATCATTCACAATATCTGCTGCTACATTATGTCCCCACCAATGGAGTTGGGATGTTGCTTTTATTGCTCTAGGAAATTCTTATGGCAAGACAGACAGAGCAATTCAGGAAATTCAATTTCTGTTTGATGCACAATGGAAAATGGAATGGTCCCACATATTGTATTTAATGATAAAGAAAAAAACCTACTTTCCTGCTGCAGATTTTTACGAAATAAGAAGATCACCTGAACCTCCTATGCATATTGGCACCTCGGGAATGACGCAACCCCCTGTACATGCAAATTCTTGTTACTACATACACGTAAATTCTACCGACAAATCAAAAATCAAGACTTTTCTACGGAACATGGTTCCAAAACTAATGAACTTTCATAGGTACTTGCTGACTGACAGGGATCCTGAAGAGACAGGTCTTGTTACTATTTTACATCCTCGGGAATCCGGTGAAGACGATTCTCCCATTTGGGATCTGCCCCTATCTAAGATTTCATTTACAGAATCAGAATTACCGGTATTCAAAAGGCTAGACGTTGTTGCGGTAGAGGGTGCATCAGAAACGATACCGAGTGATGAGGAATACAACATATTCATATACATGATTGAAATTATGAAAAAATACAACTATGACGAAAAAATAATGTATGAAAAAATGCCCTTTAAAATAAAAGACTTGTTGTTTAGTAGCATTCTGTATATAGCCAATAAACATCTGTTAAAGATTATCAATATTTTGGAAAGTCCTGACAATGTAGAAAATAGTACCCGTGGAAATAAAAGCAACGAGGATGCGAATGAAGAAACCAGTATCGAATATAGTAAAATTAGACAAGTAGTCTTGGGATGGTTGGCAAGAACAGAACGCAATTATTATCGATATTTTCTGCCACCCTATTATTCTAAAATGGGAAAAGATGAACTCAGTCTGTTTTTAGATTAGGATTTAATTGCAAAGGACTGGATAAAAGCCAAAACAGTTTCATCCCTAACACCACTATCAACAGTGCTATCGCTCCAAAATGAAGCTGAAACGATGCAAATGGTTAAGACATTCGTATCATTCTGGACCAGGCAAATATTGTCATGAACCGGCACTTCCAAGTACCGGGTTCCAAGCAAAATATTTTAGCCCTTTAACATATTGTCCAGGACCAGTATGGATAAATATGAACTGGTTGTTTTGGTTGGGATTATTGGAGTATGGATATACAAAAAGGCAGAAGTAATAAGAGAAGGAATGTTTGAGCTGGTTCAAAGACACGGAGTAAGAGAATATTATGACCCTTATACTGGCAAAGGACTAGGTGACAAAGATTTCTCGTGGACGGCAGCTTTGGTGATCGATATGATACAGAATCCTAGAAACAAGGTATAGAAATTCAGTCAGTCATTTTCTACCCAATAAAAAGGATAAACAATAGTTACCCGTTATCCTCTTAGTAAATGATTTAATCACCATGGCAATCCCTGATTTCAAATAAAATAAAATAAAATAAAATAAAATAAAATTCTTTTATAGACCTAAGCTAGGATTTCAAATATTTGTCCAAAAAGCTCAGAGTCCTTTTCCATGCATCTGCAGTTTCATTTGGAGCATAATTATCATTTGATGGGTTTGCAAAAGCGTGACCAACATTTGGATAAATATAAATTTCATTCGTTATCCCAGTCTCATTTAATGCTTTTTGAAATTGGTTCACAGAATCTATTGAAATTGATTGGTCTTGATCTCCAAATATTCCTAGAATAGGCCACGATATATTTGAGAGGACTTGAGTATCATTAGATAACCGACCATAGTATATTACTGTAGCCGCAAGTGGATTGTCTTTGCTATTTAGAGCCAACTGTAGTGATTGCTGTCCTCCAAAACACCATCCCAAAGATGCTATTTTAGACGGATCAACGTTGTCAAGGGTTTGTAAATATGCAACAGCAGCTTTCAAATTATTAATTGCCAAATCAGGATTTTCTCTAATTGCAGTTGTTAGTTGACGTGATCGATCTTGATCAGTGGTAACTTCGCCATTAAAAAGGTCCGCGGCCAAAACTACATAGCCATTACGTGCAAGCAAGCTAGCAGATTCTTTAATGAATTCATTTAGTCCTTTATTTTCGTGGATTAATACCACCGCAGGTAGTTTCTCTGTTTTAGCTGATTGATTTAAAGAAGGATAAACCAAAAAGCCTGTCGAGTTGTCAAAATAACTAACAGTCTTATTTTCTATTGGATAGTCAGTAACAGATGAAGGAGTAGGAATAGAAGGAGTAGGAGTAGGAGTAGGAGATGATATATTATTGTTTTCAAAACTTACCTTAGTCATGACTGATAAACCTGTAATTTCTTGAGCTTTGACTATCGAAGCAGATATCGATAGGATCATCGTCATCAAGCTAATTGACAATATAAATAACAATAAAAATGAAATCAATTTGAATTGTTTCATTAACCATGAAAAGTGCTTGTTTGCTTTTAACTATTGTGTTAACACTCAACATACCATGCAATATAATGCAGTAACTTTCTCTGAAATATCATTAAAGCATTCAAATGTTTCAATCGAATCCACACTAGATTTCTATATTGTTTAGTAAGAAATCTAAATATCTCATTTATACAATGTAATAAAGATTCCCTACATACGGTATTAGAAAATAAATTCCCGTATATATGCCAAAGAAATGAGGATTATAGGTAAAGTCCCATTAGATAATAATCTCATTTCTTGGTTGGCTAAAGAAATAAAGAAACCTTCAAAAATTGTCAAATAATCTCACCTCATCTGTATTATTATTCCATCAATTCAACAGATTATAAAAGTCATCAGATCACAAATATCGGACCACACATATTACGAAAAATTGGTGGACAAAAAGGTATAAACCTAACAAAATTATAGATTTGACATGCATGAAGATTGTAAAAATTTAATTGAATTGTGTAAAAGAGGATATGTTTTTGTAACCGGTCCAAAGGGAGACTTGGTTTCTTTAACTGATTTAACTATTCTTAGTTCGTGTACCAATGTATTTATGGAAATCTCTGATGAAAAGGGAGCCATATATAGAGTTCCTATCAAGTATTGTTTGGATTGTGGAAAAAAATTATTAGCAGAAGACAAAGCCATTCGATAGCATTTTCCTATCCTATTTTATCCTAGGTGAGAGTGTAGTTTTAGAACTGTAAGAAAACAGTTAGCTAGATTTCAAATATCCCAACACAAGACTACTGCGGATGATAAAAAGGAAAAACATGAATCAATATCCTATAGATAAGTTACCAAAATTTTCTCTCATTTTAGCCGGATAAACTACATTTAGAGCAGAAGCGTCAGTCAAGTGTATTATTTTTCAATATGCTAGTCGTTAACGACTAACATGATTTATGAATGTTCAAACAAACACATTTGCTTTAGCAAAGATGAATTAATTATTTGTGGTATGACAGGCTGCGGAAAACAAACAGTCAAGATAAATAATGAGAATATAAATTGGTTCTATCGAATTAACAAAAACGGACTTTGCATTAGCAGACACAATTTGCATATGATAATTGAAGATCCCAATATGCCCAACGATGTAAAGGCCAAAGTACGAAAAATATTTTTCATCTAAACTTAAAAATAATAAAAGAATGTGAAATTTGATTACTTTAAAACTGAAAGCATTTTGAGGAATCCATAAACGGTAAGCCATTATAGAGACTATATATTGAAGGAAATTCACACTGAAATCGATATTGGAGCTCCAGTTGAAAAGGTATGGGATTTACTCACTGATTTTAAGAATTTTGAATTGTGGAACCCGTTTATTCGTAAAATAGAAGGAACTCCAACTCTGGGAACGAAGATCAAAATACATTTACACACTTCTGGTGGCAGAAACAGATCTTATCAGCCAGAGATTACGAAGTTAGAACCCTTTAAAGAACTACGATGGTTTGGGAAATCGACCATTCCAGGGGTATTTAATGGAGAGAGGATATTTATTTTGAAACCGATTGAAAGTAATCAAATAAAGTTTATACATAAAGAAATTTTTACAGGAATTTTGGTGCACCTGGTAGGAAACCGCTTGGACAAAGATATGTATAACAGCTTTATTTCAATGAATGAGGCATTAAAAAACAGAGCAGAAAAATGATTTTTAAACAAATTATAGTTTGGTCGAAGTACGACAGTTTGAATTTATCAAAATAAATTTGTAAAACATGGATTGGACAATTCAACTAATCGACAAGGTTAAAGAAATGGTAAATGGTAAATAACAAATATTTACTCTATGGATACCCAATCCGCATGAGTTTTATCAAATGCAAAGCTTTCTATAAATCGCAAATATTCAAGTAGTAAAAAAAATTCTATAAAACCACTCTTGTACTTCTAGCAAAGTAATGGATCATAGATAGATAGTATATGACATTTACTTCTTTTTAGTAGCCTTTTTGGTGCTTGAAACCTTTGTGGTTTTACTTGCTACCTTTTTTTTGGCCACTTTTGCAGCAGGTTTGACTGCCTTATCGGATTTTACTGCCTTATCGGATTTTACTGCCTTATCGGATTTTACTGCCTTATCGGATTTTACTGGAACTTTTTTATCTTCCTTTGGGTTACCTTTTTTAGATACCATTTAAATGGTTATTGAGACATAGTATTTACAACGTATTCTTAAATGTAATATAAAAAAGACTTTATGAAATTTAATCAAAGATTTAATGTCATGGTGGGTTTATCTATATTTGCACCCACAATAACATAACTTAAAGCCCACTCATCCCTAAAGAAGGTGACTAATCTTTGATCTTGTAGAGAGTCTCAGCTTCTTCTTTAGTTACCTTAAACCACAAATTATGTCCATCATATCGTTCAGCGAGATTCTTAGGAATAGAATATACTTCTTTATCAACAACGCCGGCTTTAGTCACAACATTATCTTGGCGTACCTCTTGTACTTCTCCTAGGTCGGCATCATTTATTCCTCTGGCTTCCTTTTTAATTACCTCAGTCCAATTAATCATATTGTTGCTCATAATCAGTATTATATAAAAAAACATAAATAGATGACTAATATTTGCAATGGACTTGCATCCATGTCAACGCTTTTTAAATGTGTATGATGTTACCTCATTTAGTTATTTATTTTATCAAATGTAAGGTTAAACCGTGCATAGATAAGATTGAAACTGAAAAACGCTACTCTCTATCTAAGCCAGCTATCAGCATAAATGAAATGATAGTCAACAATGGTCACCAAGATAGTTTTAATAACTCAATTCTACAAGCCAGTATCTAATTATTAAGATATTAGACTAATTAGTTGCATCCCTATTTCGTACTATTAATATTTTAAAGCTAGTGCTTGAAATACAATATATATAAATATGAAAGAAGAAATGGCTAAAACAATAATCTCAAAAACAATCAAAGATATAAATGAAAATCCATATGTGATTAAGGAGAATGGATGTGCTGCATGTCACGTTCTATTTACTCTATCAAAAGAAATGAAACTTAATGAACAAGAAGCATCAGATTTGTTATCAGAGATACTGCTTTCTAATCCTGATCTTGATTTTTCTTTTATAGAGATGGTAGAATATGTACATATGAAAAAAAGAATGATGGGAACGGTATTTGCATTAAGAACACGCGAGGCAAAGGACAAGTATATTTTTTCAAATTTCAAGAACACTTTAGCAGAATTACATTCAGATCTAATTAGCCACGGACCAGATATTGTTTTACGAAAATTGCTTTTGACTATGATCTCACTTGAAACTGCAAAAAATATAGGAATAGACCATCATGCGTCAACCGAAGAGCTTTATTATTTTATGAGAAAAAATGAGCTCGAATCGGATGGTAATATAATGAAATTCATCAATCAACTTTATCAAAGAATTGTTAGTAAGGAGAATAGCAAGTAATTCATTCCTAAAGCAACTAAGATAGTCATTTGAATTAGTAACATTAAGTGCAAGGTTTTATTTTATGATTATTAAATAAGAGGTTTTCTTTCGTTTCCAAAAGATATTGTATTACCTTTCTTACTCCCATCCATAATTGACATGTAAGTTTCAAAAATGGAAAGAACAAGAGTATGTGATCCTATCAAATAACATATGAAACTCATATAAACAAATATGATAATTTAAATAATTTTGATGTAAAATTGGTAAAATAATTAGATTTAATCCAATTGAACTTATCGTTTAAATATTTTCATTGTCCAACCATATTATGTCGTCAAGAAGAGAATTTAATGAAAGTCCAAAGCACTTTATGGTATTAGACGCCATTGCGAGAGGTATGAAGAAGATTGATAGTATTGCAAGAGTTACCAAAATATCAAAAGATGAAGTTGAATTGATTGTCAATGATTTAAGAACTCAAAAACTAATAAATGCCAATGAGAAACGAGGTTTTTTTGGCAATAAGAAGATTGAGTTATACATATCAGAAACTGGTTCTAGTGTATTAGAAAGTAAAAAGGAAGAATTATCGTATAAATCTCAGCGCCTTCAACAGCTTTATCAAAGCGGAGATAGAGGACAAATGCAAAGTTACATGGATGACAACAGGATGTGGATGCCTATGATGTTGTTTTCAGGGTTGATGAGTATGGTAATGTTTGCAGGTATGATGTCCTTTATGGGAATGGCTATGAATCCTGCAGAAAGTGCCCAGACGGAAGGACAGGTAGATGAATCAGGGGCATCTGGAGCTGAGGATTCGGGCGCTGCATCAGATGCAGGTGCGTCAGACACTGGGGATACAGGTGGTTTTAGCGATATGGGCGCTGATGGCGGGATGGATATGGGAGGATTTGATTCATTCTAGTCCATCATCTTTATCATCAATATTATTATAATGCTTTGATATTGATATTGCCAAATGCAAGTAGTTTAGTTTATTTTTGGAACAAGTTTTGATTTGCGAATTAGGTAATAAGCAATAACAATCAAAGTGTAACTCGCTGTTCAACCAGGGTTTTAGTTTACTCAGTTTGAATGTTGAGTATTGATCATAAATTAATGTATTTATACTTTGAAACCCTCATCCATAATTATTAAATGCCTATCCACAAAACAACCAAAGTTAGTGAAATAATGACCAAAAAACTTGAAACAATTGGATCCACCTCATCTGCACAGGATGTTGCAATAAAGATGAGAGATAAACAAGTTAGTTCGGTCCTAGTAATGGATGAGAGATATGGTATTCCCCTTGGAATTGTTACCGAAAGAGATCTGGCGAGAAAAGTATGTGTTACTGATAAGAATAGTACGCAATTATTAGCCAGCAAAGTAATGTCATTTCCTCTTATTAAAGTCAATGCAGAGGTATCTACTTTAGAAGCAGCAGATTTGATGTTAGAAAATAAGGTGAGACATCTACTCGTTGTTTCTAATATATCTTCTCAAACTAAAGTTGAGAACGAGAACGACACGGTAGAGAAGGAGGAGGAGGAGGATAAAGATTTGTTAAAACCGGTCGGAATTATAACTCCGATGGATTTTATTAGATTTAATTTAGTTACACCTACTGCAACAGATTTGCCCAAAGATAGTCAAGAAGACAACGACACTGAACGAATTTTAGAATATTATAAAAATGACTCCAATTTTGATTAAATATTGATAATAGTCTTTATTTACTAGTTTTGATTCCAATTTTTCATACCAGTTGAGCCTATTCTACATATGAGAATACTATTTGATGGTACAAAATGTCCCCATAAGAAAAAGTTTTTAGTTCTCAATAACTTCATTAGAGAATTAGGGGTAATTACAGTTTAATATATACAATCTTTTTAGTTACATTGCAGCCATTTCAATTATCCTTCTTTTCTCACTTTTGAGTAGTAATTCTAGCTTCAAAGTTTCCATGGCTTCATCTCCATCGTTTGAACTTCAAGAACTCATAAATGAAAATCGTCAATGGGTACAGACTTATGGAAATAGCACCGAGGGTCTAAAAACAAGCTACACTGATATCCTATCCACTAATTATATTAGTGATGGAAAAACTTTGAACACCACCGTTTGGTTGTATTCGGGCTTTAGTAATTCCTCATCTGCTTATGATGAGATCTATAATGCTTCTGATGCATACAGTAATCTATCTTCTGCAAAGTTAAGCTATGGTATACTGATTGATTCAGATGCGAATACCAGAACAGGATATAATGGGGCAAACTATGATTTTTATGCAGAGTTATATGAAGGCAAACTAAATGTCTATCTTTACCAATTGTCCTCTACTGGAGGCTATAAGTTGGTAGGCTCTAAATCAAACCTTACCTTCTCACATGCTGAATCCCCCGTCGGCCCTGGTTACGTAAATTTAAATTTAGATTTGAGTTCGATAGGCTACCCTAGTGAATATAATTTACTATTTTATTCCGCAGAATCAATTGGGTCTAATGAAGTCAGACAGTTTACAAACTGGGTAACCATTCCTCCACCTAGCTTAGAAATATCCACCTCTCCAAGCGATATATCAGTAAGGCAAGGAGAAGAGCAGATGATCCCGGCTAGAATCAAGTCGACTTCTGGTTTTTCTAATGATGTCATTAATATCACATTGGGAGTTACCAATAATTTTAATGATAATTTCAACGATTACATAATTGGTTCATCATTTAACTCTAGTGAATTTGATGTGCATATACAAAGAAATCAACCACCATTGATAAAAATAGGTGTCCCTAATCAAACCCCTCTCGGTATCTATACAATACCCCTGATTGTGACAATAAGAGAGCCATCGATGGCCACAGCCACAAAACCAACATTTACTGCACCACTAGGCGGAACCGTAGATCCAAAATTTGCACTGTCTGTAAAGTATCCAACTGTTGGTTATTTAACGAAACCAATTAATTTGACAGTAACAGTTATCCCACCAAAAGGAATAGGAGATCAATTTAAAGACTTTTGGGCAACATATGGACAGTTCATTGGCATTTTTGCAGGAGCGTTTGTGGGCGCATTTGCTAAACAAATGTTTGATAAAGCAAAGCAAAGAGAGGAAAAGGAATGAATAAAATCATGTTGTTATATGTTGCAAAGGATTTGACTGTCCATACTACCTCTCGTATATATTGTTGCAATACTAATCAAATATTTGGCCAATAACCATAGACCGCAAAGAGTATGAAGCATAAAATCGGGAAAATAATTGACCATTTCCTCTCGTCAAGAAATATTTAACAGATGTGTGAATTAATTTGTAAAACCAAAGATTACGCGATTTCAAGCATTCTTTCATCCAATCACGGATCCATTGATCAATTTAATCTCCAGTGGAAACTCAACATTGAAGTTCTACTGACTTTACGAATTTATTTCTAGATAAACCGTGATATCCATTTACTGAGATTAATCAAACAGGACCAAAACATCATTGTCCTCAACTTTAATCTTGTAAGTAGACAGTGGCATTTCTGCTGGGGGGTTCTGAGGTATGCCATCGCTTAATTTAAACGCCGACAAGTGCAAAGGACATGTAAGAGTTTTTTCATCTTCATTCATGATTCCACCAGATAGATCAGCATATGCATGAGTACATATTCTATCGGTTGCGTAAATACTATCACCTGCTTTGACAACCATTATTTCTTTACCATCGTGATCAAATGAGACTATATTGTTGTTATCCAATGATTCCAATCCACATACTTTTATCCATGTCATACTAGCAATTATATGTCAAAAACTTGTATTTTGCTTTTTTGAGTACTAGTATTAATTATCTACAAATTAATTATTTAGAGCAAATACGATAAGCCTAAAATATCTAAGTAGGATGCAAGTTTCATTTTATTTATTGGTTTTACATTTGGTTAGAAATTTTAGGTCCATATTAGGGATATGCAACTGCCAGGTATTTGGATTGCATTTCATATAAATAACTTCATAGATGGACATCAAATAATCCATAATTGACTCTAAACCGTAAAATGGTAGATAGCGATTTGCCATCAACTAACCATCTACAAGCACAGACAGCCTGCAGAAATGCTTTTTCCTAAACTTATAGTGCTGTACCACATAGATATCTTAATGGTCACCTTATTAACAGATAGTTTTACCAACAGATTGTTACCATCATCATATCCGACACACGCCCTCCTATGATAGGAAACGATTAATTGAAGGACTGCCTGAAAAATTTCTCCAACCATATGCTTGTACAAAATTGTATTTGGTCTACAAACACCTAAATACTAAATTTTTTTGCTAACATTTTTGTCTATGAGTAGAATAGAAATGAGAATCTATCAAATTATGGTGTAGATCTGAGGCTATCATTACCAGTAAGATAGATCTCCTAAATCGTTACAGATTGCCTAGTCTCTTTTATGGGGAAACTATTATTCCTGATATTATCATTTATGAGAGCATATTGCCTAGATATTATTTATGGCACCAGAGATAGATTAATTTGTAAAACGATCCAAAATAAAAGGGAAAGATGACTAGTCTACCTTGTCTTTTGCTTTTCCTGCGACATCCTTCGTTGTGTCAACCACTTTGTCTTTGACATCACCTAATTTGTCTGTGATAGTATCTAACACTGAATCTCCATCATCTTCCCTTCTCTGTTCAAAAGTTTTAAGTTCAGAATCATTGGTATTCAATATCAATTGTGCGCCATCATAAGCCTCGACTTTAGATTTAGGTACTAGATAGATATTGTCACTCGCACCATCCTTCTCTATTATGATAGAATCGCCTCTTTCCCCAATTATATTCCCTACAACTTGTCTGTCGGATAGAATTACACCCTTTTTTGATACAATTAGTTCTGAAAAATCTATATTATTCATATTTACTTTGGTTCAAATAACTATAAAAGGACTATATAATGATGCGGTAGCCGGGCTATTTAAATATAATTTTGATTCGTTCAGTTAAGAACCTTGGTGCTTTCTAGTTTATTTTATGATGTCAGGAAGAGCAATTGTGACAGGCCCGTCTGTTCTTAAATAAAGATTATATCTAGGTACGCTATTGGCTAATTTACACATGTTGAATGTTTGTCTAACGATGGGATAATAAAAGATAAACAAACTCAAATATTGATATGAAACACTTTAACTAACCTAATATTCAAGTCATATGTGTTACCATATTTATAACTGAAAGCTAATTGATCTTGATTATTGAGAATTCAATGTCAAAATTGGGTATCTTAAATCAAGATCATTATAGGAATAAATTCAGACCATTAAAACAAAATAATGTATACCTATTTGATAAACTTGATACTAACTACCATAGTTAGATAGGGTCGTGTGTGTAATATTAACAATTACTATGTATAAGGTTTAAAAACTACTATATTTATTAAAATTTAATGGATAAAACAATTTTATTCACCATACTTGCAGCATTCACACTCTTGGTGGGAACAACAGGAACCAGCGCTTTTGCTCAAAATGTTACACAGGGTGTTAATGAGACAGGAGAAGGGGCTCAAGTTGCAATGAATGAAACTGGCGAGGCAGCTGGCAATGCTACTGAAGGATTAGGAGTGGCAATGAATGAAACTGGCGAGGCAGCTGGCAATGCTACTGAAGGATTAGGAGTGGCAATGAATGAAACTGGCGAGGCAGCTGGCAATGCTACTGAAGGATTAGGAGTGGCAATGAATGAAACTGGCGAAGCTCTCTCAAATATCAGCGAAAGTGTAACTGAAGGGTTACAAGATATTATGAACGGCTCAAGTAAATAATCCGGTCGTAACTGAGGTAACATTATCTTTTTTATTACTAGTGAAATACAAACGACCTAATCCCTTAATAGCTAGCGTAAGTTCTAATTTTAACTAAGGAAGTTGTAATATAGAAATATCAAAAACTGTCGCTATTTGGTGCACCGTTATAAGACTTGCAATTTGGACACTGCAGTACTACGTCTTTATAATTATAAACCATTATATTTTCTGCTAACACAAATCCACAACTTCCACAAAGGTGTGACTCTAATTCCACTCCTTTTATCAAAACATCTTTGTCGTCTATTGCAAAAATTGTTTTTGTCTCTGCATTAGGAGGGGGGATGACATGCAGTTTAACTATTTTGGTCATGTGACATTGATTTGCATTATCGTATTTAAATCGTCCTCATCATTGTTTATTGTAAAAATAGACTTACAATCTTTTTTCACAGACAATATACCACTTATTTCTACAATAGCAAATGGAAAATCAAAATAGTAATCCAAACTCATGCGAGCATGCAATAAACATATTGATTGAGGATTATAAAATCCGATTTTTATAATAGTTATAATTGAACTAGAGACTAACGGGTTCACTCCTCAATGAATTCATAAATTGAATAGGTTTATGGAGGAAATTTATCACCTTTTAGGTTCTCATGGATATATGTGGAAGGGATAACATTTCTTTATCATAGTAAAATGTAAGAATATTACTAGATAAATATCTAGTTGATAAAGTTTGTATAGACTATGCATGGACCAGAATGGCTTTCAAATCCCTTTTTTTCAATAGTTTTGTTAAGCACAGGGATTTTATTTTTATGGATGACCCTAAAAACGGAAAAAGAACACCGTAGACACCAACACCATACGGCTCATAGCGGAATAGAAATAAAATTCATGGGAAAAATGATTGTTGATACAAGCAGAGGTTGGTTGTTTTTCACGCTATTTATTGGAGGCGTGGCATTAGGAGCACATTTTCTGTCAGAATATACATTTCACCTATATGATACAACCTCAATTGATAGCATTACTCACGGATTGTCTGCTATGGGCATAACGGCAATTGTTCTAAATTTTTTCTTGACAAGAAAAAAAAGATACTATTTTCCGATCAGTATAGGGGCCGCATGGATAGGATTTATCCTGTGGGAAGTTTATGAATGGATTAGTTTGAGTATGCATGGTCCAACTGGTTTTATTCAGACTGACCCTTTAGACATGTTTGTTGACTTGTGGGTTGATACGTTGGGAAGTCTTGCAATTTGTTTTCTTTATAGGGAACTTACAGATTAAGTAGTCTTTAATCTGCTGGATATCTAAACATAGTAACAATACTGGTTATCTAGTGCCGTTTTAATTGTCAATTCTTGGGGCAAAGAATTGCAATCCATAAGAGCTTCTCAAATATTGTCTTTGGTATCGTCAGCTTAATGGAATAACTTTGTAGCTAGTTCTGGTTAGGAACATTAATTTCACTCAAGAATTCCTCTATCGCCTTATTTAATTCAACTGGATTATGAAGCACAAGCCAATGACCTTCCCCGTAAATGACTCTAAATTCAAAATTTGGAATTTCTTTTTTCATAGTTTTTTTGAGATTCAAAAATACATCATCTTCACTTCCTACAATTCCAAACAATTTACAGTCAGAATTTCTCAAAAATTTATTTATGTTTTGGGGCATGGTACGCAAGGCTTTCCTAGAAGCTATGAATCCATCCACAGAGGTTTTTGTAAATATTTCCTTGAAGTGATTCCAGTGTCTGTCATCTTGTAACGCTTTTTCTTTGCTATATTTTTTTTGACGTTCGTAATATGCCACTGCAGCCATTCCCTTTGTAGATGCTAGTCTTATTGCGGTAGAATCTTCAAGATCATCTTCCTTAATGGGTATGGAAGAACCACTTATGAACATTATTGCATCCACCATTGATATGTTGTGTTTAGCAAAAACGGCTGCTATTTTTCCGCCTATCGAGTGACCTATCAAAGTACATCTAGATATTTGAAGTTGATTTAGTAAAATATACAAATCATTAGCCAGGTCTTCCATAGTAAAATCGAGGTTGTCTCCTATAGTGGATCTATTATGGCCTCTCAATTCGTAGGCTATTATTCTATATTTCTGAGATTTTAAAATTAAAGATATTTCTTCCTGCCAAATCTCTATGTTTCCACCCAGTGGATGAATTAAGATTATGGGGTATGATTTTTCAGCTCCATAAATTTCATAATATATTTTCAGATGACCCCTCAAATAGATATACGGCATTTCTTATATGTCTAATTTAGTAACAATTGATAATTATTTTGGGATGTGTGAAGCGCTGTTGCACCTACATAGAAAAATTCAGAAAGATATTGATGACTTGCAAAAAAAATTGATTGACAAATTAGTTGATTTTTAATCAACTAACTATTACTGAACGGCTGTGGTATTTGTAGCGTTAATTGCGGTATTAGTTGAATTTGCACTGGAGGCGTTTGCACTGGTGGCATTTGAACTGGTAGCGTTATCGTCGGAAGCATAATCTAATTCACCAGGAGGAGCAGATGAACCACTTATGTTAGCTACCTGTTCGCTTACATCCTCTGGAGTTGTCGCATTTACAAACTCCGTAACGTTTGCTGCAACTTCTTCTGCTGAATCATTAGTACCAGTTAAAGGATTAACGTTTACGTCTGCATTTTCGCTATTTGCATCATTATCATTATTATTGTCGTTGTCATCATCCCCATTGCCCTGTGCATAAACACTTCCGCTGACTGAAAAAATACCGGAAGCTAACACAAAGGCTAATAGAATAGCTAAATTCATGTTAATGATTTTCTTCATTAATATTAATTAATGCAAAAAAGGTTATAACCTTCCAATGAATATTCAACGTTCGCTATCTCAAATAAAAAGTAAAATATGGTTCAATGGGTTGTAAGAAGATATGAAATAAGAAACAAAGCGATATTTCGCCAATTACTATAGAAATAAACTGGTCAGTTGTTAAATTATACTAAATTTAGGAGATATTATGACTATCTAAGTAAATTTTAAAAGTAAACAGGGATCCTTTTGTTCTGAAAGTTTTTTTATGTCTTTACAGTTATTTAAATATGTCTACTTCAAAAAATGTTGATAAGTTTTTTCCATCAAAAACATCAACTAGAAAGGGAACGGGCTTTCAAATTATAATAGGGGCAATAATTCTCATAATTTCGATCATTCTTTACTCGGTGGTATTTACAGAAATAATTTTTTATATATTACTTTTCATTGGCACGGTTTTAATACTATCCTCATTTTTTATTATTATTAATCAGTACGAACGAGCTATTATTTTGAGAGTAGGGGTATACAGAGGTCAAGTCGATCCTGGAATTCGCACTAGGTTACCCTTAATAGACAACATTTTAGTAATCGACATAAGAGAGAAAGTTCGAGAATTTAATGCAGAAAAGATGCTCACAAAAGACAATGTGCCAGTCACAATAGATGCTATACTGAGATACAAGATAATTGAGGAGAAATCTAACGACGCGTTGTTAAACGTTGAGAATTTTAATGAAATGATAAAACAAGTTTCGCAAACTACACTACGAAATAATATAGGATCTTCAAATTTTCAAGAAATACTTTCAAGAAGAGAGGAGATAAACCAAAACATCAAATCCATAATATCAAAGGAAGCAGAAAATTGGGGAGTAATGGTAACCGGTGTTGAAATTAGACAGGTAATAATACCCCAAGAATTAGAGGCTGCTATGTCTATGCAAGCTCAGGCAGAACGTGAGAAGCAAGCTAGGGTAACTTATGGCGATTCAGAAATACTCGTGGCCCAAAAGTTTCTAGATGCCTCCAAGATCTATTCCAATAACCCTGTTGCGTATGCTCTCAGACAGTCCAATATGCTCTATGAAACAATGAAGATTCATGGAAATACAATAATAATGGTACCCTCTGAAACTCTTAATTCTATGGGTTTTGGAAATTTGGGAACTACTATAGCATACCTTAATAGTTTAGAAAGTGGGATAAAGAACAGCTACAGCAACAAGAAAGATAAAGATAATTTAGATTCAACTGTATCGAAATAATAATTACTAAAAAGAACCTGAATTCAATCCCGGTTATTTTCACAGATCATCTTCTCTTTTTAGAGGTAATGATTCTGGATTTATTAATGATCTTGATGCAATGATTTTGGGATTGTCTATGTGCAACACACAAATTGCTCAAAAGCGCTTAATACACCCCGAACCACAATGAAGATTATTCATAGATTATGTCTTCCAATCTGCCCAAAACTTTTTTTGCAGATTCATTTAGAACATTATTTAGGATTTGAAATCAATTTATCAATCACTAAATAAATGATATTTTTTCTTGATAATTTGTAAATACATATTGATCAATTTCAATCACGATATAAGGATATAAAGTTTACTGCCATACTAATAGTGTGAGATTAAATGAAAAGTGAGAAAGAATCATCGTTAGTTTTTGGAATGATATTAATTTTTGGTATAATGCTAGTAGTGTCAATTTCTGCGTCGGATAGTGCGTACGGACAGACAAACTCAACATTAAACCAAGGCCAGACAAACTCAACATTAAACCAAGGCCAGACAAACTCAACATTAAACCAAGGCCAGACAAACTCAACATTAAACCAAGGCCAGACAAACTCAACATTAAACCAGACTAGTATATCTACTAGTGCACCGACCACAACAACATCGGCGCAGAAAGAAGCTTCCGAATCAATCAAAGGTGCCATTACGGAAACCGGAGAATTTGTTGGTAACGTTACACAAAAAATTATTACATCAAAATCGGCTGGAACAATCCTTAATGAAACTTCTGAAGTTTTAGGTGATGCTTATATCGAAGTTAAAAAGTACTTTAGTCCCTAACTAACCATAACTTCTCAGATCTTCTTGGTCTTTTTATAGATAATACGATGCTATACTTTTGATCCCCTGTGGATTTTTATATCATACATATAGTACATTTACAATGAGCGAAGCAACAATTGTAGAAACAGCTGGAAATAAAATAGAGAATAACCAAAAAATAGTTCCGTGTTTATGGTTTGACAACCAAGCTGAAGATGCAGTAAAATTCTACGTTTCTATTTTTAAGAATTCAAGCATTGATGGGGTTGTTAGATATGGGAATGAAGGTTTTGAAATCCACCACATGAAAGAAGGAACAGTAATGACAATGGATTTCAAAATTGAAGGACAGAGATTCATTGCCCTTAATGGCGGGCCGGTATTCAAATTTAACGAAGCCATTTCATTCCAAGTCTACTGCGAAACTCAACAAAAGGTAGATTATTACTGGGAAAAATTATCAGAGGGAGGTGATCCAAATGCTCAGCAATGTGGTTGGCTAAAGGACAAATATGGAGTATCGTGGCAAGTTATACCCACGATATTAATTAAAATGCTAAAAGACCAAGACAGTAACAAATCACAAAAAGTTATGAAGACAATGCTCCAGATGAAAAAGATAGACATACAATCTTTATCCCATGCCTATGAACAGGCCTAAATACATAATATTGTTTTGCTGAAGAGAAGTCCTTTAAGGATGTAATGAAAGTATTCAATCTAGAAGTTTGCCTTCAATGTAACCATTTATCTAAAATATCACCATAGTCACCACAGTATCGTTTAAGCTTTGATCGTAAAATTCTTTTTCAAAACATCACATATTGGAAAACGATATAGGCCCGGAGCTATCGACTAGAGCAGATCTATGGAGTCTATTAACCTCTTTTCTAACTCTTGTATCTCAGGCGAATCAAATTCTGTATATAATGCTGTGAATTTGATAATGATATGTAAGTTATTGTAAGGGACGTAGACCATTTCATTAGTTGTCACAACACCAGTATGTGCATGCTCACCACTTGCAAAAATAAATGATTCAGTACTTTGGTCATCAACTCTCCATTTAGTCAAATTAATATTTTCGACTATGAAATCATCATATCCCATTACTTTTTCTTGGATTTGAGTTACAATAGTTGTATTGTTGTCATTTGAAAAGTTCATGTCCAAATCGTTACAATCAACAGAGACTAAAAGATAAGGTTCATTTGAATATAATTTAAAGTCTGCTTTATATTCAAAGTCATTTGTGGTGCTTCCAGTTTCAAAGTTATTTGGATATTTCATATTCATATCGCATTCATCAAGTCTAAGGGTATTCCAATCGTTAGAATACTCATATGCAATCAAGGCCGGCGGGTATTCATAGCCTGATAGGATTACAAGTACAGCTATTGTGCCAAAAACAAACTTCATCATCTTTACCACAAGAATGTCTAACTATCTTACCATTCTAAGTCTATTTATCATTCTCATAATGGACAGGGGAATAACATTTTGGAGTAAGAAGAGCATACATAATTGAAATAAACCTACTCGCAGATGAAATTGGTTTTTAAAGCTGATAAAGTTGTTAAATTGAAATTGATTTTAGTAATTGAAGTCTTTAATTAGTCGATAACAAAATTAAGATAATCGAATCTTTACTCTCTTAAAACGGATGAGAGGAATATTCTTTGATATGGATGGAGTACTGCTTGATTCAATGCCACATCATGCAGAAGCAATGTATCAAGCACTTAAATTAGAAATTGATTACGATTTGGACAAAAAGTGGATTTATTTACTCGAGGGTATGCCCGCCGAGCAGTTTTTGTACGAGATCTTTAAGAGAAATCCACCAAAGTCAACAGTAGATAAAAACATGATCATAAAAATAGTAAACTTAAAGAAAAAAATCTTCAATAAGATTGAAAATATAACTCTGATCGATGGAGCAAAAGAGCTGTTAGAAGAGTTGAACAAGACCAACTGCGTTAAAGCCATAGTTAGTGGATCTTCAAGAAAAGAAGCATATCACATGATTGAGGAAAAGATAGGAATGTTGAATTTTGATATCGTAATTACAGGAGATGATGTAACAAAGGGTAAACCAGATCCACAGCCGTTTATATCAGCGTTAGAGAAAACCAATCTGACAAAAGAAGATGTATTAATTGTTGAAAATTCACCATTCGGGGTAATGTCGGCCTATCATGCAAATATGAATTACATCATTACCTTAAACAGTACGCCCTTGACAACATTGGATTTTTTTAATTTTCTGCCATTGCCAATCAAGCACGAATTCAATAAATATGTTTTTAGAGACATCAGGTCGGCCAAAGATTTTATTTTAGATTGGATTTACAAATTGTAATTACAGAACTTACCTTTAATCATATTTTGAAATCAAGATATGAATTTCATAAATAATTATTTTGGGCCCAGCTAATTAAATACTAATTTAAATATCAGTATGAATTAGTATGATAAGCCTTTAGATTCAAATATGCGGAACTCCAACGGAATTGAATATTGTGATCGTCAATTTAATTATTCAAAGATTATGGTCGGTGAAAAGAAGCAGGGCATTCACCATGATCATAGTAATCACGGTAATGAGATCGTGCGGTACCTCCTAAATTGATGATAATTTAGCGGCGAATTGCACTGGCATGTATGATCAGTAAAAGGTATTTCTAATATATTCTGAATTTTAGTAAAGGTATCCCAGGATATTGTCGACCTTGTCTTATAAAATTAATCAGAACAGGACATTTAGATGTAATAGTAACACATAAGCACTTGGCAATACCAGGTGGTCTTGATTACATAGTTCTTTCACAAGAGATTAATCTTGGCGATCATAGATACTCGGATTCCTATGAATGCGCAGAGCACATATTTCAATCCAAGGATAGAACTACTTATGAGTAACTTATTAAGTTTTCCATTACTGTCCCAAAAACTGCTAACACCATAGAGGGCGCGATTTGTTTCATATACTTTATTTTATCCCAAAAATGGTTCCAAAGTATTAGGAAACTTCGTATTTACCTCTATTAATTTTCCTTATAAGGGAAGTAGTGACATATTTCGCTAAGCATGAAAGAAGATCTGCAGTGAAACAATTTCTGGTCTGACATTTATCGGATACAAATAATCTTTTAGTGATTTTCCAAAAGTTAGCAGATTGTTGGTTGTACTTGTTTGAATCTATTACCCGTACAAATCGATCTTTGCGTACTTATATATTTTCTTTCTACTGTATAACCATCAGTACTTTACTCCCTAAATCTCCCATTGTTTTTTATTTACTACCCTTCGCAGCCTATCCCATCCCCATCAGCATCAAGGTTATGCGGATCATTGTTTTCAACTGGAATATTTTTTCGTCAAAGTCTTTACAATCTAAATCATCGTCACCTTTAGCATTGTCATTTTGATCATTGTCGATCTCACTAGATCTCTCTTCTTCAGAGTCTTTGTCATCATCATTCTCTCGATTAGTTTCACTATTAGAACAACCATGTTCTTGTGCCCAGCTGGTATTTGCAAATTCAGATATATCACAGAAATCCTTGTACAACTCGGCAAAACCTTCATCAAGTATATCTTCAGTTACATTTACACCATCACAGTAGACTACTGCCACAGTTCTACCATATGTAAGTCCTTGATTATTATCTGGATCTACCTGGGCATCCTTATCCAAACACTGCTAAGCTAAAAAATCTCGCCCTTCATCATATCCTGACTCTTTGGTCTCTGGTGCATCTATCAATGCAAGTCTTATTGTTATTTTTTCTCCATCTGATGTCATAATATCAAGGGTTTCTCCATCAGTAACTTTTGATACTAACCCACTAAAGTTTGATGAGGATATGGTAACAGAATCGGGATTCAACAAAGAGGTTGCTCCAACTTGATTTGAAATTGTAACTGTTCCAAAA
Source organism: Candidatus Nitrosocosmicus sp. FF01 (assembly GCF_047711275.1). Classification (NCBI taxonomy): domain Archaea; kingdom Thermoproteati; phylum Nitrososphaerota; class Nitrososphaeria; order Nitrososphaerales; family Nitrososphaeraceae; genus Candidatus Nitrosocosmicus; species Candidatus Nitrosocosmicus sp. FF01. The sequence goes on along the minus strand of NZ_JBLNIG010000001.1, from coordinate 189,388 downwards.
AAATACAAGAGAAGTGAATATTTTGGTATACATTATAAGGTTATTCAACATTATTAGTCATTGATATTTTCAATATATAAGTATACAAAAATTAAATAGGCATGTTATTATGATATTGTCAATAAATGCAATGCCTTATCAAAGCCTTTATAACGAGTCTTGATAAATTAGATAGTGTATAAACGGAAAATGAGGATGATGGTAAATGGTTAATGGAACGGGTCCTTACTAAACCGGCAATAAACAAAGAGCATTAATTTTTCAAGGCGGAGGCGCATTTGGGGCCTATGAAGCAGGGATTTTTAAGGCTCTGCATGATGATTTTTTCAAATTTAATGATCCCAATAACTATACTATGTTTGATATAGTTGCAGGGACTTCCGCAGGAGCGATTAACGCTGTGTTGTTAGTAAATTATGTTATTCAGAGAGGAACATGGAAGGGCTCAGCAGACATCCTTTTAGAATTTTGGAAATCGGTATCTACTTCAACATGGTATTTTGAAAATCCTTTCGTAGATTATGGACAGGATATCGCAAACACTTTTAGAGATCAATCAAACAGTTTATGGAATAAAATTTTTGGGTCAAATGAGGATATATATGGTAATTGGAGAGAGAAATGGCCATATTTACCATTTTATTTCTATTGGCCTGACAAATATGGTCCACTGGCAACTGCGGAGGCAACAAGAAGATATCGATCATGGCTCCAATTTTCGTTAGGTCCGCTAGGAACTCCAAATGTTCTCTCCCCTGCCATTCTTCAGCCCGATTTTAGGTTTCTTAATCCTTTCAGCTTCATGCTAAGGTATGATAATTCTCCAATAATCCAGGCAATTCTAAAATACTAGAACAAGAACAGTGATGGCAAAGAAAACCCTATAAAAACTACCATAGGACAACCAAGACTTCTTATAGTTGGAGTGGATGTGCAGGATGCTACCACTGTTACTTTTGATAGCTATCCCTAGGAGAATGGACACCTGATGTCTGTATATGGAGACGAGGGTAAGGTAAAGCATGAGATCTATTATGACGATGGAATTGAAATGAAACATTTGCTTGCAACAATGTCCTCGCATTTGAGGTATAGGCTTCCTGAACTTATAGTAAGAACGACATATGAGGATGGAACTATTGAGGAAAAATTCCGTCCATTTATGGATGGAATTTATCTAAGTAATACGCCATTGAGAGAAGTATTGCAAGCACACAGAGACTTTTATGATAAGACGACTATTGAAAAAGGAAAAAGCGTTCCGTCTTTAGATATAATAATAGCGGACTTGTATCCTACATTGCAAAAAGGCACGCCCTTGGATCCAGACTCCCTAACCAATCGAGTCCAGGATATTCTATTCCATGATAAATCCAAATATGATGAGAAATCAGCAATTCTGGTCTCCGATTACATAGGAATTAGCAAGATTCTTTGGAACCATATTGAAAAAGGAGATAAAAATGTAGCCGAACAGTTAAAGAAAGAAATAAACAAGATAATTAGAAGCAAAGATAGGAAAGGAGATCATAGAAAGTTTAATGACTTGATCGATGGAAGATTTACAATCGATAACATAGTTAGAATTGAATATGGTAACAACCTAGATGTTAATGAAAGTGACGATATAAATGGAAAAGCATTTGAGTTTTCAACACACACAATCGAAGAATTGGTAGAGTCAGGCAAAAAGGATGCGCTTTATTATAGAGACAACTGGAAAAACTGGCTCAAATAGGTAACTAGTTAACATGTCAACCAGTATGGCCCAAAACGATTTCTCATTCGGTAAAACAAGATTTCCTAGATAGATTAGAATTTTTTGTGATATCCTTATATGTAGTAGGCACAAGTCCACCCCTATGTCTGAACAAATGACACCCGAAGAGGTGCTAAATTCAGTAGTCAAAGGTATTAACAATGGCGACTTAGATTCTCTCATGAAGCTCTACGAACCTGATGCATGTTTTGCCTCAGAACCAGGACAACTTGCGAAGAGTCCGGAATCGGTTCGCCAGTGTCTGAGCGGTTTTATCGACCTAAAAGGCAAGCTAGATCTAAAGGTAAAAAGAGTACTCCAAACAAGTGATCTTGCCCTGGTAACAACTGAATGGTCATATAAGGGAACAGGACCTGATGGCAATCCTGTCAATATCGCTGCCAAATCTGCAGATGTTTTGCGCCAACAGGCCGATGGCAAATGGAAGTTTGTAATAGATAATCCGTGGGGTACAGACTAGGAAGGTAACCAAATCCGAATAAATGATAACGCAGATGGTGATGGTGATAAAATCACCTATCAATCATCGAAAACATTTACTTGTTATAAGACTGCCCTACCGAATTAATCCAAGTTACGCCATCATCATTTGCCATTCAAGAATTGGATAGATAAAGTAACTATTAATATCACATTTCTTTTCGTTTGTGAATTTGTATATAGTCGTAGATCAAAATAAGGAAACCAATTTTATACTGATCAGAATTAAGTTGTTCTTTCGGTCAATCCATTCGTCTATACTGCATTAGTATGCCAATAGAAAAAGTTTCCTGCAACCGTGCTACAATAATAATTAGTTAACTATGAATTTTACCTATTCTGATATTAATATTCCATTTTACAACTTTTTGATCCTCATGATTTCCCCATAATTTTTCCAGTTCATCTATTATTAGGTTTAGGGGGTTGAACTTTTTTTCGTTGTTAAACCTTTTTACAGCAGACCATGTTTGCATGTAGCTAATTAAATCATCAAGGCTCCAGTAAACATTCATTTCAAATTTTGGAGCGAGGATCTCTTTGAAAGGAAAAGGAATAGTTTTGTAATCATCTTGGACATAATTCGTTTCTGGAGGCCAATATTTTCCAAGAATATCTCCATTAACGTTTAATCTTGCACTAATCTTATCAATATCTTTATCAATTTGATGCATGCCATAGGACCATATAGCCAGAATGCCGTTACTTTTCCCTACACGTATTACCTCTTTATAGAACTTGTCGAGATCAAACCAGTGTGCAGCCTGTGCAACAGTTATCAAGTCAACACTATTATCACCGATATCTGCTTTTTCTGCAGGAAACATTTCATAGCGTATGTTAGTTCTCTCGAATTGATAGTCCAGCTGACCCTTACTTGCATCACTAGCAATTACATTCTTAAAGTGTTTGCAAAGCCCTATAGCAGCTTGCCCATTGCCGGTAGCACAATCCCATGCCACATTTTTGTTCGGTGTTACATCGCTCAAATATTTGTAAAGGGTATCGGGGTAAAGGGGTCTGGAAAATGAATACTCTTTAGAGGTAGATGAAAAATGGTCTATTGAACTACTAGTCACCATATCACTACGTTAATAATCTAAAAAAGGTTTCTTTGTAATTTGGGATTCTTTTTACAAATGAGATTGAAGAAAATAAACCTCCAAGAAGTATGATAGTGTTGAGTCTTTTCAAATGACAATTTATTCACAAAAATGGTAACACAAATTAGATTAGGTCTAACTTGGATAATTCATCTTTATATATTTTCAGAAAATAAAACTTTTGAGGATATTGATTGTCTTCACCAAATAAGATCTGCGGCATGACTCGGATATAACCTCGACATTTAGTCTTACACAATATAGGCCAAGAGATCCTAAAGTTTGATGACTCCAAATTTATTATTAAATGAACTAAAGCGACTATACTTACAGATACAAGCTCATGTGCAAGTTTGATCTAGGATTATCGTTGACCATTAATAATACGAAATGGGACCGTAGCTTTATCTAAGATGTGAAAGGGATGAAATTGGATGGGGTTGGAAGACAACAAAGTAGAGCGGGTTCCTTCTTTTCAAGTGTTGTAGACAAACCTATTTACTTTCCAAAATACTCTTTGACATTTGGTTGGTAAAGATAGTAAATGACAATTCCATTAATAATAATTAGAAAAAGTGAGCCAACATGTCCAATTACAATAGACCCTATCCCCACAATAATTGCTATTCCACTTAGTATCAATGTGACAATCCATGCCCAGCTCGATCCAATCCATAGTCCATATGCAACGGCAAAATAGGCTAATCCAATTATAAAGAAAACTCCTGCGAGGATTATGCCAAGTATTGGTATTAAAGCTAAAACGGTTAATCCGCTTAACAAGGATCCTATACCCCCAATAGCGAGAAGTATCGCAATTATTGTAACACCAAAAGGTCTATAATTTTGCATTTATATGATTAGAAGCCTTCGCCTTTTAAACATGACCTTATATTTGATGAGACTTTATAAATGAGAATAGTGTAATTTCATTGCATAACTAAATTTATTCTGAAGCGCGTTTAGGATCCCGGATTTCAATATCTAATAATGCAGGATTCTGTTGTTGGGCCCCTTTTAACATTGGAAGCCACTGTAGAAAATGGATGGTTATACATATTATTTTGGTCTATTCGAAATCCATACTATCAAAGAACTAAGACTTCAAAATCATAGACTAGGTATCAGATTTTAATTAATTAGCAGGAATCTATACTAAGTGATATTTTTGGTAAAAAGATAGCCTTTCTCTTGAAAATAATTTCTAATTACTATTGGTTTATGAAGTTCTATTTAAATACATACATCATGGTTATATACAATGTCAAATAATAAAAAATATGTCCACGCCGCCAATAGTAATGGTAGTGGATGATGATGAAGAACTTGCAAGTTTATTTAAGAGACTGCTAGAAGGGAATGGTTTTAGTTCTGTTTCTTTTAACGATCCATTATTAGCACTCAAACATTTCAAAGATGATCCACATGGATATTGGTTAGTTATTGCAGATTTGAAAATGCCTAACCTGAACGGAATAGATCTTGCTAAAAATATAAGAAATATTAGTCCATCAGTCAAAATTCTCTTAATTACCGGATTTTTTGATGATGAATATCTCAATAAACCGGATTTTAAAGCAGCTCGTATATCAGAAGTATTGCACAAACCCGTAAAATTAGGCGAACTTCTAGGATGCGTACACGAACTATTTTATTCTAAGGTAACAACTAAATAGTATAACAAATCTCCAGGCAGGTGAAAAGATACATATTTGTTTATATGAACGTTTTTGTATTATGGTAAAATAAATGTAGTTTATCAGCAATTGATATAAACGCATTCCAATGAATAAAACAAGTAGTGAAATTGGTACAATTACAATTTTCAAGTCTGTAGATACCTAGGAAGATGCCTTAGTAATACAGGATATTTATCAGAGTATGAGTCCCACCCATTGTATATAATGAAAAGTGATCCTAAGGTGTAACCTCCATAGAATCATGGAACCACCCTTCCGTCAGCAACTGTAGCTCTCCTTGCCCTAACTGTATAATAGATTGCTCCAAATCCCATACTAATTACGATGACTTGGATGATTTGACCAAAGTATGGAATAGGAACCATGTACAAAAGGTTGAGTATGATAAACCCAATTACAAAAGAAATGATGTTGTGAATATCTCTAGATGATCGTCGTCCCAATAACTCGAGAATTTTTTTTCCTAAAGCAAATGAAACCATCAATGATGACAAGATTAGTCCAGTAAGAAGAACTAACAATCCAAAAGCCGACATAGGCATTCCGACTACGGTTATTGCTAGTAACACTATTATGATCACAAACAATATGATTAACAGAAATCCCACCACAGTATTCTTGATTATGGATTTTTTCATTACAAGCTGAACCGAATTGAATTGAGTCGGCAACAATTTCACAAGTATTACACCTAAAATACCAAATCCTATTACAATCAGAATACCAAAGAGGTTTAGCCATCCCTGCATGTCTGGCATCATTGCTTCTTGGCTTGTTATCTGCAGGTCACCTACGGTGCCATTGTTTTGGAAATTATCAGTCATAGCTACTAGTTTCCCCGATATGTTGCCGTTGTTGATGATAGTTCCACCTGCAACATATGCATCATTGATTATTGTAGAGGTTGGATCAAAGTTTATGCTATTCGCTGCCAATATGACATTAGTTGATTTTCCGCCCAGATCTATGAAATTTCCGGCGGCTACGATTTTTCCTGAAACATCCGTATTTACCGTTACTTGCGCTCCAGCAACAAAAAGGTCGCCATCTATCGGTGCATTTACATAAATATTATTAGCAAAAACAATAGCTCCTCGGACTGTGGAGTCAATATATACTGTTTCACCAAAGATCAAGACTTCGTCCTCAACAGGTTCATTAATTGTAATCATGTCACCCGAAATAACTTGCAAAGCAAATGTACTATCGGGCATAATTAACGGTACTAAAACTAAGGATAGCATACAAAGAATAAATAAAGATCTTGTTCTGACAGTCTTGTTATTTTGAAATATTTTGCTGTCCGACCAATTTCGAGTCAATTTCAAATCCATAAAGTAATCCCAGATCATATATTACCACCTTGTCACCATTTTATTAATACTTTAATTTATTAGAATGTCTATTGAAAAATCACTTATTCTAATTTGAACAAGCTTGTAATTTTTAATCACATATGACTATTCAAATTACTAGAGAAATTATTTTGATAAGATTAAATAAATTAAAAATCGAGTGAATAGGAGTAATATTTTTTTGTGTATCCTTTGATATCTTATATAGATACTGAAACCAAAATTTACTATATGCTCGTAGATGATCTGGATATTACTATATATCAGATAATCAGAACAATTTAGTCGATATAAATATCTAAATTAAATAAACAACAACATTGGCCAAAGTAGGATTTTAATACTGACAAAAGTTCATGAAAAGAGGCTCCCACTCAACGAGTGTAACAAAAAATGTGCAAAAACATATAGACTAGATTGGTTCGGCATGAAGACATCATTAACTACAAGACTAATCGAAAGAAGAGTAGTTTTAGCAATTTTGCAATAAATTATGTTAATTCAATTGACTCCATTGTTGCAGTAAAAAGCTTGAAATAAATTGTAAACATATACAATTAGCGACAAAAAGAAGATAAAATCGGATCATACCTTTAATCTTGAAACTATCAAACCCCAAGCAGTTTGTACCGGGAGGGGTACTCGAACTAGGGTCAATAAAAATAATTTCTCCTTATTGAAAGGGATGGCATTTTACTTATTGAGAATAGACATCGAATGTGTAAGGGAGCCACATTGGCACCCAAATGCGGCTGAATTAGACTATGTTATCAGCGGAAGGACCCTGATGACCATTTTCAGTCCAGGCGATAAGGTAGATACATTTGAAGTTGGTACTAATGAAATCGTGTTTATTCCACCCGGATATTTTCATTACATAGAAAATTTAGATCCTAATGAAGATATGCAATTTGCAGTGTTCTTTAACGATGAACGACCAGAAGACATTGGTATTTCGGGTGGCTTAGGAGCATATTCAAACGATGGCTTGGGATCTTTATTTGGTGTAGAGACTAAAGTCCTTAATTCATTACCAAAATACCAAGAAGACTTTTTTGTCGTGGCTGGAGGTTAGGGCATCAAAATAGTACTCATTTAGATAAAATTCCATAAGAGCACATTTTACACTTTTGGAGATAACACCCGACGACCCATGTCTAAGGTTACAAGTCTGCCGAATTATCCAACAATAGGAAAAATATTACTTTCAATTTTTTTATCAGTATAGAGAATAACTGCAATGCATACATTATGTTATATAGGATTGAAGTATTTTGATAGATCACTTCTAATAGTTAAATATTTTTATACAAGTCTAATATTACAGGATATATGAAAATTACTTTTGAAATGATTGTAGTAACACTTGTTGTAACATCATTGACACTAGCACCGACACTGTTGATGAGTAACTCTGTAAATGCCGCAACACAGCCCCATTATTGTAGAGACTACCCTGGAAAGTCACAGTCATGGATTAACGGATGTCAACAAGGATGGTTCGATCACAATCGATGTTACTCATACGATGCAGGAACAGGTTCAAGTGCCTATAATGCTGGTTATAAAGTTGGATGGAACAAAGGTGTTTGCAAATCCTCACCCCATTACTGTACTGAATACCAAGGAAAATCAAGTAGTTGGAAATTTGGTTGCCAAAACGGATGGTACAATCATGATCATTGTCAAGGTTACTATCCAGAAACAGGACAGTATGCCAAAGGATACGAGGTTGGTTGGGCAAAAGGCCACTGCAAGCAATAACAAAACATCCTAGTTTTTTTTCTTTTTGGTTTGAACTTTGACTTGGATAATTGCCACCATTTTGTTACTCAATGAGGAATAAAAAATAATATTTTTTATATAATTATTTTTGTTTTGAAGTTGTTGTTATTATTGGTAATAGAAATATCTTACAAATTTCATAGGTATTGTTTATGGCTGTTAGGATGATGACTTGTTAAATACTGCTCTGAATTTCAGTTTCATATACGTTTATGACAAGAAAATTACTATATAATATAAACCTGTAGGTAAAAAAAATTTGTGATGGAATTATGGTTATTGGTGTACTAATCCTGCAGAAGTTGTAACATCTGAAACGTTACTATAAGATTTAGTTTGCAAATTATTTAAAGCATTTATTATTTTTTCTTTATTTTGAATTGTATTGTGGCTTTGTACTAACTCAAGAATTTTATTTTTATCTGCGGGAAAGTCTAAATTCTTTAACAATTGCCCAATTTCTGATACCACACTATAGTTTTCAACATTGACTTCTTTTCTTTGACCTTCTGTTGCATTTTGTTCATTTATCATCTTTCCTGTTTGGCTTTCTGGTCCCTCACTCTTTGGAATCTGATCTCTATTTTTTTGCTCCATGTAAAATATTTGCATCAAGTTATTTAACTATGGACATTTGTCCATGTTTTTCATTAAAAATTCAGGATTGTGTTAGGATCAAAAGCTCTTCTAATATTAAAGTTACCTATTCTTGCCGATCTACTTAATAATCAATCAACAATTTTCATATGTAATAAGGTATCAATAAAGGTCTTGTTTCTTATGATGTTGAACTTGACATTTCTATTACCTAGAATGCCTCAGACCTTCCCATGTTTTTGTTTTCCATCTAACTATCAGGCGGGTTGCATAATAGTTTTTATTGGATAACCAATTTGATGTCAAACTTATGACATGACTGTAGCCTTATTACCCTCTTATTTGTTCTATCTAAACTCCGTAGAGTTTCAATCCAACAAATAAAAGTATTACATCTTATATAACATAGTATTTAATCCCTGATCATTTTAAGCCTAAGACATCAGGCTAGAATTTGAAAAACATTTTAGCTGACCATAAATAATGAAAAAGAAAAGAAGGCTGGAAGGAATATATATGTATGGAGATATGACCCCTTAAAAGGATCTAGAAAATAAAAAATTGCGAATTTTGCTAAATTTCCATAAACACAATTGAAATCTGTCAAATAACATCATACTCTAGTTTTTGACCAAGAAGCATATTGGTGTACGCAAAACCATTTTTCATGATAGCATCCGCATATTTTCCGAACATAGATCTGTCAATGCACGAACCATGCATCGGAAACACCATATTTGGATCAAGTCCAACAAGCCTCTTGGTAGTTTCTCGCACAGGATTTTCACTAGCAAAAATGCCTACTGCTCTATAAAGTGCAATCATCGCTTCTGACAAATCGTCTGATATTACTGGTTTGTTCATACCAGGCTGGATAAATAGATCTGAAGTGAATAGGGATTTTGTAGTTTCCTCAAAAATCATCATGCTATCCCAATGGTGAACATGAGGGGTCATTATGAACCTTAATGATTTTTTCCCCGTTTTGAGGACTTCACCATCCCAAAAGGAAAGATGGTCCACTGGCATGTTATACCAACCAGTAAGATTCAACTTTGAACTAAGGTCGCTACAAACTAGTCTAGCATTCGGACTACTTAGGAATTGCATCCCTCCCCATTCATCGCTTTCAAAGTGAAGAAATGCAACATTTTCGAGTTTACCCAATGGAATCACTTCCTTTACCTTTTCTTCAATTTTTGGATACATACCCATGGGTCCCGTGTGAATCAAAGTTGGACTTTTGTCTGCTATTAAGAATTGGTTAAAAGTTATACCATATGTATCTACTAAACCACAAATTCGATAGATCCCATCGCTGATTTCATGGATAGATACATCTACATTTTTTGGATTCAAAGTTGTTTTGCTGACTTCAGGCATATTTTCTATTGTTATAGCATCTAGAAAAGCTTAATCGTCAATTATTGTAATAAATTAATTTATTACAAAAAATTGAATCTATGTAAGCCCGTATTTTAAACCATGCAAATCAGTGTAATCAAGGGAGACATAGTATTATTAAGAGCAAATATCCTTTAGAGTAGATCAAATGATCAAAGACATGCCAAAATAGATTGTATTCTGATAATTCAAAAACAAAAAAATAAATTCGGTCCTTCAAAGAAAACTAATAAAATATCAACTTGAAGTACACTTACCCATGTCCTGATACTTTATATGATTATCTAAATTGTTGAGTCGAGTCTTATTACTTAGTTGTCTAACCCCACTCCTACAACATCGAACTTTACTCCACAGAAAGGACAAAACTTTATCTGTTCGACCACTGGATTAGGGCTGTTTTCAAAATGATAAAAAAGCTTTCTTCTAACCTCAAACATTCTTGGATTTTTATCAATATATAATTCTTCATTTGAGAATTCTTTAAAGCCTTCACAGCAAAACATCTGTTTTTTGTTCTTTACTGCAGTTGTCGATGTTCCCTTCTCATTTCTCTCGTTAACACCACAGTTATCACAACTGATCAAATACACCTTCTCGTTTTTATCAAACCATAGGAAAGCCTTATCATTAGTACATTTTTCACAAGATACGTTCAAATTCTCATAAAACTCATAATCATTCATGTCATTTCCCACCAACTATTTAATGACCTCATGATTAATAGTCTTCATTAAAACATCCAATAAATTTGTTAGTGGTCACAAATAGTATTAATCAATTTTCTTTTGGATCCTATCTATAACCGGCGTTCGTTTCAATACATGACGAATTGTGAGTTGACTAGATATCTCTGCTTTTAAATAAATTAGTTATACAAAAAAAGAGAATAAGATATGGATTGATTTATTATATATGATAAGTAGATTGCATCTAAATAGAATATTACCCAATGCTGATCCTTTGGATATTATCAAACCTTAATTATATCAAATCTTGACACATAAATCGATCCATTAAGTTTTCAGAACTACCCCACGTTAACCACTGCTTATAGTGATTTACAAGGATTGTAATAATAGCGGGGTTTAATATAGACATTAAAAATAATTTACAATAGTACGATTGAAACAATCAGACTAGAGATAGGGTTCTGTGATGGTGTAGTTATATGTTAGTTTATTAATTATTAATTAATGAAAACAATAAACTGTAGAGAAGCAGGATTTGATTGTGACTTGATTGTTAAAGGGGAAACTGAAGAAGAAGTATTGAAGAATGGAATGGAACATGCCAAAAAAGATCACAACATGAAAGAAGAAGACATGACCCCTGAGCTGAAAGAGAAAATAAGAAGCATAATTCGTAGTTCTTAGTCACAATTTTTTTTGGATATGACGGTAATTGATTGATTCATTGCTTCATTTTTTATTTATAAAATGTCCACAGCAATTCTTGTGAATCCAAGGTTTACTTCATCTTGAACGTCACTTCTCCAACCAAGAATGTTTGATTATCAGTCTCATGAGAAATTTTACTACGACGAAGAATATTTTGAATCTAATTCCAATACTTCTACCACCTTTGCAAAAATGGATAGATAGATAGAAAGAAAAAAGATTTAATATTTAGAATATAATATTTTTTGACATGGGTTCAGATCCAGGATCAGATTTACCTAAAATAGACCAAAATTATGCATCCAAAGGAAATTCAGAACACAAGTACGCGAGTGACGAAGAAAGGTGTAACATATGTGGATTGGTTGCACGCAATAAGGCTGAGCTGGAAGAGCACATTAAACATGCCCACACACAAGAAGATCCTAACAAATCAGGCACGATATATTCAGATGAGCAAAGAATTGATCCATTTGTAAAAACAGAAGATTAAGTTTTTTGTTTGTTTAATCTATTGGAGATATTCCATTAGTTACCTGTTTTATTAATATATAACTAATAAGAGAGAATACTACCAGAAAAAGTTTTAAATAATTTTTTTAAAGTTGAATGAATTTGGGAAACAAAGCTCCTAATCGCAATGTAGTAATCCTTAGATCAATTTTTGAGTATAGAAGGTAAAAAAGTAAAGATTTACTTGACTTTGAATACCTAAGACAAATGAGAGCTGTAACTTATATCATGAATTAGTATTATATTTATTAATAAATAGTATGGGTTGACTTAACATGCTCTTTTCAAATGGAACAAAAAATTTCTAATTCTCACGATTATGAATCTGCCAGGATCGATATCTTCTAGTTGGGTTATTTACAAACATCCAAATAAAATATTGTTCACACAGATGTACAAGAAGTAGCAAATAATCAAACGATTAATCCTTCAATTGCAGAGGAAATCAGATATTTAATTATTTGATCTGCTTATAAATGGAATCATGTATAGATATATTAAGGGAAATTAATTAAATGAGTGTGTTGCAAGTGACACAGGTTAATTCTTCTTCCAAAGAAAAATAAAATAAAATTCTAATGATAATATTCACAATCATTCGATTGTGTAGTATATATTAAGAGATATAGATGAAAGGAGTTATAAAAGAAAGAGAACTCCCATCTTGGTTCCCAGGGTAAATATGATATGTTAAAGCCGGTTAAAACCTCAAACTCAATTGACCGATTTTCAACCAAATAGTCAGTTTAAATACAATTTTTTTTAGAAGGAATAGACCATTTAGCAAAAATGAAATGCCAATTCAACAGACCATCGATCTTAATCCCTGCTAGCAAGTTCCTTTATTCGTTTTGATTGCTGTATTCCAGTTATAGGAAGAGTTTGCTTATCTAGTAATCCTAACTGAACCAAAACAGAAGCTTGATCCCAATAAATATGCTCATGTGCTATTTTACCTTTGGCAAATTTCATAATTACGACATGAGGTATTTCAACATACTTTCCTGTAGGTGCAACACCGGGGAGCATATAGTAAATCTCTCTGTCATGAGTAAAGCTAATTATAACTTCATCTACTACCTGATCCTGACCTACTATTCTTGAGATTGGAGTTATTTTTAAATCCTTTGGCATCTTACCGATAAAATGATTTTTGTAGAATGAATTAACTTCGCTATAACCGGTTCCACCAGTCAAGGTAGGAACGTGATGGACGTAGGGATCTTTTGTCATAGTAGACATAGTTGCTTTCAAGTCTTTGTTTTCAAATTCGTATTCGATGTGTTTGTCAAACACTTTGTCGATTCTATTTGATTCATCCATCATGAAAGAATAGGTTGAATTTCTTTTTATATTCTATATCTTTTACTAGTTTTAACTTTGAGCATATTATTTTCTGATCACTCTAATAGGTGTTTTATTGGTCAGAAAACCATGAAGAAGACCAGATCCTCAAATCAAAGGATGGGAGATTCCCTAAGGTATTCTTTTGATCTACTTTTGATTATTCAAGTTAAGGAATTATTTTACATGTGTTTGTAACTATTCATAGAAAAATATCGAAAAAGAGTTTGTAATATCAAGTGAGAGTAATTAATTTTTAAAAAACAGTGATTGGAATCTATAAATCTACATCTATCCATAATGCCGCATGGTCTGAAGCTGCATCCTTTGCAGATTTTATTTCTGGAAAGTGAGCGAAAAGATCACCGTTTTTCCCTCCCCAAACTCCTCTTCTCTCAATGCCGCCTAGTTTTGTCTTCTTTCCAACTTCTGGTGACATCAAAATGTAATCAAGTTTTCCTCCTTTTGCTCCATTGCTATGGGTTCCTGGTCGACCATCGCCGACAAATTTGTCGTGATTCATCACATCCACCAAATTCGATCCATTCCCCAATAGAGGTTTAAGGGGAGCACTATCTGGAGTATCATTTAGATCTCCCGCAACTATTACACAGTCAAAATCCTTGGCTAATTCATCGTATATATCTTTGACCCTCTTTGCTTGTCGTCTTCGTTTCTTATTATTATCTTGTTGATTGCCAAAGCCTTTGCTCTTAAAGTGGTTAATCAAAATTACCAAGTCCTTTCCTGATCCAGTAGATAAATGATATTCTGCACAATCTCTACTAAAAATTTGTCCATCGTTATCATTATCATCGATATGGCTTACCATTGATTTAATTACAAAGGGTTTTCTAGTTGCTATGCCTACATCTATACCTCGGTCATCATTACCATCTACAAGCATTATATGATCAAACGGCTGTCCGTTTAATTTTGGTAACATCATTTCATTAAAGCGCTTTAGTGAAATCCTATTCTCGGCTTCGACTACGCACAATACATCAGCTTTCAACTCATTGATAACTCTAGCAGTATTTTCAATAGCCACTTCCTTGATAGTGTCCTTTTTGAGCTCAAACCAGCCTACCCACTTATCTCTACCACTGGGAACAACTACATACTCTCCCTTTAGCTTCTTTACTAACTTTTCTCTTACCTCTACAAGAGAAATAAATTTGCTTGAATGGTTTGCCATCAATCCTTTATGCTGTCCCATTATTTTTAGAATTTCTTGTTTTATCTGATCCGTATATAATTTATTTTGAATCAGGTTAGTCAAATCATCAAAATCTTTAAGAATCTTTTTACCATCCTCCCATGACGATAAGTTCATCGCTAACGGTCTTTCAAACATATTCTCAACGTTAAACGTTGCTATCCGCACAAATATTAACATTTGACGTTGAATATATACTTTTTATATATTTGGCAATAAACAACATTATTAACAACTTATCCCATATATCTCTAAATTAGTAATTATTACGAACAATGATTCAAAGAGCTTCTAGGTTATTAATAGATAGACCAATAAGTTGTATATATGATCCGATGGACATTTGTCCATCGGAAATTAAATGTAGCTCAGATAAACTTAAAATATGTCAAAAATAGTCCTATTTAGAACAATCAGATAAACTTGATTGATCAGTACCCTTAGGTTGAATGTGAAATTATAAGTATCTAATTCACTCTTCCAATCTAATTCGGGAAGATTCAAGAGATCTAGAAAATCGTTAATCTATGGAGGACCGAATCCAGCAAAGTGGTTGTTAAATACAATCAATATATCACATGTATTGGATTTTTCATCCTGTGCTTCTTTCATCTTTTTTAGGTATCGGTCAATTCTCTTTTTTCTATTTTTGTACTATTCTGTCAAATTTATGAATTCGTATATATTTGTGAAAACAAAATTTAGAGATACTTGTTTAACCAAAAATTATATTTATGTTTATTTTTGTCGACTTTGATTATGTTACCTCTTGTTACACCTCCAAAAACTTTGCAAAATCAGTTTCAGGAGGCCAAAGGACAACATACTCAAGTCTTTCCATCGAAAAATCCTCCACATTACTCTCAAAGTAATATATCAGAGGTATTTTGGAAAAGTTGAGAAATATAGTATATGACAATGCATTGTTCAATGATTCTTCTTTTCGCACAATAATAATAAGTCAAACCGCGGCAAATCGATACCAGTTGTTGTTGGTATTGTATATCCTAATGGTATTCAAGTCTCAGGATACGGAAACATGTCAAAATTAAAATCTGTAGTGGTTGAAGGAAATATTGTTTTTGATATAGCATCCATATCGAAAACCTTTGTTGTTGTTACTCTAAATATTAATGATAAGTTCTAAGTAACAAGAACAAATAAGATGGGTCTAAGAATATATATTAGGAGAAAAATGCGAGTATTTTACTTTTCTTAGGATAGTTTAAAGTTGTTTTATCATATTATGAAACTCTTCATCGGTCATTTTCTTCTTGGCCTCTATCCATTGTTCAACATCCTTGCCCACTAAATATCTCAGTCTTGATTTATCAGACGATATAGCTTCGAATGTTATATTTGCTACCAGTTGTGAAGAAGACGCGTTTTCAAGCAATTGTTTTATTCCTTTTTCCATGTTTTTCATGATCGGTACATATGGCGAATTAGGATCAAGAGATTTCTTTGCAAGAACAGAAGCGCTAGAAAAGTTTGTCCTTATCATGCCGGGTTCGATCAAAATGACTTTAATACCAAAAGGTTCTACCTCAAATGATAATGATTCACTTAACCCCTCTATTGCAAATTTGGTACTGACATACGCAGAACCCATTGGATAACCAAATCTACCAGCGCCTGAACTGATATTAACAATGATACCTGATCGTTGTTTTCGCATGATAGGAAGGACCGCTTGAGTTGTTCTTATTAGGCCATAAAAATTAGTTTCAAATTGTGTTTTTATTTCATCAATAGAAAGATCCTCAAGCGCTCCTGTCAGTCCATAACCTGCATTATTTACTAATACATCAATTCTATCTTTATCATCCTGTATTGTCTGGACTGCAATTCGGACTGATTCCTCGTTTGTTACATCCAACTGAACAAACTCTAG
The DNA here is from genome assembly GCF_047711275.1 of Candidatus Nitrosocosmicus sp. FF01. Classification (NCBI taxonomy): domain Archaea; kingdom Thermoproteati; phylum Nitrososphaerota; class Nitrososphaeria; order Nitrososphaerales; family Nitrososphaeraceae; genus Candidatus Nitrosocosmicus; species Candidatus Nitrosocosmicus sp. FF01. Next base: position 172,814 of record NZ_JBLNIG010000001.1, on the reverse strand, counting down.
TGGCAGATTTTCTTCATCCTTAATAGACTCTAACTTGGATTTTTTCTGCAAATCGCGCATGGTAGCAAAAGTAAAATATCCATTTCTTGCAAGTACCAGCGCAATTTCATGCCCTATCCCACTAGAGCTTCCAGTAACTAAAGCTACCCTTTGATTTAATGTCATATAAAATAAGAGTGATTTCGCATATAAAAATGAAGAATCAAAATGCCATCTGACTTTTTAGTTCCTTTTGGTAATTTCTTTGATGGAAGATACATACCCTCATATACAAGAATTCGTATAGTTCGGGATACTAGTAACTAATATTATTCATGAGGAGCAGGTTATTTTGAGACTAATTAAATTATAACAAAATCATGTAATTTAATCAAGTTTTTTTTCCATATCTTCCAGCGACATGTTTTGCATTATTACAAAATCTTTAAACAGTCAGCAGAGCGATTATTTACTGCAAATATGGATGATTGGGACTAGATAGAGAAAGAACAACTAGATTTCTTAAAACGAATATAACTCTAAAAAGATTAACACGTATAATAACAAGAACTTACAATCTAAATCTGAGTAGTAATTTGCTATTAATGCTGAAATTTCATATATGTTGCAAGAAAAAAATAGCAATTTATTCCATAATTATTATGATTGTAATTTTTATAACTTGGTATCATATTTTCAGTATCTTTAGTACGGTCAAAGCAGAAACAATCGGATTAACGGATACTTACAATTTACCAAAAACATCGACATCAAAATTGATATCAATACAATCAAAAGAAGTAAATTTTACTCAAGACTCAAACAACTCATATGGTCCGTTAATTCTGTACAATGCCAATATTATTGATGGTAACGCTAATTTAAGATCCAATATCACAATAATAACCAATGGAGATAAAATCATAGAAATCATCGATAAAGATAAGCATAACAAATGTGATTTTTATAAAAAGTATCCTAATTCTGCACTCATTGACCTTTCAGGTAAATATGTTATCGCAGGTTTGATTGATATGCACGCCCATGTAGCAGGAGTCATGAAAGATTCATTTAACCAAACAAGATCCAATGATATGCTCCACGGTCTTTTGACTTTTGGAGTTACGACTATCAGAAATCCTGGTGGTCCCACTGAGCAATCTGTAGAATTAAAGAACAGTGTAGCCAGAGAAAGGATCATAGGACCTCAAATATTTACAGCCGGAACGTTAATAAACTCTGATATTATTTCAATTCCTTTTGTAGAAAAAAAAGTCAATTCAGTCATTGAGGTTAGCAAAGAAATTGACAATCAAGCCAAAGCGGGAGTAGATTTTATCAAACTTTATGTTGGATTGTCACCTGATTTAGTGAAGAAGGCAATAGATAAAGCTCACTCGTTGGGTCTCAAATTAATTGGCCACCTTTACTATACAAGTTGGACAGATGCGGCTAACTACAAAATTGACTTTTTAACCCATGGAGTTCCGGTGAGCCCGTATTTACTATCAGCTCAGAAAAAAGATATTTTTGTAAAATATGGTGACGAACCTTTTAATCATTTACTTTGGCTAGAGCTAGTCGATGTTAATGGTAAAGAAATCGATGAAATGATAGATGCGTTAGTAAGAAATAATGTATTTGTTGATCCTACGTTGAGTGTCTATGAATCAATAACAAATGACAATCCAATCAAGGGTCAATATACATGGCAAAAAGTCTTGGTCCTAACGAAGAAAATGCACGATAGCGGAGTAAAGCTTTTGGCCGGTACAGATATTCCAAACTTTGACCTTGTCCCAGGAAAAAGCCTTCATCATGAGCTTGAATTGCTTGCAGCAGCAGGAATACCCGCATCAAACATCATTCAAATGGCTACCAAAAATGGTGCAGAAGCCTTGGGGATATTAAACTCTACTGGAACGATCGAAGAAGGAAAACAGGCCGATCTATTGATACTTTCATCAAATCCGGTATACAATATTAGTAACACACAAGATATTGAAATGGTAATCAACAATGGTAAAATTGTTAACAGAAACGGTTTGCGGCTAAAATAAATATTTTAGATTATATTATTAACCTATTTTGAAATGCAATGCATTGATGATCCTACTAATATAGGTATTTGCTCAAAGAACTAAATGATCTTGACCCGTTTCATATATCAATGGTATTCTCAGAAATCAAAGAAAGGTCTTTGCAATTTATGTAGAAGGAAACTAGCAAACCATTCATCCAAGTAGGGATTTAATAAAAGATTGACAATTAATGGCCCAAATAGAAATATAGAATTGACCATTAAGTTGGCAAATGAAATAAACAAATGAGAAAGCAAGAGAATCAATTAAAGCATTGATGGGTTTCGTCGTTCGGATTGTATCTACAGAATAAATGACGAGTCTGTAACCAGTTATTAAGCAATACTATAAGAATTAAAAGTTTACGGTATTAAGCAATTTAACAGTTAGATCTCATACTTTGAAAAACCAGGCAGCCTTATTTAGAAAACAAAAATGAGATTAAAATGGTTTATTCGGATATTGCAGCAGAAAATACAGCAAATACAGGCACATTCCAATTACCGTTTGGGGATGGTGGTGGACTCAATAGGAATGAAACTTCTGATACAACTAAGTTATTATTTTGAAATGCTGTCAAGAAGGTATTACAAATATTAATATCTGAACTTAAGAACACCACCATACTTGGAGGAGAGTCTGTAAGTTGTAGACCTACACTACAACCCATTGTACTCTGAAATTGATAGTTCTCTACAATAGCTACATGGCCACTAAGTATTCCACTTAGTTGGGCATGTGAATCCACTGGATGATTTAGTGCTAAAGCGATCAAAGTCAACAACGATAAAGTTAGACCAAATTTTAGAAAAATTATATGACTCATAAATATTATGACCTTAAATACAGTAATATTTAAAGATATAATTATTAGGATAAAAAATCATTGAGTTTCAAACCCATTGTACACACGGGAATAAAAGACTATGACTATGACTAGGGTATGACAAGTTATTGAAGGTGATCTTATATTATTTCTTAATAATAGAACTAGTTCTAATATGCGTATCAAAATCTCAATTCTATGTATCATCGAATCTTGCTGACTATTATGATGTCATGACCAAATAACCTGTTACGATAATAAATCCAAGGATAATGAGCCTGGATAAATCTCAAAAAGAATTTTAGAAGTAATCGAATACACATTGTCTATATGTTTTGAGATACAACAGTTTCAATCAATCATAAATGGTATGAATGTGGCAACAACTTGCTTCTAAATCACTTTGATTTGAGGAGTTTAAAGTTAGAGAGCCACGTTAACTCGTGTTACCGACAGATGAGTTTTAATAATTATTATTATTTAACACTAATCAAGAGTATCTAGTACCTCATAATGCAAAGTATGATTCAAAAGAGTTATAACAAAAGTAAAAAACTCTAAGAATCAATATTTGTTCTATGTTATTTCCAATATTGGTATTACTTTAATAATGGCCTCTGATAGCGTTTATTCTTTTTGGTTAATGGGATAAAGATTTGTAATTTGACTTTCCCTACCAACACAAAATTTGATATGATTTATTTACATACGTTTGCATTAAATATATTATTACTATTATATATAGGAATTTGTTTTAGATATAATTTATAAAAAAAACCAAAGATTAATCAAAATATTCTACTTAAAAATAGAGCATAAAATTATTAGAAAAATATGGATGCATTGAGTAAAACACACATCTATCTCTTAACCCAATCGTCAAAGTTCCATCAACTAAATTCTTCGATCCACTTGTAGTCCGAATTTATTCATTAGAAATTTGGTAAATTTTCTCTTGTTCACTGTGGTCGGAGGGTTTATGGAAAAATTTAGTTGTTGCAGACATTTTTGGAAGAAACATGTCTAGCAAATATTATATGGATGTATGTAAGATTAAGGTTGAAATTGGGTGGGTTTGAAAATTTCTTTTTCACGATCTTGTTAAGATGGTAATGTATGTAACATTCTAAAATAAAGGAATGTATAGTGAACACGAATATAACGTTATGGTACAGTCAACACGTCTAAAAGAATACTGAAATATTTCTGACTGGAAGTGAAACGATCTTTATTATTAAATTCTGCTTGTTTTAGATGTGACGTTTTATCCGTACTATTTGTTTCAAATGAGTTAATGATGCGATTAAACATATTGCAATTCAATGTAGCATACCAAACAATTGCCACAAGTCTTGTCACAAAAAAGACTAAAGTACTATATTGTATTACACTATGTTATTGACACTTAGAATAAGATGTAAACAATGCGATTTTAACCATATTTCAAATATCTACAGATTGGAGGAACGCAACTTTCATAAGAATTTTTCAAACCTTGAAAGTTGTCCTAGTTGTGGATACGTATCTAAATGTAATGAATCAGATTATAATTTTAAATAATTTTACAAATTTTAAATTTTTTTTTGACCTCCTTCAATGTTGAGATTCAATTTCCAACGGCCAATCGAACATGATTTAGTGTGTTTATTGAAAGAAGAGGAAGAATAAGAGTCGTAGGCGGAGTAGACAAAAAAATTGTTAAATATACAATTCTTTTTTTGTGTCTATAAGATAGGTATACCTGTAAAAATTGACAAATCTTGACATACAATCGAGTTCTGCCGCTCTAAATTTGCCTTGCTGAAATCCATATCGGGATACATGGTGATACAAAGTGCAACCAAATTAAATTAAATACCCAGTTCTACTAATTCTGTATTATTTAGTATTTTTGATTCTGATGATTGTAAAGGCTAGGTACTAAATCCAATTTAATATAGACCAGTATTTAGAAATGGAAAATAAGGCAAGATTACACGCGGCCCTCATTTTCAATTTATAGACTGATTTTGCAATGATTGATTGATTCCTGAAATATTTCCTGGATCAATATTTAATTCACTCATCGTATTTTGTACCATAAGTGGAATCCATTTATCCATAAACTCAGAATCCTCGGACATCAAATTTGTAAACTCCATTTCCTTTTCGGGAGTTTGTTCTATACCATAGATCGGAGTATCACCAAAGTGGGCATTAATCTTTGAAGGATCCATAGAAATGGTTATTGTATTATTATTGTTTATAGTCCAAGTAGTAGGCACATTAGAAACAGGTCCGTCTCTCATGGTCACTGTCGCTGATCCTTGCATAATTGTATTATTACCATCCATTGTAACATCTTCCAAAGTTGCGTTGGATATCTGATGCATATGGTAGGCAGTTCCATTTTTCATTACCATATTAAACGTAGCATGAAAACCCGAATCTGAGAGATTGGAAGGATTGCCATAGCCCATATAACCGCCAGCCAAGACCCAGTCGTTGTTTATACTAGATATGGGACCATAACCATATTCATATTCAGTCATTGGTGCAGAAGATGCATAAGCACTTGATCCTGTTAAAGCCAATAAACATCCTGTTATCACAAATGTTGTCAAAATTTTAACATGTTTTGAGTAAGAAATCACAAGTACAAGTCATGGCAGACTGTTAATTAATGTTTATAACTGGATATATTCAACAGGATTTAAAAAGATGGTCAAAAACTGTAAACTATTTTATCAGTTATAAGATCCCGATAATTTTTAGTTGTTATGACATAATGGGTTATCAGGTGACATAAAGCCATCCTGGCTGCATCAAAGTATCTCAGGAAATTATGACAAAGCACATGTAAATCTATAATATTATGATTTACAGGTTAGTATCCAAATCATTTGACCTGTTACCTGGAACTCTTCTCTGTGACATGAATCAAGTTTGAATATAATTAATCGTCAATGAAAATATTGATTTATGATTTTATTAAGACAAAACTAAAAATTGAATCATCAAAACATCTTAAAAAAAGAATTCTTGTGATATATTTATATTCATCATTTCTTGACGTAGGTTATGCGAATCAAGTTAAACTTGGCTATTTTGGCCCAAATCATTCTAGTGCTTGGTGGTTTAGTTTTTTGTACTTCAATGTCTCAAGCAATGGCCCAGTCAAACTACACCATTAAAGTTGCAAAAACAACAGAAGGCGATTTTACTATTACTGACGGAGCTAGTTACATTGGAACCTACTTTGATACGACATATTCAATGACCGGTACAGTAAATGATTTTATCAAAGCCAAAGATGAGTTAATTACTTCCATACTTGACGATTTTGGCAAATCCTCAACAATTGGTTACATAAAGATGAACAGCACGACTACTCAAACAGATGCTAATGTGACCGAGATCGCGAATCCATTTGTAAGTAAAGAACAAATTGATGAAAAGATAAAATCAGTGCTTGCATATGCTTTGGACAAGATTGAGAATCCAGTTGGAATTATGCCCGATATAGGGGATTCAAGAGAGATTAGGTGTGTATTTGGCAACGTGTTAAACGACTTTTGGTGTGATATTCCCACCTTTATGAGCAGGTAAAACAAACACTAAGGAAGCAGGGTTTATTGAATCCTGTACCGTCTATTTTTCTTCAAGTTAGTTGAGTCTTATCTACTGCTAGAATACCATATTGACTAATTGTTGATAACAGTAGGTTTATTAGTCATCATTTAGGCCCATGCTTGTAATTCTATCAGCATATTTTTTATACAACTGATCAATAACTCTAATTCGCTGTGTATGTTTGCATTTCTTCGGATTCCCCGCCGAATACAAATATCCTTTGCAGGTGCAAAACCAATGATTATTATCCTTTAATCTATTAACCATATACCTTTCTCCTGTAGTAACCGATTTCACGTAGTAAACATCTTCCTTATCGTCATACTCTACAGATTTAGTAAAATTAGTTCGCTTTCTTTGATTAGAATCCATTTTTTTAAAAATTCCTTAATATGATCTCGCATACTAACCATATTAATTTATTATACATGTTTGTCTTCTCTTTTCATATTGGAGATGCAGAAATATTAGCACCCATTGTTGCATCAACTGACAATCCAATTAGTGAATCGCACAAACTATAGAAGACCAAGTAAAGTCAAAATGCAAAGTTGGCTTTAGAATAGCAGTTTGTTCGTACATTGCATTTGACCTCACAACTAATCTAATCAATCCACATGGATCAGATACTGTAACTTTAGAAACATCTGATGGTATGAAAAATATAACCGTGTCAAGATAGGTAGATAATGGTTTTATTCCTATCCATTGCAAAGATAACTTCTCTACAACAGACAAATATTTGGAATTAGAGTGCGACTTTACTAGGATACAAATGAGAGTAAAAAGGATTCTAAAACATTCAGTCTACTGCTATTCTGATTATCCATAGTATTTTCCATATCAGAGGGCTCAGGCAGCGGGCATAAAGATTCCTAAAGGTAAAGAAAAATAGAGCAATATATTCTTGATCAAAATCTGACTAATAAACAATCAAATAAATAATTGATAAAAAAGCTCTAATATTTTTCTGTCTCCGAAACTTTATTCATCAGCATATTATAATGAAGTTCGGTTATCTTGCCTTTTGAAAAAGCGTCTTTAATCTCCCTGATAAGTTTTAACTTTGATGAAAGATTAGCTCCTTTATCATCATCAAGTGAATCTATCTTTTTCATAAATATTTCGTGATATAGTATGGATATTTCTTCTTTTAAATTTGAATAATGAAATTGGCTTATCTTGCCTTTTGAAAATGAATCAGAGATTTCATCCTTGAGCTTATTTAGAGATTCAAGATCAACTTCGTCACGTCTACCTTCCTCGTATATGGTCTTTAATTTCTTTAGATGAATAATTGATTTTTTAATATCTCTTTTTGTTCTAGCCCACAAGATAATGCTTGGAATGGAAGCACCAATTATGGTAGATATAATTAAACCATATATTGGAATCCAGTATTCAATAGGAAGAGGAGCAGGCAATTCCCTAAAATTTGCAGTAAATGTACCATATTGATTTATGCAAAAGGATGTCTCAGCAGTATCATTATAGATTTGCCAGGTTTTTTGTATAGGCGTCATCAACGGATCAAAAGGATTTTTTGAATCTTCTACACATGGTTTCAGGGGCCTGGTGGTATTTGAGTCGATATTCTCATTCCAGTTTACAAACTCAAAACCACTATTTGCCTTTGCATTGCAGATCATTCCAGGTTCTTCGTAAAAGTATTGGTTTATTGGATATTCTATTTTCTCCTCTCCACAGATGATCCTCCCTGCGTTTAATGGAAATACATTAAAAGTTATTCCAACAGCAATTTTGTGTTTAGGGCCATGAATTGTAAAAAGGCTATCAGAATCCTCTGAAGTCAAATAGACAATGTTGCTGTTCTCATTGACTTCAATATTTGAAAGTGGCTCGGATATGTTGATGTTGGAAAGTTTATTAGTTTTTTCGTTCAACGAGTAAAGGTTATGTTTAGATAGTAAATAGACGACGTCGGAGTTTTCATTGACTTCTAACTCCAGGAGTGGTCCAAACAGAGGGATCACCTTATCCACTTTAATATTTGAAGTTCCATTTATAATTGAAACGTCGCGATCGGATATTATATAAACGGTATTGGAGTTTTCATTGACTTCCAAAGTACGTGGTGCATTGATTAATTCAATACCCGTCATGGTAGTATCATTATTCTGTTTATAAAAATTCTTCTCTGTGATTATATAAACAGAATGATCTTTTTCATTGACTTCAATATCGAGTGGCTCATTTTTATCTGGAATCGATATGTTTCCCAAAAGTTTAAGATCATTATCAAAAATGAGTAGTTCAGGAGGATATTGATTGATTACATAAACTTTCTCTGCTTCCTCATCTACTGCAATTTTGGTATAGTTTGCCTCTACATCATACTTCTTGACCAAATCAATACTTAGTGAATTGGAACCAGTATCGTCAATCAGTCTTATACCACCCTTTCCTGCCAAATACAGCTTACTTTCTTTTTCATTGACCTCAATATCGGTTAGTTCTTGCTCTAAAGGTATGTTTTGTAGTAACTCGTCAGTCCTTCCGTCTATTATGGAGATAGTTTCTGATGGAGATTTACCTGAAATGTATACATGGTGTATCTTGTCATTTTCTTCCACATCGTGGGGTATAGTATTAATAAAAATTTCCTTTAAGGTTCCCACATTGCTGTCTAAAATTGATATGGAATTTGACCGCTCGTTGGCGACATAGACTTTGTTTAAAAACTTGTCTACCTTTACCTCGTTTGGTTCTAGTCCTATTTCTAATTGTGGATTGGTTGTATGGTATTTTTCATTTATACTTTCTAAAGTCTGCCCTATTGCACTATCATTAATATAATAAAATAGACTAGCCAAAAAAATTATCACAGAAAGAAAGATAAAAAAACAATAGTAAGTCACCTACATCCACATCCGTAATCAGGTTACTAGTTGACAGAGTATTTCATAAACCATTCAATTTCCCATCTAGTAGATGTAGTATTTATAGGTTTTGTTGTATAACGCATCGTTACTACAACAACTTATCATGTGGTTTGTAAGTTAAAAAGCAAGTTCGATTTCATCAGGTTCGCTCTTCTGTTATTTGCTCGCTTTATTATGGTGAAAGAGGTCGGTCCTTTTCAGGCATAATCAACAATTGTCCACATATGTACGCAAAATATGTCCCTGAATTAATCAGAATATTTTGAATTTATGTGATCTTTTCTCACTATAGGAAAATATAATACTTAACTTGACAGTTTGAGATTTCAGACATGATGGTCTTTGAAAAGAATAGTCACAATTTTGGTATAGTTATCCTCATAAAATCAGTAATCTATGTCACTAAATTCTACCTATTGGAGAAGATGTCGAGAATCAAATCAACGACAATCAATCGTTTTTCATATCAGAAGATTTATCCAATCAAATATTTGCCAGTTCCACATGTTTGACAATAAAAATCATCTCCTCTCTTGTGGCTATCGAGGACGTAGAATTTAACACATTTGCTACAAAATACAAAATTAACTGGATTGCCATTCTTGTCTCTGGCATTCAACATTTCTTCCGTTATCTTCATCTAATGTTATCACCTAAAACAAAAGTCCTAATATAAGATATATGCAATATTCAACCTATTTGTCTTAACATCTTTCATAATTTTATATAACATTTATCTAGTAGGTTAGTTTTATGATAAATATTTACTATCTTAAAGAAACTAGAATAATTGTCTAGGAAAATGAAATATATTGTTATAACATTTTCGGGTTGCCAAATAGTAGAACCAAGAAAGGATCGACATATAAAAATTATTTAATCGCAATTCCTTTTTTTATTTATCGAAATCCACAAAAAAGGCGCTGGTGCATATTGTTGATTATTTTTCATGTAGCAATGAAACATAAGTGTATTGTTGACAGTCGAACAGTGTTAAATATCAAAGCATAATCAATACTCTTCTTTGCCCTATCGTTATAGTTATCTATGTATAGAATCTGTCATGACCTGAAAAAGATCCCCAGTGATGTGATTGGTCCTAAGCTGATAGAATATAAAAAATGGCTTGGCCAATCTTTGCGCTGCAGCTTTGCAATTAAAATTTTCTTGGTTCATGGTGTGAAAATTGTTACAGGATTCAAGCGCATCTATATCAAAATATTACCTGGTGTTCTGTTCATAGAACGGAGTCTGATTATGTTTTGGTCGACAGAGTCATCAGCGTTTCCATCACAATTATCAACTTCATGTACCCGATGGACAGGTTGTCTTGTCTTATGTATACCTTTGAAACATATCTCATTCTGTTTGTGTACTTTTAAACCGTAATAGATCCATTAATTACCTCATACTCAAGAGGAATATCATATAGAGTTGATTTTGACTAAAAAATTGGTATTATTCCAAATTTTTTAAAAAGAAATTGAAGAGTTATGGTATATCTGCTAATTGACCTCTTATTTCTCCGTCTGGATTTTGTTCGGTATGGACGTTAACATATGTGGTATTATTCTTGATTGCATCTATTAATTCAGCTACTGTTTTTCCTTGCATGGGGCCTTCCAGGTTATTTGCAGCTATACTACCGTTTATGGAAACACCGTTTTGAACAGGATTCAATGTAAACAGGGTTACTATTATTGGTCCATTCTCTCCAGGACTACCGCTATGTATATGAGCTTGTGTGACAGCCTGAATTCCAGAAGCATTCACATGGAAATCTATTGTTTCATTTCTTGGTTGAATTGGTACAAATATAGCTTCACCTAGTGCTTGAGTGTCAACCGGAGGAACTTCTTCTTGGCCCGTCAGATTGGCTGCAAACTCATGGTTTGCAAATACCGTGGAGGCAGCTAAACCAGTAAATATTGCGGCGGCAGTGATTCCAGCAATTGCCGTTATCATGGAAATAACCATATATTGTATTGTGTTGTTGCCGATTTTCATCAACTTATAAACAAAATGCTTGTATATAATATATTTGTCAGTATAGAATGTAATTTCCGAAAGATTTATGATTTTTGAGATTTGTTGAAAATTCTTTAATTCTTTAGAAATGTTATTTAATTTTGCATTATTCAATATCAACAGTTTATGGAAGTTATAACTAGATTTTACTAATAGGGTTGTTAATTCACGATTGATATTGGATTTATTACTACTTTTCAATCAATCTGTCAATGTTAATTCCCAATAGGAAATCTAAGGAAAAACATGATGATAAAGTAATAGCCTGCAAGAGCAACTGCTTGGATGAATACTTATAAACTTCGAGCTTACCAATTCGTAAACTACTCTTTAAGAAATGAGAACAAGTTCCAATTTGATTGTTAATTAATCAATCCTAAATAAACAACTTATTCGAATATTTGTGGTATATGGTCATCAGTACTAGTAGTAGTTATGTTATTATTATTGTTTGATTCACCATTTTTTCGTATTCAGTAATATCCTACTCTTTATTATTTTCTTCGCGTTGGTTTCCATTCCCTGCAAAGACAAACAGGAAACGAATAGACGAATAAAGTTAATCTATCTGTAAGTTTCATATTATTGATTAGCAATTATTGATCTTTAAAAATATTTCAATTACGAATGCAAATTACACAAAAGCATAGATTGAGGTACTGAAATTTGTTTGGATATAGAGTTTATAGGATTTACTACAGAATTGGATATAAAACTTGATTTATTTCGTTAAAAAATATAGGTATGTTTTGAAATTAAAGTAGTATGGTAATAGCCAAGATTAGATTTTATGGGTTGGCTTTAATAATTACATGAATTCTATTTGCTTCAGTTTTCCATGCAACAGATGTCAAAGCTACCATATTATCTGACATAGACGAGCCTACAGGAAACGCATATGAGGATGTATATATTGCTGAAGAAAAAAATGACACAGTTATTTCGGGACTGAATCAAACCCTGCATACTAATAATAATAATAATACCACAACTAAATAATACTTGCAGACGTTTTAGTTCCTGATACCATCTATAATATATCTTAATTTTAAGAATAAGATAATGAATTGGATCTAGTTTAGGTTGCTAGTAGGAAAGATTAACAAAATTTCAGATATTCAATCTAATTACATAACTTCTAGCAGATCTTGTAAGAATCAAAAATGTTTCGCTCAAAGTGTTCCCATAGTAGATGATTACGTGCAAACTTGTAGACCTTTAATCGTTTTTTGTGTAATTTGTTTAGATCTTCGAACAGTTCACCCAATTTGGCTACTAGATCAGAATAATTTTCAAATTGCATACAGTGTTCCTGAAGTGTTTCAGTAATAGATTTTAAACCGAGTGTATTTAAGACAAATAGCCCTGCATGTGCATATTCATATGCTTTATTGGGGCTGCTATACTGATGAAACCAATGTTTCCTGAAAGGTATTAGACCTATCGAATGATTTTGCATTTCCTGATACATTTGTTCCTTATTCAAATATCCTCTAAAAATTACCTTTTTGGAAGAATTGTCACTCCAGCCTAAGACAAACAATTGTCCAATATTTGAATTTTCAAAAATGCTAAATAGACCATCGATATTTCGATGACTGACTGTAAATTGACCTTTTGACTCTACTCCAGCGTATACTGAACTAGTAGATTCATAATAGATGGGTTCAGGTATAGATTCCACCTCTTTAATCGTGGGGAAATTGGGCACTAGGTAAATTTTTTTGCCGATTTTAAGCAAATCCTCAACAATAGAGTTTGAAACTGTAATAGTAGGCTGTTCTTCCACCAATTCTTTTTCAGCCTTGGACCAAATTCTCGCAAATCTATTATTAATTTGTTTTCTAAAAAGATTTTGACTCAAATGCTTGAACTCATCATTTCCGCGTCTCTTATGGGATTCAAAAGTTTCTAACCGAGTCTTGGTATACATCGTCCAATATTCATGGTTGTCATACACGAGTGGATAATCATCGATTTCTTTGACAATAGCGGCAGAGAAAATATTGTGAGCATGGATTATGTCTGGTTTAACTTCTTTTATAACATCAATTACTTGCTTCTTAACCGAGTTCCAATAGAAAGGAAATTTATTTCTAGCTCTTGTGCTCCAGTTTACATTATATACTTTGTTAAATATTGATTTGTGATTGAATGGGTTATTGCCTCCAAAATAAACTTCATCGCCCCTTTTTTTAGAACTATATGCAGATTTTTCAACCCTCCAATCGGGTAATGAAGAATCAGACAAATGTAAAATTCTCATCTTGAGTTTATAGATAATTTTCTAGTTTGTGAAGAGAGTTATTGCAATAATTTCTTTTTCAATGAACCTTTGAAAATCAGGTTTAAAGTACTTTTTTAAAGTGTGGTCGCCTGTCCAGATTTTCATCAGACTGTGGTGCTGAAATGTTAATTTCATCCAAATCTTCCAGTTATTCCATTGTTCTTCATTCAATTTATCTTGCTGATATTTATCGAAGCATTCAGAAAATGTGTTTAATAGATGATAAGCAAATGCTTCATTAGAATTCATGTTGCTTAATACTTTTATTTTTTCATTGCTCTGCTGCATTACCATGTGATTATATCCGAAATAGCTCACTCCAAAGAAACCATAGCCTTCTTGCGATGTCTCTTTGATTTCTTTAAGAACCCCAATTTGTTTGATAATTTAGACAATCTATTTACACTCCCCACGATTCTAAGATTACCATATACATGATTTTTACTCATCAATTGCTATATTCGCATTTTGAATGATTAATAGCATAAACAATTACCTAAATCAATTTTGTAAAATGTTATATTATATTTTTAGAAAATCCTTGCAGTTAACATTTGACAATTGCCATGAGAGAAGACATAGAAAATGTTTTCATAAATTATCATGTAAAATCAATATCTATGGACTATCGTTGTCCAAATACTATTGGACTTTAGCAACTATAATTTAGTTCATCCATACTAATGATTATTCTACTACAAGGTAAGAATTAACTATTGTTGTACTACATATGAAAGGCGATCTTTCGGACTCATGGTTGAATAAACGGAAATAGATAAAAAATCATAGAATTATAAATAAATAATTAGCTCTGTGCAGCTGCATTGCTACCAGAGTTTTCTTGGCTTTGAATGTTGATGTTGTTACCAGAGCCGATTGTGTCTCCACCAGATACTACTTGACTGTTTTGGCTAGAGGATTGTGATTGGCTAATGCTTTGTTCTGCAGAGTTTTCACCTTGACCAGTTTGTGCTAATGCATTGTTTCCGCTGTTAAACTGATGCTGGAAGTTTAAATTATTACATGACAGAAAAGTCGTTCCACCAGAAGCACACAGGGCGTTCTGAGCTGAGGATTGTGATTGAGATATGGACTGTTGGGCTTTGTTCTTCTTTTTAGTTGCAAAGGCGTCATCTATAGCCACTAATGGGCTTGCGAAAAGGGCTAATGCGACCACTATGGCGATTGATGCGACAATGTATTTGTTTTTGTTGTGAATATTTTTTGCTTTATTATTCATATATCTAGCTAAGATAGAAAAAATATATGGCATTTGCTAACTAGTTGCAATACTCTAATATTCTAGCAGTTTTGGAATTATTTCATAAGTTACGGTTATCAGTTCGACCAACAATGTGCTATTCCAAAGTGTTCTATATTATTATCTATTTTTTCTGATTGATTATCGATATTTAAAAGGAAAAGGTGTATCTGTCCATGAGGAAATTTGTAATCGATCAATTTTTGCAATACTTCTTTTCGTATATCAAGATTGATTCTAAATTCGTAAACGCTAATATCACATTCACTCAATTCGGGTTGAAACCTAATATGAAAAATATCTTGAGTTTGTATCATTTCTAATAAAACACTTGTTAATGCAGGTAGTAGGGGAATAAGCCTAGTCGGGTTATTCTCTATCATGTTATCATTCTTCTCTGTACTATCGCGATATAACGTCAAAAATACTCACCTTATGAAATAAGACTGCTAAATTTTCTATTTAACATTTCTTCAAATAAACGAGCCAGCCAATTGAAAATCCTCCTTGGATTGATCGGATTTCTAAAAATGAAATAACAAGTATTTGAATATACAATATCAAAATAATTGGTTTCACTCGTAATGATCGGATTATTCTATACAATACAACAATTCTAATAAAACTTCAGTACAATAAACTCTCAAATGATAATTGAACCTAGACGGCAGTACAGTATGTGTCATTACAATTTGAGATAGTCTATATCATGGCTCATGCATCAAAATGAATTAGTATAACGTGTGCACCACGCATAACCAAATCAGAATGATCAACGTCAAAGCTGGGAGAACTTAGCATTAGGATGGCATGAATCAAGATGATTTTCAAATTTCACTTGACATTTATTGTTATTCTCAATATTTGGATTGAGGAATATAATTAATTTAACTTGGATAATGTAAATATCGAATATCAAAAAAGTATATGTGGACTAGCTCATTTGCAACTGCCTTTTGACCAACCGACTTTGTATCCCTGAGCCACTTCACCTGTTCCAGGGTTATAAGACAGACAATGGTCATGATCGTACCAACCTTGTTTACATCCTTCTATCCATGCTTTTGACTTGCCCTTTTCATCTGAACAGTAGTGTGAAGCAGCATTTGCATTCTGATTAATCATCATTGGAGTCATTGCTATAGAGGCGATTGCGAGTGTTATCACCAATAGATTTATCGGATTATTCATCAATCTTTTAACATGCTCTTACATGTATATAAAGATTGTATCTGTTTTGGAGATTAGAGCATTTACGGACTTATCTTCCAAGATCCATTAAAAAGAGACGATATCTTTTTGAGTTATAAGAGATTACATATCAGTACGTAAATGATATCAATAATCGTTCTCAAGCGATGAGACTGGGTTCATCATGAAAGAGATGTTGCATAGAATCACATAAATCTCGATAATAGGCAATACAATACAATACAAAAGCAATAAGCTTCGAAACCAAAGATTTGGGAACAGATATTCACACACGGTCAATAGACTACCTAAAGTTACTTTAGGTTAAAGTGGGGTGTAATGTTGTCAAATATGGGCCAGAAAAGATAAGAATAAATGATGAAATTTCTTTTCAGAATGTCAAGTGGTTTCTAAGAAATGGCTCTCATGGATCAAAGGAAATGATAAGGTTATTATCCAGTTATTAGAGAAACAATCATCCAACCTAGTTGTGGCTACAAATTATTTGATTGAACTTGTACTTGAAAGTCAAGAAAAAAATATTTGCGAAGAAAAGGTTTCACAAATTAAAAATTTGGAACATGAAGGTGACCATATTACTCACTCTTTGTTTACCACTCTGTTTCAAACTTTTGTAACCACTTTGGACAGAGAAGATATTGCAGGTCTTGCTAGTGCAATAGATGAAGTATTAGATTATACTGAGGGGATAGCAGATCGATTCCTGCTTTTCAAGATAAGAAACCCCACTATTCATATGATTAATCTCTCCAAAATTCTGCATTCTGCAACAGAAGAGATACATGTAGTCACCAAAATATTAAGCGAAACAAAAAACGTTTCGGCATTGATATCACATTGTAACAGTCTAAAGAAATATGAACAGCAAGCTGATAATGTGTACAGAAGGGCAATAGCTGAATTATTTGAAACAAATAGTGATGCTATTGAAGTAATAAAATTTAAAGAGATATACGAGATTTTTGAGTCATCATTAGATAAATGTCAAGATGTAGCAGATATTGTAGAAGATATTGTCTTAAAATATGGATAGTTATTTGTTTGATATACAACTTAGATATTAAACGTAAAAAAATATAATCTATTGGCTAGTTCAATGTCAATATCATGGGAGAGGAATTGCTATATGTAACATTTGCTGCAATTATCTCTGCCCTTATATTTGATTTTGTAAATGGATTTCATGATGCTGCGAATGCAATAGCAACAGTAGTTGGAAGTAGAATACTAAAACCTTTACATGCAGTGACAATCAGCGCCATCACAAATTTTGTAGGTCCATTTATTTTTGGAACTGCTGTAGCCGCAACTATAGGACAAGGAATCATTAAACCTGAATTTGCGACTACAGAGGTGATATTTGCGGGCCTGGTAGGAGCAATAGTATGGAATATAATCACGTGGTATGTGGGATTACCTTCTTCTAGCAGTCATGCACTAATCGGGGGATTAATTGGTTCTGCGCTGGTTTCAGGCGGGATTCAAACTGTAGTTTTGGCAGGTACGATAAAGACCATTGTATTCATGGTTGTCTCACCTACAATGGGATTTTTGGTAGCATTCTTTTTAGTACTACTCTTGATTTTTATTTTTAAAAAAAAGAGAGCACAACTAGTCAACAGAATCTTTGGCAAATTGCAAATATGCTCATCGATATTTTTTTCTTTGACACATGGTGCAAACGATGGCCAAAAAACCATGGGTGTAATTACAGCTTTACTTATAACTGGAGGCTTTTTACAAACTGATGAATTCACTGTACCTATTTGGGTAATATTTAGTGCGGCATTAGCTTTAGGATTAGGAACTTTTTTTGGTGGATGGAGAATTGTAAAAACAATGGCATTTAAGCTCACAGATCTAAGACCGTATCAGGGTTTTTGTGCTGAAACGGGAGGAGGAGTCATCCTAGCAATGATGGCCTGGCTTGGAATTCCCGTAAGCACTACACATGCCATCTCAGGGGCGATAATGGGAGTAGGAGCTTCGAGACGATTGTCTGCAGTAAGATGGGGTATTGGACGACGAATTATATATGCTTGGATAATAACCATTCCGGCGAGTGCTGTTATCGCCGCTTTGACTCTCGTATTATTTAATTTTATTTTTAGATAGTCATCCACGTGAACTAAACTAATCAAGAAAACTGTTTTTTATATATTACCTATATTTGATGGCGTTCTTATACATTAGTATAAATTAATTATCTAAAAAAAAGAGTGTAATAATGCTAGTTAGTTATTCTTTTCTTAATCAAATACTTGGGTGAGGTAACGTTTACAAGTATCAAATAAATGGAAAACGATACGTTACATGATTTCTTGAGAATTTACTTTGCTAATAATATATGTCCGATAGTTTCCTTTCGAACTAAAGTTTTGCATTCCAAAAATAATCTCATTCGGTAGATCAATAGATCTGAAATATATTAAGCGACGCCGGCACTCAAATTATATGGTATTGTGTCGATTTTTGAACTATATTAACCCGCAACACATAGAATATATAGTTGTTAGGCGACAGTTCACAGCATTAATTACAGATAGGCGAATGTGAATAATATGGTAAATACTAATAGAAGACCCCTATATCTTGGGGCTGCAGTTTGTACTGGTGCAGCAGGAATTTTGCACCTCATGTTTGTTCCAAGCTCGATAATGGCAGGCATACAGTATACCTTGGTCTTTTTGATTTCTGGTCTGGCTCAACTTTTTTGGGTTTTACCAATGGTAAAAAGGTGGGGAAGGATTTGGAATATTATAGGATTAGCAGGTACGGCCGTATTAGTGGGTATGACTGGTTACGTTATCGTTGAATCGGTTAAAAATCCACAAATGACACCACCTGGGGTATTTGAATCAGCAATTTCAATAGAAATATGTCAGGTTTTATTTGTAATACTTACTGCCATAATTATATTTGCTAAAAGATAATATCCAAATATAGGTAATATTATTGGGCAGCAATAGAACAATTTCATTATTTTTTTCTTTGGTGACACTTGTTTTCCTATCTATATTTCCTCCCTATTCATCAGTAGATAATAACTATGTCATAAAGGCACAACAAAAGGAACAACTAATGGAATATACGAGAACCGGTGCGCCACTCAATATTGTCCCCGGTCTTACTAGCAATATTCTTACAAGTGTATCTTTTCTAATAGGAACATCATCATTCATTTTAGGATTGAGAATTCAAAGTACATCTAAAGCAATAGTGACAGTAGATGATACCGCCAAAAAAACAGGTCAACAACCAATTGCGTCTCAATTAACAAGTATTACCAAATATTATGAATTATTGATACTAGCACTGGTATTGCCTGCAATAGTCATCAACATATATGGAATACTTGCAGTTGCAAGTCATCTGTATTTTGAGGATGCTCCCTACTTATTGCTTCTTTTTGTTCTTTTCATTCCAATAGGAGTCATTTTGTTTCTCCTCAAAAAGCTTCATTGATAGAATCTTCCAAAAATAGTGCCAATCGCCAATATATTTAATAGCGGTATGATCAGGAGTGTGGATAGTGGCGGTTTGAATAAGAACGGCACTTTGTGAGATTTATGTCGCTACCGATTCGACTAATAGAATTGTTTACTATTTTTTCTTATAAAGCAAGCAAGAGTGTGGATTACCCTGTCACCATATAGAGTATTGTTTCTCAAAAAGGCTTTACCAACGCAAAACGAGTTCTTGGAATAAAATAAAGTAATGATAAAGGTTCTGTCGTTATTTGTCACAGGAGTATAGTAATATTATTTAGTTCGTAGTTTGGTTGGCTGACATAGACTTTCCAATTATTTGTTTTGCCTGGTCAATGTGATTCTTTGCGCCATCGTAGTCGCCATTATCTATTGACTTTTTTGCCTCATCCAAATGAAAATCTGCATCAGGACAATCGAAACAAATCGTCGCAGAAGACAGTTGATTAAAACTGAGTCCAATTATACCAAATAGACCAAAAGCGATTATAGCAACTGTGTAAGGTTTTTTAAGCTTAAAATATATCGATTATTTTTATCTATTCAAATGTAAAGATTTTAAGATAAAGAAACGACGTTGGTAACCAAAGTGGATATGAAACATATATCTTACCAATTTTGAATGCGCGATGTAGAAAATATGCTTTCAAAGTGGGGATGAATGCGGTCGTGGGAATCGATTCTTTTTGTAAGAGGTTCCGATGCGAATAAAAAATTTGAATTGCAATTACCATTGTGTAGTTATGACAATCATCTAGTCAACTACACTCTTATCTTACGTTCTTTTGAAACACAAATAGAGTCCTATCTTATGTAAGTCTCTTGCCATACCGCAAATAACAATATTATAAGGAGTATAAACCCAATGGCTGTAAGAATTTTGGCAATCTTTACCCGACCAGTCAAAGTGAATATCGCAGAAATTGCAAATGGTAAAATCATCTCCCAGGTTATAGCAAACGCCTCAGAAATTATTAGTTGTTTCTGGTATGCTAGGATTAATTGTAGTTAAACCCGCTAATATCAAGATACCAGCAATTACCGTTGCATCAATTCCAGCAATATCCCTATCTTCAAATAACTTCAAGTAAACACAAGATTAAAAATAAAGATATTGATTGCAGAGCTCGGTATATCTAGATGTAGGCATATTCTGATTCCAGAATTTTCAACTCAATTGAAACTGTACGCTTAGGATGATATTAGGTTTCAAAGGCACATCTGAGAAATTGACTCCCAGTAGATGGTAAAAAAAATGGATGTTTAATAGTTACATGAGGCGGTCTTGTTACTCCACGTATTTTTATTTGAGAACTAGTCTTGAGGGGGTTTTGCTTCATATACCATATTGACAAGAGTTTGTGTCACCAATCGAAAACTTTTGAATCCAGCTTTTTTCATCACCTCGGCAATTTTAGCTTGTCCAGCTTGGGCACCTAAAGCAAGCCCATTATTAGTCATTGAACTTAATACACATGCACAAGCGGATCCAGCGAACATGGCCCTTCCCAATGGAGTAAAGTTATTTTCCAAATTATCATTCGCTGAAGGTTCGACGAGCATGATGGTACCATCCTCCTTTAGAGAACACAAAGCATGCTGGGCAGCGCCTACTGGATCATCCATATCATGAAGTGCATCATAGATTGTTACAAGGTCGTATTTGGTATCTGGATAAAATAAAGGATAATCTTTTGCTGAATTGATTTCAAAACTGATTCGATCTTTTCCTAAGCCTTCGTTTTGTGCTAATACCCTTGCCTTGTCAATTGAAGGACCATGGTTATCAAATCCAATAAACTTTGAATTTGGATACGCCTTGGCCATTATTATGGTTGATAATCCATGCCCACATCCTACATCTGCAACTATCGCTCCCCTTTTTAACTTCTCTTCTACTTTGCCATTCTCCAAAGAAGGTATCCAGGAGGTGCTGATATTTGCTCGGTAATTAGGTCCAAAAAGTCTTTCAGTACCTTCAAAAAGATTATGGTCATGATCCCCCCACGCAAGGCCCTTTCCGCTCCTAAATGCACCAGATATTTTTTCTACATCTTTAAAATATGATGCAGCTGCTTGAAAACCTCCAACTAAGTAGAGTGGACTATTAATGTTGGCCAACACCATTGCGTGTTCATGCGGAAAACTGTATCTTTTGGTTACTTTATCATAAATTATGTATCCACCTGCTGCCTGATTTGCAAGCCATTCTCTAACACATCTTTCTGAAGTACCAGTTTTTTTTGATAATTCGTGGGAATCTAAAGGTGTGTCCGATTTGGCTAAAGCTTCATATAATCCGAGCCTATCGCCAACATTTACCATCACAGAACTTAATGTTGCGGCTAAATCTCCCATTACCTTTTCTGCAAACTCGTTTAGTTTTGCTTCATTAATCTTTTTAGTTTCTGTATTTTGTTTGAACATACAATCAATCTGTTCTATTCCCCTTATATGTTTTTTGATTGATCATTCAAACAAATAATATATAAGACCATCAGAATACTTTTAATAAAATGTCCCGATCCAAAGCAAGGGAAGAAAAATCTCGACTGATTATAAATACGGCCTTAAAAGTATTTTCAGAAAAAGGATACGATAATGCAACCATTGCCGACATAGCAAAATCTGCGAAAGTAAGCATGGGATTGCCGCTCTACTACTTTACTAATAAAGAGGAGTTAGCATGTGAAGCACTGGAAATCAGCTCAGAGCAAATAACGCTATCAATTCTTAATGATATCGCGGGAAACTCTCCGGAAGAGATTGCAACAAGTTTCATTAATTCGTTTAGAAAGAATATGAACAGGTATCCTGATTTTTATCCATTTTACTTTGAGATGTGGTCTGCAAGTAGAAGAAACAAAAAAATCAAAAAAGTGTTTAAAACCGCATTGGATAATACGATCAACACTACCAAGTCCGTCCTGATCAATGCTCAAGAAAAAGGTTTGATCACTGTTAGAGTAGAAGATGTAGAAAGTATTGCAGTTTCTCTGGTTTCCAAGGCTGATGGATTGGGATTATTACTTGTTCAGTATCCAGAACTTTTTGAAAATGAAAATATGTGGAAAATTGACATGAAAATGTGGCTATCAGTTCTCCAAGACAGAACAAAGGATTGAACCGATATTTGATATGGGTACAAAAAAAGGATTGGATGACTAGAATTCTGTTATCGAAAACGAAAGAGGAAACAACCTACAATAATTACGTGTAGATTAATAAAAATAATTAAAATGGGATTTCTCTTCTGCATGGACACGATTTGAGTGTGTCTAACTGTAGCAGAATAATTATTCTCGATATTAAGAAATATATAGACAGTCATACTTTTCTTCTATAGTTTCTGACATGTCATCGATTAATGACTGCGGAGAAAATGAATTTGCGTATGAAGAATCTAACTTGGTAGGAATATCTGAAAACACACCTGAAGAAAAGGATAAAAAAATACTTGGATCGATCAAAAAAGAAATTCTAGAAAATAAATCGGATAAGAAAGAATAACTCTCTCTATATATAGATATAGATACAAACAATATCTTCAAATACCAAAATAGAATGGCAAGAGTAAATTTAATTGAATGTCATTTCAATCCTACGTTGGGAGGTGTTACTTCAGACGCTAACAATATAAACTAATAATACTAATTTTTACATTTCGGATTTAGTTCTCAATTTTGATGCAGTTAATACCAAAAATATAGATATTGCCGTCATTATAGAAAAGTTCCATACTAAATGCCTCTTGTTAATGTCATCCCAGACCGAATTAGTTGATTCGTATAAAGCCCATTTCTTACTGTATGTTTGAAAAATTTCTTGTTTAGTTATATCATATAGTTTATTTAATAGGTCAATATGGATTTGGTGATACTTGAGTGCAGGAGTAAAGAGCACATCGTAATAAGAATATCCATTATTATCATATTTAGCCAAGTTTTTTATGACACTATTAACCCCGTTTACAAAGACATATTTCGCGTCGTCGGATCCGGTATAATTATAGTAGTCATATATACCCAATAAAGCAAATAACATTCCATTTAGAACCCTTGACACTTGTGAATTGTTATCGTCTGTTGCATATTCTTCATACCACCACTCAGTAGGTGAATCCTTGTAAGTAATCCCACCATCTCTTACATCTACATAAAAGGCATTTAAGAACTTGGTTGCAGTATCAAGATATTTGATGTCTCCTGTGAGCTCATGGGCTCTTAATAGCGGCATAAGGGCCTCACCATTTGCCATCGCAGATCTCCAAGGCGACTGTAAATTGTATTTTGGAAAATCAAAACTGTATTCTAATAGTGAATAATTACCATTAGATATAGAATTGTCCACAAGCCAATCAACGTTGTTGATAAAATATTGTTTTGCTGTAGTATTGCCTGAATTCTTGTATTCTTCATAAAAATCCATTGCGGTATGTACTGTAGTAACAGGATTTCTTTGTACTTCAATATCCATTCCGCTGATTCCTTCCTTATAGTTAACATAAGGTATTCCTCGCGCGTCTATTGATATATAATTAGAACCCTGTTTTGGGGAAATAATAGTATTGGCCATAAACAAGTCTTGGAAATATAATGTTACAATAAAAGCGGCTAGTAAAGAAAAAGATAAGACAAAAATAATCTTTATTGCTTTATTTTGATCAAGGAACTTCAATTATTTACATTCTAACAAATTCTTTATGAAGTTATTAGAAATTGCTTAAATTCATTAATAAAAAAATATAGGATTTATCAAATTATGACATTTTAGAAAGAGATATTACTATAATTATTTCGCCATTAGTATAATAGAAAAATTATTGTGTTATTGTTTGGATACTGGATCACGTAAAACTTTATCAAACGCCTATCATAGTATACTGCTACTACGTAAGAGATTAATTAGATGGGATCAAATCCCGCCACACAGAAAGGCGTACTATGTTTACACAAGCTTGAAATCTATGGTGATCCTATAAATGAGGATATCATATTTCTTACCTGTATCCAATATCCCTCATCATCCAAATCCTTGGATGGATGCATTAGCTTTTCAAAGGCAATTCCATTGAACAATGCCAAGAGTACTTTGGACATCTCCTCAGTATTTTTTGTATCGAGTTTCAATAATCCGTTTTGGACTGCTTCATCCAGTATTTTTTTGATTGATTTAGTTACTCTTTCGCTACAAATTATCAATTCGTTTTTGATCTTTTCACTTCTCCTTGATGCACACCACATTTCGAACAAGAATGCAAAAAAGTCAGGATTTTCCCTAAAGCTTTGTATACTATCCTTGATGATATTATCCGCTATCTCTTCTACGGTTTTTCCTCTAATATCCCTAATCGTAGATTGAATAATATTTTCTGAGGCATAAGCTAAGACTTTGCTTACCAAATCTTCCTTGTTAGAAAAATAGTAATGTAATATTCCTCTACTAACACCAGACTCCGTTGCTATGTTAGCTATTGTAGTATTTTCATATCCATTTCTAGAGAGAACTTTCAGTGAATTTTTCAAAATTTCATTTATCTTTTGTTGCTTGCTTTCACTCAATCTAATTATGTTAAAAGCATTCTGATAATATAAATTAGTTGGACCGCCAACCAAACATTAATAAATTAGAAGTTAATAAAATAAGTTGGATGACTAACCAAATCGTGAAAACACTAACGAATGAATCTAAGGACAAAGCAAAAGAGATAGCAATAATTGGTGGCGGCTTAGCTGGCCTGACCGCAGCGGTTTATTTGGCTCGAGATGGAAAAAAAGTTACGGTCATAGAAAAATCCAGTGAATTTGGTGGAAGAGCCAGAACTACTGTTAAGGATAAATTCTACTTTAATCAAGGAGCTCATGCTCTTTATCTGGATGGAATCGGACCAAAAATATTGGAAGAGATGAACATAAAATCCAGTGGCAAAAAAGTTGACGCTGCCAAATATTTTGTAACTAAAAAAGGAAAAATGTATAAAGTGCCTATAAAATTAAGTCAACTCTTTACTACAAGGTTACTAAATGGACTAGGCAGTAAAATCGAAGTCATAGGGTTTTTTACTAAACTAAACAAATTGAATCTGAAGGAACTCAATTCGATAAGTTTCCAGGGATGGTTAGATAAGAATTTCAAAAATTCTGATTCTAAAGATTTTATAAAGATGTTAGGTAGGATTGCCACATATACTTATAACGCAGAAAACGTGAGTGCAGGATTGGCTTTAAATCAGATTAAAATAGCTGTAAATGGGGGTGTTATCTATATTGACAAAGGTTGGCAAACCCTAGTAGAACAATTAGTTGAAATTGGAAAACGGAACGGAGTGAAGTATATAAACGGCAAGAGTGTGGTTGCCATAAAGCAAAGTTATAACGCGGATAGACAAAATACTCAGCCATTTTGGAATATCAGCTTATCTGACAATACTTCTTTTGAGTATCATAACATAATTATCGCTACTAATCCTTCCCATGTTTACAGTCTATTGAAAGATAACGCCCTAATTGATCCTGCATACCTCAATCAACTCGAAAAAATAAATAGACCTGCAAAAGTAGCGACATTAGATTTGGCACTAAGCGGCCTTTCTAATCCTAATGTTTACGGAGCATATGGTATGGACAATCCTTTGTATCTATCGCTACATTCTGCCTTTGCCAAATTATCGACCGACGGAAATGGAATTCTATTTCATGTAATGAAATATTTGGATCCTTCTGCGAAGCAAGATCCGGTACAGGATAAAGCAGAGTTAGAAGAACTTTTAGATATGGCTCAACCAGGGTGGAGAAAAATGGTTCTAAGGCAGCGCTTTCTTCCCAACATGATCGCTTCTAATACCGTTATTAACATTAATGATGGAATTTTGGAAAGTAGACCTGATGTAGTTGTACCAGGAGTGGATAATTTGTACATTGTCGGAGATTGGGTGGGACAAGAGGGGATGTTGGCAGATGCAAGCTTTGCAAGTGCAAAAGCTGCAGCATTAAAAATTTTGAACAAGAAAAAAGCAATACCAATACATGCTGGTACATTATAGGAGTATCAACTACGCCCTTTATCGTTTCTTGTGGAATATCCCATATTTTTTAATGAATGGAATACCACTGAGGTAAAGAGACCAAAAAAGGTGACATGTTACAAGAAACCTAATGCTTGTATATATGAAAATCAGTAACTGCAAGAATCTGGGCAACGTCTGAGTCTTTTTTTCTCTAACAAAAATTGAAGCGCCAGTTATTTTGTATCATGTTGGCTGATCGCCACTAACTTTGGGAAAGAAATCAAATAATATAACGGTTCAATTGATAGCTTTAGTAGTTTCATAGGAAATGATCCTAAAAACAAGTTGGAATGGAAGAATCATGTAGATATTAAGGATTTAATATGCCGATAGAACTAAGAGAAACTTTGGCAGTTCTCATAATTACTACATTGACATGGAGGCTTAGATCAGATAATTCATTTTATTTGATAATTATCATATTCATAAGTTACCATAAATGAATCAGATACAGTTCGTATGGCTAACAAACTAAAGTTTATTATGTTTAGAAAATACATCCCATTCATTTAATAGTTATATTTTTACTCAGAGGTTCATTTCAAGAATGGCTTAAAATCCACCAATCCAGGGATGTCCAACAGGTCGAGTTCATTTGCCATTTTTGTAGCTTGCTCAGTTTCCCCGTCTTCATTCATACATTTTGCATAAAAGACACAGTAGGGACACTTGGTGTTTCTCAGTTTTACATTAATCCTTGGTAATATAGCTACATCTGTTTCCTTAAGAGCTTTTAAAAAAAGGTTTTTTCGTCGCATCATCTCGTTTTTGAAAAGTTCTCTGGCTATATCGTCCTTTGGCAACGATACGGACCAACTTTCGATGTGAGGACCTTTACCATTAAATGGTCTGAAGAAATAATCGCCTTTTTCATCAGATTTTATCCAACGCATTTCTTTATTACCGTATCTAATTGATATGATCCCTTTTTCTATACCGGTTATGGTCATATAGTAAAGTAACTGTCTAAGATATGATTTGAATCTATGATCTGTGATATCCAATCTCTTGGTACTTTGCGTATCCTTTAGTTCTATAATTACATCCTTATCCAAAATATCTGGATGTGCAATCAAGCCGTCAAATTCTAAGTCAGCTTGTGCTACACCCATATTGGCAAGTTCAGTTATTACGAATTCGCTTGACTCTCCCCTTATGAAATGATGTATGGATTCTTCAGAAAGGGGTTCAAGATCTGGAAATTTACGACCGTAATATTGTTTTCGAATACATGTGGAAGGCAAGATATCAGAAACATGTACCTCATTCTCAGACCTCTTTCTTTTTTCATATCTGGATTTGAGTGAATTCTTTAGGAGATCTGTAAATTCACGGTCTGAGCGAATAACTATAGTCATAATAATGGACTATTTACATACATCCCTATCACAAATTAACATTACTTTGATGTCACTAAAGAACCAGCTTTCATTCTAATTGATTATAAGAGGTTGAAAAATTGCAATTCGGTACAAACTGTGCTCAAAACAATTATTATATCAAGCATCATTGAACTTAGACACGTGGGAATCAAGTTCGTAATAGTAACAGAAATCAAACATAATCAGGATACAACTGACTGATTGAATGCTGGAATTAGTTTAATTGTCAAGTTACAAATCAACAATAGTTGTTTAGAAAAATCAAATATCATATTACATACATATAGATTGCTTTCATGGTTGTCTAATTTCCTGTATATTTGCACGATATCCCATAGCATTCGTAACAACAAAAAAAGGTATGGAAATCTAATAATCTTTTTCGTCATCTGAAATGTTACTTGTTGTAATCGTTTTTGTTTTGTTTACATGGGACCCATAGGCACTACGCCGGTTGCATTTTCAGGCGGCAAGGTTTTATTTAACACATTTACTGTCGAATTTGTTTCATTAATAGTAGTTAATGGTAAATCAGATGTTGTTGGACTTTGAGCATGAATTGAGCTGGTTAAAAGTCCTATGGTTATGGTCATAGTTATGATTGCGATTGTAATCGTGAATATATTCATTTTGTTCACTACTTTCTAACATTTCTATCATGCTATTTAATGCATAATCTAATTGCTGTTTATCTTCTTGAATATTGGGCGATATTTGATCCAAAACCAAAAATAATACATATTCTAGGTTTTTGAAATACAGTTGTCGATGTATAAACACAATCTTCACACCATGCAAATGTTGAGGACGATTCTATTAACTACACCACTTCATGAATTTGTATATTTGACAAGAATTTCTAAAAACAAACAGTCAAGGTAGGCTCTGACTACCAATATTTGATGAGATAGACTTGGTATTTATATAACTATTTTTGCATCGGGCAAACTTGAGTTTGCATGAATTGCAAATAAGAAGACAGATCTAAGAATATAGCCATGAATCCAAATTAATAAGCTAGACAATGGAGAGAGGATTAAACTTGAGAACTGTAATGTAAACTGGGTTGTTTCATAATTCATCTGACTGCCTCAGTGACCAGTTCCAGGATTTCTTTTATTTTACGTTTGTGCGGATTTTATCTTTCCAATCGCAGGTAATTTTTTGACAAGTCTGAGATAGAATTTCTGAAAAATATTATATTCAAAATCATGTTTTTACTGAGTAAAGGCAACAGTTCTCATTATCGATTGGATTGTTCCCGGAAATGGCACATTCCTATGTAAATATATCAGGCGAATCCATTTCAAAGCAAAGTAAAACCAGTCAATAGAGGCCTGAGGATCTTTGAACAAAAGGATAAAAGTTATTTTTTTAACTTAAAAATTTTGTCATACTTTTGAAATATCTTGAAGCCAGATTTGACAAATTTAGTTGATTCGTAAATTTTTACAGATGGCTTGATAAATTTTAGAGGAAACAATACGGGTATAAGAACAGTCAAGAGAATATCTATCCAATACTCTTTTAAAAAGTAACTCAAGTCTCTACCTACATATAGATATTTAACAAACAAGTCCACCGAAAGTAATAAAAACAAAAGCCAAGGGACAAACTCGAAATAAACTTTGTATTCTTTCGGTATAGGTATAATAGGTTCACTCAATCCAAACAAGTCATAATCAAAGGACAGAAAACCAATTACTAACATGATTAACAATACGAATATCGCCAGATCGTTGACAACAAGTAATTTTTGAACTTCTTGCATTGTTATATCTTGAAAACAATCTACACATCACATAATATATTTAGAATGTTACAGGTATCCAGTTAAAATTTTGAAAATAATGGAGTTATCCAAGATCAACATGTTAAAGTTAATAATATTAATATATCGTAAATTGAGTCAAGACTCATTTGCCGCTGTCTTTAATCTAAATAAAAGATTTTGCGGAAGATGGAGATATATATCAAGTACCAACCATTAATTAGTCAAAATTAATAAGGAGAGAATCCAACTTACCCTGTGATTTTACCAAATCAATGAAAAAAAAGTAATTAAGTCAAAATATTTGGTTATCATCTTATTTTTAAAGTCTGAATCGCATTATCTATGACAGGTTGGAATTTAGACAGGTATGCATAATTTATCGTTTTATTTGAAGAGTATTCACTAGATAATACCAATTGTAGGATATACATTGTGGCAGGTGTATCATATTTGTAAGACTTTGTTATTTCCTCATGGCTAAAGTCAATGCCTTGTGCTATTGGTGCTTTATCGGCTGTTGAGCACTCCATTGTTGAAATTTGAAACTGCTTATCGTTTATCGTAGATGTTGAATTGGGGGTTATCTCTGCGCAATCAGTGGAAAAAGAGGATGGTCCAGATAGAGAGGATGACATTTGTCTTTCTCGTAGATCGTCCTTATCTTGTACAACAAGATTCAATATAGGTAGAGTTTCATTATTTGACAAAGAATTTAACTTTGTGAAAAATTCTTCAGTAGTTCCTGGAAGCATTGTAAGAATAATCCCGCTATTCCCGTTCATACTTTCTGTTGCATACCAACCCACAGGAATTTCAAATTCTGTTATACCATACTGAGGATTTGTATATTTGCCTGCAACGTCTTGCCTAAATTCAGATTCAGAGCTATCAGCAGATACAGTAATACTATCAATACTGCCGCTACCCAAAGTAGGATTATCACTTGAAATCTTGAAAACAGATGGTTCAACTTGACTATCAATAGAGATAAATTTAGGCTGATAAGGTTCTTCGAGTTTCATCAGATAAGAGGATTCGACGGAATCATGCATTGTAATGGAGAGAGCGTTTTCAGCGTTGTATACAACGGTTCCGGCTGTAAACACTCCAAAGAAAATGAAAATAACATGATAATAACGTCCAAAAGAAAGGTTATGTGAAACAAGGAATCTGTTTAACATCGGAGTGTATTAATTAAATAGTTATTTAAGAATATCTTTACAAGTGCAACCTTTTTTTGTTGAAAAAGAAAATAGACGGATATAGTTTAGCAATGGCAGTATCCTATAAAAAATCTCTAAGTGTTTCTCTCAGTTTCATACCACCTTGTTATCTCTGAGAGAGAACCAGACCTTCTAAGGCAGGCATATTAGACAAGATTTGACATCGGAGTGAAGTAGAATGAAAAACGAGATGCACACTGTAACAAGTCCCGTCTTTCAAGCAACAGGCAAGTGCCGTAAACTGCGGTTTGCAAGTTCGGTTTGCCTCGCACTGTAATTCACCTCCGTGTTTACAGCGGAAGTCTTGTATGCATTGTTCAAGAGTTTGAAATTCCGAATCATGGTGCGACGTTGGAGTGGGGGGAATAAATTTTTGCTGATCATCCTGTTGGTAATCAAATCTCTTACAAGGATTGTAACAGAGGACCCGTCTGTCTTTACTTCACATTTAAAAGTTCGAGTAGTCTTCTTTTTCTTGTTCTTTACTTTGGTATAACTTAGTGTCAAACCTTTACTAGCCCTATCTAAATTTATTAGTTTCTGAACAGCACTGTTTGTCATCGAAGCGACAGCTTGGTTACCATCTTCCTCGAAACTAAAATGATACCTCTAAGATTCTTGACTTTTATAGTGCGTAAAAGATCTTGTTTCTGATCAACCATTATGGTTCCTCCGATGTCAATACCGAACAGCTCAAAACCAATGTACCATTATTTGACATATCTTTCTCTAATTTGTTACTAATTATTAGACAATTCCTGCTACTAGGTAGTATTCATCTAACTTACAATCATTTGTCTAAATAACTTCAAATAATTCAAGTTCATTTCAAATATTTTGCAAAGCCATTGTATTATAGTCACTTTAATTGTTGACAATTATCTCTAATCAAGTACACATAGCATAATACGATGCAACGTTGAATAGAATCAACGATCTTCCTTATGAAGGAAAGACTAGAAAATTATTGTTATGATCAGTTATCCAAATAACTATGTAACGCCGGTATACTTTTGATCCCTTTGTTATTTTTATAATATCAAATCATTTCAATTCATATGAATAACCCAGATAACTACGAACATCAATTAGATCTAGGCAGCATAATCCAAATTGTTTTTATTCGTGTCCCAAAGAAGAATCGCGATGCGTTAGCAAAGATTGGCAAGGAGACTGATAATTTTTTCAGGAAACACGGAGTGTCAAAATTTGTGTATAGACTGAATGAAAAAGAAAACATTACGGATTTTGTAAATATATCAAAGATCATTTCTGCTAATGATGACGAGGATGTAAATTTAGAAATATTGTCATATAGGGATGTCAAGCATGTAGAAGATGTTATGAAGGCAATGCAAGACGATAAAAGAGCTAATGAGTTGTATATGGAATCTATGAAAATCATTACACCCGGATCAATAGTGTTTGGAGATTTTAGCCAGTTGAAAGCTAGTTGAAAGATTCACCATGAAGATAAATCAATAATCTATAATTTTTAAAATTTCATAGGGCCAGAAAATATTTTATAATTTTCCTAACTTGGGCTCTGATAGAATAGATTCTGCAATATGGTTTAAGATACAATGCAATTTTTGAATCAAATTCAAGGAATAAAAGGGAAAAGTTTCGAGTCACAGCATCATCACAATTATACAAGATACCATAT
The DNA here is from genome assembly GCF_047711275.1 of Candidatus Nitrosocosmicus sp. FF01. Taxonomy (NCBI): domain Archaea; kingdom Thermoproteati; phylum Nitrososphaerota; class Nitrososphaeria; order Nitrososphaerales; family Nitrososphaeraceae; genus Candidatus Nitrosocosmicus; species Candidatus Nitrosocosmicus sp. FF01. The sequence goes on along the minus strand of NZ_JBLNIG010000001.1, from coordinate 140,026 downwards.
GAATTAGGAGTATGCGGATTCGGTTTCCCGCAGTAATAGGGCTGTAATTTGCATTAGCATTTTTAATCAAAACAATTAGCATTTACATTTGCCAGTTCTAATTATCCAGAAAATACGGAATGAGGATACAGAGATCTATTATTCTTACGAAGTAACTGTCCGTCGCTTTACGGATAAACTACATTGACATGGTCTTGTGGACTTTTATATTATAACTTGGAACCCAGGATATCATGATGTTTGTTTGTTTGTTTGGATGTTAAAGTTATTAATACAGTCACAAATACTCTAAATCCCCTTGGGTAACATCCCCCTTAAATAATTGATTAATTTAACGAATTTGGAATAGGTATTTTTTATTGGTTTATCTGCCCCAGGATTCATAGGCGTATTTATCAAGCCGTTAGTCGATAAACTAAAGTGAGGAGTGTAAAGTGGTCTGACATAATAAGCGCCCAATTTTTCACAGATTTTCTAAAGAATCTGTACAATTATCAAAGTTCATACTAGTATGAAGAGGGAAATTCAAATCGATCTGTAAAATGATAAATATCGATAGTCACCATTTAAATAAAATGTTAAATACATATTATTAGAAAAGGATGACCCGGGTTTCTGTTCCGTTCACCGAAGGTCATTATTAAGGTAGAGAGGAAAGGCCAAACACGGAACTGGCTCATAATAGCCTCTCTATCGTTACAATTTGTTATACTTGATTTATTTCACATCACCTAAGGTCATTGTTACAAAACGAAATGAGCATACGAGCTTCATTTCCTACAGCTTAAGGCAATGAGATGGTGAAAAATTCAAATTTTATTAAGGAAACGGAAGAATATATCAAAAAGATAAATGCAGAGGCAGTGTATTTTACCGCAAATGAAGAAGAAAGAACAGCCATTTTTATAGCAGATATTTCCTCTGCAGATCAGATTCCCAAAGTTGCTGAACCACTGTTTTTTATGGGTGGAAAAGTATTTTGCAATAATTTAATGACCATGAATGATTTAAAAAAAGGATTATCTTGATCTAATAGTCAAATCAAGTTATAATATAACACAGTAAATTGAAATATTTTCAACGGTATGATCGCAGCTCTCTTTTATGCAGCGAACTAGATTTGTGCTCAAATTAATGTTAAATCGAGTTCTCATAATTGTGGTAATATCAAAGTGACAAATAGTATAGTTCTATAACATGGAATATCTCAATGAGTCGTTTGACCTGATCATGTATATTTGTGTTTAATGTCTGATAGTACGGATATAAATATTAGTAACCATCTTGGAGAGCAGGGATTAAGTTTCTCATGGTAGCATAGTTTTGATGCGTTCGTGGAAGACTTTAGTTGTTTTTCACTACTCAAATAACAAGGAATTTACCTACCTAGGTAAGTAGAATAATTATTTTCCCAAGCCTGAAACTCCTTAAATACCCTTAAATAATTTTTTGTATATTTAATGAATGCAAAGAATCTATGTTTAATCATTTTAAAATAATTATCATCCTCTGTGTGATTATTTATGGTATTGGTATTTCAAGTACATCGTTATTGCAAAACACAACCTTGGGATACGATACAGAAACGCGGATTGACAGAGATCATGTTTATTTCAAGAACATGGATTTTCAAAGTATGGCGATAACAATTTCAAGCCACGGGGAATATGAGTATACTTTAGTATCCATACCATCAATGTCAGATGATCAAGAATCACCAAATTCAAATACAATCATCGCAGACTCTTACAATCAAAGCATTACTTTAACAGAGTATCCCGTTCCAGAAGGTTCAAGACCCCATGACGTAGCTCCGGCTACATCAATGTCTTTTGTCAATAGTAATGTTTCAAAGAACTTGTTTAAGGATATTGTTTGGTATACAGCACAGTCTTCTGGAGAACTTGGAAAATTAAATACTACAACTGGAGAGACTTTGCATATCTTCCTTGGGGAAGGTTCGGCACCCCATGGTGTTATAGCAGGTCCGGACGGAGCACCATGGATCACCGACGGAGGTTTAAATGCGATTGTTAGAGTAGATCCTTTTACAAAGAATGTTACTGTTTATCCACTTCCACAAGGTGTTGGATATGCAAATCTTAATACGGCTACATTTGACAATAATGGAACTTTATGGTTTACAGGTCAGAGTGGAATATATGGAAGGTTGTTTCCATCGACAGGAGCCATGGAAATATTTGATGCACCCAAATGACCAGGTCCTTATGGGATCACAACTACACCAAACGGGTCGGTATACTATGCATCACTAGCAGGCAATTATGTGGGACTTGTAGACACAAAAACAGGACAAGTAACCGTTTTAGAACCTCCGACACCAGATCAAGGGTCAAGAAGAGCATGGTCGGACTCTAATGGGAATATTTGGGTATCTGAATGGAATGCTGGACAGTTGGGAATGTATGACTCTCAAAAAGATCAATGGAAGGAATGGAAATTGCCAGGAGGTAATCCAAAGCCATACGCAGTTTATGTAGACACAAATGACAAAGTATGGATAAGCGATTTCGGCTCCAATTCAATATTTAGATTTGATCCGTTGGATGAATCCTTTGATAAATTTGATATTCCTAGTCCAGAAGCTAATGTAAGACAGATTCTTGGTATTGAAGACGAAATATGGGGAGCAGAATCGGGTACCGACTATCTGTTAGTGATAAATACAAATGATTCGCCTGTAGCAGACTGAGTATGCTAAATTGATAAAACCAGTATTAGATTGTGAGGACAAATTATTTTTGGCATCATCCTCACAATAAACCGTTTTTAGTATGATAGTAACAAGTAATTTTTTAATACATAATTTAATACCATTGTGCGATAGCAAAGGGGATTAAGGACTAGGTTTCCGGTAACAATAGTAGGAGCAGAAGTGGTAGTGGTAGTAAATCTCTAATATAATGCAATATTATTGTCGTTAAAATAACCTAGAGTAGGTTATATTTCAAATATTAAATTTTAACTCTGTAAGAAAAGGTCAAAACGAGTCAAACAGTCTTTTCTAATTTCCTATCTGTTTTTTAACCAATCACCTACCTTGGGCCATAACTGCAGATGAGCCCTAGAACTTATACAAGCTCCAACATGACCGGAATCAAATTCTATAAAGGATTTATCTGTACTTCCTATTGCATTATTTATTGCCTTATTTGATTTAGGATCAACCAGATCATCCTTTTTTGCAATTACATTTAAGAAAGGCTGCCTAATTTTACTTAAATCAATCTTATCGTTTTTCCCTATTATCATTTCATTTTTTATAAAGAGATTTTTCTTATAACAGTCATTCACAAAATGTCTAAATATTTCACCAGTAATTGGAGGGCTATCATACAACCATGTCTCTGTGGCAAGAAATTGCACCATGGAATCGATATCTTTGGGTTTATCCCCTTCAAAGAAAAAGTGAGGGTATTTATGCAAAACATCTATTGGACTCCTAAGTAAAAAAGAGCTGTTAATAAATGCACTAGGAGTAATACCAAAGGCATCTACAATAGCATCTGCATTTATGTTTCTTGCCCATACACTCAAGAGATTATTGTCTATGCTAAAATCACCACGTGTGGCAAATGTTACTATGTTTTTTACCTTTTCAGGATGAAGAGCTGAAAACATAAGAGCCAAGTCACCTCCCCAGCAATAACCTAATAAGGACACCTGTTTTGAACCCGAATGTTTTATAATGTGATCAACAGCCTTGACAAGATAATTGTTCACATAATCCCCTATCGTTAACTCTGTCATATGAACTCCGGGTTCCCCAATCTGTCATAAATACATCAAAGCCTTGTTTTTGAAAATTCCTGACGATACTCGAATTTGGAATCAGATCAAGTATGTAGTTTCCGTTGATAAAAGCATAGATGATTAACAGGGGAGGTAGAATCAGCAGGAGGAGAATATTGATTAGATGATTGAGAGGTATCAGAAAATTTATTATCTATAGTCCTCTCTTCGCTCTCTCCTCTTTGCGTAGCATCATTTTCATGAGGCAAGTAATAATGAAATAATGAATACTTATTTTCAGAATGGATCTTGTGTGATGGTGTCCTATACATAATTTCTCTTACGGGTTCTACATATTCATTATTCCAAAAGGCAGTTGCATTGAACATTTTCTGAAAGAGCTGGCCTGCACCAGTGGTTTTTGCAAGGTTGCAATAACTTTCAATAAATTCTGAAAGCGAATTCACAAAGTTTTTTTCTCTAAAGTTTGTATCAAACTTGTCGCGTATTTCAGCAAGTATCACCTTTTCAGCTCTATTGTAGAACTCTTGTTGTTTAGAGTAGTCTATAAACGGCGGGGTTATTATCACCGATGACTTGTTTTTTTATTTCTTCTACTACATGTCTAGTCTCCGTAAATGACACAAAAAGGGCGTCGACAAACGAGCTGTTTAATCGTGAATAGAATTCCATCGATGCTGTAAATGCGTTAATATAAATATCTATTGACTGATGTTTATCATGCCCACCAGTGGCAGTTACATTTGTAATATTGGTCTTTTTATTGAAATTAGTGTTAGAATCTATATTCATACTCCCAATCAAGCATATATTAAGAAAGCCGATTCAATAATCCAACAAGGCGTTGTTTATTTAAGGTTCACCTCATCTTCTCTTTATGTAAAATATTGACTTGCTCGAATGAATTTATCTGCATCTATGAAAGTATAAGGTTGCCAGCATAGCATTAGTCATCTGGATAAACCTACTGGTCTAAAAATAATCCTTTTATGCTTATTTAGCATGGGTACATGGGGATTATATTCCCTGTAGTAGTAAGGACCCAATGCAGTTTGAGATGTAAAGTATAATCAAATTAAGCAGAAAAAAATATCCAAAAACTAGATCAATTGGCCTGTTTGAAAATTGAATCTAGAAAGTGAGATAGTGAACACAATTAGCATGTGCAGGCATTGGATCTTGGTATTGAGATCTGTTGGCGCATCTCAAGACCTTTATTGGCTTTCGCCAAAGCCTACATCCTTTTGCAGAAGGAGAATACATATACGTGAAATTATAATAAATTATTTTCTAAAGCGGAATTTTTTACCCTTGTATCTGATGTTCCTTTTTTATCCTTTGGTAATGGTGACAATTTAAGGACATAATTTAATAATTTTATTCGCTCCGAAAGAATAGAATTCCATAATAATAATAATTGAAAATTGATCATTTTTTGGTCAAAAAAATAATAGGATGATTTTCGTTATATATTCAATATTTAAGGATGTTAACGTGGAGTATATAATTTGTTGAAATTTTTTGGAGTTAAATACTAAAAATTGAACTGAAAGAAATAGTAATAAATAACTGTACACTTGCAAATAATTCAATTTGACCTCCAGCATCAGGAATTTTTAGAATAAATAGATATTGCTTAATAGAATTTAATTATGTGAGAGAAACCCAATTCTTTGAAAAAATTAAATACTCGTTTAAATAGCATTAATTATACGATAGATGATGAACAATAAATTGGTTCTTTCAGGATCTTGGGCTCTAATGATTCTTCTTTTGGCTACATATGTTGGATGGACACCTGGTGTATCTGCTCAAGGCAATTTAAATATAAACGAGTCACAAGTAGCAAATCTTGAAGGAGGTTTAGCTCAAATTTCTAATACAACTACAAAGGAAATTATTTCCTCCATTATAACGCCTTGGAACACAGGGAATAAATGATCAAAGTGATTGCACATGAGATTGACTATTTAATCAATCATATATAATTCGGCCGCTATTAATTCTTTAACAAAAGATATTCAACTAATAAAAAAAATATTTTGTTTTAGGTAAACTATAATATCGAGCAAACCAACACGAGATCGCTGTGGACTTTCATCTATTATGTTCTGGAAATTAATTACGATTCAATAATTCTTTGATGGATGTATATCCTTGACATACAGTACTCAAAGAAAATATCATGAGATCCTAAATGGATTTTTTTGAACAAAACTGAGAGGGTCGGCGTTATCGCTGACCATATTAGATATAGATACAGATTTAATAATGTTTTAATAACGATTTATCAAGAATTCGAATACAATCGTTTGCAGTTATTTGCTGGTTATTTTTATAGTCAGAGCTAAGCACTGTGTGTCATGCAAGGACAAAGACTCTACAAAAAGTGCAAAAGATGTGGTAATAGAGTATTTTTAGGCCACAGATCGCCAAGACTGGCAATCTGCCAGAGGCTATTTGAGTGACAATTTTTCGTACGTGTCTCCCGTTAATTCGTCTGATAACGCTGAGCCATATCTGAAATATTTTGAACGTCAATACCAGATAAGGGGATGAATTAAATTAAATATAAAGAAAGTTTTCGCAGATGGTAATGATGTTTGCATTCTCCAGGAGTTTAATTCTCAAATCACGTGTTTTTGGATAATAGTTGATAAGGATAGAAAAATAGGTTTGATTAGCGTGATTCTTGATCCAAGACCTTTCATGCAGCACAAGTAGATGCAACATCTTCTGATATATTAAAATAGTAATGACTTTAATAATTCTAGTATATTTGAATAGGTGAGTCGATTAATAGATCAAAGATATTTAACTAGATTTGGAGAATATTCTGTTCAGACTGTCAATAAATAACCCTAGTCCCTTTTGCAAGTCATAGCTAGCTTGTTCTATTATGGAAGTAGATCCAACGACTAGTAGAAGTATGGTAAATAGATAAACATAAGATTGGAATTAAAATTGTATCAAAGACCCGCGGCCAATTTTTCATCTTCATATGTATTAAATCATTAACAGGTGAAAAACAGGAAAACAAAATTGACAACCAACTTATACTTGGTTTGGAGTCAAATGATCATGTCCAAAAATATACATATTAGCGCTGAATTTACAATAGAAAAAGACAATGTTAAACAATTTAAAAAACTGATTAAACAAATGAGTAACATGGTTCAGGCAAACGAACCAAATACATCAGTCTATGAGGCATACTTTAGCGAAGATGGAACAAAATGTATGGTTCATGAAACATATACAGACTCTAAGGCAGTTTTATCTCACAACGACAGTATGGCTTCAAAAACCATTCTTCCCAGAATATTTAATATCGCTATATTAGATAAGCTTGATGTTTATGGTAATCCTAACAAAGAATTGAAAAATTTGCTAGCAGGTTTTAATTCACAGATATTTAACTTGTATACAGGATTCAATAGGGAGCTTTGAACGGATATATTATAACACTATACTTTAGTTTCCTTGATTAAGAACTTATATAAAGGCATAATTAAAAAAAACCACGTCTACAAAACTTTTTTTTTATATAATAGTTGTTGATTAATGATATTTTGATCTTGAATCTGTTGATACAAAAACTATTGTACAAGTCAATCACATATTACTCGTATTAGTAACAATATTAAGCAAAGTGTACACGTATGAATATCATTATCTTCTTTCACAGATGCAAATCTGAATCGTGTATAAGGGAATTCAAGTTATTATATGTATAATTCCTTAACTTCTTAAAGTATAAATAAGATCATTTAATATCAATAGGACAATAAAATTGTATTTAAGAAATAAATTAATTTTGTATACTATGGTGGTAATGATATTATTTAATGTATTATCAAACAACACTTTATTTGCTATGTTACAAACATATGGCAGTACAGAGCCAAACATCAATAATCCATTCGCATCTGCTTCTTCTTTTCAATCTAAAGCAGCTATTTTAGATAATATGCCATCCCACAACGTTACGGTAGATGATATAAATATTGCGTATAAGCAAATGGGTTATGCAGATGGTAAACCCATCATTCTGATCACTGGAGCCAGTTCAACTATGGATATGTGGAACCCTTTGTTGTTGGAAGCTCTGATCTCAGCAAATTATAAAGTAATCATTTTTGAAAATAGAGGAGTTGGCGATTCCACTGTAGGGACTAAAGATTTCTCAATTAATCAATTCGCAGATGATACATTGGGTCTGCTTAATGTATTAAGGATAGACAAAACTGATATCTTGGGTTGGTCTATGGGAGGATTCATCGCTCAACAACTTGCAGCGACAAATCCAGACAGGGTTTCAAATCTTATTTTGTATGCTACAAGTTGCGGAGGCTCAAACGACAGGCCGACTCCCCCTGAAATAATAGCGATTGACAAAAATACCACGATGTCTCAGTCAGAAAAAATGCAAAAACTAGCACCCATGTTCTTTGCTCCTGCTAGCTGGTTTGAGGCACACCCAGATTACACAAACTACTTTCCAATTCCCAAAGAATATCCAATTTCTCAACAAATTCACCAAAAACAATTAAACGCCTCAACCACCTGGGCTGGTACATGTAATACGCTCTCAAGTATCAACGTGCCTACCTTAATCATAGTTGGAACAAACGATGATCCAGCCCCCGACTCTTTGACATTAGCAGACGGAATTCCAGGATCCTGGCTCATTCGTATAGGAGAGGCAGGACATGCTTTAATGTACCAACATCCTGACGATTTCAATAGAGTATTGAAAACCTTTTTGGATATAAATAAAGAATAAGAATTTAAGAAATATTACAACCCTTTTGTTGATCTTTGTTCTATTGTATCGTTTTTTTTAAAATTTGGAGACCTTTCTCCTGTATGGGATTAGATAGTCATAAATATTGTTTGTTATTGTTTCTAGTAACAATATTATTATTTTTGTACGTTGAATTCCAAATGATACGAATTTGAGACCCAATAACTCTAAATCAGCCTAGCAAATACACCCACATTATTGATTTTTAGGTGAGGCTACCTATTATCTGTAGCCTACTCATGTGGAATATAGTTCTTTGACTTCTGCAAAGCGATGTGCCCAATTAGGGGGTTCTTGGTTGGACAGAACAGATTCAAGTCGATCTAGATACGCATGCCAACCAGGGGCAAAGGTTAAGGCTGTTGATTTTGTGAGATGAGTGTGAGTTACAACAACAAGCGTACCTGATTTACCGTCCACCTCAAACTCCCACCTGATAACCGATTCTGGTTCTCCTTTCGAGAACATTTGATTGGGAGCGATATGCCACTCATGTTCAAAAACACGGTAAAGATCATAGCATAGAACTTTTCCGGTAACATGGGACCCGGATACAACATTCAAAAGATCAATCGTACCATCCTTGTTCTTTTCAAATATCCCTTTGTAATCTGGCAGCCATCTGAATATCTCTTTTTGATCTGTAATTGCGTTCCATATTATCTCTTTTGGATGATTAATTTGTCGTTCAAATCTTATTGTTCCATAATTTCCGTCAATGATTACAGTTCCTTTAGAAGTAGATTTTAGTATTTCTTCGCGTCGTATCTCATTTGAGGATAATTGTTGCTTAAGATATTTGTTTGTTGTTGTTCTTATTTCTTTCATAACATAATGATGTCCTTACAGTTACTTATCTTTGGTGGAAGCAAAACTCCCAATATCGGACAACTTTATAACTCACTTTTACGACCAACAAATGATGAGTGAGCACAAAGGGGCAATCGTACTCGATAAAACTGATCTTACTATCCTTTCCACATTAGCTAAAAACAGCAGATCTTCATATAACAGTATAGGTTCAGAGGTCGACCTGACTTCAAAGAGTGTAAAGGCTCGAGTAAAGAAAATGATTCATCAGAGAGTCATCGAAAAATTTGTAGTTAGGGTTAATCCTGCAGCTTTTGGGTTCAAGGCAGTAATTGTACTTGTAAGTGCCAGTAATGGAATAAACAAAGATGAGGTGATCAAGCGCCTTAAACATCTTGGTAAGATTGCATACCATGTACATCATATGGGAAGAACGTGTGTAGCGGCTCTAGTTATCAAAAAACCATTCGATGAGATATTCGTTAAATCGTTAAGTCATCGCCTAAAACCTGCAACTGTATTGAGTACAATTGCTCTAGAACGCCGCGTTGAATCAATTAAACTGAGTGAAATTGATTTGAGAATAATAAAGTGTTTACTGTCCTCGGGAGCAAGAACAGAGATCTCTGATATTGCCAATGAAGTTGGTATATCAGAGAAAACCACAACCAGGCGTCTTACTAGAATGAAGGATTCAAACATTCTAGATTTCTCAATCCAGTGTAATCCATCTATGATGATAGGATATATTCAATTTGTTATTCTGATTATAACCACAAAATTTTATCGCCAGAGTGTACTTTCACGGATGAATGCGGAATTTCAGTCAAATATATTGTACAGTCCTAGTGTGATTGATTCAGAGGACAGATTGACTTTTGTACTCTATAGCGAAAATGTATTTACAATTGATTCTGTTTTAACTAATGTAGATTCCTTCGAAGGTGTTCAAAGTGCTGATATATACATACTTACAAAATTGCAATATCATGATAATTGGGTAATGAAAGAAATCAACAATAGGATTTCAAGTCGACAACCCCATTTGTATGAATCCATTAAAATAAATAATTCCATAAATTAATGACAGTTTTTGGCCATATAGATTAGGTATCTAACAGTAATCCGGTTATGAAATAAATAACCATACTAACCAAGACAATCTTAAATCAAGCCGAAACTAAAATAAAAAAAGATTGTTATTTGTTTTGAGCGGTTAGCTCTGTGATAAACCGTTGTCGCCGCCGTTTTCTTAGTTTTGTAAGCTAGAGTTATTGCATGATAGGAATGTTGTTTCACTTCAATAAGCAAACAAGGCATTTTGAACTGAAGACTGTGATTGAGAGATTGATTGCTCGGCTACATTACCACCTTTTTTCTTTTTGGTTGCAAAGGCGTCATATATAGCCACTAGAAGCCTTGTGATAAGTGAAAAAGCAGTGAAACGAAAAAGGGTTTAATCCGACGCAAGCATCACAAAAAGTTAAATAATGATTTAGAATTGGAAACATCATGGAAAAATCAGTTATAGTTGTATTGTTTATTTTACTTTTAATTGCAGTATTACCCACTAACGCCTTGCTTGCATCTAAAGGAACTGAGAGTATTGTAAATCAAGATATGATTAGTATGAACTCTAATATTTCTAGTTTAGTATACGATTTGAACTCAAGCCCATTTAATATTTCCTATGCTGACTGGACTGAAAAATGGTGGCAATGGACATATTCGATCCCTTGGAATAAGAACCCATCATATGATGATACTGGTGAGCACTGCGACGAAAACCAACAAGGTCCTGTATGGTTTTTGACTCAAGCATTTGAACATCCAGTCGAACGTACCTGTAACATACCTCAAGATACAGCGTTGCTAATTACAATACTAAATTCCGAATGTTCTTTTGCAGAATTTAAAGAACTAAAAACTGAAGAAGAACTACTAGAATGTGCCAAAAATATGCAGGATCTTGTTACTGGAGCAAAAGCTTCCCTAAATAATATCACTATACCTAATATGGATAAGTATCGCGTTCAAACTGATTTGTTTAACTTTACATTGCCTCAAGATAATATATTGAATATAACTGCTCAGACAACACAAGCCGTAGCGGATGGAAACTGGCTTTTTCTAAAACCACTGCCTCCAGGTAAGTATGAATTGAAGGTTAAAGGAGAAATAGATCCTAAAATATCTGTAAATGAAACAGGTGGCAATGAATACAATGGGCCAATTGGTTGGAATCAAACTACCACGTATAATTTATTGATAAAATAACAAATTCCACATTAAATCAACTATGCCCCCACATCACGCATATATATGCTCTTTTGACATCTATGCAATGGTAAATTTAGAATTCCCTTAATTTTATTCCCTTCTTCTGGACCCGGTCAAGTAATCTTTTCAGCTGAAGCGGCAACAGTATAGGTTACAGTGAACGGTTCACCCCCTATTGCGCCAGCTGTATGAAATACCACAGCATTACCTACAAAAGGTATACTACCAGAAGTATATGATGTCCCACTTTCTGGTTTCATCAAACTTATAGCAACCTCTGCATTACCAAACTTTTGTTTTAATGGTTCGCCGAATTGTAATAATGATTGACTCGAAACCGCGCTGCTGTTGTATCCATGAAGAACAGCTATTTCTACTGGTTTGCTTGCTGTCCAGGTGATATCTCCCCTCCAAATCGATCCATCGTCTCTAGGAGAAAGTGCCATCACTATTTGGTGTCCATCGTTTAATCCCGGTGTAGATGTTTTGGTATCCTGTATTATTGTGTAGTTAGAAAACTCCTCTACTTGCGCGCTAGCAGGAGATGACCACGTAAACAGAAAGAGCCCAGGAACTAGAAGGGCTACAGCCAAAATAACCATTTTCATGTTTTTAAGTACCATTGATGCTCGTAAACTATACATGTGCTATAAGGCTTGTTTACCTGTCCTACGTAACTTAGTTACGTGGACTTTATAGACTAAATATGAAAACAAATTAAGGATCATGAAGTCATATAACGCCATGTCTAGGATATTTGAATCAAATTGGTACATGTACATCGAGATCGGATTTACATGAGGAAGGACATTTTATTGAAGCTCAATGAATTTGGAGAGCTAAACCAGAGTCAATTGATGAGCTATTGTGGATTAAACAATGTCACCCACAAGCCAATTATCGACGATCTGGTAGAAAAAGGTCTAATAATTAGATTTGAAGAACCTTGGGGCAAGCAAAATAGAATTATAAAGTACAAAGTTTCGCAGAAAGGAAAAGAAATCGCAAAAGCAATATTTGAACCGTATGAATTACTGTTTCCAAGGAGAGCGGAGAAAAATTGAATAGGTTAACAAACACAGTTACGTCTTTTTTGATAACACACTGGAGAGGATATACAGACGACTGATATGACAGATCACAAGGAAGGGACCACCCGTGAAAGTCTACTTGAAATATTAGACAATGTCATCCATCAGTTTGATTTTACTAGAAAGTTGATGATTGTGATGATTATTTCATTTGTGATAATTGTACCGATAATTGCGATTCTAGGACTAATGTCACAATCAACTGCCGGTGTAGGGAAATTCATTCCGATCATAGGAGGTGCAGTATTTCTAGTATGGCTTGGAGTTGGTATCAAACAGTGGCTGGTATTTTCAAGATGGAAGCACAAGTATCAAGAATTTAATGCACTGCAGAAAAAGCTTGAAGAGAGTCTTGATTTTGAAAAGGACGACAATGAGAATAATAGTCCAAATTGATTCAGAAAGTCAGATAAAGTTTTTTGAATAGAAGATAAGTCATTATCAGTAGCCACACGGTGGAATGTGGACATCAGTAAGATTGAATACAGCTGCAAAAAGATGTACACTCCACAAAAGTATGGAATATAGAATCAATTTTACTCAAGTGTTAGGATAAAGATTCAAAACCCAGTATGAATAATAATACCATTATCATTTATAGGAGTATTTAGTTTAGGTGCGCAAGACGGATAAAGTTTCTAGTGAAAATGGGGTTAATCAGGCGCTTTAAATAATAGTGTATTAGACTCTTGGTTCGTTTAAAGTCTTAACAATGCTATAATCAGTATTTCTTAAATATGAATATTTTTTAAAAAGAAGGTTATATGCCTAGCGAACATACAAGGAGACAGTTTGTAAATTGGTTTAGGAAAACATATCCTCAGGAGTTTTATTATTTTCACAAGCTAGAGTCAAACCTTGCAAAACTATATTCACATGATTATCTGGCTTTGAATGAAGATGAATTTGCTGAGATCTCACTAAATATTCGAAAACTTCAAGGCGACAAATATCATTTAGTCGCCAATCCTTATGCGGCCATTTTCCTTGGCTCACTCTGCAAAACAATTATGGAAGAATTCGCGAGTAATTTAGAGTCCATTATCTCAACAAAAGTCCAAGATGAATTTGAGAAAAAACTATCTACCAAATGTTCAAAATGTGAAAATATGAATTTATCAGGATCAGTATTTTGCAATCTTTGTGGAATACGTTTAGATCCTGCCAACAAAAAATGGAAATAGAAATAATAAGAACACCTGACAATATCATATATCTATATTTATACATACTTTACATACGTTTTAGATTGATCTGTTATATGGTATTTTTTTATTTTTTTATTTTAAGTAAAATAATATTAATTTAATAAAAATAAAGATTTCAATTTGTTCTTCGTCAGAAGCTTGATCCCTGGTTTATAGTCAAAATTTCTTTGAACCTAGTGGATAGTACTATATTGGATCTTTAAGATTTTGAAAACAAACAATTTAACACAGAGTTTAAGGCTTCATAGATCTCTTCATATGACTAATATATGGTATCATACATCAAGATCGACTTTAATATATCCTGGAGTATGCGATTTAGCTTTTAAAGAAGCAACGAAAATACATGTAAATCATTTTGCAAATGATTTGATCTTTGAGGAGTTGTTGAAAAGTTAAACAAATTTAGACAGTGTAATGTCAAATGAAACTAAAATATTTGACAAAATTGTTTGAAATAATTCGGATGCCGGATCCCGGAGAATCATATTCATATTATCATATTATTAAAAGATAGATTATCATCGAGTTCAGAAATGCGAGAGAATATGATTTAAGGTTGAATAGAATCTAGTCACCAAGAATACAAACAAAAAATACTATAAAATCATAGATTGTCCTCATAGTTATCCAAAATAAAAAAGCTATTCATAACTTAACTGAAATTGGGTTGTTAGATTTGATTGAAAAAATATAAAAATTGTTGATAATGAATAACTATAAAAAGTATAATTTATTCTTTGTAGTGATGTACTTACAAAAGGTTTCTACTTTCGCTCCATTGCCCATTAGGATTATGGCAGGTGTTGCCTTTATTTTCCACGGCTTACCAAAATTTGAAAATCTTCAAGGAACTCAAGGTTTCTTTGCTTCCGTGGGTATTCCAGCAGAACTAGCCATGATAATAGGTCTATTAGAGGTAATAGGTGGAACATTATTAATTGTTGGATTAGTTACAAGGATAACTTCAATTCTCTTTATTATAGAAATGATTTGTGCTGTTCTAATAGTCAAATTAGGTAATGGTCTTATGGGACAAGGAGGTTACGAGGTCGATTTATTATTGATGTCTATCTCAATTAGTCTGCTATTATCAGGACCTGGCAGAGTATCTATAGAAAGGGACATATTAAAACGTGAGATCTTTCCCAAGATATCATACAAGAAAAATGGCAGTGCCCAATCCTCATAAAACGAATTAGTAAGAATCCAAAATTTCTCTTTTTCTGGTGGCGTGGTATAGCATAGATAATTCCAAAGAAAAAATTATCAGAAATGGCATATTCATGCGCAGCAGGGAGACGGTTCAAAATTGAATCTAACTACATCTACAAGATGGTCGGGAGTGTGTGAGTTATACCGGCATATAATTCAGATTCGTTGTTAGCAATTTTGCAGAAATAGTCACCTTATAGAAATAATTAATTATATCTAGATAATCAAACAAACTTAAAATACAGATAAAAAAAATATTGGTTTTGAACTAGTCTTGTGCTATTGCGTTACTTCCAGAATTTTCTTGGTTTTGGAAGCTAAAGTTGTTACCAGAACCTTCTGTATCTCCGCCGGATACTACTTGGCTATTTTGTTCACTTGATTGTGATTGAGCTATTCCTTGTGATGCTGAGTTTCCACCATCTCCATTACCATCCTGAGCTAAAGCATTGCTTCCAGAATTTTCTTGGTTTTGGAAGCTAAAGTTGTTACCAGAACCTTCTGTATCTCCGCCGGATACTACTTGGCTATTTTGTTCACTTGATTGTGATTGAGCTATTCCTTGTGATGCTGAGTTTCCACCATCATCATATTTATCATTGTAGTCATATTCGTCATCATCATCGTCATCGATTGTTTTAGATCCAAAATCACCATCATAATCCTCACCATAATGAAGTCTTAGATCTTTATCACATGCTTTTTCGTGATCTTCATAGTAATCTTCATCATCTTTGCATTGTTCACTATCCACACCATTGGTTGCAAAAGCGCTTTGAAAATTCGATCCTGCGGCGGATCCAAGCGTCATTAATACGGCAAATACTGCTACAACTAATACTGCAGTTAATTTTGTGTTATTTTCCTTTAACATTTTATTGCTGAATTTTTATGCAAGAATATTTGATATAACACTTTTTTAAGATATTTATTAAATTTAGTTCTAAAAGATAATTTTAGAATAATTTTCTACTAGGTTTATATAAAAAGCAGTAAAGAAGTGACTTAACCATAACATAAATATAAATATAAAATTTGAGATATTGTTAGGGTTTAATGCATGACTAATCTCTCCCTTTATCTTAAATTTATGCAAAGTATTAAATAAAATTTTTGCATAGATTACATGAATTTGAATTGGGGTAAAATTATATCTTGATCCCAAATTGGGAGTAGTATTCCACTATCCGGCTGAATGGAAGAGATTAGAAAACTACAAGATGCTATTTGATGTTGATGCCGTCTTGTTATTCAAAGAATGTACTAATTTTGGAATCGTAAGAGTTTCAGTAGATGAGCTAAAAAACCAAGTTAACGACATGTTACTATGTGGATGGATTCATCCTCCTCATCCTTCTTTTAGAAACAGCAAAAACCCACATCGGTATCAGTACTATCGTCCTCCCAGCTATCACCCACTTGCTATGGCCCTAAGATCATCTATTCAAATTGATGAAATAATCCTAGAAGATGTAATCATAAATAAACATCCAATAATAATAAATAAGAATAATAACGATAAAACTCAAAACATTAATTCGGCTAGCATTCTTCTCAGCATTAGAGATGACAAATCAGGATTGAATCTATTTCATGAAAGGTCAATAGTAATGTATGAAAATAATAAAAGTCATGATAAAAATGAGGATAGATGTTTCATGATTGCGTTTGTAGATTTACCTGATAATTTTGAATCTGGAAAAAGCCAGTCTCAATTAAAGCTTATATTTGATTCATTTAGGTTCATTTAGGGTACAATAAGAGGATATTTTAACCTCTATTGATAGGTATAGTTTTAGTAGTCATTATTAATTTTTGGTCATTCAGGTTAGGTGCATACATGTGAGCAATTGTTATTGAATTTAAAAGTCTTTAATACATATTGCAATTCATTATCATTGTCGTAATATGGTCTCAAATAATAGAATAGTAGAGATAATAAACAGTGATGCTAATGATTACCGGAGTGTAATCCTCAGTCTTGGTAAATAACCTCTAAAAATGATTCCTAGGATAACATATGTCAAAAAGAAAAAACAAATCAGCCGAGTTTGTTGTGGAGAATCCTCCTGTATAATTATTTCGCCAAATTTAATCTACTAACTCATTTTTTATGTAGAGGGAGACTTTTAAGATGTGTTTAGGACACCCCGTTATTTTCACTACTCTTTTGTGTAAAAGTCTATTTTATCTTCCAAGATTTTATACTCATTCTTATTATTATCATTAAGCGGCCTAGAATCTTGTCTATTGTGCTTACGAACCCCTATCACAGGTCCATTGCAATAATCACATATATCTAATATTACATCATAGTAAATCTCCTTCTGTTTATCAAGGGTAACTATCTTTAAAGGCACAACTACGATTGGAGTATTACATATACGACACTTCATACTTACTGAATAGTTATCGCAACTAATAAACCACTATGAATTTAAAATATTTTGGTTTATGATGTTTCTATTTTTTCGCCTTTCAAATGATAGTAAACAATAGCTCATAAATCAAATTAGAGTCTCAACGTATAATCAATCTTTTAGCAAAACAAGTTGAATCTGATAATACATTAGAAGGTAAAAAGCAATAGTGACACTATTGTTCAAAATACTAGGATACAGAACCGAATCTATTACAGGACTATCAGCAACAACTTTTCTTATTTGAGATTCATTGTCCATAGATAATAGAATCCAATACTATAATATACTGAATCTCATGTGTTAGGATAAAGATTTTGAATGCCAGCAACGTTTAAAGTTCTTAACATAGATTCAAACTATCATAACTGTTTCATTGTATTAAACCTCTACAAAAGATACAACATTAATAGTCAAGTTGAAATTACAGCTTAAATTATTACTAGAGAAAGAGAAAAATATGATATTGTCAACTTAGTGAATTGATAAATCGGTGGTTCTAGTCCAAGGATCTTGTCACGGTGGGTAGTGTTTGAATAAGATAGTTTCTTTTCCAAGGAAATACAATCATAAGATTTATGCTCCTATGTTAGATGGATTAGGCTTAACAAGTCATCTACTAGGTGAAAGGATTGATTTGTCTACACATATCGAGATATAGTTCAAGTGTTTGAAATTCAAAATCTTTACGACAGGTATCTTGTGAACGATAGTTATGATGTGATGGGTATCAGCGGTGTAGGTTAGAAAATACCGGATAGGAAAAAGTTCATGGTTTTTCATGATACATATATTCTGCTTGATGGCAAAAATGCTTTTGATTTAATACCTGGATTAAGAGATATTTATTAACCAAAACGTCTAAAAAACCAGAAAGAATGGTTTGTGGCTTCCTATATTCCAAAGAAATTTTGAGTTACCAACCCCGAAGATACAATATGATGAATGTTAGTTTATGCGCAATCCCATTTCATACTCATGATGAACCTCTGACTATCCAGTAAATTAAAGCAAAACAGCTACCTAAAATTATATTGTATGTACCGATTTTGGAGATTCCATGAAGTATTTTAGGATCAAAAGGAGCAAACAATAGGAGTTATTTTGAACTTAGAATGGGCCACAATTAAATGATTACTACACCAGAAGAGTTTTCCAAGTTATTTTTTAGGATAATAATATATGACTAGCATAATAGATTGATAAATCAATAAACTTGCAGATGTATCAAGTCGCCTAAAAAATGCAAATCGGTTAAATGCTTTCTAAATGTCTTTATTAACTTGTCTGACATTTTCATATCCCAATATAGTTAACTAAGAGACGAACAAGATAAACCAAAGTGGAGAAAACACAAATAATAAGAAACTTGGAAGCATTATTTCAGGTTTGTTATTCAAAAGAACAAAATTTCTTACGTACAGGAGGAGGTAAACAAAACGATGCAAGAGTAACTTTTCATAAACACTTGATAAGCACTCTAAACTCTACTATCCATTTAATGATATTTTCAGATACCACATTATCAACAGAAGATTGGTGGGCAAAAAAACTACCTAAATATAAGATAAATAAACGGATCTTCTCAACTAGTACACTAGAGTCTCGTCAAATAGAAAAAAGATATATTGATCGGTATTTGCAATTTTCTTTTTTTAATTCCGTTTTTCAAACCTTCGAGTCTTCGTTTAGAATAATTTGTGAAAAGTGTTTTGGAGATGAAAATTATATCAGTAAGGAAAATGGAGAGAAGAATAAACGAGACATAAAGGATTTATGTGAAGTGATTCTAAAGAAATTAGATTTATTGGATAAAGACAGAGAAAATTTTTTAGAAATAGTTATCCATTTCAAAAATTCCCTCCACAATAATGGAGTCTATATTAGTGAAAATCAAAAGTCTACTCCTACGACATACAGATGGAAACATAATTCATACTTATTTAGTCACAGCAAACAGATTAAATTAGAAAGCAACAGCGATCTTTGGACAGAATATATCAAATTTACACGTGAACTAATTAGTATTTTTACAGAAGTAATAGATCATCCTACTGTCAAGAAGTACAGGTTTATTGAAGATATCACAGAAATAGCATAATATACAATATAATTTCATGTTATGGACAAGTATATCTGTGCCTCACAATAACGATTCTCCTTTTGGGCATCAAATGCCTTGGGGTAATGAATTCTACTTCATTTATGTAATATGACGATCCACTGAGAATCACAATTGACATTTTTAGGTCCGATGTAATCCAGCTATAAACATTCTTAAATTTAATGAATTCATCGAGACGAACCCCCCCCCCTTACAATCAGAATTACTTAGTAGCTATCGCATGATTCACGGTCAATATATTCTGGTAACATAAAAACAAGTTTTATACCGATATCCTATCGGATTTTTCTGCCCCCCAGATAAACGAATTATGGTAGCAAGAGCCTATTCTAATACTTTATTCCTCGTATAATTTTGCAAAAATAGAGATTTAGAACTTTACTTGATTTTTATATATGCTCATTCAAGTAACGACAATACAGACCCATGTTAGATAAATTAGTAAAAGCCGATCAGTTCACAAAGAGTATGAATAAATTAACTTTTTATTGCTGGGAGTTGGCTTGATATTTGAAATTGTTCGAAATGAACAATCATCTGCACACTTCTTTCATGCAAGGCATGCATAATTGTGGGATTTGATACGAGTTTAATTTGACCTAAAATAGAAAAAACTTAATCTTATCCCATATAAAATCCAACAAGGGTTTCTACCATGGTGTTTTAGTTTTTGAATTCTTCATACTTCTTGATCCTCAAGTAAGTTGGTATCAAATGCTACTGCTTTATTAGGTTCGGATGCATAGATAACGCAATGATGAGCTTTTAAAAGATTTTGTATCCATTTTGGTCTCATCGATTTTTCTATTTTAGAGATATCATAAAAACATAATTGTGAATTATCAAAACTATCAAAGTTTTTATGCCCAACTTCTTCCAAAACAATTCCTAGTTTCATTCCTTCCATTGTTTCTGTATTCGTTATCGTTCTTCCTGCAAATCTAAATGGGGGCTTCATTCCTACAGTAGCATCTTTTCTTATATGTCTAAGCGTGTTCAAAGTTTCATGTTTGTTCTCATCTGATCTTTCGATGGTATAGATACGCAACAAGTTATTATTTTTATAAAATCTTACATCGATACCTTCCTTATTTAGTCTCTTTTCAATTTCATCTGGATTATCTGAGGTAAAGAAAATACATGATTCACCATTGGTGAGACCATTTAAAAAATACCTAGCTATTATTCGAAAGGCATATTTTTGATCATCATATAAAAGCACTATATGTCTATTTTTTTCTAACTGGTCAACAAATGTAAGTGGGCGATAATTCTTTTCACGATTCTCATCAGCAACTTCATCTTTTCTATTCATTGTTAATTTCTCAACCCCACTACTGTCGATGAATCAAAGTATCTTATACCCATTTCTATCAAAAAGGAAGCAATCCGGTCAAAATCTCTTATAAAGTCTCTTCCTTTTGGAGTTATTTGAAGTGGATCCTTTATTATCATCTTATTGGTTTCTAATTCATCAAGATACTTGACAAGTTTATCATATGCAAGATTGCTCCTAAGCTGCACGCGAGTAGGTTTTACTTTACCATTTCCACTACAGCTCTCGCTGTCAGCTAGCTCATCTAAAATACCTTTGAGTATATCATGATACAATTCCATTTTATTTCGCTTTGGCTTTGGCAGAGTAATTAACAACTTTTTTTCTTATTAATAAACCTCCCCTTGGGGAGTTATCCTTTTTATTCATCCTATCTAGTGTAATTTTGAAATATAATATGAATAATCAACAACACATTAACAAAAACCACTATAGTTTTTCTGAATTTATGATCGCACGATCTCCAAAAAGTAACTACGCAGCATTAACAGAACTTGAAAAAAAGTCATCTGAAATGTTTGAAAAAGAGGAGATACAATACGAGTTATTTCGACTTGCAGTAAATACTAGTTGGGAAGGATTTGAAAACATTTCAAAATTAGTTTCAGCCAGCTCAGATGATGAAGACGTATGGGTAACAATCATGTCATATAAGGACAAGAAACATAGAGATGAATTTGTAGTAAAAATGTCCAACGATAAAGAATGTCAACAAGGTTATGAAGAATGGGCAAAGCTTCTTTCCCCTGACTCAAAAGTAATAACAGGAGAATTTGACAGACAATTGTAAGGAAATTTATATTTTTTCAACTTATCAATTTTTATTTCCCTTTTTTTGCCGGTGCTATTTTGTCAATCTAATCATACGGATAAGCCTGCAATAAAAAAACTAGGGCTAAATTTTTTGATAAAACTTTTGGAATTTATCTAATTGGGTTTGTTTTAGTTCAGATCGACGATTTAGGACTTGATTCCATTTCATGGTATAAGAAGCTGTAACATCTTCCAAATTTGATTTAGAAAATGCAAGTACAAATATGTATTTCTTGTTCCAATTTTTTTCATAGTAAGAACAATGATCAAAGGAGATTGGATAAGTCAAAGTTGAGTCTATATGAATCCACCGTCCACCAATAAAAGACTCATTCCAGCAGTGATCCAAAAAATCATGTACAATTCTTGTTTTAATTGAAACAGAGTTTAGTATTGCTCCAAAGAGAAATGTCCATTCACTACATCTACCTATTCTATTATCAGCAATTTCTTTGATTTTACCATATCTAGGAAATGAAAATACAGCACTGCAAAAAGAACAATAATAATTTTCAATACCCCTTATCTCCCACGTATCACCAGGAATATATTCCAAAGCTAATTGTCGACCGCAGTTATCACAAGAGGGATTTTTGTCTACCCATCTCATAAAATCCTTTTTAAACCAAATTAATAACTCCTTTAAAGAGTCTAAAAAAGAAATGGGTAAAGATATAGTAGAAGAAGAATAAGAAAGATCTTCTTTAGTATTATAAGTATCATCATCCCCTCTATCATCAGCCAAATCATTGCAGATACTATGATTAGTGCTACTATTACTATTGTTGTATTTATCGAGGTTTGCGCCTTTAGATGTGTTTGTTTTTTTGAGTTCTATTTTTATATCTTTTTTTATTTTTTCTGGGACAAGCAGGTTAACATATTGAAGAATATCAGGATCATCGTATTGGCTTGTAACCTGTTTGTACAGAATGAAATGCTGTTTAGTAAAGGGATAACTAAAACTATTAGTGGATAAATTAAACAGATCAAACAATATATTTTGTATAAAGCAAACCAAGTAAAAAAAATTGATCTTTAATTAATGAATCAGTGAAAGATGAGATATCTTATTGTTCCATTCCAATTATGTTAACATTAAGTAAAAAATTTTGTGAAGTAAATTTAACAAGAATTAGTCCATTGGATAAGACAGATTTTTGTCCGCAAGTGTCATTCTTGGCACAAGATTCAAGCTTGAATAGAATCCATGATCAGGGAAGTTTCAAAATTGTAGATTTTCTTGACTACCCTTATCTATGATTATTGTCTATCATTTTGTCAACAATAAATAATCACTGGAAGCAACACTTGCAAGAATTCAAAGGATTAGGATCTGTGGGAATAAATCGTACGAATACATCCAAACACATTTGAATACATCAACACGCAAACAATACGTCTTTGTTATTAACTTCTGGTTTCAATTATCATGATGGGCAATATGCTTTCAACGATATCAATTCAAAGATCAAAAGCAATAATGCTAATAGCAGTGATTAGTTTTTCTTTCATTGCTTCCTCACATTATTTGGAAAATCATGAATCAGTGCTAGCCACAAAAGCAGCGACAACAGCAACAGCAACATCTAGTACCGCTAACCAAACAGCTACAACAGCAACAGCAGCAAATGAAACAAACTCAAATACTAAAGAATTCACATTGGTTGCCGAAGAGGCTACACTGGATATATCTCCAAGTAAGAAAATCAAAGCTTGGACATACAATGGAAGTATCCCAGGACCAACACTTAGGGTAACTGAGGGTGATAAAGTAATAGTCCACTTTATAAACAAGCTAGATTTACCTCATACAGTTCATTTTCATGGTGGCCATAACGGTACTATGGACGGAGTATTTGAGATTGTCCCACCAAATAAGACATTTACTTATGAGTTCACAGCAGCACCTTCTGGAGCTCTTATGTACCATTGTCATGTGATGCCAGTTGTTGAACATGTTAGGATGGGATTATATGGAGCATTCATAGTTGACCCCAAGGCACCTTTACCGCCTGCCAAGGAGTTTGTTATAGTATTTGGAGATTATGATACCAAAGATATACACACGTCAGATCCTGAGAGTGCTTTCTACAATGGCTATGAAAACATTTACTATGATAACCCCTTGCCAGTCTACACAAATGAAACAGCCAGGGTATACATGATTAACCTATCCCAACTGCCCGCATATGGATATCATATTCATGGAACTCTCTTTAAAACCTGGATTTCAGGCATCTGGATGAATGAACCGGTACATACTCAAACGTGGGCAACATCTTCAGGAGATGCAGCAATATTTGAAATGAAATGGCCTTGGGAAGGAAAATATGTATTTCACCAGCATGGTATTCCAGAGGACAGAGGCGCAATGGGATTCTTCAATGTGACTCATCCTGTGGCTGGTCTAGTGGATGGAAAAGACATTGCTATTTCAAAACCGGTGAATATGATTAGCTGGCAAGAGAATCTTACAAAGGTGTTGCAAAATGCTACATCAGGAAAGTGATGAGAACCAAAAATTGATCACTCATAGTGCAATCAAACAATGATTGAGGAGAATCGTCGTGAGGCAATCTAAAAAAGAGATGATACCACATTTTACAAAATATAGGACCGAATCCTCAATTATTTTAGATTTAGATCTCGTCAAGACTGTTGAGAGAAATTTAATTTTTTCTCTTTTTTTGTACTGCAGTGCTTTTTCACACAATATAGCATATTTATTTTAAGTGTGTGAAGACATAGTTCAAGATCGAATAGAGCCAATCATGGAACTAAACAAAATATGAAGGATATTTATTAATAAAAAAACAGGTAGACACACCTAATTTGCTACTAGACATTGGACGAAAATGTTGCGCTATCTGCAGCATTTTAATATCAAAAAATCTGACGAGCGATTTCTTTATTTAGAATCTAAATGATTAATAAACTAAAAGATAATATAAGATCTATCATATCATTAGATGAAAAGCATGGTAAAGGTATCTAGCAAACGCAAAGAAAGAATCCAATTACTCAACTATCTTGCTAGAGATATAAGCACAAAAACAATATTCTTTCATCAATGGATAGCAAACTATCTTGGACTAAGCGAGATCGACCATAAATGTCTTGATGTAATACTGAGATCAGAAAAACCTCTGACAGGAAACCAATTAGCGGGCGAAACTAGTCTTACCGCCGGTGCTATAACTGGCGTAGTAGATAGATTAGAGAAAGCAGGATATGTGTATCGGCAAAGAGATCAACAAGACAGACGTCTCGTATACATTGTTCCTTTTAGAGAAAAGGCGATGATGAACATAGGTCCCTTATTTGAAATAATGCAACAGAGTATGGATAAAATACTTTCAGAATATGATGACAAAAAATTAGAAGTAATATCTGATTATCTTTCTAAAGCCCTCAAGGCCGTGGAAGGCGCCACAATCCACGTACGGTCGATGGCAGAGTCAAAAAGAAAACAACGCAGTAACAACATTAACTTTTAAGTTCACAATCTAAATCATTTAGTAACTAAAACATTTATATAATTAACTAACTAAGAAAGTATATGGAAAAACAGCTTTTCGAAAGCAAGAAAATACAACTTGTTCTCAAAAGAAATAGACAGCAGGAGTTACATCTACATCTACCAGAAACAAAGAAGAAAAGCTCAAGCAATAATTTTTTTGACATATTTTTGGCGAATATCGGCGAGATCCACAACTGGTTTGATAAACTCAAGATTTCAGAACGGGAGTCAATTATAAGCACCCTAGATTTTACGAAATTATTCAAAGGAAAAAATCACGATCAAGAATTAAGGGTGGTTTTAGAGCAGAACGAAAATACATTTGTAAACAAGGATGTAGAATCGTTCAGCGATAACGTATACGGCCGCCAAAATCCATTAAACAACACGGAAAAATGATCCCTTTGACAATAACCAACTCGAGTAATAATAAAATATACAATAAGACAAATGCATACGAGGCAGCAGTACAACCGTCCAACAATGTACAGAAAGTTAGACAACTAATCGAGATACTCAATACGGGAAATTTGGAAAATGTACAGTATTTAATACATGAGAAATATTTCAATCATGAATCTCATATTGATGCGTCTTCCATTGAAGGTCTACCAGAAAGTGTATTACAACAGATTAAAATCCGAAACCAGCTTAGTGGTCCCGCAGAGTTTACTGACACGGTAAAATCATTACGAAATGCATTTGCCGATCTTAATTATGAAGAAAAAGAAATTTACTCAGATAATAACACGGTAATTGGGTATTATGTCGTTAGTGGAACCCATACGGGAACCTTTTTTGCATTTCCTCCAACTGGTCGCAAATTTAGGTACAACGCCATTCATACTCACAGGTTTGAGAACGGCAAGGTTATAGAACACAAGGCCTTGCGCGATGACTTGATGTTAATGCTGCAACTTGGACTTGTAACTCCTTTAGCACAATATGAATCACTTTTTAGACTTTGGAAGGGAGGCGGTGATGATGGGGATGATGAAGGGGACGGAAGTAATGATGGTGAAGGAGCACGTTTACAAAAATAATGTCTAATGAAGACATGATTGCGTTGCAAGCTCTATATAGAAAAAAAATAGAAGGGTGGAATGAGGCCGACGGGCAAAAATTTGCAGAACCATATTCGGAAGATGCAGATTTTATAGGATTTGATGGAACACACTTGTCTGGTCGTTGTGAAATTGCCGAATTTCATCAAATGCTCTTTGATAAATTTCTTAAAGGAAGTCTATTGATAGGTAAAATTAAGAGTATAAAATTTCCGATTCCAAATGTAGCCATCATAGTTGCCATAAGTGGAACAATTGAAGCCAATCAAACAGGCATAAATCCCGAGAGAAATTCCATACATACGATCGTTGCGATAAATCATAAAGATAGCAAACAATGGTATTTTACTGCTTTTCAAAATACTAGAGCGACGTATATGGGACGGCCTGAAAAAACGGCACAATTGACCCAAGAGATCGAACAATTAAGAAAATCAGGCTGAAAGACAATTCAGATAACTAATGAGAAAATTCAACTCTGGTAAGAACAATCGATACTTGTGATACTGGAATGCCTGTGATGAAAATAGTAATCAATGTAACGACCTTAATCTATTGATATTCTCATGTATGGTCAATGGATATCGAGATGTACTTTTGTAACACTTAATAGTGTCAAAATGTATATATAGTATGTGGAAAACAAGAAAGATTCTTCAAGTTCTATGATGTCTATATCTTCACTCTATAAGGCCATCGCAGCCAGGAAAGAAAACAAATAATTCTGTACAATAACTTAATTTTTCGTTCCAAATATTTTAATATATTTAGGTTGGATCCAAGGTCATCTGTAGGGACAAGCCTCGAAACATAATAGAATAGAATAGAATAGGATCTAGTGTCAAAATGATCAAGACATCGGGATAAAGTCAAAACCAGGAGAGTACAAAATTATTACGTACTATACACAACATCATCGAATATGAGCATGTAGGAACATCGCTTAAGCTTGAATAAAGTCTTTATTATGGTAATTTGGTACATAGTCGATTAGACAGCAATAAATATTGTGGATTTGCTATTGATTATTACTAAATACAAAATTTCAGCATTGATTTAATTACGGATGCAGTTGTCTTGGTACCCTTAGGAATGAGATGGCGGCACAGAGAAGAGAAGAAAAGAGTGTATAGGTGTGATTAACAAATAGCGGTCATAATAGATTATTTGACAAATACTTTTTGGCGTATTCTAACACCTTTTTTTCATTATCAGGTAGAGGTTTATGATTTATCATTTCTTTAAATTGTAAGGCGTTTACTAGTGCTTTACCACCATAATGATTATTAAAATATACGAAAATAGTATCGGTTTTTTGATTTATTCTTCCAATTTTTTCAACCCAAGGCTCTAGTTCCCTTTGAGAGTATAAATAATTATACCAATAGTGGCCTTGAGTTGTATTTCTACCGTGGAGTCGGACTACGCTAGTTGATCTAGAAGTTATATTATTTTCATTAGATAGAAACTCCAAGTGTTCTCTCTCAGGAGAATCAGTTAGAACAGAAGCAATGTCATAATGCTGTAGTAATTCTAGTACACCTTCCGTATTCCATGATGTATGTCTAAATTCGATTGCAAAATTATTATTACTCTGTACATTGGTATTATTCATTAATACATTAAGAAATTCTTCGAGTTTTTTAGATTCAGTTATTGTAAAACTTGGAGGTAATTGTATAATTATTGCTCCTAGTTTATTGGAATTTTTTAGGGGAGATATTTTGTCAAGAAATGTCATTAAATCGACCATTACATCTTTATTTATATCTAATCTTTTGTCGTGAGTTATTATTTCTGGAACTTTAACTGAAATCTTAAAGTCTGGAGGGGTTGTCCTTGCAATTCCCACAAACAAACCCTGAGTCATATGCTGATAGAATCTATTATAGAATGTAGCATCCATCTCAACTGTGTTAAAGAATTGTGAATAGTAGGTTAGTTTTCGTGTTTTATTATCAGGATAGAATACATTTCGCCATCCGCCTTTTTCAGATGAATCACCATAATTCCAACCCGAACAGCCTATGAATAATTTAGAAGACATTTGCTAGATCATATCATTAATAGAAAAAATGATAAAAAGATTTACGAAATTGTATAGAATAATTGTGTTTTCATTTTCTCTTTACTTGATAGTGAAGCAAAACTATTCCAGAGTCAAATGGTATCGATTCAATAAGAGACAGTTTACGAATCTCTTTTAGGTCCTTAAAAATGGTCTTTCCATTCCCAATTGCCACAGGATTTACAAACAAACAGTATTCATCGATCAAATTTTCTCTGATCAATGAAGAATCAAATGAGGCACCACCATAAACTATGATATCGCCTCCTTCTTGTTGGTTCTTTAACTTAGTAATTTCCTCTTTGAGATCACCTGTTGCTATTTTGGTGTTTGGCCACTCTGATTTGTTTAGTGTCTTTGTAAAGACAATTTTTGGTGTTTCCAGCATTTTTTTAGCAATAATATATTCAGGGTCTTGAGGATTATTTAGCACATTAGACCAATAGGAAATGAATTCACTAGTCATTTTTCTTCCCAGTAGAATGGTATCAACAGACTGATGTAACCTATTTACATATTCTTTGAGTTTTTCATCCCAATTCCAGACTAACCACTCCATTTCATTGTGGGGTCCAGCAATACAGCCATCTATCGACATTTGGACCTGTAGTTTTAACGTTCTTTTAGCATTTTGATTATCGCAGTTCATCTATTCTATCTCCTCCAGTCTTCTAATGATCCTGCTTGCTTATCTCATTCTTACTTAATTTCACCGACTCAAGAAAACGTTGTTGAAAGTTAGAATTAATCATGAGTAATGAGACATTTGGATCTTTATAAGTATACAAGGGATCGAAAGGGCTCTGTTAACTTAAGCGTTTGAATTAGGGTATTTGAATTGTCATTGGACCAAACTACTCACTTTCGACAAGTTTGTTTGGAGTTTATGCACGATTTGAGACATAATGTTCTGATATTATTCATCCTAATCCATATGAAATATTGGAAAACATTTGAAAAATTACGTTAAGTTAACAGGGCCATCGAAAGTATATTGTATGTATAAATTATTAGTATCCCAAATGTAAATACCCTGATATTACAAACCATATAGATTTGTTATATCAGTGGTTAGTGGATTTAAAAAATTCGACACTGTTTATTTCAAATATTTTCTCTAAGGCTAGATAAGTCCATGGAAATATGATTCAAGAGGAAATAGATTTAATAATACGTGATCAACTTAAAGACGTTTTGATTTAAGTTAATTATTATATCATTCCTATATCAAGTATTAAGTAGTTTGAGCTCGGGAAATTAGTGACGTTTTCGACCATGTTGGAGAGCTCATGAATGAAATCAAAATGAAAATTAGAAGTTTTCCTATTTTAAAGATTATATTTTTATTGCTTACTTGAACTGCTAAATGCAAGTTGCCTCCATAATTGATACTGTAGAAAAGAGTTGCAACTAGATTTTTTTTGTTAATAGATGGTGCGACCTGTCAATGAATCCGATCTTACTATAGAATTCATATGTATCAAGGTTTGCAGTAACTACCTCCAAATGAATCGCCTTGATCTTAAATGGTTTTGTATTCTGCAGGACTAATTCGATGGCTTTCTTACCAAGCCCTTTCCCTCTCATTGTTTCAACAATAAAGAACTCATCAATAAACGCATCTCGACTGTGAAATTCTAAAAATTATCCAAAAGTTAGTATGATATACCCGATATTTTTGTTTTTGGCATGATTCGCATCAATTAGATCAAAACCAAACCCTTCCTAGCAGGGACTTCTTAATCAAATCTTCCAGAGACTCCCTTACTAGACCAGCATCAAAATCATGTCCATCATATTTATAATAAGATTTTACAAGTTCCATGAGAGTGTCAAGATCTTGTGATCCGGGTTCAACTAAATATAAGCTTGACAAGTAATTTTTAGTTTATCTGATATACAAATATATTATATCTTAAACAGTTACTGGAAGTAATATCTTTGCTTAAAATTTTGTTCCATATTGAGAGATTATATACTTGGTGTTAAAAGCATACTAAAAGTAATAATAATATCTTTGTAAATCATAAACATACTGAAAAATCAAAAAAAGAAAGGGTTTTGGACTTAACTTTGGGCGGCTGCGTTGCTACCACTGTTTGTTTGGCTTTGAACGTTTACGTTGTTGCCAGAGCCGATTGTGTCTCCGCCAGATACTACCTGGCTGTTTTGGTTAGCAGGATTGTGATTGGCTGATGCTTTGTTCTGCAGAGTTGCCACCTTTTCCATTTCCACCTTGTTGTGCTAATGCGTTGTTACCAGCAGTTTTCTTGATTCTGGACGTTGATGTTGTTGCCAGAGCCGATTGTGTCTCCACCAGATACTACCTGGCTGTTTTGGTTAGAGGATTGTGATTGGCTGATGCTTTGTTCTGCAGAGTTGCCGCTTCCTTTTCCATTTCCACCTTGTTGTGCTAATGCGTTGTTACCAGTATTCTTTTGATTTTGGAAGCTAAGGTTATTACATGACACAAATGTTCCACTTCCAGATACACACAAGGCATTCTGTACTGATGATTGCGATTGCTCTATTGCTTGTTGAGCTACGTTACCATTTTTTTTCTTCTTGGTTGCAAATGCATCATCCATAGCCATTATCGGGCTGGTAATTAATGCCAAAGCGACCACTATTGCGATTGATGCGACAAAGAGTTTGTTTTTGTTTTTGTTGTGAATATTTTTTGCTTTATTATTCATATATCTGCTAAGATAGAAAAAATATATGGCATTTTCTAACTAGTTGCAATACTCTAATATTCTAGCAGTTTTAGAATTAAATTGCAAAGTAAGAAGACAACAGTACAAAATGCTATCGTGTTACTTCTCATTGATTAAGGAAAATGGGTGCTTGAGCTATACAGTAATCTAACATAATCATTTTAATAGAATATATAAAGAATGTGGAAAAGTATAAAGATTTTGGACTTGTTTAGATCATGTGTGCAAAGGCAAGTGTTCTGAGGAAAGATCCATCAATGCATCTACATTCATGAAACTAAACTCTAAATGCAGTGTTTGCCAAATAGCCTTTAACACAACCGAAATCAAATGTTATTGTTGTCATTCAAGACTAAGAAAAAGAAATTCATTGAGTAAAAGCGATTCATTAAAGACTATTCAAATCATGGCTTCCAAGAAAAGATACTAGTAAGAAAAAGTCAATAAATCAGGTTATGAATATCCCACTGCCAAGTGTAAGGGAGAATCAAATTCCAGTCAATTTCTGATTATCTCGCACATATGCCTGTATGTATTACCCGGGAGATGTCGTCAATACACACGACAGACTAATTAGATCCAGGCGAGTGCATGGAGGAGGTTTCAATTCCCGTTGTTATAATATCACTCCTAAACATAGTATCAACCATTTGGGTATATAGAAATAGAATTCAAGATCGAATAGAATCTAATAAATGAATATCATGACCGATGTGGACAGTAGGTTAGTGAATAACTTGATTAAACACAACAAAAAACATTGCTAGGTAGTATTAGCCTTTGCATATTTCAATTAGAAGAAACAAAAAAATATGTTTTAGAATTTAGTAATCTTTTACTTCTTCTTTAAATTTTTCTTTGTTGTATTCTGTACCCGTATCTTTATCTGGGTCCTTTATCTTGTTTGCCATGGCCTTCGCACCTGCTTTAATTTTGTCTCCTGCTTCGTCTAACGTGCTTTCTGTATCATTAGCGGCATCACTAACATCATCTTGAAGATCATCTTTTCTATTGAGTGGTTCTTCTGACATTGTAATTGTTAGTTTAACAATCTTTATATCCTGTATCCATAAATTTTCTAATTTATCAGAATATAATTGCTATTGATAATTGAATATGAAATTATCAATTTTTTTGAATTAACCCAGGTCCCTAATACATATTCCTTTGTCCTTTTTTTTGTACTGGCCAGTTTATGCACTTGTACCAGGTACTAATTATTGTTTTTATTATTAATACCCAATCTATTATTTTGGGAGAGTTCCTTGAGAGAAATTCACTTCTTATTTATACGGCAATACCAATAGAGTAAGGAGCATTTAGTTTAAGAGCGTGAGAATAGAATTTGAGGTTGAAGGGAATCTCATTTGCCAAATATTACTTAAAACAAATCGATGACTTTATTCTTTATTGTTTGTCTTGTTGCAAAGGCTCATGACGAAAATGTGGAATGACCTATAGGATCATAATATTTCTTAAATACCGTAGTAACTGAAAATGAAAACTGAAGCATGAACCTAAGTGAGGAGTTGGATATATCTAATATGATGACTGACTCGTGTTGTCCTCAAGATAAAGGATTTGGATTTTTTGATCTAATTAGGATTGCAGTTGTTGATGTTGTTGTTGTTCTTAACATTTTGGATTTGATATGACTATTGTTGATGCAATCATAATCATATTTACCACGGGGGGAAAATAAAAGTTTAGGCATTCTTTGCCTCAAGGTTTACGGTCACGGGGCATCATTCTAAATCTTTTGAGCAAATTCTCAGATCCTTTTTTTCTTACAAAAAATTGTTCTCTGTGTAATTTTAGCGGCCTATCCTCAGCTCTTGTTAATTCAATTTTTATCCGTGATGGAGTATTAATTTTGAATATCAATCCTTGTGAAGGATTGATATTAATCTTATTTGGAATGATTTCTTTGTTATTGCATTCTATATTAAATGGTGTAAGAATTTTCCTCATCTTTTCAAGTTCCGGATAGTTTACAACTAGTTCTGCCTTGGTGTTATTTACAGTATTTGTTATCAGGTATGTACCAGGTCTAATTATCATCGATGAAAAAATCACATCATTCTTTAATTCTTTGCTATCAAATGTTTTTGCTTGTGATCCGTTATCGGTTTGATAAAGTTCAATTGAATAACCTCCAGCACCTACAGAGACATAGAAAACAACATAACCTCCTTTTTTTATTGTATAGGAATCTGCAAGAGCACTCAAATCAATGTTTATCTGATTTGAAGTAACATCATTAGTCTCTTTATTAATATCAACATTTTGAAAAGAATCTCCGGAATTTATTTTAGCTAACGATGGAGATTTATTTAAAAGTCTATCCTCAACTATCTTTAGTTTAAATCTACCAACTATACTCGATCCTTTCATGACAATACCATGGTACTCTTTAAGATCTGTAAATCTACATACTATTGTTGAATGTGTAGTAAGAGATCCGCTATCGATATTGGTTTGGCTAAATAAAAATCGGTTTATCTTGAAGTTCATTTCTAATTACCTATATCTCCTTCGAGTATCAACTCATTACCATTGTTGTTAATACGAACATCCAGAAATTCAATAGGCAACTTTACTGGAATCAATGGAATAGCAGAATCTCCTTCAAGAACTTCCAACGGATCTTTAAGTTCCAAAATCGTTAGAGCAATGAACTGGGCCAATCGATCTATCAAGTCCTGAAATATGTCAGCATTGCTAATTAGACTCATGACAAACTCGCCCAGGTCGTCATCAATATCCAAAATGTTTCTAATTATTCCTTCTATCCCACCAAGTACTGAATCTATAAAGGATATTGCCCAATCGGGAAGTCCCAAAGAGCTAAGAAGACTAACTATTGCATTTACAATTAGATTGTGGAATAAGTCTCCAATCGAATCTGCGATGTCAATTATATCCAAGTCGATTGGTAGTGTGGGAACTAGAGTAAATTGCCATCTGTTTGAAACGCCTGAGCCAACTCCATAAAAGATTTTGGGAATGGCACTAAGAGTGATTTCAGACGTTATTAGTCCGCCGAGATCTATGGGTAAAGAAATATCAGGTTTTGCTTCAAAAATGTCAATTGATGGAGCACGGATCAAGCATCCGCCAAAAGGATTGGGTACAAGGCAAAATCCACCAATTGTTTGAGTAGGAATATCTATTGCTAAACTAAGTTGTAATTTATCCCATTTTAGGTCTAATTCACTTATCAGAATAGAACCATTATCACGCAAATCTACAATACCATTATCCAAATGTGCAGAAACTGTATAGCCAACTGAGAAGATACCTGATCCACCTGTTGGACGTGATGCTGTAAATTTAAAACCTTCAAGAAGTGCACCATATATTTTTTTGAATGTGGTTTCTGATATAGCGACTGTTAAATCGAAAGCACCGGTTCTTGATCTTGACTTGGTGGTTCTTATTATAGTTCCACTGCCACTACCGCCGCCACTACCGCCGCCACTACCGCCGCCACTACCGCCGCCACTACCGCCGCCACTACCCGGTGAGAATATGACGTTCAAGTTTAAATCATCGAGGTTGATAAAGGTCTTTAACTGATCATCTTCAATAGCCGGATTATTAGGAACGGTCGTTGCTCCTGAAAGTCGCAAGTTTCCTGACACCTGCAGATTCCCAGTAGACGGAGGAATGTCGATTACACCGAATGTCAGGTTAGAGACAATCTCTGCTACATGAGGAAATATTCCATGATTAAGTACTGACTTTGCATAACATTCTATGGCATTTTCCAGACCTTCAGGTTTTAAATCAACTATCTCGATGCCATCAATTTTAATCTCTATTTTTTGACTTGCAGGCATTCCAGATACTTTACTGCCCCCTGTAGCATACAGGTCAAGACAAAAGCATTCCAGTTTAGAGGTAGATGGTCTAATATTTGGTGGTAGCCTATTAGGCACAAGTGAGTTTGGCGGTCTCCTATTAAGTACAGGCAAGTCATTGATGCAATCCAAACCAGCACAAACCTTGAAGTGAACAGCTAACCTCTGACTAGCCAATGGATCAAGTTCTGGAGGCAATGGAAAAATATTACCTTGATGAAAATCAATCTCAGCTTTAGAAAGCTGAATTGCAAAATTAATGGCTAAATTACTTGAACTAGACTGACCTAATGGGAACCCAATGACAGGAAGGGGGTCAAGTATTGTAAGGAGGGGATTTTGTTGTCTATTTACTTCTGGGACGACTGTAATCTTTTCGCATAGTAGATTTGGATTTGAGGCCAAAAAAGAAGTACCATAATTAAAAAGAGATGGGCGCTGTTGCATTAGATGCTTGACCACTCTATTTATTCCTGCATCATGTACAGCAGCATAAATATCGCATTTTTCTGTAAGGCTCAATGAATTTTACTGGATAAAGATATACTTATCTTTTGCTTTAGGCAAAATCGAAAAAAGTTTGCCAATAGTCTACAAGGATCCCTTACCCTTAAAAGAAGGGCCTTGTACCAATTAGTTAAAGGTTAAGTTTCTTTCAGGAATTTTTTATGGCTTTGACAAAACTCTCAAAGTTATCATTAGGTGCTATTACCCCATCAACGTTTTTTGCCAAATTGAATGCAGGGTGATCATTGTCTTTAATATATGACCATTGCCAAAACATCACACCAAAAGGTAAGAACTTTCTGAAAGTTCTTAAATATCTTGCATGTTGACTTGAGCTAATTTTTACTCCTTTGCCTGTACCAGAATTATACTCGCCAGCCAGAACTGTATCAATTTTCATTAGCTTTGAGACCAATCTAAAATATAATATTGCTATGAAGTAGGGAGGATAGGGATGAATATCAAAGATTATCGTATTTTTTACAGGCAATAATGGTTTGATCTTGGCTTGTATCCAAGGAAAGTTAAGTGCAAGTAAACGACCAGCATAACTATAACAAAATATTAAAGGCTTGTCAGTAATATCTATAACCTTACTTAGCAAATTGTCATGATATTTTGAAACCTTCTTGAAATCACCATGCCTAAATACCTGGGGTTCGTTTAAAAGCTCAAATGCGGCAGTGGATTTCTTATTATCCACAGTCTGTATTACTTTTTGAATGAATTCAAACTGCTTGGTCCATCCATCCTCCCCGTCAGTTGACTTTATTGTTCTATCCCACCAATGATTCCAAAATTTTTCTACCTCTTTTTTCGAAGGATGTTTGTAAGGATCACGATTGAGTGAAATGTCTTGAAATATAGGAGATACAATAGAATTCGGAAAGCCTATTCCGTATCCAAGAAGCGAAGAACATTCCCATTGATGATTATCATATATACATGAAATATTGTTCTTATCAGCTTCATTTGAGATAAGATTTAATTCCTCAATAAAACCAGCCGGATCTTTTTCATAAGATTCCCAATAAACAGGTATTCTTACCATATCAATACCATGACTCATAAAAATATTGAATGAATCTTGTACGTACTCTTGCGGCGGTTGCAGAGGTTTTGAACGATTTTGATAGTCAGAAACCTTGATTCCATCAAAATTAAGTCCAATTCTCATTGTTTGTTTATTTATCTTTTGTTCGTTTAGCTATTAACATTTTTGGAAATTTGGATATCCATTTGCAAGTCAGGTTGTTATCCAAGTTCCTAGAGGTAGGTTGTGTAACATATAATTTCAAAACAAAAAGTATAATAGAATTATCATGATTGTGCTTATTATTTGATTGATCATTTAGGACCAATGTTTTGTATATTCAGTACTATTACGGGTAACATTATTAAATTCTAAACGGTTATCTCCGTAAGGGGCTAATTTATCAACCTGAATTGCAGGTTATTTATAATAACATGCAAATCTCTGTATGTCCAATCTACTAGTTATAGATATAGAAAAAAGTATAAAAGACTATTAGTTAGAGAGGATTCATATTTTGTTATTCAAGGTCAGAAAGTGGCCCATATGGAATCATTCAATTGAAATTATCATACGAGCATGTATTGTTTTAAAATATTAAAAATGGCGGAATTTTCAAACTTTCAAAGATATCATGAAATAAATTAGTTGTATATTGGATTAATACTTAAATACACAGAATCTAAAATACTGTCATGAAATTTGAATACATTTTTTTAACTTTGGCACTATCTATAGTTTGGGTTTCATTTTTTAATCAGTCTTACGCTCAAGTGACATGGAATACTATTGAGGAAGAGGATGGTTCATTCACCATTCAAATACCATCGAATTGGAATATAAGTGAAGTCTCTGACGCCGAAAAATTAGCCCCAATAGATTACATGTTGCGCTATAATGATAAAGGGAATTCATTTGCTTGGATTGAGCTTTTGATTAGCGAACCGTCTCTATTCAAACGCAAGTGCTGCTTTAGAATCCTATATAGAATACTACCAGCAGTTTGATGATTTCAACCTAACAAAGCCAATTGAGTGTGGTACCTATACCTTAAATGATGAACCTGCTTGTTCCTTCTTATCAAGTCAACAATTACAAGGCGAACAAAGAAGAAATGTATTAAATGTAGTATCTCTTACCCCAGGTGGCATCCAAACTGATGCTGTGTTTGTAACTTCAAGTAATATATACGAACCATTTTTGCCCGTAGGAGAATATATCATCAACTCTTTAGATATAAACTCAACAGCCGTTACACAGGCGTTAGAAAAGAAATCGATAGAAAACATAGAGTCGGAACTTCCTATTATTCCAACGGAAAATCGGACCATGCTATTTGATGAAATTCCATCTATCCCAAAAGATAATACCACTATACAGCGACAACATTCTGAAATTTCAGATAATTCAACTGGAAATGCATCACAAACTTTTAGATCTGCATATGATACTTTTGTTTCCTCTGATCCCCTTGGGTTTGGAGTATATGATAAAAAAATATCTAATTCCTTTAGACCAGGTGAGGACTTGATATTATATATCGAGCCCACTGGTTTTGAATACGGCACTGTATCTGATGAGGGCAACAAAACATTGTATACCATAGAATTCTCTGCGGATTTTGCGATATCCGATATTGAAGGAAATGTATTGACCGAACAACTAGGACTTCCGGTTAGTGAAATAATCACTCATCATCAAAACAAAGAGGTATTTATTCCATTTACAATAACTCAAACTACTCCTTTTCCCCCAGGAAATTATTTCATAAATTATACCATTCATGACATCAATTCTGGAAAGAGTTTTGATATTGTAAAGGAGATTGTAATATCAGATCAAACACAATTGGCCTGACAATATATTTTTTTAAATTTTTTAATTATTAAAGCAATATTAGTTTCCTTTAATCAAATAATTTTGATGATTAACTGGAAACCTAAATTCCAATTAATTTCTAACCAATTCTACGCTAACTTAGAATGAAGATTCAAATCTTGGTGTTTCATCATATCATTGACACACAACAGAACATCAAGTTTGGGTGCTCGTGGATTGAGTTACCAGTGGTAGAGAGTATATGTATTAATTCAAAATAACAGACCAATCAAGTTATTTGATATAAGATAGGAAAATAAGAAACAATGAGTTGCGAAAACATACCTTGCCATTATGCGAGGATAATATAAAACCGTTAAAATATTTAAAATAAACAATTAAGATTTTGGATTTTTGGTGAAAATTTATTGTTTTGTATTGTAATTCTTTAAAGTTTAATAAATAGTATCATATCCCTAATCTAATGTTCATCAGGAGTATATTTAAATGGTAAGAGAAAGTACATGCAATCTCGATTTTATGGTACTTGTTCCATTATTAGTATTGTTAATTTTGACTTTACCAGTTACTATACTTCCGATTGAACCCAACACTCTATCTACAAAGTTTGTATTGGCAACTTCAGATGATGTAGATGGAGAAGATCAAGTAAATATGGACACTGAAGGTGAAGAAAGAGATGAAGATCAACAAGAAGATGATCAGCAGTCTAATTTTCAAGAGTCTTTATCCCCGCAATCTTCTACAGACTTAAAAACTAACCTTAATCTAAGACAATCTCCAGGGAACGAAGATGGCATCTTAGAGTCCAATGAAGATGACTCCACTGCAGTTGTAACACAGCCACCGGTTTCAGATGATATCATAGTCGCTCATGATCGAGATTCTGATGGAATTGTCGATACAGAAGATAACTGTCACTTTACAAATCCGGATCAAAAAGATAGTGATGGAGATGGGTTGGGAGATGCCTGTGACCCGGATCAAGTTGATGGTGACAATGACAACGTACCAGAGTCTATAGATAATTGCTTTGCCGTGGCCAATTCTGATCAAAAAGATAGTGATGGAGATGGGTTGGGAGATGCCTGTGACCCGGACTTTATCGATACTGATAATGATGGCGTAGTAGACACAAAAGACAATTGCGAAATTAAATTTAATCCGGATCAAAAAGATAGTGATGGAGATGGGTTGGGAGATGCCTGCGATTCTATAACTGCGGGTGTGGAAACGTACAATCCCGGTCCTTTTGGTCGCGAAACCCCATCTATTTCAGAAAATAGTGGTTTTGTAGAAGAACAACAACTACAACAACTACCACCGTCTTCGGCTTTGTCTTCACCCGCCTCGTCATCATCATCTTCTTCTGGCTCACCTAACACTCTGAACGACATCGCATCATCGCCATCTTCTGATGCTAAATCCTCATCAACCTCCACAAATACCGAAACAGGGATGACTCAGGAAGCCTTACCTACAAATATGGTTACTCAAAAGAAACCTGATACCCTCTACACCGGACGCAATAACGGGCCAATTGATGTTTCCCTTCCCGATCCTGTCCTTGTACCAGGACCAAACGAAGAGAGAGCCGGCCAAGACGAAGAAGATAAGGAAGAATGCGTTGTCAAATACTGTGATTTGCCTATTCCAATATCCAATGATGAAATTTGTAGAAACGAAAAAGACGATAATCTTGATGGAAGAATAGATGAAGATCCCTATTGTACTGAAGTTCCGGGGGAATCTAAACCCCGTCCTTCTAATGACGGCATCTTAACACCAGAAACATCACAGGGACCTTCTCCATTTGGAGAATCTTCGAAATAATAAAATACTTTGTTTGTGTTTAGATACTCATATTATTTAGATTCCTAATCACTGTCTTCATCCATAGGAACATAAGCAAATGTTGAATAGAAAATAGATTTCATTTGAGACGAGTATCATGAATAAGTCCAAGATCCTTGAATGATAATATAGTTACCAAACCAGCTATCTTTGCCCTTGAAGGATTAAAACGAGAGAAAAATAATCCTTGTCCTAATATTAAAGAAATAGTTATGCTTTTATTTTATTTTATAAAAGTAGGTAAGTGGATTTATCTGTGGTCATCGTATCAATGATACGAATCGGTAAAGTGATTGTAATTTGTATAACATTGGAATTAAAGGTAAAGTTAAAGAACAGTAACTAATAGACTAACCTTATAGCTCATTGTACTACCTTATTTAGTATCGCTGTATTATACAGGATTACTTTAATCGTAGAATTAATTAAATCAAAATTTCAATAAAAAATGAATATCATCAAACTTGACAATTTGTTCAAAGGTCACTGATTTGATCATTATGTTATGGTCACGAATTAAAAGATACTTGTACTAATTTATTAAAACCACCGAATGACACTACTGAACCTGGAGTAATCAGTTGCATGAATTCTTTATAAAGTGGTTCCATACTTGTATCGGTCGCCATGCTCTTTGAAAATTCTTTTACATGTTCTTCATCTCTATAGGATTGGATCTCAAGCCAGACCTCTTCATCCTCAGATGCAGAAATGGTTTTTGACAGATTTACAAATTCCATTATGTTCTCTCTATTTTCAAGAGAAAACACCTCGAAGTTAGAGGCACCGTGTTTCATAAAGAAATCTCTAGATTGTCTGTTAACTTCCATCATTGCATCATGGTTTTTCATTGGGGCACGGTAAAGGAAAATCTCTATATGATTATGGGGAATTTTTTCTTTAGAGGAGGAGTTAGTACTTGTATTACTCATTAGGATTCATTAACTTAAAGATATAAAAATTATAAAGGGATCAAAAGTATAGTTGCTTATCATCTTAATAAAAGAGAAAGGATTCGGATACAATCCATAGCAAATTTGACATCGATATTTGGAAAATGGTAATAATCTCGGCAAGATCTATCACAATTATCTTTTAAAAGATCATTTAGTTTAGACGTATAGAGATACGGTTTAAGGTTGAACTGAATCTACTATAGTTTCTAAATTAAATTATTATTTGATACCGCTTTTTCTAATTTCCAATAGTCTATGCACTATATAGCATTTTCTTGATCATAGAATTTGATCTTAAACTATTTTACATTCTAAGCATAAATTTCATCCATTAACCGGAAGGGAGATCTCGACATTACCAAATGATAGATCGGTTTTGAATCCTGCCTTTAAAATCTTTCTCATCTGATCTACCTTACCCCTAGCATAAGAATTGAACTTCATATTTTAATCACATATTTCACGTGTAAGAGATATCTTCTATATGATCAGCTTAGAATTAGAAAACGTACTTTTGTTCAATAGCTCAGATATAGAACTATAATAATATTTTGATATGTCGTCAATCACTAATTACTTTGGGAATTTGTTTCGTGATCAAAGCAGAATAGCATTTGCCATGGCATTGATATCCGTTTTGACAATTGGTATGATTATCCAATCTCTACCCCAATCAAATGC
Organism: Candidatus Nitrosocosmicus sp. FF01; assembly: GCF_047711275.1. Classification (NCBI taxonomy): domain Archaea; kingdom Thermoproteati; phylum Nitrososphaerota; class Nitrososphaeria; order Nitrososphaerales; family Nitrososphaeraceae; genus Candidatus Nitrosocosmicus; species Candidatus Nitrosocosmicus sp. FF01. The sequence goes on along the minus strand of NZ_JBLNIG010000001.1, from coordinate 98,042 downwards.
TTTAGACATTAATGATTTAACAGGTTTTGAAGGACTTTCAGAGTTTGGATTAAGCAATAATTGTGTCGCTATTGAATGTAATAACCAACAGACTATTGATAATAGCAAGACTATTACTGATAACACAAACAGTAATATTGTAACCGAGAGCGATGATACCAATATAAGTTCTAGTGGAAATGCAAACCAGCCCAATGGATCCAATCCCCCACTTACTTGCGTTCAATGCTTTGAAAATGCAAATCTTACTCCAGAACAGGAAACAGATCTCTTTAGTATTATACCCGGTCAGCCAAATTCATATGCAGAACTATGTCCATTGATCCAGAATTCAAACGCGGCAAACTTTGAATTGGCGTTAATCGAAGGTGCATTTTTGAGCGAGGCTCAAGCTAAAGCCCTAGTTGATTGTCTGATAGAGGCAGGCATTCTCGTAGAATAAAATAGACTTTATTCCATTTCTTTTATCTCAAGACTTGAAGAGATGAAACCCGTATCCGTGCAGAATTCAAGGGGTTCTAGAATTAGATTATTTTGTTCCTCTACCAATTCCAACAAATCAATCTTGTAGCTGTAAAGGCTCCGAAATGCCGCTAGGAGTAAGAGAAACTTTGGCGGGCCCCATAACTACCACATTGATCTAAAACTTTAGATCAATTATTTCACTTTCTATAACAGTAATATAACATGTGGTATCACCTCTTTTTACCGGGTGGGGATACGGTTCAAGGTTGAATGGAATCTCAAGTATCCGAATGAATGTGAGAGAGTAAACAGAAAAGTATTCGAATTCAAAGATGATCTCTATCTAAAAAAATTTTTTGTCGACCTCCTTGAGAACATGTATTGATAACCTCTTCACCTTTCCATAGTAACTCGTCTACCAGATATCTTTCATCAAAGGAAAACACACTTAAAAAATATAGTAATAAAGACTAATACTTCTATAACTAATCGTCTCAAGAAGTATGGCTAGTTTGTTTGGTTACCGGTTTGGTTAGTTGACGTAGAATTCCCAATTAACTGTTTTGCATGATCGATGTGATTCTTTGCACCTTCATAGTCGCCGTTATCTATAGCTTTCTTTGCGTCATCCAAAATTAAGTCTGCCTCAGGACAATCGAAACAAATAGTTGCATAAGACGTTTGATAAAAGCTAACCATCGATATACTACAGAGACCAAACGCAAGCAGCGCAAAAGTACAAGAAACTTTATGTTTAATATGCATTAAATAGTCATTGTCTAATCAATTATAAAAGATTTTAATAAGCAATTATAACACTAATGTTTTTGGCCTAATTAAAATAAAATATAGTTCTTAGATTTTTTGTTATCTGTTGCAGCAACACAAGCCGTTCTCTTTTATTTTCATGTTTTTATCTTTTGTTGTTTGACAATATATTTTTTGTATTTGATTGTTCATCAACGACTATTAATGAGTCCACATAATTAAACTCCTGACTTTACAATTGTAAAATATTCTTTAGGAAATACAATTCTTTACAGTTGTAAAGCCACTGTCTTATGCATCTCTATTTCTTAAGAAACTCTAGGTATGTATACGGACAAAGAAATATCATTAGCAAAAAAAGTTAGCTCATTGATGTTTAGGATGGCGGCCATTTGACATCAACTTCCCCTTCTCCTTCTTCTCCTTCACAGACCTCGACATTAGTATCAAATCCAAATAGATGGAAAGCACTAACCCTCTTATCATTAGCTCAATTTATAATAATCTTGGATACATCCATCATTGGAGTAGCTCTTCCTACCATTCAAGATCATTTTGGAATAACTCAAACAAACTTGCAATGGATTTTTAATGCTTATGTAATTACTTTTGGTGCTCTATTACTACTTGGGGGTAGACTATCAGATATAGTTGGACAACATAAAGTATTTACAATCGGATTTTTGATCATTACTGGCGCATCTGTGATGGCAGGGATAGCAATATCAAATGATATACTCATAGCTGCTAGAATTTTACAGGGGTTTAGGGGCTGCTTTGATTGCACCCTCAGCTCTATCCATAGTAATGAATCTGTTCTCAACAAACAAGTCTGAAATGAATAAAGCAATGGGCATATGGGGAGCTGCTGCACCTGCCGGTGGAACTGTAGGGGTATTTTTAGGAGGTATCATTACAGCCTGGTTTGATTGGCCATGGGTATTTTTGATAAATGTTCCTATTGGCATTGCAGTATTGGCATTATCTCCTACATTGCTTCCCAAGGGAGTAAGAAGGAAAGGAAGTATTGATTACTTGCGTGTCCTCACAATCACCTTATCTTCAGGTCTACTGATATATTCAATTGTAACAGCCAATGAAAAGGGATGGTCCTCAATACAAACGGTAATCCTATTGTCTGCAAACGCTATTAATCCGGCTTCGTCATCGCTCCACAACACTATCCCATTGACATAGTTCAAAGTTTTAATTATTCCAGTATCCAAGTCTTGATATTTGATTATCAGCAACAATGGCCTCATACGAGACAGAAAAATAATCGTTTTGTAAATAAGGCTATCAATTCTTATGTAAAGAATTCTATCAAAACAGAAAAAACATGGGTTTATACTAGATCCTATTAGAGATGAAGTCTTAAAATGAGTTACGAGAATGAAATGTGTCAATATATGGAATGTAAAAACCAGGCGACAGGTTCGACGACAATAAGATTGCATGGATTCAAAATTACCATATATAATTGTGATAAACATAAACAAAATTCACTTGATCTGTCTGATAAGTGGTTAAAAGGAAGGATTTAAAATGACAGATTTGTGTAAAACGAAATGATGACTATTGACTAATATAACCGAAATAAATGATCTGCTACTGCTATAATATTATAACATAGTTAGGTTGTAAAACGTTACATAAGTGATAGCGAAAAACATCAAAAAGGTATGGAACCAAGCGTCAATTATTCAAGGCATTGTGACAAAGTAAAAAATCTCGGCAAATAATAGTATTGTTACCATGTATAATATCATATAGTTTGGACGCGCGGGGATCAAGTTCCCAATGGCAGTAGGGTTCTAATACGATCAGGATATAAAATGGGTTGATAGTAGAACAAACTAAATTCACTAAGAATTATCACCAAATAGCAAAGGCTATAAAATTTGCTTTGTATTAGAACACATTCACATGTCTAATTCACAATCGGATCAAATTAAACAAAGTCAAAGACAAAGCTGGGATAGTGTAGCTTCTGGATGGCAAAAATGGTGGAGGATTTTTGAAAATGGAGCTCAAACTATAAGTGATAAATTAATAGAACTTGCAATTGTAAAACCCAATTCAAAGGTATTAGATATCGCAACAGGTATAGGCGAGCCGGCTATTACTGCAGCTAATCGTGTTGGTAATGAAGGATATGTGTTGGCCACGGACTTGTCACCTCAAATGCTATCTATAGCAAAAGAAAGAGCCAGATCCCTAAACCTTGATAAGATAATGGAATTTAAAGAAGGCGATGCAGAAACAATATCTCTGCAGCCATCGACATTTGATGCGGCTCTTTGTAGATGGGGATTGATGTTTCTACCTAATTTGGAATTAGGGCTCACAAATATTTACAAATCATTAGTAGACGGCGGACTCTTTGCTGCAGCCGTTTGGTCTATACCCGATAAGGTACCACAGCTATCTATCCCCATGAATATAGCTAGGCGTGAAACAAATGCACCGTTGCCTCCACCCGGCTCTCCTGGACCATTTGGTTTAGCGGACCCGGAATTACTTTACGAGGCTTTCAAAAAAGCAGGATTCAAAAATATCAAGATAGAAAAGGCCAAGGTGACTTTTCGATTTGATACTGCAAAAGATTTTACAAGGTTCACTCAAGACATTGCAGCTCCTGTCAACACCATATTGAATAACCAATCCAAAGAGCGTACTGAACAAATATGGAATATGATAACTCAAGAGGTATCTAAATACACAACTGATATAACTGACAGTAGTGACAAACAAATACCCATAAGTATCGATAATGAAGCTTTATGCATAGTTGGTACCAAGTAACCCATGCGACAATTATTAAGTAGATTATATCTTATCCTATTTTATTAAAACTTTCCAAATCTATTCCTTAATTCTATTATATATTCGTCAATGGCAAACTCGTTGAATTTGTCAGATTCTAAATCTAAAGGTTTGTTTCCCTGTGAATAATAACATTGTTACTATATGAATTAACATTTTATATGTATACCTTTATTCCACCGTCGATAGGACATGTGGATGAAGATCCTAATTGAGTGGAAGTATCTTCGGGAGTAATTATGAAATTTAGCTTGGAATTATCCGGATTTGTAAATCATGACATCCAAGACATAACAGCATTGAAAATAGGAGTAAAGTCTTGTATTGGCTTGGCTATATATATCTGGAGCAATCAAAAGAATGCACTCTCACCGTACAAAAATGATCTTTTACTAACCCACTTTATGAATACAATAGTGAGAAGTACTTGCATCAAATTAAATATCCACTAATTCCTCTTTGCATTACCATAGGGCTAAAACCAACGTGGTATAGGTTAGATCAATGCGTGATTGTTATTACCATACTCAGTTTCATTTACTTTGGGAGCGTGGAAATGCGATTCAAGATCGAATCTATTCCTACAAGAAGCCAATAAAATAAAATCAAGTGCTTTTTTTATTTACATTGTTACAATGGTCGACCATCTGTAAATATTTAACTGAGGTAACGTTAGCAAGAATACAGCAGAGGGAGACCGGGGTTTCGGCGGTATTTTTCCAGATAAAATAACCCCGAGAAATTTTTTTATTGATCTATCTGCTATTGGTGGTGGCTTTATATAGAATTTCTTTCTAATTCCTATTTGTACTTTGTCACTTTCCATAAGGATATGGAAGGTGATTTTAGTCACCAGTTAACTAGTGATGCATTTAAAAATTTCAATCTCGGTGATTATGTTTTGATGAAGTCGAAAATCGAGCGATATTTGAACAGAGGTGATCAAACCAGTTTTATTTCATGATTTCTAAAAGTAATATATATGAGATCATAAGCATCAATTCTTTGAACTATAGCCTAATTGTCAATTTATCTTTAAAGTTTATATTGTTCTTTTTTATTATTGCAGAGATAATTTCATTCTCATTTTATTTTTTCAACCTTTTTCCTCAATTTAATATCCCGAATATCATATCATCTGGAATAGCCGGCTTTTTAATTCTGATTTATTTGACAAAGTCAAGAGCGTCTTCAAAATTTATTGACGGATCTCAAATATTTATTCTAACCTCGGTTGTCCTCTGGGTCACTGCTGAACTTCTATATGGATACTATGATGGAATTCTAAAAATAGATGCCTATCCGTCTCTAGCAGATTTATTTTACTTATCAGGCTATGCTATGTTCATATCATCTTTAATTTTGATAAACAAGATGTACAAGGTAGAGCTTTCATTCATAGTTAGTTCAATAGTTACTTTTTCTCTAATTGTTTTCTATATCATGTATATCTCAATATTCATATTTGATGTATTTGATTATGGCGGTGCTATTCAAGATTTAGTTTTATTGTTTACTTATCCGATAGCCGATCTGTTAATAATAGTAGTAGCTATTATGTATTATTTTAGAGGTAGATCCATTTCTCTTTACAAGGAACATACTTATTGGGTATTCATTTCTATTTTTGCATTTTTCTTTTTTGCGGCAGATTTAACATTCGGGTACAATGATTTGTCCAGTATAGAAAGTAATGAATATCTTTTCGATTTTTATTACAGTCTAGGATATTCTTTTTTGGGAATAGCAATTCTTTTTAGGCTCAAGGATATTCAAACTCCCAAAAATTATTAAATTAATTTTTAAGAATTTTAATACAGAATTTAAACAAAGAGATTTATGATTGTTTGTTTGTTCATCAAATTCTAATAAATATGAATCTGCAAATATTCTGTTAGTAATAGCCTGTGGAAGTTGAGATATGGTTCAAGATGGAATAGAATTCAATAATGGTTACTTGCATATTTCGGATTCTAACTACCTTTCCTGTCTCTAAGTTTCTCTTCTATCAAATATTGATTTTTGAATAACTAAATGATTATACAGGACAGAAAGTAACCGGTGGACAAAAAATTGTAAAGAAAATTGTTTCACTCAATAATATAATCAAGTCTATCCCTTTAACTATTGATAATCATAACAATGATGGCACACAATAAATTGGATTAATGAAAAATATGCCTTATTTATGCTATCGAGCATACTAATAAACAACATGGTATTTAGAAATGATTTAATCAATAATAATACCGGCATGCATATGGAAAAATTAAATGGATTTTTTACAACATCTTTAACTTTAGTTCTGGCAACCGCACTACTCTTTCAATATCAATTCCCTCTTGCCATGGCACAGTCAGTCAATGATCAAAGTTTGAATGTGGAAACATTTGTTGAGGGTTTAAATTTACCTACCAGTATGGCCTTTTTGGATAGTAATAATATACTGGTTTTAGAAAAGGATGGATTGGTGAGACTAGTTTCAAATGGACAATTACAGCCTCAACCAGTTTTGGAGCTACCCGTTGATTCGCAAAGTGAAAGAGGACTGCTAGGTATTGCTGTACAAGAAGATACCAATACTAATAACAATTCAAATCAAAATATGGACACCAAGAATGTTTTTCTTTATTATACAGCAGCTGATCAAGATACTGACGAATTAAGGAACATGGTTTACAAGTATATCTGGAATGGTCAAACACTAGAAAATCCAACTCTAATTTTAAGTCTTCCGGCAATACCAGGACCTAACCACGACGGTGGAAAAATAATGATCGGACCTGACGATTATCTTTATGGAGTCATAGGAGACTTGAATCATGATGGCATGTTGCAAAACTTTCAGGATGGTCCTAACCCCGATGATACCGGAATTATATTTAGAATAAATACCACCGACGGGGTACCAGCACCAGACAATCCATTCTCCACTGACCAAGATGATCCATTAAGTAAATATTTTGCATACGGCATTAGAAATTCTTTTGGATTGACCTTCGACCCAGTTACTAAAACTATCTGGGATACCGAAAATGGACCTGCTTCTAATGATGAAATCAATATTGTCGAACCGGGATTCAATAGTGGCTGGCAAACAATAATGGGTCCAATTTCATCTTCGGGTAATACCGAAGAAGATCTAGTGAGCTTTGAAGGTTCTTATTATGCCGATCCGGTTCTGACATGGTTGGACCCTCCAGCTCTCGCAGATATAGAATTTTTAAACTCTACTAGTCTGGGTGAGGGCTATTACAATAATGTGTTCGTAGGCGATTACAATAATGGATATTTGTACTATTTTGAGTTAAACGCCAACAGAAATGGATTCATTCTTGATAACATTCCAGATTTGATCGTGGACAATGAAGAGGAACAGGAATCCATTGTTTTTGGCAGCGGTTTTGGAAGTATAACAGATATAGTAACAGGACCTGATGATGGATTTTTGTACTTATTATCACATGCGAATGGAATTATTTATAGGATTACACCTGCTTAATAAGTTCAATACTTCTAAATATATACATATTTTTAGTGATTTAAGATACTAGTTGTTGAAAACAGACCTAAAATGATGAGGTATCGGAACCTGTAAAACTAATAAACAATAAATATAAAAGCGTCTTTCTTTACACGGGTCAACATTATTCACCCAATATGAGGGATGGTTTCTTGAAGGATTTGGATATCAAAAACATCCGATTTTTCAACATTAACAGAAAATATTCAAGAACCATTATTCAATATATATCCCAAATGTAGACTGACTAATACATCCAATAAGTTGTGGTCCTAGGGATACGGTTCAAGGTTGATGGGAATCTTCGCATCCCATGATACATCCTGGTCGTATGATTTTGGAAATAATAAGGACCTAAAATCAGTAGTCTATTATTGAAATATCAAGAAATCATAATCGGATACAAAATATCACTTTAGTACGAAATATCCCAATTATAAGGGTTCGATAAATTAAATAAAGTAAAAATTAAGTCTTATTGATAGGTAATGTTTAGTTGTGGAGAAACCTCATTAACTCTTATATGTATGGTGGATGTGGGAGGAAAAACAATATCATCGGTAGAATTGTTGTAAATTGCAATATCCGTAAGGTAAGTGGATTTATTGTTTACTATATCACCCGAGTATGTACAAAGGTCTCCAGCTTCTGAACTCAATGGAGATAAAGCTAAACCTACTAAAGGTTCGGGATTTGCTGGCCCAAAGAGGAAAACAATAGGTGTAGTAAAGTCCTCGTTACATGGAATTTTTGCAGTAATATGACCTTTTATAAGACTATATGGAGAAGAGTCATAAAGATGAAGATAATTTCCTTCAGGTAATGTTACACCCTCTAATAACAATATTTGAGAATCACTGACAATAAAGTTTTTTGCTACATTTGTGTCTTGGGATTGTACTTTTTTCTCAGTTAACTCCTGACTTTGAGAAAATGATAACTGTATTCCGATGGGCGAAATTACCATAAATACTGAAAATAATAAAATAAAGGTGCTATTTCCTATTTTCATTGCAAGAATAATTAAGTACTTCTATAAATATATATCTTGGTCTAAAACTATCAATATTTATTGGAATAAAGGACACATACGAATTTCAAAAGATATTGGACCTCTTTAGATTCTATGTGACAGCAATTTAGAAAAATACAGCTTGTTACTAATAATTGATCTACTCTGTAATTAAATTTATAAATTAATACTATTTTCATAGATTACTAGATAATGTTTGCTTTCATCTACAGTAATACCGAATAGAATAATGAAGAAGTAAATTATATACAAATTTCAATGATAGTAGAGAAATATTTTCAGGCAAGATCTACCTGAGCAATACTACAAGAACATATCATGTTGACCAGAGACAGTCCCCGCCATAATGGCCATTGCATACTCGAAAAGGAATAAATGGATTTGTGGAGTTACTTCATAATGAATGAGTTCGAGTTAAAATACAATTTGCTATTGGATTGACACTAATATTTGCAAATGGATTCAAACCCCAGTGAATTATAAGGTCATTTCCATATTAGCGATCAGTTAGTTTGGGCGCGTGGGATACGATTCAAGATTGGATAGAATCCAAGCATTAGAACCAATGGAACAGGCAAAAAACATTTGAATTCAAAATAAATTATTTTGTGATCGACGATAAATTACTGAAACGTGTATATTTTTGTATTATTTACCACCTCTGTCATTTTTATTTTCTTGCTACTGTCAAAAGATAACCCAGTCGTATATTATTTTCTACCACATATGGTTCTATGGCACGTAAGAAATCATCTCTAAACGAATTGATTTGTTCAACACTATCTTGATTCTTTAAAACCTCAATTGTTTTGAGCAAAGGACCATAGTTTGTACTCATAAAATTCCAAAAGTGACCAGGACTGAGAATGGGAAATAATGTTGTTCCCCTTTCAAAGTAGATTTCTGAAACCCCATTTAATCTCTCTTTTACAACTTCAGGATTTCCCCAAAGTATTGGTGAGGGCGGTGCATCAGGCTTTTTTGGCAAATATTTACCATTGACTCTAAATATAGACCCAATAGCCAATTCGGGTGGCCAAGTTGCAAATGCTATCCTCCCACCTTTCTTTGTTACACGAATCATTTCTTTACTGGCAAGGTCAGGTTGAGGTGCGAACATGTGTCCAAAGCTTGAAAGCACTACATCAAAGGATTCATCCTCAAATGGCAGATTCTGGGCATCTCCTTCCTTCCATACTATACTATCTAGTAACGCTATTTTTTCTTCCTCTGCAGCCCGCTCCAATAGTTCAGATGTGATATCAATTCCAGTTACGTTCGCGCCCTTTCTTCTCGCGGTAATTGTAGTGTTACCATTACCACAAGCCACATCAAGAACAGATTCTCCGGATTGCACATCAACTAGCCTCACCAAATGATCAGAAATAGGAGGTAGCATGGTAGATATACTACTATAATCGCCCAGTTTCCAAACATTCTCTGATTTTGAATTCAATGATTTTTCTCTATTGTTTTCTATATTTATTTGACTCATAATTTGATATCACGATATCAAATTATATATAGTTTTCTATTACTGATATCGTGATATCACTTAAATGGAATGATGTATATAATAAAACTGTGACACGCAATTTAATAATCCGTGGCTTTGACGACGAGATCCATTCACAATTGGGCAATCAATCAAAAAAGAAGGGTGTCTCTATCAATTCCATAGTCAAAGACGCCGTGGACCAATGGCTAAAAAAACAAGATGAAATACCAAAAAGACATCACCTGCTTCTCTATGATAACGAAGAATCTATGCAACGTCTGATGAAGTCACTAGATAAGATGACTCAAAAAGAAGACTGGTTTAAATGTTTTGTTCGCTCTTCAAATACTTCAATCACAAAAGTCCTAGAAGGCCTACATTGGTTCGATGGAACAATATTGCAGTACAAACAATCTCAGAAAGATAAGATGAAACATATTAAAGACATATTGCAAAATATTTGGCAAAAGTCTAACAGTAAAGAGATCTTGTTGGTAGATTTTCTCATCAACGATATTGCATCTTCATCAATTCCTGAAGCGGTTTCACTTGAAAAGCAATACGATAAGAATAGGCTGGAGGGTCTCGTATTTTGTGCCTATGAGATGACCAATCTTTTTAATGCATCCTCATCAGAAATTATAGAGATGTTTGATTCCCATGATCAGGTATTTCTCCTAAAAGATGATCAAATATTTAAAATACATATAACCAAAGAAAATACACACAAACTATTATTGAGTTAATTCGTTGCTCAGAATGAAAAGTAAATAAAAATTTAGTGACAACTTATCCGCCTCATGATAATATTACCTAATAAGAGATCGTTTGGTTGGAAAGCTTGGGGATTAAGTTCCTTGAGGTAATAGAGTTCTACTATAAGACTTGCTAAATTCAATCAAGACTTATAGAAAATGAAAAGGGTTAGGTTCAGGTTCAGGTTCGCTTCCAAAATTCTACGACTGAGGAAAAGTATCTAGAATTAAAAACAAAATTAGTAAATGGGTTAGCTCATTCAAGAAACAGATCTCGAGTGTATTAGTAAAATTGGATCAATATTATGATCATATGTATATCACGTCACGGAACCTGTAATCGATTGATTTCCAAAATGAGTACCGATTTTCGCTGGATCAAAATATACAGAAATATTCTTTTCATTCAATGTAATGGTCGCAGGCACTTTAGAATAAAATAATCCACCATCATTCATTGTAATTGTAGTTGTTCCTTTTATAATGGTCGAATTAGTTAGATCAATGGGAGCATAAGGGATCACTAGATCTCTAACCACATGTTCATGAGCTTCCGATCCATCTGGTTTGACCATATCTATAACTGCATCAAAGGCAAGCACTAAGGTTGGAGACTCTGTTAACGACCAATTACCCGTATTTATCCAGTCCGGATTACCTGATATATCAGTTTGTGTATGGTTAAAAGTACCTGTTTTTGTAATATTTTGTTGTTGAGCGTTCACAAAATATAGAGTTTCATTTGATACTGTTACTACTACACCTAAAGATAAAGATAAAGCTAATACTACTATTGCAAACACATCTGAACTATTGTAATTATTTGATCCTTTAAATTTATGTTTTATCATGTTTCATAGTTCAAATGTCTGATTATCTGACTGGAAGATTTAGTGATTTGTAGTAGTCACTAACCCAAAATTTGGCCCACCACAATTGGGTATATTTTACAGTCTTACATTGCAATATCTAAACCATGTCTACCAGTTAGCATTAGTGCTTCTTTAGTCCAAACATCATTTACTTGACCATGCCACTCATTTTCAAAGATTTTTTGAATTTGTCAGATTCCAAATCAGAAAAACTATTCTCAATTTTTCTCTCCACGTTATCGTGTCTCACATTATTTTTCACGCCTACAACCTCTACTCCGACGGGCTTGTCGTTTTTATCCAAATGAATATACATATTTTTGCTTATAGGTTCAGTTTTTACTATTTTATTGTATGTGAACTTAACATATCCAACATCAACATCAACATTATAATAAGTATTCATGCTTTCTCACACTAAGCTAAACTAGATCGAGTCCAACCAATAAAAGTATGTCGGATTATTTTCTGCTGGTATATATAAGATACTCAGTCATGAATAAGACAGATTCATTCTAGTGATGAGAAATTATCACCAGTGATACAGTAAAATAGTATGATCAGTCATTATTCGTCCTCATTTTTGCAACAGTATCTAAAACTATATTCTCTTTAGGTAGAGCAATCACAAATGTGACCCCATCTCCATTTTGTTCGCACTATTATAACCACATATAGTAACAAGGGTTTTGGTGCGTGGGGACATGATTTGAGGTTGAATAGAATCAGGTGGCCTTATTCAGTTATTGATAATCTAGCGTAAATTTATCGAATTCTATAGCGGTTATTAGACATGCTCTAGCAACTGCATGAACAGCATTCATAAATAATTCTCGTGTCAAATTATCAGAGAACAAAGGGTATATAATGGTCAGTCCAATGGAGTTACCCTCTTTGTTAGTTTGCAATGAACAGAACACTCCTACTTTTAACAGATCCTTGGTCAATTGGGTCTGAAAATCATTTACTATTTTGTCTTCAACATTCTGTAAAGTTTTACCCTCTTGAGTTAATAGGCGAGGACTAGATATAATTTCAACTCTTCCAAGATCATTTTTATAAACGTAAACTCCAATTTTAAAATCTTCAAAATAACTGGTATTAACAATAGAAACTGCATTATCATCATCTATTGTTTCATCTACATTACAGATTGGATCCTTTTTGAGCCAATCAATTATATTCTCGTATTGTGACCCAAGGTTTTTTCTTACTTCTGACATACATAATATTGCTTTTTATACTATATTAAGAACTACTTTGATAAAAAGTCAAGACATATTTAACCAGTTGAAACAATTATGGTTTTAGTGAATATACCATATTATCTTAACAATGGCTGTATTTTCCCTTTATTCTTTTTCATGAATGGGATAACGACTTCGAGTTTTATTCTCTTTGCCAATATTATACAATTTTGATGAACATATTATATACTTTTGTATTCAATGTATACTGACTTTTTTAAGTATGAATTAATAAATTATAAAATTTATAATAAAAAGGCAAATTCATAGAAAAAATTTTAATACAGGTGATAAATTTGCTGGGACTATTTATTAGTAGCAGTACAGTTCCGTGGAAATTAAGTTCCCCATGATGATGAGATTCAAAGTCCTAAAAAGATCCAACTACTCAGAATCCTAGTTTCGCCAGTTTATAGTCAAAAGTACCGTCTGATGTACATGTTTTTCCAATCATACGAATGAAAATTTGATTCCAATATGATATCCATACTGATGCAAACATCCATAAAATCCAAGATTTACATATGTAAAGTCCGGTATTTTTATATCTTTTAATCCTATGTACGGTATGACGTTTGTCATGCAAAAAGATAAAGATTCAACAAAAAGTGCCAAGGAAATCGTTATGGAGTTCGTAGATGCTCTGGAGCGAAGAGACTTTAAAACTGTTAGAAGTCACGTAAGCGATAATATATCGGTCATAGCACCTGGACCTGTTGAACTAACTAAATTTAGCCAAGCTGAACCATATGTAAAATATCTAGAAAATGCGAACCTACCACCATTTGAGATCAAAAAGGAGTTTGAAGATAACAGCGATGTCGGCCTTCTCTTTGAAATGAATTATCGCGAGCCACCCGTGACGATCTTTGTATGTGGGTGGTTTCAAGTCAATGATGATAGTAAGATAAGTTCAATTAGACTCGTTGCAGATATAAGATCTCTGTTAGAACATAAAAAATAGAAATATTACAAGGTAACATTATTTTATGACAAATAATATACACAAGACAAAATGGGGTAATCGGTTTATCATTACTGATATAATTCAAGGGGAGATATCACTGTGAAGATCCTCGATGCAAGTGAACCAGAATTTGGCGGTTCAATGACAGAAGACGAAGTTAGAGATTTCTTGGTCAACAGCAACAAGAATGTTCACATTTCAACTTTAGATCAAAAGGGAGAACCCAACATACATCCTGTATGGTATTATTTTGATAACAATAACAATAAGATCTACATAGAAAGTGGAAGAGAATCTAAGAAAACTCAAAACCTAATAAGAAATAATATCATATACTATTGTATAGACGATGACAGAATACCTTACAGAGGAGTCCGCGGTAAGGGAATAGTAAGGATATCTGATGATGTTGACTATAACCTGCCCATAATTGAAAAGATTGTAGTCAAATATCTTGGAAGTATTACACATCCAATGTCACAGACTATCATAGATAGTATCAGAAGGGGAGATGCCATCTTGTTGGAGGTGACTCCAAAGTTTTATGCAACATGGGATCACAGCAAACTAAAAAGGTAGAATTAAAATTGTAATATAATGATGCAATTAAGTAAAATTTACAATCCCCATTTGGATGGATCTCCCTACTGCTTCGTAATGATTTTGTAGTGAAAGTAAAAGTAAAAGTGACTAAATAGTTGCTGGTCAATATCCAAATATAGGAAAATCAACAAACAAATGGCTTGTGGGTATACGGTTCAAGGTTGAATAGAATCATAGTTCACAAATCCTTGCAATATTAAGAGTCATTGAATTATACAAGTCATTTTACCAAAATTGAATACTTGACGCTAATTAAGAAGTATCTGTGTAAACAAACTTCAAGATATTAAGATACAAAAAAATAGAGGATTTAGTTCTTTATTACCTTGTCAGCTGGTCGAATGTCTTTAACACAAACAGCTACTAGTTCATCCTCGTCGTCGAAGATCGGCTCGAGAACAAACGAAACTACATTTTGAACATTAGTTCCAGGATTTAGTGTGAGTGGTGCACCAGTTAATGCGTTAGTTCCTGTAAATTTGGCTGGAAGGTTTGACATTACTGCCTTATTCTTATTTACAATAACTTCACCTGGAGATTGGAATGTTATCGAAGTTACTGCTGGATCAGATTCACATGGATCACCCGGAATATCTGCCAATGATACATAGTGATTATGCCATCTTGGATCATTAGCATTTCTTTGGTCTTCGCTATCTAATACACCTGCGTATGTTGTACTAACCATAATGGCACTCAATTGTTGTGTCGTTAATATACCATATCCAAATGCACCGCCACTACCATCTTTTGGAATATGACCATGGGTCTTGAGAAAAGCACTTATTTGTTCAGAATCTGTAGCATCCATGGTCGCTTCTCTTAAATCAAAAAAATCTTCATTAGTTGTTTCTAAAGAGTCAAAAGCCATGGCACGTGGTGATGTACCAATACCAACAATATGGAAATTGAAGTTGTGATTGGAATCTTCATGATAATTCTACTAGTTTACATTATTTATGTTTATTGTGATTCAATAGCAATAGTTATAAAAAACCCGGTATATCTTAAATCTCTCAGTAGTCCATATGCTTCAAAATAATTCCGATCTCCTGTGTATATGAATGAACCCATTGGTCTTTAAAGATAAATCTAAGAAAAAAATTAATATTTGAAAATTAGTGTCTGCACCGAGTTTGGTTCAACTTTTATGTTATTCGTCACTCTATACTCACCATCAGGGAAAAAAGCAATCAATATATATACTCCTGGCTTCAAATCTTGAAAAACGTATTTCCCATCAGGTTCTAGACCTATGCTTACAGTCTGAAATTTGCCGCTTTGCTCAGCTGCAACCATGATTGTTCCAAGAATTGGTACTTCAGGCGAGCCAATTACATATCCGTTAACAGCTCCTAAACCGTTTTTGTAAACGGGCAATGGATTGAAAATAGAACCCATACTCACATTAGGTAGTGGTATATTTACCAAGAGATAACCCCCAATTATAAAAGTCGCAGTTATTGCTATCACTATACCCATTGTCTTTCTGTCTGCATGACCATGGCCTTGAATTTGTTGTTGCTGTTGATACATATCTACATCGCTTTTGCATACTATTGGTGTTCATTGCATATTAATCACAATCTCTATGGCGTTTGTCTTATTAAAAGGTTTATATTATTTCCTAAGAGTTTCATACCTTGATATTTTATTTTGAAATAATTACTACAAATGACAAAGAGATATGATTTTTCTATATAATATCGAATTAACAATGTAGTGCGATAACTTACAAAGACTGAAAAATAATGAAAGGCACAACTTTGCGTATCCACTTAGACAGACAAATAAGAAGCAATATAAACATGATCGTTTTGAAAGTTCAAACCCCAGCCAATTATACACTCATTACTATATACAAGAACATTATGTCTTGGCGCGTGGGGATTAAGTCTCCCCGTGGTAGTAGAGTTCCAATGTAACTATATTTTAATTTCAGAACTTTAATTGGATTTGTATAGATTGATGAACCCCCGTTGAGCTAGTAATAGAGATATTTCCTATAGTATTATCATGATCTGGTCTTACGGTATAAACCAGCATACATTAAAGTACAAGTCAGCAGGAGTTCCTATTAAATAGATATTGTAAGATAGACAAGGATAGTTATTGATATTTAGTGATTCTTATCGATTGTTAGATTGGCTAAATCTTTAACTGATGTGATCAGAGTTTCTTAAAATTTGTTATTTATTATTAATTTGAAAATATACTACTATCAGATTTCAAAAGGATTATTCAGTGTTAGAAGATGATATTGCAATATAACAGATTTAATCAATACATTTTCTAAGTTCTGATTCTCTTTTCATGGGTTTTATGATCATTTAATAAAAATATCTCTCAATATTTTTATAGCAGATTACTATATCAACGGTAATGGATACTAAAGTCAGTTTATTATCTATTGTCATAACAGTCGCATCGATGGCACTAACTCCTTTGATAATAATTCAAAATGCAGATGCTGCATCATTTTCTTGTGCCGCCCAGAAGGGAAAATCTAGTGATTGGATTCAGGGTTGTAAAGACGGTTGGTTTGATCATGATAAATGCCTAGGAAAATCAACGTATTCAGGCGACTACGGTAAAGGATATGAAGTAGGTTGGTCACACGGCAGCTGCAAATAATTGGTATAGATTATTTTATTCACACTCCTCTCCTTTGCTAAGTTATTACGATGAATCTATATCATTTACAATAGATTGAATCGGTTCTCCCCTGTTTTCTTTTTTAAATCTCAAATTTATGAAATCTCTGCTTTCAGTCAATCCTGTTATGACTCGATCATCTTGGATTCTTCCTTTTTATGATTATGACAACCCTGAATAAATTGACTCCTGGTACAATATTTCGCTTTTTATTTTAGCAGCTTTAGAATTAGTCAAAGAAATCAGAAACTACCGGGGTTTGATAATATCTACCAGGAAATGCATTCTTTTAACTGATTAAGCATAATTGTGCTTCATCTATAGTAGATTATATTCCTCTATTAGTAACAGTCTTGGCGCGTGGGGATTAAGTTCCTAGTGAGTAATAGAGTTCTAATTTATTTGTACCTAACTAAGTGGACACACATTACACCAAGAGTATAACAATACCAATTTGGAGTAAGTAGTCATGTAAAAATAGATTGAAATAGTCCAGGACATGAATCGATAAAAAATATTTATCAAAAGTTATGCAATCTATGAAGGAACTAATTTGATTTTCAATATTTAATCCTTATTTTGGATTTTCTTCATCTGTTCTTCTGCCAACCTTTTGAGTTCTTCCCTTGAAACGTCTTTCTTGTGAGTTGCGATATACCAGTTATTGCCTGCAGAATCTAAAACTCCCGCACCTCTGTCTCCATAAAATTCATCGGTGGGTTCTCTCATTGAAGTGGCACCGGCCAATAGTGCATTTTTGTAAGTCTCATCTACGTTCTCAACATACAGATATAAAAAACAAGGCATTGGTTTCATATTTTCGTTGGAATCAGATATCATGATTTTAGAGTCACCGATTTGAACTATAGCATGCATAATTGAGTTTTCTGTTTCAAATCTATCAATTTCTTTTGCATCAAATGCTTGTTTTAGAAAGTCTATCAGTTTGGATGCGTCTGAGGCTATTATATACGGAGTTACTGAATGAAAACCATGTGGAATTGGATTGATATTTGTCATAATTGATATTGTTTTTTATACTATAAATTTCAGCTAGTCATATCCAATTGCCAAATTCCACATCTGCTAATACAATCACAATGAGAGTATATTCTTAAAACAGAATTTCAAGTTTGATTGCTGCATATCACTATCAAAACCATTCCTAAACTTAATATAGTTAAGAAGCAAGTGAGGATTTGAAACGAGCTTTCTATGATTATAGGCTTGCTACCTCGTCAGTTCTTTTGAACTTGTATATATATCCATTGCTTTGATTGGTAATCATTAATAATGTTTCATGTATATGATAACTTGTGAGTACCATTGATAATTTTCAATTGCTGACATGCAAAAATTGTAATCATTCTAAGAAAGAGCACAGATACGAACCCAACGGCCCAAGGTTTTATGATCATCATTGTTTATTTTGTAAGTGCCAACAATTTATGTAAATGATGTCTTCTTCTTATGGCATTTGATTTCACACTCATGATGTTTGCTTGCAGCTACTTGAGCATAGTTCATATTGTTGATGTTTCGGGTCACCTTAACAATTATTCTTAAAGTCAATATTTCAAACTCTCCTCACAATTTCTTCAGACTTAGCAATTGATATTAGATAGTATTTTGATTAATGTTTCATAATTGGGTAACGACAAGTAGATTTGCAGTTTTTATTTATGTCACCCTATGACAATATCATTTAGTTTGGGGGTGTGGGGATACGGATCCATGTTGAATAGAATCTAAGCATTATTTCACCCTACAACAGAAGTGAAACTTTAAGCTTCATCATAAAAGCAGAAAATCTCTGAATCACAGCAATTATGGCAAACTGGTTAAGAAAAAGTCCATGTCTAATCATAGGATACTTTATTCATTTGGTAATCCATTGATGAATAATCTATATCTAAAAAGAAGTTCATCAATCAAAATTTACCTCGTATAAGCTACTACTACTAACCATTCTGAATTACTAATTCTATAATAGTCTAATCCATTATATTGTAATTTTTACAAATATGGTAGATAAAACCCATTACCAGATTCCTTATATAATACCTCTAAAAAACAAGAATGAATAAAATATGAATACCCATATTCTTCCCGTAGGAATAATTATCTCTCTAGTATTGGCAACAACTTCCTCAGTAGCACTGACACCTATTCAATCATCATTTGCTATTTTCGTGGGTAATGGTGCCGACGGCCGAAACGCACCACCTGCAATCAGCGGAGAAAATATCTATGTTGCATGGTGGACAAATAAAACGGCAAACAACAATGAAGAAGTAATGTTTAGAGCATCTACTGATGGAGGTGCAACATTTGGGAACAAAATTAACCTTAGCAACACAACTGACTCAAACTCAGTGGATGTAATAATTGATTCAGAGGATAATAGAGTGGTAGTCACATGGTGGGAAAGAAACAATACGGCTGATGAACCCGTGATGAGAATAAGCGATGATGCAGGAGAAACATTTGGACCAATGCTACAACTATCTCAAAATGGGACTTTAGACAATCGTGCCGGCGAATAAGAAAAGCAATAGTTTAACGCAGTAAAGGACCCTGAGATTACCTTGGGTTTTTTGAGAACTTTGAACTTAATTGAGCCAGTCCAAATTTTATCTCTACATTCGTTGATTGATCGTCCTGTTACTATGTTCGATATCATTTAGTTTGGGCGCGTGGGGATTAAGGTGAATAGCAGTTGGATTCTAATATATATGATGATTTTAATATATAAACTCAAGAGAATTATATAGTGGTTTTGAATTAACTAGGATATGTTTTTTTATCAAACATAGTAACATATGTATTCAACACTGTGAATACTAAAAATTACCTTTGAGCACTATTATTTACATATAGTTCATATGTATTTCCAGTAGTGTTATTTACATAATTCCACTCAATGCTTTTAATATTTAGTTTTTTGAACTTTTCTTTGTTTTGGATGTCAAGGTTTTCATAAACCTCCTCTCCTATGATTATTTGGTTTGGTTTTGCAAAATTTGTCATTTTCGAAGCGATATTTATTGTATACCCTAGAATATCTAAGTATGGTTTTTTATGAACTGTAATGCCTTTATTCTTTCTAATATTATTATCTTGATTCACTTTATAGTCACCTTTCTCGCTATTTTGAATTATGTTGATACCAGTAACGTCTCCAGTAATAGTTACTGTCTCCGGTCTCAAACCATATTGGACTATTGCGTTTTCTCCTATATCAATACCTATTCTTACACCCAGTTCTGCATAACCATTTGATTCTAAAATAGTGTTCATCCCTTCTTGAATTATAGTTATCATCGAATAGGCACAGGCAACAGCATTTGTGCAGGGAAGATATAGATCATCTTTTTCTGTAAAAAAGAAGCACATAATTGCATCTCCAACATACTTTAAAACATAGCCACCGTAAGCCTCTATCACCAAAGACATTTCTTGAGTAAATGCCTGTATTATTGGAACAAGCCGCTTAAGAGGCAAATTCATTGAAAGGTCGGTAGAACCTACAAGATCTATATGTAATATTACCAATATAACATTTGTACCAATAAAGCTTTCCAAGAGTTCTTGTGTCTTTTCCTGGGAAATATTGAATTCAGATTTCACCTTAATATTATACCATGTTCTTTTTTGAGCATCTTTAATCGCAGATTCGATATCAAAAACAGTATCTAGTAACAACATGCCTAATTTGGGTACTTTTGATGCCTGCAGAACTGATTCTTCCTTAACCTTGTTTAAATCTTGATATTTACCTATAGCGTCATTAACCTCTTTTATGCTCAAGTCTAACTGCAATGCAATCGTTTCAACTGGAATATTAGACTCATATAACGAAATAATGGTCTTGTTTGGATGAATTTCGATATCCCGGTTATTTATCGAACTCACATGTATTAGAAAACAATTCACTTTTATATGTATTCAATGAGAATTATATTTACCTCTTTAAACTTACTTTTTTGCCCACCCTCATGTCTTGTCTATAATGTTAAATGGCCAAATGAATCAACTTTAGTATATTAATGATAACATGTACTGGGATATATTCAACTAAACAACATAAGGTCATCTCCGTCATGTCTAATCATATTATCACCATACAAGGAATCACACAATTTGGGCACTGAGATTAAGTTCCTTGTGGTAATAGGATTCTATTACATGTGGTGTAAGATTAAGGTCAGAACTACTCAAATATATGTTCCTCAAAATGATATTAGAACTCATAATTTGAGTGTAATGATTATTCTAAATCAAGGAAAGATGGATAGGATATTAGATTTCATCAGAAAAGACTAAATCTTCAGTCAAAATTTATTTTGGACAATCCACCTCATAACTAGTCATGGTATCGGGATCTTCAATACCGCAGTGTCCATTGTATTTCAGGATTGGAGTACAGGTCATGTGTCCTGGTGAGACTTGTTTACAAATTCCCCCTGCTTCACCTCGTTGTTTTGTTCCATCGTCATCAATATCATCGTCACCGTTGGTTTTTATATCAAGAGTTAAGGCAAATGAAGACACAGGGTCAAACATTGTTGCTAAACCAAGTGTTGCTATCAACGCAAAAACAACAGGAGTTAAAAATAAAGTCTTTAACCCACTGGGATCGAAGATCTGAGATAAACAACAAAGGATTTCCTTTGTCTTGCAAATATCGATGTCAAGTACTACAAAATGTTTCTAAATTTTTTAATCTCTAATGTTTCAAAATCGCTCCAGATATTATACCCTGTGAATAGAAATACCTGAAAATGTAAATGCGGAATATAGGTGTAGCCCGTCATACCAACTTTGGATATAACTTCACCTGCACGAACCTTTTGATTTAATTTGACATTTGAACTTTTATAATCAAGGTGATCATATCTGGAATATTCTCCATTTGAATGCCTTATTGTAATAAAATTAGTATAAAACCAGTATGATGGATCGGGTCCCCCAACATTCGAATCATCTTTGATATAAGTCACTACACCTTCTGCTGCCGCGAGAACAGGTGTATTTTTAGGAACAACAAAATCTATAGCATTACGGAGTTTACCTGTATGTGCAGGAGAAGAACGCCTATCAATCCTTTGTAACATTTCTCTAGGGACAGGAATCCTGTACGAGTTCTTTGCCTTCATCTATGGAAAGTATTCACTTTGTATATATTTTGAATCAAAAAACTATAAGAAGATCAACCAATTATTGGGCTCTGTTCAGTTAAGAAAAACCTATAGCTTGAAGACGTCTTATTTCATATGTGTTTACCAGAAATAAAACGCCTCCGGAATACGTCTATCGGGGCTTGTATTTGTATTTTTCAGGGCTATCTCTTAGGAGAACATCTGAAAGATTATCATACTGTATCAAACGAAATCATGTCACTATCTGGAACTGGATTCAAAAGTACCAACCTAAGATTATCAAGACAAAACAAAGACGAATATGTGAATTCATTGTAGATGAAACATTGCTTAAGGTAGGTTCAGAATACACATGGTTATGGGTTGCAATAGATGCAAAAAGTAAGGAAATTCTCGCACTATCTATCTCTAAAGAGAGAAACATGTTTGTTGCCGAACGGTTTCTGTTAAACATAATCAGAGACTATGGAAAGCATCCAGTTTCAACAGACGATGGTGGTACTTGGTACCCCATGGCTTGTCAATTCCTTAAATTAGAACACCATCTCCATTCCTCCTATGAAAAAAGTTTGATTGAAAGAACAATACAATACATAAAGGATAGGACAGAGAATTTTGATGATTACTTTCCCTGCAGAATAAAGAACTGCAACCTAAAACATGTAAAAAACTGGTTGAACCTGTTTGTCGACTATCATAATAAGGAATTAAAACCTGTTAACTGAACAGAGCCAATTATTGGGTTTTTAGATTAATATACCAATATGATGTATTTATAATGACCCGCTTATAGGAATCATTCTTGAAAACATTAGCATGTAATTATCAGTAAAATTATTCAAATTTTCTAAAGTTAAATTATCTTTCATACTAACATAATATATGGACGACGAAGGAACCCGTCCCCCTCTTTTTCATCATTCATGAAAAAATACTTTCTACGGTCACTAGCAATACCATTAATTAAGAATAGTTATCAATCGTTGGAATCTTGTTTCCAGTGATAATAGGGTTCCGATATACCTTCAGGATATGTTGTATAATCTAATAAAACAGATACATATCTAAAGTTTAGACAAAAAAATAATCCAAGTAGATAGCAAATGCAAATATGTTAATTTAAAAAGATGGATTGATAGACTTATGATATCTAGTCTTTTGTTTTATAAAGATTTTCGGCTTCTTCTTTAGTAACTCTAAACCTCAATTTGTTTCCATCGTAACTTTCTACAAGATTCATTGGAATGGATTATACTTCTTTATCGACTATACCAGTTTTTGTAAACAAAATCTTGTCTAACTTCTTAAACCTCGCCGAGGTCGGCGTCATTTAAGCCTCTTGCTTCTTTCTTTATGACATCGTTCCAATTTCTATTGTTACTCAGCAATACTGTGCCATGGAGATTAAGCTTTTAGTGGTAATAGGGTTCTAATGGAAATACGGATTTTGTTATAACAAAAGGGATGTAAAGGATTTAACGGGATTGAAATTAAGTCGAGGTTCACAATGCTCTTGGAGCATATTTCATCCCCCTCAATATTCACATTGATATTAATTAATGATAAGATTTATTAAAATAAGTATAGCCGATAACATCAAAGATCTGCACATCACTAGTATTAGAAAGAAAAATATCTGACACCAAAAGTATTATCACTGTGGGAAAAACCTGGCTAGATACGCAATTTTAGTATTGGACATGTTAAATGACTTTATTAAGGGTAGTTTAAAATGTGAAAGGGCATTAGAAATAATTCCAAATATTCGCACTTTGTTAGATATAGCCAGGAATAATCAAATTCCCATTTTTTATTGTGTAGATGAACACCTGCCTACTGATAGTTATGAATTAGAGCTATGGGGACCCCATGCAATGAAAGGTACAGTCGGACAACAAATCATTGATGAACTGAAACCACAAAAGTATGACACAGTAATTACAAAAAGAACGTACAGTGCATTTGATCGAACTAACTTGGATAGGTGTTTAGCCAGAGTATATGATGGAAAAGGTGCTGACTCGATAATAATTACAGGAGTACACACACATATTTGCGGAAAACATACATCATATGACGCTTTTACAAGAGGTTTGAAAATCGTAATAGCAGAGGATGGAGTACAAGCCTTTTCAGAAGAGGATCATCTCTTGGGTCTTGAATATATTAAAAAAATTTATGGCGCTGATATAAAGAAGATAAACAAGATTATCGAACTTCTCGTTGCCAATAAACAATAACTAAATCAGTATAACGAAAGAAGACGGGTAAAGTTCCTTATATGGATCTTATATGGATCAGAACTATAAATTATTCAAATTTCAGTTAACTGCATTAAGTGACAATTTAAAAGATGTTTCAATATTAGAAGTTATAAAAAGTATTTAATTCATTATGCTAACTAATGCAGTTCTCATCTATTTTAACAGATCACTTTTTAACAATGCATGAAATTCATTATCAGTTAGTTCTTTTTTAAGCCTCGAGTATTTTTTTGAATCGTTTCCAACGGTTATCCTTAAGAGAGGACTAGAAGTATTCGATTCATTTGAGACGATTCCAATACTAGTGATTATTTCATCTGCAACAACCTGCGGATGAGGAGCTTTGCTCATTGCATTAAAGTAAAATGTCAAGAATCTTTGCATGGTCTCATTGTAAAAGGATAACGAAGCACCTTTATTATCATCGCCAAATGGATTATACTGAATTCCTTTTTTATCCACTCCATATTTATTTGACGGCAAAACTAAATCTTGTACAAATTCTGTGTTTATTACTCCAGGCTCAATTAGTATCATTTTGATCCCAAAAGGTTCTAATTCGTAAGATAAAGCCTCACTCATTCCCTCTACGGCAAACTTTGTAGCAGAATAAACAGATTGAGAAGGTATTCCCGCCAATCCCGACATAGAACTAACGTTGATTATTATACCACTTTTTTGTTGCCTCATGGTTGGAAGAACTTTTCGAGTTACTCTCATAACACCAAAAACATTAGTCTCAAATTGCTTTTTAATCTCCTCCATTGTAAAGTCCTCCAATGCTCCAAACAAGCCATAGCCAGCATTATTAACTAGGATATCAATTCGACCATATTCATTTACTATTTTTGTTATTGCTTTATCTACCGAATTAATATCATCAACATTCATTTCAAATAGGCTTATTGGAATATTTTCTTTCCTAGCTATCTCTTCTATATCAATTGACTTTTTTAAATCCCTCATGGTTGCACAAGTTAGAAAACCACTTCGAGCAAGTGCCAAAGATGTCTCAAGGCCTATGCCTGTCGAGCTTCCAGTCACTACAGCTATTTTTTTGTATTTGCCAGACATTACATGAAACCTGAGATTGAACAGG
This sequence comes from Candidatus Nitrosocosmicus sp. FF01, assembly GCF_047711275.1. Lineage (NCBI taxonomy): Archaea > Thermoproteati > Nitrososphaerota > Nitrososphaeria > Nitrososphaerales > Nitrososphaeraceae > Candidatus Nitrosocosmicus > Candidatus Nitrosocosmicus sp. FF01. The sequence goes on along the minus strand of NZ_JBLNIG010000001.1, from coordinate 72,305 downwards.
ACTAAAATGTTTTATTGTATGTATAGAATTATTGTTTAAACATCATAGCACTTTTAATTCCCCGCTATTGTTAGAGAATTGATAATAAACTGGTAGGATTCTATAACATCCAATTGCATTACGAATTCTTTGATTAGATTATGCAAATTAGTGTTTAATATCGAGGAATCTGTCATGATAGTTAGTAACAGTCTGGGCGCGTGGGGATGTGGTTCAAGGTTGAATAGAACCCTAATACAGGGTAATCGTATTAGGTACCATGACAAATAATTTTGAATTTGAGTCTTTTGAAAAATTGATCATTAGGAATATATGACATCAAACGATGAACTCAATGCATCTAAAATAACAAAATTGAGATGTTTATTCCTACAGAATATGATCATTTACTACAAATATCTTTTATGAGCAGGGAAAAATTATTTATTAAGTTAAAAGACTCGGAGAAGAGAATTGTAACAATAAAACATCAGTCACATCCATGAATATTGAAACATCAATATTTTTATAAATACCAAATGAACAACTTGATTGAAAATTAATAAATTGTTATCTCCCTATTTGAAAAAAATTTCAAATGAATATGTAAATGCGTTAATAATGAGAGATAAAGATCAAGCAGATAAGATAATATTTAAAGAAATTAAAAATAATGTCAACGTAATCGACGTTTTCAATATTATTTACTATAGTCAATATTTAGTTGGAAAGTTATGGGAGGAAAATAAGATATCGATATCTGATGAGCATTATGCAACGCAGATCTCGTTGGATTTGATAACCGCCTTTATACAAGATCCATACCAAGTTAAATTCAGTAGGGATGTGAATATTGGAACCGCATTGCTGTTGGTTGTAGAAGGTGAATTTCATTATGTGGGATTAAAAATGTTTGCAATCTTGTTGTCAAGAATGGGTTGGAAGGTAGAATTTTTGGGTCAGAGTCTTCCACTGGCGGACCTAACTACAGTGTTATCAAAATCCTCTAAAAAATATGATCTCATATGTATCTCTATTACCATGATGGAAAATTTACTGGCATTGATCAAAACTTTGAAAATAATAAGAGATCAACCTCCGTTAAAAGACTCCATCGTTATTGTAGGAGGCCGCTTATTCAAATATCAAAAAGTTAAGGATTTTGTACTGGATCAACACCAAGAGGTACTTTTAGTAGACCATGTTGCTTCAGATATTTCTGATGCCTTACGATTTCTATCATCTTTGCAGAAACTGTCGGCAAAAACCATTGCAGATTTAAAAAAAATGCTTAACATTGAGGAATCAAAATATCGGAACCTAAAAGAAATAGAGAAATTGAAAGAAGAATTTGTCTCCATGGTAAGCCATGAAATGAAGAGTCCTGTTACTACAATCTTATTATATTCAGAAATGATGTTAAAAGAAAAAAGGGGTGAATTAAATGAATATTATAAAAAGGCCATCCAAACCATCAGACGTAATGCGGTCAATCTTGAATCATTGATATCCGACAGCCTTGATGCGTATAAGCTTGATTTAGGCAAAATAACGATATCAAAAGAAATGGTGGACGCAAAATCATTGATAGACGATGCGATCAATAATATAATTCCACTTACGACATATAAAAGAGTAAAATTAGTTACAGATATAGGAGTTCAACATCCAATATTCTGTGACAAAAAGAGAATAGAGCAAGTTCTGGTGAATCTAGTCAAAAACTCTATAGATTTCGTTCCTTCCAATGGAGGAAGGATATTAGTATCGGTTAAAGAGGCGGAAAAAATTAATAATGAGAAATTGATCCCTTTTGAACTAAAAGAAACCGTCCAATGTTATAAGGACAATGCCGCTGTAAAATACTTTGTACTATTTGGCGTAAAAGACAATGGAATAGGAATTCCAGAAAATAAGATGGATAAACTATTTACAAAGTTTTATCAGATAGACCACAAATTAAAGAGAAGTCATGGCGGATCGGGCCTAGGTTTATCGATATGTAAAGGAATTGTAGAAGCACATGGCGGGGGAATATGGGCAACAAATAATCATGATGATAATGGTGCCACATTTTATTTTATTTTACCTGCTACGGACAAATAGTTTTATTCTATTTTATTTTTCATGGTTAAAATGATTACGCAAAAAAATTGCGATTTAGGAGTAAATTGTCATTTAGTTTAATGTTATTTGCTCGTTGTAAAAAATATAACAGCAAATTACACTATCTGGTTTTATTCCCAAATTCATATAACTACATCGAGGCATCATTTACTGATCATATTACTAAATTATTCTTTATATTATCCGTCAATTAAAATTAGTTTACTTTGGCATAATAGATGCTTTTAGTTTGTTATCAGATCATAAAACTCGACAGAATTGGAAATAATTTCAGGCGATAATGATTTACTATTGCTATGAGAAATATTGTGCTCCTTACTTGCCATATATTTAGCAAAAGATCCTTTATCTTTGAAATGAAATATTCCTATAAACAAGTTATTGTGTCTCTGGCTTCTCAAAAAGTTTAATCCAACAAAACCATCAAATGAATCAACCATTCTAGATCTGTTCCTAAACGCTTCTTCGAATTTATCTGCAACGTGGGGTTTTACAAGAACTTTCGAAATTGCGACAAATGTCATTATTTACTATAATCTGTGATTTTATAATTAAGTATCTCTTATAAAAGATTAATTAGTTCGCTCTCAATGAAAAAGGATATAGGATGCGACTAATCACCCCAGACGGGTCTTTTAATGATGATGCAATATCAAAAATTGCTGATGCTGCCACCAATATCTATTTTACTAGGGATTCAATGGCAGTAAGGAAATGGGGGGAAACTGGAAAACGGCATACTTATAATGATACAGTCAGAACACTGAAGCAATTAGCAATAGCAGTTTATCTAACGGAAATAAACATTTTCACAGATTATATAAGATGGCTATGTAATGTTCTGCAATCACGATATATAACTAAAAATGTTATAATAAATCACACTAAAATACTAATAGGTCTATTTAAACTAGAACTCGAAAAATTAAATGATGGGGGAAAAAATTACACTGAGGAAATGAGAATATTGCGATTATATTTGAAGTATTTAGACCAAGGGTTAAAAACAATAGAAAAACAAGGGCATGATAGAATAAATAGAATTACGAAAGCGTTTAGTTCTTAAATCAAGAAATTCAAGAATGTCGCCGTGTGAATTTTTTTGCTCGTCGGTTATATCCCTAAGATTTGGAAAGTATCAACATTATAGTATTCCTTGCATTTCTGTCCGTATCACAGTTTGTGCGCGTAGGGATTAAGGTCCAAGGTTGAACCCGATCCCAAGACTGTCCATTACTATCCGATAAATTATTTCATAGGCAGAAAAAGATTGTTTTACCCGTCATAATCTTATTCGCTATTATTTTTGGTTTCTTTCATCAAGACTAGGACAACTATACCAGAACCCAAACCTATACCCAATAATACAAACCTTCCTTTACTACTGTAATATCAATAATTATAAAACAAATACTGTAAATGTTTGAAGATCTAGCTAATGTGAGGAGAATTTGCGATAAAAAATAAGTTACATTCTGATTTATGCAAAATATTTCTACCTACTAATTAATAATGTTTTTAGCGGACGTCTTAACATAGAATCCACCCATCATTTAGGCTTGAAGTTTACATCTGGAAGAGTTGAAAAATACTTTTCTAGATGTAGTATTTATCAATCTACGCCTTAGTAATAACATCAATATCATAATTGACTAAGTCAACTAATTATGTTATTTCAAATGCTTCAGATGCAGATACAATGAATTTTATTATTTAATAACTAAAAAGGTATAACCATAAATCATCTCGATTTAAAAAGGTATTGCAAATCTAAAAGCCGCCCCCTGATTATATTCTTTATCAATCCATATCTTACCACCATGGGCCTCAATTATATCTCGACATATTACCAAACCTAAGCCGGTTCCACCGTATTTTCTTGTAAGAGCAGTGTCGATTTGATAAAACTTGTGAAATAGTTTATTCATTTTGTCTACTGGAACACCCGGACCATTGTCTTCTACAGAAAATACAAGATGCTTTTCCCCAGGAATTTGAACATTATCTGTTTTCTTTAATTCCTCCACTTTTAACATAATTTTTCCGGAATTATTTGGAATGAAATCAAGAGAATTCTTAATCAAATTGGATAGAACTTGTTCTATTCTTTTCTCATCACAAACAACCTTTTGTACTGTTGTATTAATTTCTGTCATTATGGTAGCCTGCTTTTCTTCGATTCCAGTTTTTAGATCATTTATAACGTTATTAAAGAGATGTAATATTGGGAGATCTTTTCTGTCGAGCTTTATTATACCCATATCAAATTTATAAATATCTAGTATATTCTCCACTAGCGATTCCAGTTTTTTTTCATTTCTATAAATTATTTGAACAGCCTTTGCTTGTTTTTCGTTTAATTCACCAATTTTATGAGGCTTTAAGAGCAATTCAGTATACCCTTTAATTGGAACTAATGGTGTTCTTAGTTCATGGCTCATCATAGAAATAAATTCATTCTTTGCCCTGTCGTTTTCTTTTAACTGTACATTTAGTTGTGTCAACTGGGTGGTCATTTCAGATTGCTTTTTAACGTCTCTTTTGATAGTAGAAACCATAGAATTAAATGACTCCGTAAGCTCTGAAAGTTCATTTCCGCCCTTATAGTCAACTGATACATCCAAATTCCCTTTTTTTATCTCAGAAGTAGCTCTTGTTAGTAAGGTGATGGGTCTAAGCAAACGTTGGAAGATAAACAAAATGAATAGAATTAATATTACAATCAAAACTCCAAAAATGATCTGCAATTTGATTAATTCATCCCAGTTGCTTTCAACTTTTTGACTTATTTGGGTAACCAAAGCATCCGATGAATTAACGAGATTAAAAGCTTTTGAAATAAGTTCTTCTTTTAAAGAATTATCTAAACCGGTGTGTACTGTTTGATCAATCTCTGTGTTAGTTTTAATATTCTCTATTGCGAATCTATCATAGATTTGGTCTTGTATCGTTGTTTTAAGATCTGTCCAATGTGAATCTACTTTATTCCAAGCATCCAAAAAATCACTAGGAAGCGGCTTTAACTGTACTGCTGAAGTAATACCACCATCTTTTAAGACCATGATGTTAGACGCCAGTTGTTGTTCTGCGTTACTTATGCGAGAAGTGCTGTAATTTTCGAGACTTGTGGTAGCAGAAGAGGATTTACTCAAAAATTCGGATATTTCGTAAAGGAGATTTATTGTAAGAAAACGATTTTTACCCGCTATATTAATAGTATTTCCCAACAAGGTTTGCTGTGACTGAATATATGTTAATGTACCGAAAATGGCAATAATAAAAATTATTTGAATAAGCGACAGCAATCCGATTTTTACTATTGTTTTGGAGAGAACGCTTTTTAACACCATTTTCTATAGATGCCTTTACAGTGGTGATGATATAAAGATATCAATTTTCTCTAATATCACACTTCATTATATAAGAAGCCTCCTCCTTTACCTTCTTTCTTCTATATTTCTTAATAATAGAACCATCTACATTGTATTCATTAAGAGATATACGAATACTTCAAGGTTGAATCGAATCCAAGCATCTAAGATTGGGGGAATTGAATCTCTTTTGATGTTTAAAGGTGCAAGATAACATCTCTGCTTATATGATACCATTTACCATTACTTTGGCATGAATTCAAAATTTGTTTTATTTAGCATCTTAGTTGCAATATTGACAGTAACTGTGACCGTTGTAAGTGGTACAATTGGGCTTCAGGCCTATGCAACTCTTCATCCCGATAGGGCGAACCTGCTGAGGCAGCAGAAGCAAAGGCCCTACTGTCATAACAGGTGATAACGTGTACATCGTATGGTTTACCAATGTAGGTACAGTAAATTCAAACTATGAAGTAGATTTTAGAGCATCAACTGACAATGGACAGACATTTGGTCCCATAACCAATGTAAGTAACACCGATAATTATGATTCAGTTATTGCAGGAATATCTGCGGAAGGTGATAATGTAATCATCTCTTATTGGGAACAAAAGGACACATCGTTTCTACCTTACGCAAAAGTATCAACAGATGGTGGACAAATCTTTCGAGAAGGACTCAATATCACAGACAATGCTTTTGGAACTATTAGTGGAGTAAATGAGGGCCAATAGAACATAACAGAAAATTCACTACCTATTTCCATTTTTCAAAATAATTACCAGGTTCTCTATAAAATATCAGTAAACTTATCTATTTGATATTCTTCATCTTTTGTGGCTATGGTCGATATTGAGGAAGCGTATGTTAGGGATTTATACAAAAAGCACAAAGGTAAAGAACTTTACAAGGGCTTTTACTCTATTGGAAAGAAAATCTATCAAGACGACGGTGAAGTAGTTAATGAGGGCTTTGTTTTGGATAAAGAGGCTTTGGAAGTACTGAGGGCAAAAATTATGGCCACATTGATTGAGGATATACCCATAAAGGAAAATAAATCCAAACGCAAAGACCCAATTCAATAATTCCCTTTAAATTACAATATCTTTACCAAATCGGATCATAGAGTTTTCATACGCTGGGATTCGATTCAAGGTTGAATCGAATCAGCCATCATCAAAATTCGATAATTGTTGATAGGGTCAAAATCAATATCATTTGAGATTCCGATAAATAGTTCGAGTCATATGTTGATAGTTTCTATTGTAAAACGTGGTATCCATTTCAAGTGTGTTGAAGAATTATGAATAGCATATGGGTTTTCGTGTTTTATTATCAGGATGGAATACATTTAGCCATCCCACTTTGTGAGATGGATTGTCATAATTTCAACCTAAACATCCTAGTAGAGATGCAGAAAACATGTGGGTTAGATTCTGCGATCAATAAAAAAGAATGAAGAGCTATTACGAAGACATAAGATACAAGGGTGTTTCAATCTATATGTTAGTTTTCACTTTCATCGCTGTTACCATCATCCTGTTCATTACTAACTCCATCACCATTGCTATTATCACTACTGCTGTCTTCACCGGAATTACCTTCATCATTACCATTCTCATTTTGTTCCGCTTGTTCGGGTTGTTGTTCCTGATCATTTATGGGATCTGGTTCTGAGTCTTCATTCGTATTCATGTTTCCATTATTTTCTCCCTCACTACCGTTAGTGCCAGTGCCATTATTGTTATTTGTATCTGTAGTATTGTTTTGACTGCTTGTTTCATTAGTATTATCAGGTTCTTCAATTACCTCAAAAGTTGCTTCGGCAGTTTCTGGATTATATCCCACTGCATTGACTGTGGCTGTAACATCAAAATTACCAGGGTTAGATCCTGGACCAATTTCAATCTCGAATGTTGCTATTCCGTCATTATTTGTTTGTCCACTTTCTGCTGTATCAAGATCACTAGTGTAAAATACCCTCAAATCAGTAGTTGCATTAGCAATTTTTTCTTGTGTATTTTCATCACTAACTATCACATCTATTGTTTGAAAATTTCCTCTCACCAAAGGATCATCTTCAACAATTATTTCAATGTCAAGATCAGCACCGGTAGGAGGAAGAGAAGGATCAGAATTACTGTTACTGGATCCTGATCCGGAAGATCGACCAGTGTTATCTCCATTTACAAACCCCTGATTTCCGCTTAAAGGCGATGGAGTGGCAAATTGACTTCCATCACCATTATCAATAAATCCTGTACCTGCTACATCACCACCAAAACCATCATCATTAAAGAAAAATTTTGTGTTGGTTGGAAAAGTCATTGAACTTTGAGTAGAATCCATGTTTAGTGAATAGAATTTGGCTTTGTATTTGGTATTGTTGTCTGTGATAGTGATATCAAATGGTACCATCTGATTCTGAGGCAAATTGCCAACGTTTAGACCGAAACTTTGAGTCCCTATTACGCCTAAGCTAGAATTATCATAGAATGTTGCAACTAAATTTATGAATTGTTCGGGTGATGGTCCTTGATTTAGTATATTACCAGCGATGTGAGGATCGGCAATATCGTCTAAAAATGCACTAGTTCCATTTAATACAAGGTTTGCTGGTTTCTCTATCGCAGGTTGCGAAGTAGTTGTAAATTCCATAAAGTTAAAGGAACCCAAAATTTGTTGGGGATTTTGTATTACTATATCAAATGGAGATAGTTCCGTTTGTCTAAGAGTCGATATTGATGAAAACCCCGAGTAATTGCCAACTAAGAGGTTGTTGTTTGTATCAGATAAAAGCGCAGTAATTTGGATATTTGTTTGAGGATCCGGTGATGTGTTATTTACCTCACCTATAATATGAAAATTACCAAAGTCATCTATGTAGGTGGATGTACTTATGATTTGAATAATGTTGTTAGTATTCAGTTGAGCAAAAGCAGATTCTAGGGTCAGTGAATCAAATCCTCCATAGCAAGAAAATGTCATGGAAACCAAAGAAACCATACATACAGTCAAAATTACAATGATTGAAAATGATTGCATATGTTTAGAACGTATATACAACAGTCTGATATTTAAGAATACGAGGATAAACCTTCTCATTACGATTGTAATTAAAAGTAAAATGAAATAATAAGATGATAGTTCTAATGTTTTCAACAATACATGATTAACCAAGAGAAGATCCATGATCCATGGAAATATGGTTCAAGGCTGAATAGGATCTTTGAGTCCCAAGATTATACTAACCAAAGTAATTTGTAGTACTAGTTCCTCTTCCTCGGATACGTCATAGGCATGGGTCCCCAATCAGTAAACGATTTATTGAAATTTATTAATATGTCTGAAAATAGACTGGAAGACTTAAATGAACCACCGATCTGAAAACAATTCCTACAAGTTAATCGATCGGAATCGATCGGGTTTGACTGATTTTAATTCCACTTTAGTAAAGCCCTTGTAATAAAAGGTTAAAATAAACGTATCCAATTGGCAACATATACCTTCAAGAGTAAGGATTAATATTGCGTTTGTTACGAGCTGATGGATAGATAGCGTGTCATCAATATGAAAAAATATTGTTGTAGAGAATTACATGATTTAGAAGATGACTCTTTTCAGAGAGGTTTTGGAATCAACGTAATAGAAAAAAACAGGGTAGAGATATTCTGTATGGACGATGACGGTTACCCTAAACGTATTGATGAGTACATTTTTAATTTCTGTCCATTCTGTGGAAGCAAACTCTAAAATCAGCTCATGTTCTTTAACAGGTCTGGTTTATCTTTTCTATTATTGTTGATACAACACATCTATTAAAAATTAGTTTACTTTATTGATAGCTATAAAACATTGTATCGAGTTACCAAGTATTTTAGTAATATTGAACATGATTAATAAGAACGATCCTGGCATGATTTACAATTTCACCAATATATTTTAGCAGATCATTTCTATTAATTTTTTATTCTATTGAGGTTCATACATCAACCTTGAGAACTCACCCGCTAATTGCGGCCCAAATCCAGCATAATTGTTATTGAAGGTAACGATGATGTCTTTAATATGATGATCCCTTTTTGCATCTACAATATGGTCGACGTATTCTTTTAACTCACCTTCCTTGTCCATAACATCTAATCCAAAATTCCTCTCTTCAGTAATCCTATCACCAATGAACCTCAAGTAAATAGTATCAGTTGTTATAAATGTCGGTGTTTTTAAATCAGTCCTCACGCGCCATATTAGCGTGATATCATTTTGATTCAAGAAATCATAGATAGGAAAATCAAACCACGATGATTCTCTAACTTCTAATGCGTATCTGTACCTATTGTCTAATTTATTAATAAAGTGTTTTAGTGAATCTAACCCTACCTTTGCTGACATAAACGATGGAAGTTGAATTAAAAGCATTAGTGTTTTTTCCAATATTGGTTCTAATGCATAAAAAAAGTATTCAACGTATTTTGAAACTCTTTCCAGTTTATTGACATGTGTTACTACTTGTGGAAATTTAAATGAAAATTTAAAATCATCTGGAGTCTTGTTTTTCCATCCTTCTATAATATTTCTTGATGGTACATAATAAAAAGTTGAATCGACTTCTACAAAATCAAAAAATCTTGAATAATATGAGAGTCGCTTCCAATTTTCGAGGTTATTAGGATAAAATGTACCCTTCCATCCGGAGTACGTCCACCCAGAACATCCTACATAGAGATTCACAAATAAAAGAGTAATTTCTTGTTTTAAAAGAATTAAGATTGGATTCGACTGGTATGTTATTATTTGCTTATGAGTTCTAAGCTACTGGTTCCTTGGTATTTGATAGGTATCGAGAATTAATAGCTCCAATATACTGCTTTTATATTAGTCAGTTTCTTATATGTTGATTAGATACAACGAAAAGTAGATCAGAGCCCTCAAAATCTAAAAATCACTCAGATATAGAGAATATAGTAATCAAAAGTATTGGATTTATCAAAAATTCATCATGGCAAATGAACCTTACTCTTGATAAGTCAACTTTATCTGTAATGTTTGAGAATCCCGCTTTCTATAAAGACTCTCAAGATTATTTATGCAGAGGCGGAAAAATCAGATGTATTACCGAGATAACTCCAGAGAACACCCAAAAATGCAAGGAGTTGTTGAATTTGAATTACGAGTTACGTCATCTGGACGAGATAAAATGTGTGATGGTTGTTAATGATTCAGAGTACATGGCAGCTACTGTTTTTGGTAAAGGTCAGCCTATGACACAAATCATTTATAGCAATTCAGATGATGTAGTCGTGCAAGGGCAGTATTTGTTTGAAACATTATGGAGTAACTCTATTTCTGCTTTGAAAAGAATTAAAGAAATTGAATTGGAAATTGAACCGATCAAAACTCAAGTATTAGAAAATGCGCAAGAAGCAGCATCGAATATATATAAAGTAATCATGGAATCAAAGAATCTATCTGTATGCTGTACCGCTGACTATATGCAATTAATTAGTAAATATTATCTTGACATCAATAAAAAGATGATAGAGAAACATCACGAAGGAAAATCTAAAGCTATCAGATGGATCACTTCAATAAATGATAATAAAGATATTGATGTTGTTAATGCATTTACAAGAGATCCCCTAAAGATAAGACATACGTCAGAAAGACTACCAATAAATTTTGTAGTAAGCGACAAATATATTGCTTCCACTACAGAGAACACGATAGGGGGTAATAATTTCTTCTCTCATTTGCTTCTCAGTAATGACCCATTGTATGTTGAACATTTTTATCATATATTTAACAAAATATGGAAACAGTCCGTAGTAGCAGAAGATAGAATTAAGGAATTGACGGATTCGGAATTCTTCAAGGCAAGGATAATATCAAATCCGCAAAAATCTTTACGCCTGATCAAAAAATATTATTCGCTAGCGCAGAAAGACATACTGATCATTCTTCCCTCATTTAATGGTCTGATTCGGATGGAAAGGTCAAAAAACCTAGAAAAATTAAATGAATTGGCATCTGATGGGATTTTGGTAAAGATTCTCATTATACAAAGTCAAGGAATGGATTATCTAAGAGAAATAAAGAAAAATTACTCGCATATTAAATTTAGAACAACCCAAATTAACTTTCCGATTTATCATAGAATAACAATAATCGATAAAACCACAACAATCATACTAAAGATTAAAGACGATACTATAACAAATACACCAATAGCTTTGGGCATCACTACTTTTATTGATGGTCAAACTACGGCTCTATCGTATACAGGTATTTTTGAAACTATATGGAACCAAGCAGAAATGTTTGAGAGTTTAAAGAAAATCAATGAAAAACTTCATTCACATAAGAGAATGCAACAAGAGTTTCTTGGCATGATTGCCCATGAACTAAGAAATCCAATTCAGCCAATAATTGGTTTGACAGAATATGTAAAAGACAAGATAAAAGATAAAAGACAAATAGAGTTACTCGATTCGGTTATCAATTGTGGACAGAAACTTAATGCATTAACTGAAAATCTTTTAGACGTTTCACATATAGAAGACAATATATTTAGCATAGATAAGAAGAAATTTGATCTCAGTAAATCAATTTCAAATATAATAAAGATCTTTGATAACTTATTAAGGAAAACAGGTAAAAAAATAGAATTTAGATTTAATTACTCTGAGAAAGAGTACTTTATTGTAGCTGACAGGAATAGAATTGAGCAAGCACTTTCAAATTTGATCCATAACTCAATAAAATCTATATCAAGAAAACCAAATGTAGAGAAGCAGGGTATCATATCTATAAGAATCAAGGAATTGACAACCACAATGACGACGTTCACAAATTCATCTAGGTATGGAAAAAAGAAAGGACAAATAATTGAAATAAGCATAGAGGACAACGGCCAAGGTATTGACTCAAAAATTATGAGAGATTTATTTAAAAAGTTTAAGTCAACGGATGGCTACGGGCTTGGGCTATATATTTCCAGGAAAATTATAGAGGCACATGGCGGAAATATCTTCGCAGATAAAAAAAAGAAAGATGGAGCAAAGTTTATTATTAGTTTGCCGATGCTCACCAAGGAACTTAAATAAATGAAGTAAATTTACTACACTAGTGTAGTAATTTTTGGGATTGTTCAAGATTGAATAGAATTTGGTATTAATTTTACATTAATGCTTTTCAGCAGAATTCAACTCTGACATATGTCATAATATCCTTACCCTCGATAGTAACATTTAGTTTGGGCGCGCGGGGATTAAGTCCCCAGTGACAATAGGGTTCTAACAGATAGATGGAAAAATTGTATTAAATTCCTTTGGAGAATGATAATCGTTTGTAGTTGCAATTGCTATGTGAAGAAGTAAACTACTAACCTGATCCTAGCTTCAAAAATCCAATAAAGAATTACTTCCATCTCGTCTTGTAAATGATCACTATAGTTTTCAAAGACGAAATGAAAAGATAGTCGGTGATTTATTACTTAGATTTTATGAACCACATTTCAGGCTCACGATGAATTTATAATATCTGTGAGATTTTCATAATTCATAATATTTTATATTGCGTTTTAGAAGGGAAAATCAAACGAATAATACTGCAATAGAGAAAAAATTGAGCATTTGGCAGCTTGATCTGCTTATAAATGGAATCATGTATAGATATGGCTCTGTTAACTTAAGAAAATGATTTAGCTTGAAGATGCTCTATTTCTGTTATGTTAAGCAAAAGAAACAGAACACCTTCTTTAGATATTAGTCGCGCTTTGTATTTGTATTTTCTGGGATTATCAACCAGAGGCGTTGCCAAAGCAATGTTCTTTCTACACAAAGTCAGGAGAAGTCATGTAGCCATATGGAATTGGATTCAGAAACATAATCATCAAAGGATATCATCAAAGAGGAAGAAAATTTCAGAGTACCTAGTAGATGAAACCATTATTAAGGTTGGTTCAGAATACATCTGGCTATGGGTAGCAATAGAGCCTAAGAACAGGCAAATTCTCGCACTATCTATCTCCAAGGAAAGAAACATGTTCGTTGCTGAGAGATTCTTATCAGGTCTAGTTAAAATTCATGGAAAGCATCCTGTATCAACAGATGGTGGAACATGGTACCCTCAGGCTTGTAGGTTCCTAAAGATAAGACATCATCTTCATTCTCCTTTAGAGAAAAGCTTGATTGAAAGAACTATGCAATATATTAAGGACAGGACTGAAAGTTTCGATGATTACTTTCCGTGTCGAAAAGCAAACTGTAAACTAAATCATGTGATAAATTGGTTGAATCTATTTGTATGTAAACACAATAAGGATATAATGAATTAAGTTAACAGAGCCATAGATATATTAAGGAAAATTAATTAAACGATTGTGTATCAAAAGACACAGTCAAATTTTTCTTGCAAAGAAAAATAAATTAAATTTTTGAGTAATAAAGAAACCTAAACCTGTGATTGTATAATATACCGATAATATATGGATAAAGTTATAAAAGAAATAGGTCAAGCTTTTGGTTGTAGCATGAATCGTATTGTATGCTAAATTTGGTTAATATTTCAAAGTCCATCGATCTATTATCAATCAGATAATTAGTTTATGCTAAATGAACTATATTTGTAGTGAAACTATATTTTCTTAAGTTCTCGTCAATAGGAGTCAGGTTCCCAACGATAGGAGGATTCTATAACATTTTAGTAGCGTAAATTCTTTAATCTGATTGAGAATATTTGTGCTCAATATCTGATGCTTTGTTTGAATGTTTAGTAACAGTCTGGGCGTATGGGGATTAAGTTCCTTGTGGTAATGGGGTTCTACACCATATAAAGGAGAGAAATTCATCAAGAATCCTATTAACTTTAGCAATTACTATCAAGTTAAGATGTAATATAATACAGAGGTGTTGTTGTATTTTTTCAAACTGTAGTGTTGTCATATGTTGATTGATGAAAAGTAATTTGAAACATCTATGTCCACAAAATCTCGTAAAAATGATGACGTACCTATCACAAGATAAAAGTAAATATGCATTTCTCATTGTAAACAAATACTCACAATTATTTGATCATAACACTACGAAATAATAGTAATAATTTTTTTTGAATATACACATAGATTTTTTAACCATTAAAAGGAAGAACAACATACTTGATTTATCAGAATGTGGATAAATTAGCGACAAAAAGCTGATAGCATTATTATTATTTGAATGTCTTTGTATATGTTTGGTACAACTTTACATATAAGCTAGAATATAGAAAAAGATTCTAATCTTGGAGTGTGGTAATGTCGATCCCATTTATAATGTCATTTAGTTTGGGCGCGTGTGGATAAAGTTCCTAGAGGTAAGAGAGTTACAGCACAACTGCATTTTAATTTCAGAATCTTGATCAGATTTGTATAGAATAATTAACCACCATAGAGATAGTAATAGAAATATTTCCTATAGTATTATCACGACCCAGATTTACGGTATAAGAAATCATGCCTTAAACTATGAGTTAGTAGGGTTCTATGCTAAATAGATATTGTAAGATAGACAAATATAATTATGATATTTAGTTATTCTTATCGATTATTAAATTGGCTAATTCTTTAACTGATTTGATCAGAGTATTTTAGATTTGCTATTTATTATTGATTTGAAAATAGATACTAATATCAGTATTTCAAAAGTAATATGTAGTGCCGAACTTTATTGTATTTATCAATACAATAAATTCTTTGAACTGATGACACATGTTAGTGCTTAATTTATGGTAGATTATATTCGTTCAGCAGTAACAGTTTGGGCGAGTGGGGATATGGTTCAAGATTAAACCTAATCCACTTTTAAATAAATTATATACAAACAAAATCTAAAGATGTAATCCTTACTCAAGAAGAGTCTTTTTCAGTTGTTCTATCTTTTGTTGAAAGTGGTAAACTAAATACAAACGTAGAACCAATTCCATCGTTGTTGTTAAAAGCCCATATCTTACCACCCATGGCCTCAACCAATTTTTTGCTGATATAAAGTCCAAGCCCTGTTCCTACATTTGAATCTGTATTGAATTTTTCAAATAGTCTTGGCAATATAGATGGAGAAATTCCCCTTCCAGAGTCGGATATGGCAATGTATACATGCTCTGATTCATCCTGATTTGATTGTGCTGATTTGATTTTCAAATTCCTAATCCGTCTTGTTTCATTTTCCTGGATTGCGTCGGTCTCATAAATCAGTATGTCTAGAGTTCCACTGTTCTTGGAGAATTTGATAGCATTATCGATCAAGTTGTTCAATATCTGGTTTAGCCTAGACCTGTCAGCATGGATCCAATATTGCTCATTTAGTAACGTATCATTGATAAAATTTATTTTGATGTTCTTACCTTTTAACTTTTGATCAAGATGAAAATTTAAAAGATCTTTGATCTCTTTTACTAAATCTATCTTTTCTTTGTGTAGCATTATCAAGTCTTTTTGATTAGAATCTATCCTTGCAACATCTAGCAGATTATTGATTAAATTCTCTAGCCTTGTCGCGTTTCTAGAGATACTTTCATGGTGCTCAAAAAGTTTTTTATGAAGTCTTTCTAATTCTTGCGGTTCTAATTTATTTTCTAATTTAATCAAGTGATCAAGCAGTTCATCATCTAATTCTATATATCCTGTTATGGCCTGCGTAGGCGTCCGTAGTTCATGGGCTGCAGTGTTAATAAATTCACGTTCTAGTTGTTCACTTTCAACTAGTTTTTCATTTGCAGTTCTTAGATTATGATATAACTCTGTTTGATCCCATAGACTATTAAAGATAGACAGATATGACGAAACTGTAGGCTTACTAGTGGAATATGTGGATAATCCCGAAGCCTCCCTAAATGTTTGTTTTGAGTCATCATTAAGTTCCACTGTAAGCAAGAACTTTTTATCTACAATGAGAATTGTAGATTTTATCCTCTGTGATTTTGCTATTTCCCTTACGACAATATTTCTATTATATTGTTTGATGTTTTCTTGTTTGTTAGATTCTGATAAATAATTTTTAATATCTCTGTTTAGGGGAGACATTATACTTATGGCGGCATGCTCGTTTATTTTCCTATTCACTAGTTCGATGAATAACCCCTCTCTTGTTAATGCACCAATAGATGGAAACATAATTAGGATCTCCTCCTTTGCATTATTTACCAAATTCAAAAAAATTCTTTCTGCTTCACCAGGATCCTCTATCACTATTGTGATTTGGGAAAGTTGATTATGAATTTTATCTTTAGAATGTATGGTGGACCATGATACTAGAAGAGAGCGAAGATGGTTTAACGCTATCCCCTGTTGATAAGCCCGGAGAATCATTTTTTACTAAAATGGGCTTGTTTTCTTCATAATCATCAGAAAATATCAAATCCCATCATACCACTTGAATTAAGAATCTATGAGTTAAATGTGTTTATTATTTATTGCAATTGGTTCACAGCCGACTTAAAGATTCGGAAGGTAGTTTGCAGTCAAAATTACCAAAGATCTATCGACGGAGTTTCAAAATAACATTTAATTTGATACGCAAAGATAAATATTATTTTTTTGGCAACTCACAACATTTTTAAATTAAAAAAGTAATTCATCATTAATATTATATGCCAAAAAAGTCAAAAAAAACCACTAACAATATTCAAAATTCTTCTGCGAATAAACTTAGGGAGAGAAAAACAGAATTTGCTGCATCAGAAAAGCCGGCTATTTTTTTGGATAGAATAAATATTGAAATCTTGAGAAATATTATCAAGAACCCCGATATCAAATCATCAGAAATATCAGAAAAAATTGATATCCCCCTATCGACTATTCAACGAAGAAGAAGTAGGATAGAAACTTCGGCGGTATTGAAAAAAAGTTTTGAAATCGATTTTCACAAATTAGGATTGAGGGTTGCAGATCTCCTGATAAAGATTTCAAAAGGAGATATCGAAACCATTGTAAGCGATATCGTCAAACAACACTCAAAAAGCATTTTGGAAGTAACAGTACGCCTTGGCCAGCCCGATATCAATTTGGTAGTTAGAATTGCTTACAAGGACAACGACGAAGTATATGGAATCATGCGCACATTTAATACAATTGAACATATTGACTCTATACAATGGTCTGAATTACTTAAAGAAGTAAAAATTGATAAACATGGACTAATAGAAAACCTGTTTTCACGAGTCAAAACTATCTGACGACAAGAATCTTTATTTTATTGAGTCTAACCTCGTCTAATTCCCCATAATAACATCTAAAAGTTTATCGACTTTAGATAATTTAAATGCAAATGTGGCGCTAACTCCATTCTCGTAATATTTTTATTATCATATCTAGTAACACTAAGTTTGGGCGCGTGGGGATTAGTAACAAATTTGACCATATTCAGAGGTCTATTGAAGAATTACAAGGAAAACTAGAGATTTTCTGATACGAAGACATAGTATCTTTATATTTTGATTTCTCATGTGAACTTGCGAATGAGTTTCCTCTATCTTTTAGACAATGTAGAGAACTAAAAGAGGATTCTTGTATCATGATGATGATTTTGATTTATTATCCAAGTCTGACAAGCCAAATCAATGAATTACCATATGTCTAAAAATGATATTTATGGAAGGATCTCTTACGCTCCTGTATGTTTTTTGTTCTCTTTAATGTGATAGACAAACTATTCAAATATGCTTTGGAGTATACCACTGTCATTCTTGAGGACAGTTTTTACAATTTCCGACCATTCTACGTTTTCAACGTGTTCCATTCTTCTAATATGTTGCATAATTTCGAATATCTCGTCGGTATCTTTGTAAACCACAGTTGCAATAAGATTTACCTTTGGACTTCCCCATTCTAATCGTAACTTGTAGTATGTTTTTACGGTATTTGTTCAAAATTTCCTTTGCTATTTCTTCACAATCTCCTTTTGATATGTCGACAAATAGATCAGCACTTCTCAGTGCAAATTTTTTTGGGGTCTATTTCGTATTTATGTTGTAAAAATCCTGACTTCTCAATTCGAGTTCTTCTTCTTTGGATGGTGGATAGAGGGACCTTTAACCTGAGTGAAATTTCAGAAGATTTTATATTATGATTTTTTAATAGTTCCTGCAATATCCGGATATTAATCTTATCAAAAATAATCGAAAATGGTTCGTAGTATGTCACATCATCATGAGTTCTTTTGTCAGTTTTTGAAGTTTTAGTAGTTAAAGATTTATCAATTTTAAGTATTCGGGTCAATGTATAACAATATATAGATATATCCGCATTTAAGGACCAATGTAATTTTGAAGTTATATGTGACCTGTGCTTCACATAAAAGGCAAATTTGATTTTGTGATTTAAATCAATGACTTTAATTTACAGAAACGGCAAAATAATTGGTATAATTGCTACTACATATCCAGCTTAACTTCTAAGTTTTTATGAGGAGACTGGTAAACCATTTCGGACCAGACGATTCTTTCTACTACCTCAAGATTTTTGATTGTAGCTACTAGCGACAAAAGTTTCTTCCCGTCTTTATAAACTACATTGGCTAAAATATCGGAGTTTCCAATGTGGATCTCAATTGAAGTCACTCCTTCAAGTTCGTCAATTCTTTTAGCCACTATATCAATATTGCCATTCTCAAGTTAGATATGTAAAAGTCCTGTCTTGTATCCAAGTTTTTCATAATCAAGTTCGATTCTTGAAGTTATAATGCCACTTGCGAAAATGTGTCTTGCTCTTCTCTGAATGGTGGACAAAGGTATTGACAGGAGTTTAGAAATTTCCCTATTATTTTTTCCTTCGAGCATCAACTGGATAATCTTTGTATCATTATTATCAAGTTTTTTGTGAGAAAGTTTCGTAGATATAATGTAACAAATCCTATATCACCCACACATCGATTACTATTAAGAATTTACTCGAGATATTTGACAAAAGAAGATCTAATTGAAAAAGCAATCAAGTAAGGTATAGAAGTTCACGGTTATACAAAAGAGTTGTTTGAAGAAGAAATAACAGAGAATCTAAGCATTTTAGAAAAGCAATGAAAACTACCTGAATCTTAATTCCTTATTTTAATGTCTATTCACATTAGATAGATTTGCAAACTAAAAGAGTAAAGTAATTGTGGAAATAACCAACCAATCCCCAATAATTATCTTAACCCTAGTGACTCTAAGTTGTAGAAAAGAGAAATTAATCGATTTTTTTATGCCTAATAAAATAGTCAATAGAGTTTTTATGGTGCCATATTTCATCATGTAACCTTAGATCAGAATCGGACATGATACTTAACCCTCCGTTGCATAAACTACACGTAACCCTATGATTGCGGTCGCCTTTTCGTCTAGTGGAATTCACAATATACAGTCATACTTCATGATGATAAAGATTGTTATTAATATACAAGAAAGATATACCGAATTATTTGATTTTGTTGATTACAATTGCAAAAATCACTGACATATTTATCCATAAATATGAATATTACGATCATATTATTATAATCGACATTCATAGAATTGCAGGTTAGGTAATGTGTATGAGGCATTCCTGATTTGAAGCGACGGGTAAAACCCGGTATTGAATATTAGAATCAAATATCGAAACAAACCAGTCTAAAAATGAATCCGGATAAACAAATGCTACACGAATACAGCATTCATCCTATTCGATATGAATAACTCCTAATAATTACGTAAAAATCTCCAACTGCCATTTTGAAAGGCTTCAATATATCGTACTCCATCAATACTGTTTTTTATTCGGGTAGAACCATTCTTAGGATTTTGAGATTGATTTCTCTTGTTGATTACTTCTATTATTTTTCTCACAGTATCATCTATATTTCTTAGTATAAGAACATTGCGGTAAATGATAACATGTGATATTGCTTATTAATGGTGCAATTACATGAGATTATTACAACAAATGGAACAAAATACCTTATTTGGATTTAAAACATGGTAATAGAATCTGAACTAATTCCATTATTTTCGTAAACGGTAACTGCAACCGCATAACCATGAATACCATCTAATATTGCTAATCGTATAAAAGATCATCAACTTTTCTATATCAATATAAATAATTATCGCGTAACCTTGTCTCATATCGATTTAAAGTTCAAAAGCACTCGATCGTGTCTAAATTACACGTCTGTGGTCAATTTATATAATTTTAATTAAGACAATCCTAAAAGTTAATTATCTCTTTTTCTTTAGAATAGCTTCACTTTGAAAATATACATAGTTGTTGCTTTTTGATCGCTTAGGCTGATTTGCAATTGTGGCTTCAGCTTCATTATCATTTATTGACATAATATACTCTATGCTGCAAGTTATTTAAGGTTATATATGAATTTACTAATTTTACTAGATTAAGGTAATCATAGGTGTTACCATCATTCGAATGCACTATTACATACGAATATTGGGTAATCAATGTATGTTAAAGGGCTTAAACCACAGACGAGTGGATAGTTATTGTCGTATATGCTCCAGCATCATACAAAGAACAAATTCTTTCTCTAACAGCAATAATGTTTCAATAACTAAATTTTTTGGTATATAGTGAATAGCAATGGTATTACACCTACAATATACAAGATTTGTATTAAGTTAAACAAGAGCATAGAAATGACCCAATGGTCCAAGATTTTACGTTCATCGATGTATAGTAGGTAAATGACATCAATTTACATACATATAGCATTATCCATTGTTTCTCAAAATAAATTAAGATTATGCATGGAAACTAGCATAAAGAGTCTTATTAGCATCAGTAACAATGATTGCGATACCTATAGTGCGTATCCAAATGTATAATCATAGAAATCAAAGAGAAAAAGATAGATTAGCAGAAGCAATTACTGAGAATATTGAGAGAGAAGTTATAATTGTGTTTACAGAGCCTGCCCATGGAAATTGGTACGCTTCAGGTATACTTCTCTAGAAATACAACATTATGTGTCGAAACGAAAGTAAATTTGATTGAAAATGTTGCTAAATTTATACTAAACGAGTATTTGGTTAGTAAGTATAGAAAATTTCAGATGAATAACTTAAGTGGAGTATAATTGGTTATCCATATTGGCTGAATTTGTGATAAATTCTTCAGTTATCTATGTAGAATCTTATCGTTTGCTGTCTTGAATTGAAAATCATATATTGATGACAAATCAAGAAGCAACGTGTAAATACAAGATTCAAGACAAATCTATATAATTCTCGATTAGATAGTGATTTGAGTGACCTCTGGTGCAACTATGAATCAGATTTGAATCACTATGGGATTTTTCGCGAAATTCAATCATGTCAGGTATATACATTGCACTAAAGATAATACCACAAGTTTTACATTTTAGCATTAGCATAGGCATTTATTTTTTCATTACCATATTCTTTAAACGGGAAACTTGCTTTTAACTTTACAAATCTCCGTTCGCATCAGTATGAGATTTTTTCATAAATACTAATAAACTAATCAAGGTATTTATTTCCAAAATTTTGAATATGACCATTAGTTTGTAACAACAACTGCTTATAGTGGGCAAATTACTGACGGTTATGAGGTATTAATTTAGAATCGGTATCGAATTGCCGAAAAGTATACACTAACGACGATATGTGACATGATTTGCTTAATAGGTGCAAAATGTCATATATCATCTGTACAAAACAAAGGCATACTAATGGTTTAATGACGCCAATACTTTCACTTTACAAGCCTATTGCAGCCAGTGAGATGGAAGATGAAGTTATGAGTGCGTTTTGTAGCAATGAAAAGTCCAATGGTGTTGTACAATAGATTTAAGGTAAAATGATCCATACATGTACGATTAGTTGACAATGAAGAACTAAAAAAGTTTCATTTAGACAGAAATGATATCCTACTGCCTATAAATTCAAGTTTTGAATTAGATCTCATTAACGAAGCAAATGAGACTGCTTTAGACATATTTCCTAATTCCTTATTTAATAAAAAAGTTAGATTAGTCTATAATAACAACTTTGTAGAATTTATCATGGAAATGACGAAAGGAAAAATAATAGTTTTTGGAGACTACGAGCAAAGATTCGGTATTACAAAAAAAGGTAGTCGAAGTCAACGACAATTTAGTTCTCGATATGGACTGAAGTGAATTTGTTTCCTATAAAATAGATGTAATAAGTCATAAGAATTAAGTAAAATCTACCAAATTAAGTTGAGATAATGCCATCTTCCGATCCGTATCTATGAGGGAGAAAAGAATTGGCTCGGTTAACCACAGGATTTCAGTATCATCCAAAGTGATATTTCAAAGCGTAACCCTTACTGCAATTTCACGCTTGATTTAGAAAGTTTATGTTCCTGTTGAGCCATAACGGTAATAAAAATTCACATAAATGCAGCAACTAGTTTTCCTGCAGTTATTGTGAATAAACAGAGTGTATTACTTCTTCTTGGTAAATAAATTAATATATTTTACAACCAAGTTTATTACGATGTATGAGAGTATTGAGGCAATAATAGATGAAATTGTAGCTGCCTCTACCGCAGAATATTCTAGTTTCAATAGTTGTATCAGCAAAAGAAACCTTGCTGCATTATTAACGGTGTCAAATATAGAACTAGCAAATAGAATTTTGATTAGAATTCGTCTAAATGCAAGATAGTTAATTTTTCCTGTAAATCGCTTTGTATATTTTCGTCTATTGTCAATATGAAAAAGGATTGCAAAAATTATCTTATAGGTAAAGAATCCTGTGATCACAGTTATTGCAGAGTTAAGAACATAATCTATGGAATTTTCTGCAATAAAATGTGCAATAATAATACTGGAAATAAAGCCTGCCGAACCCGAAATTAATAAATTTTTGTTTAGAGAAATTGTATTATAATACTTTTGATAATTTCTTGTAAAGAAGCTATTTATTTTTTTCAGAGTTATTTGTTTCACCCGAGATAACTAAAGATATAGAATATGTTACTTATCCTTATTTGCTATTTTCTTCATCTGTTCTTCTGTCAACCTTTTGAGTTCTTCTCTTGAAACATCCTTTTTGTGGGTTGGGTTATACCAGTTATTGCCTGCAAAATCTAAAACTCCTGCACCCCTATCTCCATAAAATTCATCGGCGGGTTCTCTCATTGAAGTGGGCCGGCCATTAGTGTATTTTTGTAAGTCTCATCTACGTTCTCAACATACAGATATAGAAAACAAGGCATTGGTTTCATATTTTCGTTGGAATCAAATAACACGACATTAGAGTCACCAATCTGAACTATAGCATGCATTATCGAGTTTTCTGTTTCAAATCGGTCAATTTCTTTTGCGTCAAATGCTTGTTATAAAAAGTCTATCACCTTTGAGGTGTCTTTGGCTATTATATACGGAGTTACTGAATGAAAACCATGTGGAATTGGATCGATATTTGTCATAATTGATAATGTTTTTTATCTTATAAATTTCAGCTAGTTACATCCAATTGCCAAATCCCACATCTGCTAATACAATCACAAAGAAAGTATTTTCTCAAAACCGGTAAATATCTGTTAATATGTTACCATCGAGTTTTTCATTCAACTGATTACAAATTCATGAAATCTTGAACTATTGTAGTGTATATATGTGGTTTGTCATAACGCGCTTTAGCTGGACAAAAAAGAAGGTAATGGCATAAACTAGGCAAATGTATACACCTTTCCATGATTTCATCTACACACAAAAAAAAGATTTATAACATGAATATAGCCACATGATTCCTTCTTGTATTTTCGATATTACAAATGAAGACACATCATTATTATCATAATCTTCAAATGGTATCTTGGAAAATACATGTGTAAGAAAACTATGAAACGTTTAGTATATAAAGATGGCAGAAAGACAAGGAGTTTAATGGGTCCTAGTCAGAATCAAAGTAGGACAGATTTATGTAATTAATAGTTCAACATCTTCAGGCAAAACCTAAAACTAAACCCCTTTATGGACAAAATTACAATAGTCATAGGGCTTCAATTACAATAACTAACTATATTCCATAGCTAAACAGGATATAGGAATGGCTCGGTGAACCACAGGATTTCAATTTTGATTGCTGCATATCACTATCAAAACCATTCCTAAACTTTGAATTTGGTTAAGATAAGGATTTGAAACGAGCTTTCTATGATTATAGGCTTGCTACCTCGTCAGTTCTTTTGAACTTGTATATATATCCATTGCTTTGATTGGTAATCATTAATAATGTTTCATGTATATGATAACTTGTGAGTACCATTGATAATTTTCAATTGCTGACATGCAAAAATTGTAATCATTCTAAAAAGGAGCACAGATACGAACCCAACGGCCCAAGGTTTTATGATCATCATTGTTTATTTTGTAAGTGCCAACAATTTATGTAAATGATGTCTTCTTCTTATGGCATTTGATTTCACACTCATGATGTTTGCTTGCAGCTACTTGAGCATAGTTCATATTGTTGATGTTTCGGGTCACCTTAACAATTATTCTTAAAGTCAATATTTCAAACTCTCCTCACAATTTCTTCAGACTTAGCAATTGATATTAGATAGTATTTTGATAAATGTTTCAGAATTAGACAGCGAAAAGTATACCTTCAGTTTTGAATTAACTAATTAAAGACCAAAACAGCTACACTCTAAAACCTTTGCAGAGTAGAGTAGCGGGCTTATCAAATAAAGCTGTGAAAATTTGGTTTCCCGGATAGACTTGTAATAAAAAGTCTCTTTAATAATATCAATAGCCACTTTCGGCCATGCAGATTCCTTTGTTACTTCATTTGAAGTTGGGTTATAAATGGTGCTATATTCCAGATCTTGATCAGTAATGCTACAAAAGCAATTCATTATTTCTCCATTGTCATTATTTATCAAGACAGGATTAGAGTCACTAGACAAAAACATATTAGCAGTAATTTTTATTGGTTTTCCATTTTGCAGTATGAGTATAGTATTATCTAAAGTAACACCTAATCCTATGCTCGCATTTTGAATGTTGTTTTCTTTTATTATCTTTGCTGCTTTTATCCAATCAAATATTTTCAAGGATTTAGTATTTGATCTATTATTAGTATGAGCATCTGTATTAAATCGAGCCGACAAAACTCTTTTACCTCCTTTTACCCAAGTGAATATTTCTGATATGACTACAAGACTTAAATTTGATATGATAAATTTTTCTTCAAGTAAATACTAGTCGGTATCTAATTAGCCGTAGGAAGATTTGATGGTTATTGAAGGAATACCTCATTCAACATGTATTTCATAAAAAGAAAGTAATGGCGGATAAGAAGTTGGTATCAAAGAAATTGACCACCTATCTTCCAAAAAATGAACTATCAATGTCTAAATTCGATTCTAACGGGGTATTATCCTTTCATTATTACGATCCGATGGCTATTGCCAGTTCCTTTGTAAATATACCTGAAAGTATGTATGCATATAAGAAAGAGTTTCCAGATATTTTTGGTCAATTAGCTATTGCCTCTCTTGAAAGAAAGCTCATACCCTTCCTAACAGAATTTGGAGCCTTTCAGGAAGGAGAGCAGGTCAGAGAGTATTTAGATATCCAATATAGTCAAATTGAAGCCTTTTTGCTTAATTCAACGATTTGGAATTATGATCTTTATAATACTGAGGAAGGTAAAGACAACTGGAACCTTGAAAACTATTCTTTGTTAGGGTCCGACCGCAAACCCAGGAATATGGATGTAGTTAGCCGCCCATATCCCATGAGGAGCTCTGCTGAACCAACGGAGTTGTTTATTGAAATTGAATCAAAATATGCAGTCATTGGCTTGACTGGCCCTGTGATTTCGGATAAACCTACAGTAATTTATATTCCATATCACTTGCATTATCTACCCCAATTTACAGTATGGACTACTACTGACAATAGCAAAGAGACGAAATGGGATAAGATAAATCAACTACTATACTGGTGTCCATTAAAGAAAATAAAAGAAAATTATTTGATAATAGCAAAGGGAAAAATTACTGAATCAACTTTCGACAACGCTCCTCAAAGGATAAGAGATATAGCAGGTAAAACAAGAACGCTCAACACTGTATCTAACTTTGAATAGTCATTACAATAAACGCTTCAAATATAGGCATTCTTAAGTAATTCCTCGATGCCAACATAGTTACCAAAGACCATACCACTGAGTTGAGACATGCGCTGGGAAAGTTTCTATATTGTATGTGGATTCGGCAATATGCGAAACAAAATTGACTTCAAATATCTATTATTAACCCCTTTTTCAAAAGCAAGATAACTCAACCAGGTTTATACAATTCTATGAACTGACAAGCACCGTTAGTTATGATTTGTGATTTAAACAACTGAAAGTAGGATGGATCATATTTTCCAGTTTTTCCATGATCCGATATAGTCTTTATCCGAATAGCTTACGAAGGACCAATGTCTGTCGCTTATTCGCTTGCGAAGTATCTTAGTCCTTATTGGTGTAACCTTTCCGTTTATAATGAAGTCATAGATTTGTCTTAATAATATTGGCAAGGTAATAATCTTTGTAAATCTGAATAAGTAATAGTTACCGTCTTCATACTTACGGTTGCTTGGTCCAAATGGAAGTATCCAGTTTTCATTTATGGACATAAATTCCATCAATTATCCTACCATATTATTATATGAATACTAACTATTAGGTTTTCTCAATTATGGTAAGAGCAAGTGAGCGTCTTAGAAGGTTAAAGATGAGGCTATTTTACAGCTATCAGATTAAGTCAATGATTAAAAGAATATTGATATGCATATTTCTTACTGTTAAACGTAGGTAAGCCTTTTAAATTTGGATAATAATACCAATACTACACAAAACTATGCAAACAATAATTCTTGTGGCTGGTGGAATATTTTGGATTCTTACCTATATCTTCATTATTTCTAAAGGTTATAAAGATAAGACATATGGTATGCCAGTCTTTGCATTATGTGCGAATATCTCATGGGAGTTTATATTTTCTTTTGTTTTGCCACATTCCCCACCTCAATTATACATCAATTATCTGTGGTTTGGTCTAGATGTAGTAATCGTTTTTCAGTTTTTCAAATATCATACAAAAGAGTTTCCTAACGTTCAATCATTAAAGCTATACGCTGTTTTCATAGTTGCTTTAGCTTCTGCTTTCAGTATAATATTGAATGGTGGAATCGCTCTTGGCGATATTGATGGAGTATATGCAGCATTTTGTCAAAACCTATTGATGTCAGTGCTATTTATTTTGATGTTCTTTAAACGAAAAAAGGTATTAAGAGGACAATCTATTTTTATTGCGGTATTCAAAATGTTAGGAACTGCTTTGACAAGTATTCATTTTTATCTCTTTGAACCCGTTTCTCAAAGCTCTATAGTCTTGCCAGTTTTGTTTATATCTATATTCACGTTTGATCTACTATATACCCTCTTAATATTGAACCAGTATAAGAAGAACCACAAATCATTATTTGTTACTTAGAGATGGGCAAGAAAATATTTACGCAGGCTCGTGGGGAATGTAAAGAAGCTGGCAAAAAAATGTATTGCAAAGACTGTGAAAAGTCAATAGATTATTTTGAAGTATTTGAGAATAACCAAAGCAAGACGACGACATTAATTCACATAATAAAGGCATATACATGGAATGATGTTATCAAGTTTGTTAAGGACAAGTATTTCAAAGATCAAGATAACCTATTAATTGATTGTGAAAAGGAATTTGCTTTTTTAGAAAAACAAAATAAATCGGATAAACTGTTGACAGAACCAGTGGAACAATCGACTATCTACAAAATATGTCTGAGGAATGAAAAAGACCTTAGCATTAACAAGAATACAAGTATATTGAATATGCTAATAGATCTTACAAAGAATAGTTAATAATAGATTAGTATAATCTTTACCATCTTAGAGACCATTTAGTTTGGACGTGCGGGGATTAGTGCTGATAACGGTTCTTTAAAAGAGATTCTAATTATTTAGAACTGCAAAGCACGATTTAAAGATTTCCACTGAATTGCAAGGTAGTATGTGTAAAAAATTGGTTGAATCTATTTGTTAACCATCACAACAGAGAAGTATAAACGGTTAACTGAACAGGACTGACAGGGGATGATCCATCAATCTAAAACAACCGTAAAAAAATGCAGCATATTATTATCAGTTATGTTATAACTTAGAGGATGAAATAAGTAGTCCGGGGAGGAATGATTATCCTAGATAGTACAATCCTTTTGCAAGGATGATTTACCCCTTTTTAAACCCGTCCTACAGGTAGGATTCAGAAGATTCAGAAAACTTTTGACTACCATCGACAGAATAAAAACCGTTGTAGCGAATTAAAGTGTTTTGGAAGTATTAAGTGATTGCATTACTTAAAGAGCTATCCTCCTAATAGTTTGGTGTAGGACCCAAAGAGTTGGTTTCATTAGCTATACACTTACTTAGAGAATCCTGTTGTATTTTGGTAAATCCTGGTTTGGAGGATGCCAAAAGACTATCAACCTCGTCCAATACTATCTGCCTGTCATGAGATGTGTTATTTCCATTTATTAGCACATACCATATCCCAGGTATATCAGCTACTGGACCGCTATCTCCAACTACATTATTATTTATTAACGTCAACGTATCGTCAGCAGGTATTAAGGAATCAAAGTTCTGTATGCTTTCAGTCCAATTCTGAATACCGTTAGGGGCTACTAGTGTCTCTCCAACTTCCTTGAAACAGCCCGTAATTGGGTCACTTCGTTCTCGTTCTCTTTCTTGTGCTACCGCAGATGAATCTGACAGCAAAGTCACTCCTACAAGTCCGGCTAAGGTAAAGGTTATTACTGCGAAAAAAGTCACAACAACGATTTTTTTGGAAATATTTGTATTCAAATTGTTAATCTTCACATTCCATCACCTATTTGACCATTTCCACAATACCCATCATACCAAAGTCTCCGTGGAACATCAGATGGCAGTGATACACGGTTTTTCCCTCAAAATCATTAAAAGGTATCCTAATAACCACTTCGCCGCCCGTTGGAATAATAACTGTATCTTGTAATCCCTTAGCTTCGTATGGCTTCCCATTTACTGAAATTACTTGAAAATCATTCACATGAATATGAAATGGATGAATATTGGTTGTATTTACTCCGTCAAGATTTACTAACCTCCACTCCTCTACAGTTCCAACTTTAACTGTTTGATCTACCCGGTTATGATCGAACGTCTGGTTATCTATCTTGTATGTCCATTCTATGTCATTTGATGAAAAATTAAGGACTCGACTGTTAGCAACGTTTTCAAGATTCAGGTCTTCCTTAGCCCTTAAACTTGTTGGAATGATAGTTGAATTCTCTGTATCATTTTGATTGCCTTGTATGTTTATGGTTGCAATAATATTATGGTCCCATGTACCGTAGGGTTCAGCAAATGTATTATTAAGTGGAATAGATCCGTTGCCTGTCGCGGTCACGAGTACATCAAACCGCTTTCCTGAAGGAAGAAAAAGAGAATCATTTTTCCATACCTCCCATACTGGACTACCATCTTCAGCTATGACATGGAATGTGTTACCAGGGAGTTCAACTGCGAGCTCATTCTCAGGACCTATGTTTGCAAACCGCCATAACTGAGTCTCTCCGGATGTTATATTGATGACTGGATTGATTTCTCCATTAACTGTATTTCTTTCAGTGCCTGTATTTGTATTGCTCATGCTGTGTTGGAAGTGTTGTGTAGTAATGAATGCCTGGTCGAAGGGAATATCCCTCATAGCAAAGGTCTGTGTCGTGATATTCTGTAAGGGTCCTGGCAATAACTTTTCTAACCCTTCAACAATAAACATGCCAGACAGACCTGCAGACACTTGTCCATAAGAAAGTTGATGAAAATGTGAATGATACCAATTCGATCCTGGAGAGTGGTCCTTTGGAATATTCAGAATATACTTCTGTGTCTTACCAGGTTCGACATTCAGGAATATATTATCCGATGCACTTCCATCAGAATTATTCATAGGAGACACGTGAAGTCCATGGAAATGAAGATTGGTGGACTCATTAAGATTATTTATCAAATCAATTTCAACTCTATCTCCTGGATAAACATGAAAAGTAGGTCCCGGAATCGAACCATTATAGGCCATAGAAACAATTGACTTGTTGTCGAGCTTGCCCATCAGATAGTCTACTGTGATGGCAGTTTTCAAAACGCCGTCTTTACTATATACATCTTGAGGCTTTGAATAGTTCATACCATCTAGAGAGGAAGGTTGATCTCTAAGCAAGGGTTGTGCTAAAGCTTCGGTCTGCGAATTCAAAAGTGCATTCCATAAAGAGGTGAAGGTCGGGCTTTGGGGAGCGAACGTAATCATCGTGATCAAAAAAAGCGAAAGGATTGTAAAAGTAAAAACTATACCGCTGTTATTTACGGATTCTATTTTGTGAATCATTTAAACAAATACCACCTCACTCTTATCTCCAATGCCACATGAGAAATGCCCCGTTTCCGTCAGCATCAACACTGGTCTTATAAACGGCAACCGTATTCGCTAGGAATGATAGATTTCCAGTAGCAGCTTCATCAAAAATCGCTACTCCTCTACTTTCGTAATTGCCCTGTGGACCATAGTTACCTATAGCTTGGAATTCATAGAAAGCCGTACCCATTTCATTATCAGCTGTTAGATTTCTAAAACCTTGTAGATACACCGTGTTATTATCTCTAAGAGTCTCAGTGGTGTTCCCAATATGAGATACGCTCAAACTTCCATTAATCATTCCTACGTTAGTATGATTCACATAAAGATTTGGTTCCGATTCTGAATCTGGTGCGCTCACATTATGCGAATAATATTGTATATAAAATGGGGCCCCTAAATCAACAGTTTCGGCCAAGCTACCTAAAGATCCAGTATCATTAACAGCAAATGCATTTGGAAAAAAAGATACCATAGCATAATTTGAATGAACAAGTGAAAACATTGCCAAAGCAAACATCGAGATTGTAAGGGTACAAACAAATGTACGAGTCTTGATTTGTGATCTAAAGTGCTGGATCATCAAATTACTTCCTCCATCAATTGACCACTCCAAAAAATTTCTTGTTGGTTAAAAAACATCCTATATTTCTTTTTAATATAATATTCTATGATGCTCATAGCCATGAGTAACGCAACCTTACTGCATTTGTTATATAAGCTTTGTGTTATTTTGCAAATTTTTGACTATAAATTCAAAAAAAAACTTAATCAGTACAAACAACGCCCTCTTTGATGATCATATTCGTTAATGTTCATCTGATATATTGAACTCTATTACTCAGTGAGCCGTAGGGATATAGTTCAAGGTTGAATAGAATCTGGTAGCATTAATATTTTGTAATCATATAATATAGAAGGATTTGATCTGCAAGAAAATAAAGTTCTAATCTGGAGAATATACATCTATTGGATCCCCTAAAGGTTTAAAAAATGGTGTGGATTTGGTTCAAATAGAATAACTTTTACTTGAATTTTGTTGTTATATCTTTTATCCGATAGTAATTTTCAAGCCCTGAAAATTATTTTTAAACAACCCTCCCCTGTTAGGCACTATTACAGAAGTTTGGCTATTAGTTAAATACTTTTAATTGAACATAACTTGTATGAGTTCATTAAATATTCATAAATCTCCTAAAATGTTTATTCTTTATTGTTCATTGGCAGGCTTCATCGCTGCTTGGGGAATTTCTGGGCTTTTGGTTAGTATAGACTTGATCTCTCAAACACCACTTGGTTCTTTTTTTGGTGTTATAGGGATCTCTCTTGGATACTATGATCCTTTCACTGCTCAACTTATTGGATTCGTCCTACATGTCGTAACTGGAACTATAGCAGGTAACATATATGGCCAGGTATCGTTATTCTGGAAACGCATGTCACCCTATAGTGCTAGGCATGGATTAAAAACTGGAATGATCGTAGGGGCAGTATTGTGGGCGGTGTTCTTTGTTCCTGTTGCATCCCTTGCTATTCAACCTATGATAGACAGTTTTAACAGAGGAATAACTCCAAATCAATATGTTTATTCGCTTGCCTCCAATTTTAATGGCCTCTATGGAATAATTATAGCCGGTTCCTTAATCTTTCACTTGATATACGGGGCTTTACTCGGTTACATGTCAGGCCGGATGACGGATATCAAAGCATTTGTATATCCTAAAACTATATGATAGAAAGGTACTATCTAAGATCTCATTATATTTTTATCAATGTTATGATCCATGATATTTACAACTCAAGATAACAGAAGAGGATTTTCAAAATTTGCGGACGAATATCAATCCCCAGACCAAAAAAACAATAGTCTCAAAATTCTGGTCACTGGTGCGAGCGGGTTTATCGGAAGTAGATTGCTAAAGAAATTAATAAAAATCAAATCCGAAATCCCAGATACCCGAGACAGTAAATATACAATTCGTTGCTTGACTCGTAATAGAAATACCTTTGGCAATCCAGATATGGACAAACAGGGTAATCCATCAAGAGTAGAGATCGTGGAAGGAGATCTAAGTAACTATGAAGATTGTTTAAAGGCGCTAAAGGATGTGGATGTAGCATTTTATCTTGTTCATTCAATGGAGGGCTCATCAAAGAATTGGAAAAAATTCTCAGAAAAGGAACAAGAAACTGCAGAGAATTTTGCAAAAGCTGCGGATAAATGCGGGGTCAAAAGAATTATCTATTTAGGAGGTTTAACGCACGGAAAAGAGTCTGAACTTTCTCAACATATGCTTAGTAGAAAACACGTAGGAGATATATTGAAAAAATCACACGCTAAGGTGACAATTTTTCGAGCAGCCGTTATACTAGGAAGTGGCGGAGGTTCCTTTGAAATGTTAAGGTATTTGGTCGAAAGACTACCTTTAATGATTTGTCCTAAATGGGTTCTTACTAAATGCCAGCCTATATTCATAGATGACGTAATTACCTACCTCTCTAGCTCAATTGAAATCCCACAAACTGAAGGAAAGGCATTTGAAATTGGTGGTCCAGACATACTTACTTATGTTGAAATGATGAAAATTTATGCTAAAATCCTTGGAAAATCTATCAATATCTTGATCATTCCGTTTCTAACTCCAAGACTATCATCTTATTGGGTAGACCTAGTTACTCCAATAAAAGCGTCATTGGCAAGGCCATTAATTGACAGTCTTAAACATGAAGCCGTAGTAAAGGATGATCAAATCAAAAAAATTATTCCAATAAAGCTAAAATCGTTTGAAGATTCGCTGAGATATTGTATTAATGAAGAAGATAAATACAAAAGGAAGAAAGATAAGAGTTTAATCAAAAAAGAACGTACGTCTATGTCTGCTAACTACAAGATTCTATTGATTTCTTTATTCCTGCTTTTGGCGATAGGTACGACCTATTACTTTTTAGATGACAGAGTCCAATTTCTGCAGCCCTTTTGGCTATTCATAGCAGCTGTGTGGTACCTACTTATTTTTGTCTCAATTTACTTTGTGCGATTTGGAGCTAGACTAGGTGCACTAATAGCCGGAATACTGGGATGGGGGAGTCTAGTATTTTGGTTGCTGGACAACTTTCACATGGTTTCCGGATATTCTATTATAGCTGAAAGACCTAGTAACAATGAGATTTGGAGAGACATTGTGGGTATAATTATAGCATCTTTTACTGCCATCTCGTCGCATAATATCTTTCATAAAATACGGTTACATGGCTGATTTGAAGTGTTAAAAATACACAGTAAATTTTCGATTTAGACTCTGCTTAATTAGACTCATTACCACAACCTATCTTTTTAACAATAATCTCTTCAATACCCATGTTAGCACTAGAGTATTATATAATAACGGATTAAGATTCTATAATTTGGTATTAAAAACATGGCTTTTATTCTAACTAAAAAGATAAAAGGACATGATTATTATTACCTAGTAAGAAATCAATGGGACCCGGTTAAGAAAAAGTCAACTCAGCAGATTATAAAATATATAGGTAACGTTAAAAATTTCAATATCAAGATATTCCAGAAGAGCACCGAAACAATCCCAGAATAACATCTTTACTAGCAACGAGTTCAAAGATTAGTAAGGAAGATGACAACCTAACGGATTCAATGAAATAGTTTTTGTTAATAATTATCAAAACATGATGCTAACAAATTAAGAACCTGCTACATCTTTATAAGTAGTAAATCCACGATTTTGATCTTTAAAATTTTAGAAACGATAGAAACAAAATGGTCAAGCAACATTTTGTCGCGTTCAAATTTACCAAGAGAAAATTCTCGAGTAGTCAGACGTGATAGCTAAAACTATAGAAAGGCTAACAGCCAAAGACCTTCAAGTATCGTACATATTTGACAATCTAGAGATCGAAATTCCAAGAACATATGACAATAACAGAGATAATATAGGACATGCGAGGTGGAGGTTAGATTGAGGAATAACCATATCTACTGATCCTAATAATCTAGACGAACTGAACAAGAAAAGAGGCTAGTATTAATTTTACTTTCGCATCTTGTTTTACTGCTTAATTCTCTTTAATCGTCTTAGACATAGTAAAAACGAATGTGGAGTATACTCTCCATTAATTATGATGTTATTACCATAATCGGTATCATTTAGTTTGGGCGCGTGGGGATTAAGTTACGTATGGTAGAAGGGTTCTAACGCAAGATAACGTGAACGACTCGATGATGAATAAAAAACACTAGTCTATTCCTAATTCTATTTGTCATAGGTAAAATTTTATTCAGTACTTTCACTACCCAAATTTCCAAACACTATTAGAACTGTAAAGGTCTCAAATCAGATTGCTTGTGATATATGTGAGTTATTTGATAAGGATATCTAAGAATAAAATAATACCTATATTTCAAAATAAATAAATGAACTCTTTCGTTGCCTTAAAAAAATTATAAAACTTTTGAAAAAGAGTGTTTATTGGAGTTTATGATACATTCATTAGCTGACCTCTAATTTCTCCATTTGGATTTTGTTCGGTATGAACATTGATATAGGTGGTACCATTCTTCATTGCCGCTATCAAGTCTTGCATTGTTTTTCCTTGCATTGGACCCTCAAGGTTACTTGCTGTGAAATTGCTGTATTGAAGAACCTCATTCTGAGGAGAATCAAAATTAAACAGAGTTACGACAATTGGACCGTTCTCTCCTTCAGCTCCACTATGTATGTGTCCCTGTGATACTCCTTCAATTCCAGTGACATTTACAAAGTAGTGCACGGTTTGATTTAGAGGTAAATCCTGAGTCAATATTGCTTCGCCTACAGCTTGGGTATCGACAGGTGGAACCTCTTCTTGTCCAGTCATATTAGTTACAAAATAGACGTTTGCAAATACCGTAGATGGAGCAAGGTTTGTTGATATCACCGTTATACCGGCT
This sequence comes from Candidatus Nitrosocosmicus sp. FF01, assembly GCF_047711275.1. Lineage (NCBI taxonomy): Archaea > Thermoproteati > Nitrososphaerota > Nitrososphaeria > Nitrososphaerales > Nitrososphaeraceae > Candidatus Nitrosocosmicus > Candidatus Nitrosocosmicus sp. FF01. The sequence continues at coordinate 36,397 of NZ_JBLNIG010000001.1, read as the reverse complement.
ATTCCTAATGTCATAGCCAATACCAATAATTTACTTGTTTGATTGCTGAATTTCATTACCTAACAATGACAATGGTAGTATATAACATATTTGATACAATGTGTCTCTCTTAATCAAAAAAACTCAATAAAAAAGGATGAAATAAACAATAGTTTCAAATGTTTAATTATTATTAAAATATTTTTATACTAGTCAAATTCAACAATAACAATGAAAATTACAACAAAATTGATTGCAATAGCAATTGCCGTAACATCATTGGCCTTTGCTCCATCAATAGTAAATATTCAACCTGTAGATGCTGCATCACACTGGTGTGAACAACAATATAAAAGTCCAGATTTGATACAAATGTGTCAACAAGGTTGGTATGATCATGATCATTGTAAAAAATATTATCCGATGGCTGATACAAAGCAAGAAGTAGCTGCATACAAGAAAGGTTGGAATCACGGTTCCTGTAAATAAATAAAAGTCAAGGTTCCATAATTTTTTCTATTTTTTGAGCAGATCTTATTTTACCAATCACATGTTTTTAACTAATCAATAAAGAATTTCTTATAAACTTAATATCTTTATCTATATCATGATGATATTTTTAGAGTAGAAATGACACACCTATCCTCCATTGGGTTGTTCCTAGTGGTAGTAGAGTTCTAAAGTAAGTATACCATGTAAAGGTATTTTTAAAATAAAACTCTCAAGAGTCATACACTGGATTGTTGTGCAAAAAGATAAAAATATTTTTCAAAGGTCAGGATAGTAAAGGAGGAATGGTATAGCGATTTTTAGCATTTCTATTGGTGGGACGTCTGTAAAAAAACAACTACACAAGATTACCAAGCCTATTTGTTTGGATGGATTAAATCCGACAAACGAGCTATAGCCATCAATACCTCCATTATGCCAGACTACCTGAGTGCCTAAATTAGTTGTACTAAACCAAGATAATCCTACATATGCATAGGGAATTGATTCATTTCCTGATGGATCTGGAAATGGAACTTGCAGTTCTTCGAATGGATATCTAATGGACTGAGTTTCTTCCATAGCAACGTTAATCTTTGTATCTATCAATCCCAAGTTTGCAGATACGTATTTTAGAAGATCATTGACAGTAGAGTACATTGCACCTGCAGCTTGCAATTCTAGTGGCAAGAATATCAAACCACTTTCGTTTCCAGCCATGTGACCCACTGCAAACCTTGATTTCATGTCTTCAGGAATCGAAATACTAGTTGCATTCATTGCAATCCCTGTATTATTCATTCCCAAAACATCCCATATTCGGTCCTTGAGAAGCTGTTCCAGGGAAACTCCTGTCTTTAGGGATAGGACATGTCCCACCATACCCATTCCAATATTAGAGTAATTAGCATAGGTTTTTGGTTCACTTTGAAGTGTGGAATTTGAAAGAAGATCATAGACTTGTTGAGTTGTATAGTATTTATTCCATACCCAATCTGGAGGCCAATATGGTAATCCAGAAGTGTGTGTTGCTAAATCTTCCAATGTGATCTTGTATCCATCATATGAAGGAACAGTTACATTGGATGGAAGATACATCTCCAATGGATCACTTAATTTCACTACGCCTTGATCGACCATATCTGCTAAAGCAGTAGCAACAAACGTCTTTGTTACAGAGCCTATGTCAAATGCTGTATCGCCGTCAACAGGGATAGGATTGTCTTTAGAAATATTACCATATCCAGATACTTGAGGTCCATTTGGAGAAACGACTCCTACTACAATTGACACAGGTATAGAGGAATTAGAAGAGATATTACTAGCAATTGTCTCATTGCTAAACAAGTGTTCTAAAACTCTAGGTTTGTATTTATCCAAGATGGCTTTTGAGAGATCATTTACTTTTGCTGATTGATTGGAAAATGATGACTGCAAGTTGTTCTCTTCTTGACTTTGGGCTAATGCACTATTATTCAAAAATTGAGAAAAACTACTTGCTGAAAAAATGACTGCTACTAATGACAAAACCGTTAAACATTTAACCAAGGAATGAAATCCTTTCAACACCATGGTTATGGATATCCAATATTTAAGCAATTTTTCAGAATAGTTTTCTCTTCATTAAGAATAATTTTTGTATTTTTCTTTGATATGAGCAATCAATAATGATATTTTTGATGCAAAAGTAACGCAATCTGGTACGCCAGTTGGCTGGATTAGGATTGATGACTCCACAGATCCGAACCCATGGAGATCATTTCCACAGGGCATCAGGTTGAGAGCGCGGGGATACGGTTCAAGGTTGAACAGAATCCAACATTCAGAGGGATAAGATAGTCAACATATATACATAATTTAACATATTCATATTATTGTACTAGTAGAAAAAAGAAAATCTGATAATTAGACAATATTAATCTTAGATATTCTCTTCTCCATTTGATTCATCGTTACTATTATCATCTTCACGATCATCTGATTCTTCAAAGTTAGAGTCTTCATTATCATCGTTATTGTTGCTTTCATCTTCACCGTTTGGGCTTTCCTCAGTAATGGTAATTTGATCCTCATTTTCATTTGTGTTATCGCTACTTTCTTCCTCAACTGGTGGATCTGTCCAGTCATCTATATCGTCATTGTCACCACTGCTACTTGTACATGTGTGATCGCGACTTGCTTCTTCAGCAGTACAGGAATTACTGTCTTTGATATCGTTTTCACTGTCGTTACTTTCATCATTGTTCGTCTGAGCATCATTCTCTTCGTTCGTCTCACATCCAGTGCCATCGCCATCAGTATCAAGGTTATTGGGATCATCGCTTTCAACTGTAATATTAGTTTCTTGAACATCTGCACAGTCTAAGTCATCACTGTAGCTAGTACCATTATTATTGTTATTAAGATCCTCAGCTTCGCAACCTATACCATCGTTGTCACCGTCAAAGTTGTTTGGATCATTGTTTCCGACTGGGAAGTTTCTTTCATCAATGTCTTCGCAGTTTAAGTCATCACCATTGCCACCATCACTATCATTTAGTTTGGGCGCGTGTGGATAAAGTCCCTTGGGGTAATGGGATTCTATTACCCTAATAAGGAATCGGATCTGAAGAGAATAATAAAATTAATTACAATGTATTACCAATTAAAGTTCGTACCACAACATCTAAAGAACCCCACATTCAATATTTCACCAAAGTTCGTAGATCGTCATATGAAAAGAGGAAATAAAAAGTGTGTATAAAGACTGTCTTCACATCAATCTATTTCAAAATCCACATATAGTCTGGCGATCCCGATCCTGTGGTACTGTTGGATATGGCCAAGGTGTTGTTTAATACTGCTAAGGATTGACTGTTGGTACTATTGAATAGATATATAGTATAGAAAGTCCATTGATCCCTTTCAACCATTCCAAGACCAGAGGCAACCCAAGTAATGCTTTCTCCATTGGACGTCTCTATTACACCAGTTCCTGTACCTAACTGCAATTTGTCAGAAATATGAGTATCAACAAAAGTTTCCTTATTAGTTACGTTAACTGAATTATTTAGCAAACCGTTCTCAACATAATGCTCCTCTGTGACCAGATAGGGAACGGATGAAACATTCTTGGCACTCACCAATTGACTGTTGTTAGCATTGTAAATTGCTTCAGATGGATTTAGAGATATCCTCTGTTGTTCGGCGTTATTAGATGTTGAATTTTGTGCCTGCATACTAGGAACCAACGGAAGCAACAAAAGACTTGTAATGATTGCAAAAGAAACCAAGTAGAATTGTATGGTCATTATGAAATATTTGTACAGAATTATATAAAGTTATTTTAGATACTGCTTTTCATTTATATCTTATATACAATGAAAAAATTAGACCCTAAGGAATTCATCAAATTCCATGGCAGTTATGAGACAGGCCCTGGCAACTGTATGAACGGCGCGCATAAATGATTCGCGTGTCAAATTATTATCAAAAAACAATGGGTATATCAACGTGAGTCCAATAGAGTTGCCGTCCTTGTTTGCTTGCAATGAACAGAACACGCCCACTTTTAACAAGTCCTTGGTCAATTGTGTTTGAAAATCATTAATTATTTTATCATCTGCGTTCTGCAAAGTTTTACCATCTTGAGTTAAAAGACGGGGTCTTGACATAATTTCAACTCTTCCAACATCGTTCTTATAAATGTAAATTCCAATTTTAAAATCTTCAAAATAACTGGTATTAATAATAGAAACTGTATGGTCATCGTCTAAAGTTGCATCTACATTACAGACAGGGTCCTTTTTGAGCCAATCAATTATATTTTCAAACTGTGAATTTACTTTTTTTGTTGGTTCTGACATGATTGTAGTTTTATATAATACTATGATAAGAACGACTAGACTAATAAATTGAAATAAATTTGATTAAGTATCTTGTGTTCTACATCTTCGACGAATGAGTTATGATAGTCAATGAATTATGACTTGATTAAGTGAAACCTCATAAGCAGATTTCTTTTCGTCAGGTTATAAAAGACTAATATACTATGTGGTGACATTATATAGTGTGACTCTAAGAATAAAATGTCAACAATGTGATTATAACCATATTTCAAATATCTACCGAATTGGTGATCATACTTTCCATAAGAATTTTTCAAATTTAGAAAGCTGTCCAAGTTGTGGACATGTATCTAAATGTGTTGAATCGGATTATATTTTTAATTAGCCAGAGTAGTTTATTGGCTATATAGGCAATAAACTAAGATAGATAACAATTAGCCTAGAGAAGGCAAGGATATTTTTTAACAATAAATTTTTCTCTGATGAACTAGATTAACAAAATTAAATTAAATTAAATTAAATTAAATTACTAACAACGGTTTAAAGATAGTATATCTATCTCCACGTGAATGGGGATCCTATTTTGAGAAGTAGTGTCCAGATTCGATCTACTTCCATAATTTTTAGTTATGAATGAATAAAAGAGAGAATATGAAATATGTTAGGCATTTGAAACTGTCATTGGATTTAAGTTGAAGATGGACGGGATTTAATATTGTATCACTTATTAGGTAACTCTTTCAAGTACGTTTTTTGATACAGAATGTCAAGTATTTTTATCGCATTTATTACGTTAGTAACTGCTTCGAAGAAAAGATTTTGATTAAATCCATCGAAATAAAGATTCTTACTTATCTCAATAGATTCTAAATCGTCAATACTGATTACTGCTTTTCCATCCAGACTTACTGGGTTATGGTTTTTATCGATAAAGACATACTGTAAATTCATTTGTAATAATGACAATTCCACATTGCTTAGGAATTCATAACTAATGTTCTTAATATTTGGAATTTGACTATTTAGTTGTTGGTCGAATTTATATGACGTTGAAATTTTGACAATCTCAGCTTCCTTGAGAATTATTATGTTGTAGCCATATCTATCGGTGACAGTCACCTTTCCAACAAAATCAATTTTCTGAGACTTTATCAGAGCATGATCTGACTCTACCTTTAGTTTGGATAAATCAACCCAGTGGTATATTTTATCCAGTATTTTTTGCAAATTACAATTGATATAAACATATTATTTTTAAACATATTGATATTAAGGGCTGAACCAGAAATACTAAGGCATACGATATCAAGGATTAAAGAATTGGCTGGTTAATGGGCACGCATTGATGAAGAGGAGTTAAAGTTATACAATCAGACATGTAAGATAAATTCAAAAAAGTTCAACTTAAAAATTAGACTAATGAAGTTCCAAAGGGATTAGAAGGCTAGTGTAACATTAAGTCAGAAACGTTAAAACTAATAAAATTTCTTCCCCAGTCAATTCAGAAGGTTTGTTTATCCCAAAGCATGTTGATCTAAATTAATGGTGCAAACAACATTATTTTGTTGTATTTATGATGCAGGAGGTTCCTTTTTCATATTACCACGGATCTCACAGATATACTTGGGAAAACCCTTTGAATCAAACTTTGATGTTTTTGCAATTTTCAAAACTAGTGGTCGAATTTTTATAGTTGTCCCATCATCAACTACATACTCGTTCCAATCCTCAATCACGGTAGTAAATCGAATATCCCCATTGATTGAGGCTTTAAGTTCTTCTTCGGAATATGCTTTTAGGTCTGGATCTCCTTTTTCGTTTGTCAAGATAACATGAATCGGATGTATTTCACACATTAGTTGACCTTGATTTTTATAAACTTTCGTTAAAACCACTTTAACCTTCAAAATAGAGTTATCAGATAAATCATATCTGCACCAATCCTCTCTTGTAACTATAAAATCTAAAGGCGGTCTTATGAAAGTAGTCATCCATGTTTATGCTCGTAACCTCTTTATTTAATTTGTTCTCAGATTAAAAATTGCAGCGAAGCAAAAACGGTACAAAGTGCTATGGTGGTCCGCCGTGGGGATTAAGTTCCTAGCGGTGATAGGATTCTATTACAACTTTATGCCTATTTTATCTTTCAATAGTAAGAATAAATGCGAAAAATTTTAATTGGTTTAGGAATGACAAATCATTTGATTTTCAGGGTGCAAAGTTTACTATCAAGGTCCGTATCTCCGAAACAGACTATAAATATACTGTTCCAGATATATTTCATCCACCTATTGTAGGACCAGCATTACTTATATACACGTTCAAAAAGTTCAGAAACCTTTCATATAGTTGACGGAAATTACCGCCTCATTTAATATGAAAAATGATTAAAAGTAAGTCTGGAGAACAGTCTGTAAGAAATGATACTTATCATAGATTTGAAGTAGGCACGAAAGGTGGACATGCAATTGTAATCATTCTACCAGGCCTTAATGATTATTTTTTCAAAGTTGATGAATTATTGGCTAATAGACAGGTTTCCTATGAAGAAGAGTCGATCATAGGGAAAAATTATGGGAAAGTTTTTTGATGATACTACCCATTAGAGATAATTAACTTTTCATGGCCTCATGTATTATTTCAGTATCTGTAAATTGTTTGAATTGACTGATTTTGCTATCCTTAATTCTATACACATGACAAAAAGGAACAATAAAACTTGTACCCTTTTTTGTTTGACCGCTATAACTTCCAAAGACGATCACCTGGTCATCAATACATAGAAACTCTGAAGGGTTTGCATAAAATTCTTGAAAATTCGACAACATATTTGGAAAATATTCATCAAAAACCGATTTTAATCCGATGTATGTTCCACCATTGGGCATTCCATCCATTGTTATCCATTCAATGTTGTCCTGACAAAACCTATCATAAACGAGATCTTTATTTTTGAATGAATTATAGAAATCTTTTACTAGGGTCTCGTTGATGTGCAAGGTCTTTCCTTTTATCTTTCAAGTCACTCTCTTAAATACTGATTTATGACTGTCTTTTTTTTGTTATAGAATTTATAAATGGATAAATTTGTCTTTGCGCAAAATACTAAGCATAGTCTTAAGTTGTCATAATTATTTATAACAGTTCTGGGTGTTTGATGATTAAGTTCCTAATGGTTGTAGGGTTCTAATTTATTTGTACCTAACTAAGTGGACACACATTACACCAAGAGTATAACAATACCAATTTGGAGTAAGTAGTCATGTAAAAATAGATTGAAATAGTCCAGGACATGAATCGATAAAGAATATTTATCAAAAGTTATGCAATCTATGAAGGAACTAATTTGATTTTCAATATTTAATCCTTATTTTGGATTTTCTTCATCTGTTCTTCTGCCAACCTTTTGAGTTCTTCCCTTGAAACGTCTTTCTTGTGAGTTGCGATATACCAGTTATTGCCTGCAGAATCTAAAACTCCCGCACCTCTGTCTCCATAAAATTCATCGGCGGGTTCTCTCATTGAAGTGGCACCGGCCAATAGTGCATTTTTGTAAGTCTCATCTACGTTCTCAACATACAGATATAAAAAACAAGGCATTGGTTTCATATTTTCGATTGGAATCAGATATCATGATTTTGTAGTTCTATAAAAATTTAATCACAACTTTAAGAAAACCAGAAGCAAACTATAATCTCGAACTAAATTGAGAGGAATCTTTGAAGATATGGGTTCACATCCCAGTATATCAGCATATCGTTACCCCATAGCTTATCATTTAGTTTGGGCGCTTTGGGATTAGTGACAAATTTGACCATATTTTAGGGTTCATTTAGCTAATTGACGAGCAAGTCAAAGATCAGTAGCTGTATGTATAGCCTTGTGGTATTATCGTTTCATCTACTGCCGTTCAAAGATAAGAAAATAAACTGGATCTTTTTTCCAGAAGAAGAAAGAATCTGACAGATAGCCTTAATTCCAGGTAAAACATTTTCTGGATGTGACAATAAGCCTTAATTGCAAAGATGCTGGAGATCCAGTTTGTACCCATACAATGTATGGTGAAACAGAAGAAGAACTTATAGAAAATGCAAAAAAACACGGTATAGAAGCACATGGTTACACTGAAGAGTCTTTCAATGAAGAAATAGCAAAGAATCTCGAGCATTTTAGAAAAGCAATGAAAACTACATGAATTTTTTTTGATTCACCATTTTTTTATTTATTCAATTAAACAGATTTGTTTATTAAAACAGTAAAGTATCTAACCAACGAACAATCCATTTATGATTATTCGGTCAGACTGTGAACGTGGTAAACTATTATCAGAAAAGGTAGACTTCTTTAAAAAAAATTATAGTTTTTGGTTTAGTAATTATGGCAGAAAATACTGTTACTCTTGCTTCTTTGCATAGTCTCCCATACCAGTAAAGTCGATTGAAACACATGGCTCATCTCCTACTACCCATGCATCATGCCCCGGTGGTATAACTGCTGTATCTCCCGGTCCACCTTCAAGTTCTGTTCCATCATCCATTTTGACTTTCATTCTTCCAGAAATTATGACTGATGTATGTGGAGCTTGACAACTATCTGTATTCACTAGTGGTTTTACGCATTTACTCCAACTCCATCCTGGTTCGAGTGTTGCTCTACCGATGATCACATTGCCCAGATTTACAATCTCTACCTTTCCCTTTTCAAACGTTCTTACTTCGTCTGGTTTTTCAAAACTTTTTGCTAATATTTTTGTTGTTGCTGACATATTATTATCAAAAGTAGGTTTATGATACTTTGATTATAAGCATTATTCCAAATCTATTCCAAATCTGATCCAGATTATTAAAAAGATCAAACTATTTGCTTATTAATCAATCTCCTGTTATAGCAATGAATATCAAAATTACATTTTCCCCTCCCATCTAGGATAAGGATTTACTGGATTAGAATATCAAAAAATATAAGAAAAAGTTGTAATTGATAAGATGAACTGGGTTAAGCCAAAAGACTTTATTGTTGTTGTTGTTGAGGTTTGAGCTCGACACTACCAAATAGGACGGAAAATGCCTTACACCATATCAATACAGTATCATACTTTGTCAAGTCAGTTCCATTTGGGATATCATAATTTTGATTTCCATTATTAGCTTTTAGTTTTCCAAGGTTGACAAAATCAGATGCACTCTTATCTGTTGATAAGTAGACATACAGATCTGGTCCGTTTGTCACCTTTAAGTTTTCTAACCTAAGAACTTTGGCATCATCTTGTTGAAGTGGAATTACTCTTGCAGTACCTTGAGCATTGTGAATTCCATCATTGGCGCCTGTAAATGACCCTGAAAGGATAGAATTATTGAGTCCAGCAGAAGAAGATGATGATGATGATGAAATACTAATAGTTTCATTCATAGTTTCATCTATGATATTAGTAGCGTTATTATTGTCCAAATTAGCATAGCGGGTCATTAATTCATTTTTCTGAGAAGTACTCATGTTTTCTGCGGCTTTGGCTCTCTCGTCTTCAGTCATAGTGTTAAAATCCTCAAAAGAGACTGATGCAGAAGCAGAATTTGGAGGAAATGGTTCATTTACTTCCGTGGATATGAACAAAGGTGAAGCCAGATATACCGTTACCACAGCAGCTACAATAACTACTGCCAGAATTGTGATTTTTTTATAAAAGCTCTTGTGTCCTATATTTTTCATGAGAAGTAGATTAGAATTGAGGATTATAAGCGATTTTCCACATTATGTCCAGATCTGATCCAGATGCATATGCAACAACCTTCATTCTCAGGATAAACACCACACTTTGTTGTTATGAATAAATTACAATATTTTATAGGAAAATCGAAAAAATTTGTGATTAATGTGTGGGCTTATATCAATTTGTAAAAAGGATAGGTAGGATGGTCTCTGTGTGTGGTGGTTGTAGTGAAGTCTTAGCCAAAGGTAAATGTATAGAGTTTGAATCCACTGCCTTCTATATCAATTACTACAGACCTTGGCTGATAGTCGTCATACAGGCCGATATTGTATAATCGTTGCTTGTCTACTATTATATTGTCCTTTTCATCCAAATCAAGAGCATGATTAGTATCGTTTAGATTTTGATTCTCTTCGAGACCGCTGTTGTAGTTTTCTTCGCCCCTGCCTACGTCGCCACTACTGCCAATAATACCGCTAATATTCTTGTTGTTATCAGTGTCTTGGACTGTAGCATTTTGCCCGTTTCCTGAAGCAACGATGTTAATTGACTTGGCGTAGTACGTAAGAATAATTTTACCACTATCACTGACTAGCTCCACATTATCATTGTTGTTTTTCCAAACTCCATCCAAATACACCAGATTTCGCACAAATGTTGTTGCATTGTTGTTACTACTACTATTATTATTATTGTTTATGTCCAGCTTGTAATTTACATCCGAATTTGGTTGGAATCCTTCGCTATTTCCTAATGGAGATCTTGCATTTTGATATCCAAGATATATTTCCGGCGAAATATTTTGGCTAAAGTCTACATATTGAAGGCTCTGTGACGATGGTGTGGATGATGATGTATTTGACGACCTTCCTTTATCGAGATCAAATGAAATCTCGGTTCTGTTATCCAAAGCTGCTTTTTCTGCAAGAAGAGTCTGTATCGTCTTTTCGGTTTCATTATAACCTCCTTCTCCTATATGGTCATCTCGAATGTATCCTTGAGAATCTATTAAATAGTGTCTTGGCCAATAGTTATTATTATAAGCATTCCAAGTCTTGTGATCACTGTCAAGAGCCACAGGGTATTTGATTCCAAATTGCTTTACTGCATCATGAACGTTAATAGGATTTTTCTCAAAATCAAATTCTGGTGAGTGAACTCCTAAGATTACTAATCCCTGATCTCCTGTACCGGTCGTACCATTCATTAAGATATGGAATTGTTCTGATGCAGTTTATGCAAGTATAGGTCCAAAAGTCAAAAAGAACTACCTTTCCTTTGAGATCTGCAAGTTTTATGGGATTGCCATTTTCAGTATTAATATAAGAAGCGATTCCTTGCAATTCGGGGGCTTGTGGGTAAATGCTTTTGTCTATATGCATAAAGGCGGTCTTGTTTAACTTTATTGTTACAAAGTTTCCATTATTGGTTGACGCTTGAACGACCGAATCCTCTAGCTGTTTTTGTTGTAAATAGCTCTCAGATGGGTTACTATAAAAATTAAAATAAATCCCAAAGCCAACAATGAGCGAAATGACAGCGACTGCTGTCAATATTGCACTTATGTTATCTTTGTTTAAGGAACTATTAGTTTGACTCAAGGTTTATCAGTCTCCTCCTCCTCTCTCTTTCTCCTGTTAATATTCATCCTTGGTTTCCAACTAATTGTCCTACAAACGGAATGTTGACAAGTAAGAACAATTGATTAAAGAAAATAAGTATCCCTACAACTATCAAAATGCTTCCCATTATTAGATTAAAATACTTTAGGTGTTTTGTAATCTTTTTAATTATTCCGGTTGCCTGAGAAAAAAATGCTCCAGTTATTAGAAAAGGAATTCCCAATCCTAGAGAATATGCAAGTAACAGATTATATGCAGCACCTGGATTGGCAGCCGCTAAGGTAAAAGTGCTTCCTAATATAGGTCCAACACAGGGTGTCCAGCCTGCCGCAAATGCAAGTCCAAATACAAATGATGTAATGTAGCTTGTTTTGAACTTGGGAATCTTGGTAAATTTTTTTTCAATATTTAGCCGAGTTATTTTAAGAGAAAGAATAAGATTAACTCCAAATGCTGCTATAATGATACCTCCTATATAAGATAGATATTGTTGAAAATCAGTTCCAATAGAAGTAGCCAAGACACTATTTAGTATTACGCCCAAAACTGAAAATACCAAAGAAAAGCCTAATACAAAATAAATAGTATTTATGAAAATATTTACTCGGGCTTTTTTTGAAATAAAGACTACTTGATTGTTACCTTGGACATTGTGAATGTCACCATCATTATTTGTTGCCTCTTTAATTGATGCACTTGAAAGATATGACAAAAAGCCAGGTATAATTGGTAAAATACATGGGGATAAAAATGAACCAAGGCCTGCAAGGGCTGAAATTAAGATGCTAGCTTCTATAGCCATTTTAGAATGTCACCGACTCTTCTCTTTTTGACAGACGTGTTGTTGAACTAGTAGTATTCGCAATTACAAATGTTAAAACAATACAAACCATAGAGTTTTTGTCCATAGAAACGTAAGTCATAAAAATGCATTAATAGTTATTTCCAGATCTATTCCAGATCTATTCCAAATTCAAAATTCGATATTTAGATTTTTGACCTGTCGAGATATCATCCACCCCAGTGGTAAAGAATTTACGACTAAAGAAAAGATAATGAAGATAAAATAACGGGTTGATCCTGCTCTTCTCTGCAAGCTGCTTCTACTGCGGAATTTACCTATTATTCTAAAGTAATCTTGAGGAATATAATAAAGCCTGCCATCTCAGCAATGGAAATAGCCAATAGATAAGGTACTAGTTGGTCTGAAAACAACATCGACATGGTAATATAAGAATAAACTGAAATGATGCTGTTTATCATTAGCAAGCCACAAAAAAAGATCAAACCTAAAGTAAAATTGGCCCGGCTGTTTCGGTATATTTTAGCAAATGTAAAAACCAAAGCACTCAGTAATCCTAAATTAATGATGTTAATTACCGCGTTGATTGCCCCCATCCATACATCCATTTAACTAAATCACATGTAACTGCAAGGCATGTATTTATTTACTTATTTCCATATCTGTTCCATATCCATCCAAAGTCCAAAGTCAGATTTTATTTCTTTTTTGATTTTTGTATTTTGTTTATTACTTCTCTAAATGCTTCCATGTTTGCTTCCAAATAATTTGATATAAAATATAAAATACCATATTTTTCACCCTCCTTTGTGATTAAATTATTTTTTTCCAGCACGTGAATATGGTGTTGGATAGCTTTGTAGTCAATTTTGATTATGTCAGATAATTGGTTGATATTGTATGGTTGCTCAATTAGCAATTCTATTATGGATATTCTGTTGATGCCTCCCCTTGACCCAGCAAATAAGAACCAAAACAGTTTCTTTGCGTTAGGGTCGGCCATTATAATCCATCTAATATTGTGTATCCAATTAATAGATAATCTAGATATTAAGTTTGACATTATTACTAATGCTATTATTTTGTTGTCTGGCTAATTCCAGGAATATCAATCAGGCATGGGATCGCCCCTGTTGGTTATAGGATCTGAAGTTAAATGACAATCTTGATTGTATATGATACAAACAAAATATAGTTAATTTTTGCTAGCCTGCCAATCAGGATACGATCCTTTGACTTGTGCATATCGGTCCATCCAATTTGGAAGCACTTTATGATTTAGGTGAGATTCCAAGCGATCCAGGAAAGCATGCATACCGGGTGCGAAACCTAACCCCGTTGACTTTGTAAGACGACTAAAATTCAATAACAATTTAGTATCGTTCTCGCTGCTATAAACAAGTTTCCAGCTAATGGTTGCTTCAGGTTCACCATTTGGTATTTCTGGTGGATGTGGCTCAATATGCCATTCATGTTCAAATGCACAAGGAGGATCCCAAATCGTTATTTTTCCGGTTGTATGAAATCCTGCCGGGGCACTGATGTAATCTATCGTTCCTCCGTTTCGTCCGCCTATGATCGCCTCAGTATTAAACCATGATGCCAATTCCTTTGGTTCCGTAATTGCTTTCCAAATGGTCACCTTTGAGTGAGCAATTTGGCGTTCAAATTCTAATGCAGTATAATTACCTTCTGTTATTACTGTTCCATTTCGACTGCTCTCATTATTATTTGATTTTGTGTCCATTCTAAATATCTCCTTCTTCTTTATTTTTAGAAAGATGTTCCTCCAGGGAGTCAAGACGTTTGGACCAAAATAACTTGTACTTGGATATCCAATTATCAAGCTCAACTAAACCATTAGGTTGCAACGAATAGATTCTTTGCTGAGCATTAATCTGCACGGTTACAAGACCATTTTCCTTTAACACCCTCAGATGTTTTGATACAGCGGGTTGACTGATAGTCGGGAATGCCGCTGCCATGTCAGTTACGGTGCGACTATGCTCAGCCAACACATCCAACATTGCTCTCCTTGTTGGATCTGCCACAGCAGTAAAGACACTCATAAATTATACATAACCATTAAGTTATATAACTGTATTGTTATATAAATAGAAGTTGACAAATTGCTAACATAGTTTTCATATGTGGGGAGACGGTTCAAGGTTGAATAGAATCTTGTCAAACAAATTAGTAAAAACGGGGTTCCTATGTTAATTTGATTAAGGTTAATTTTGTAACTAATAAATAATTACTCATATGAGAAAAGTGTCTGATAACAAATAGTTAATATGTAAAAATTTTTCATCAATAAAAAATTGTTAGTTAGCTGTCAATGCAGCACTTGCTGATTGAGTTATCATAAACAGCCCACCAGCAACAAATGCATATATGATGACCAATGCTTTTTTCATTAATATTAAGTGAATATCCGTTATTAATAAGGGTTTTGCATTTGATTGTTTATTTTTGTCAAAAACACAAAGATACACTAAGTTATATTTCAAATAATTAGCCAATCTACTTATTTTCCTAATTCAATTATCATATTTAATGCATCATAACTACCTAACAATATTCTGATCAGTTTGCATTATATTTATTTGTCCAATTTTTGGTTATAAAATACTGACTTACTCATTCCTTATGATGACGACAATAAATCGATCAGGTGCCTCAATGCAATTTCATTATTTTTCACCTATAATCATGTAATTGTTTATTTGTTACTGCCACACTAACCAACTTGATATATGACTGTTATCAGAATTCCTTTAGACGGTGAGATATCAGGTTCTTTCATATACGGAGAAGTTCGATTTCCAAGTAATCCTAAGGGACTCGTCATTTTCGCTCATGGAAGTGGAAGTAATATAAATAGTTCTAGGAATCGCTACGTAGCTCAAGTACTAAACGAAAATGGATACGCTACTATATTAGCTGACTTACTTACCCAAGAGGAACAACAGTCAGACATGAAAAGCCAAAAGATATTGGACAAATATCCTGGAATTGTATTGAATAAATTTAATATTCAGTTATTGTCCAATAGATTAGTCCTCATAACTAAATGGATAATTAATAATACTCATGAAGTCATCGGTTTGCCAATTGGTTACTTTGGTGCAAGTACAGGAGCTGCAGCTGCAATAGAAGCCTCATTATCTCCTTCCCTTTCTGAGAAGCTGTACACCATGATATCTAGAGGAGGTAGACCAGATCTGGCTCGTTCTGAAAGCATAAGAAACGTTAAAGTATCTACATTGCTTATAGTTGGAGAAAAAGATTCAAAGCAAGTCGTGGAATTAAACAGAAAGATTTTCAAACAGATGAAAAACTCGAGGTACAAAGAATTTGTGGTCATTCCACATGCAGGTCACTTGTTTGAGGAAGCAAATACAATCGAACACGTGGCAAATGTTTCTACTCAATGGTTTAATAGATTTTTAGAAAAAAAATGGGTTTAGTTTAGTTTAGTTCCCGTCCAGCTTCAGCTATTTGTCCAGAATAAGATATCAAAATAGTCAAGCCGCCAGCTGCAAATGCACCTACAATTGCTAATAGTTTTTTCATTACCTTAAATCTCCTCTAGTTTAGTGCAGCAGCTTGAGCTAGTTGTGATCCTGTGGATACTACTACTGCTAATCCGCCTGTGATGATTGCACTTATTATTGCTAATAGTTTTTTCATCTCGTGATTCTCCTAGTTGACTAAAGCTAATCCAGCACTAGCTGATTGTCCCAGGTTAGAAGATATGATTGTTAATCCGCCTGTGATGATTGCACCTACAATTGCTAATAGTTTTTTCATTTGCAAAAATCACACCTTTTACAAATATAAAGAATCAATATATTAAATTATAAGAAAATGCTCATTATATGCGATATATTTATAAAGTCTGAAATATTCATCAATTATTTATAATCAGTAATCTAAATATTGGCGGTATTTGCACCGATTGGATTTTCATCTACCAAAATTGGTTGAAAGGAGTATTATATAGTTATAAATAACTTACAATTAACATTATCATTGCACTTCAATGCAAAGAAAAACCAAGATCATTCAGATTTTCTTACAATTGGATCTGCGAGTTTACCTTTATCACTAGAGTTTCCACAATCAAAAAGCAACAATATGATCAGCAAGAGCATAACCAATGGACGAGCGACACCTATAGATGTTATTACGGTAGATAAATATTCACGAATAACTCTAACAAAAAATCTCAAAAAGGTTTTATCAATTAGTCCTCTTGATAAAATAATAGTTTACAAGGATAATTACAATAAGAACGTCATTTTTCAACTACAACGTGGTAAGGATGAAATTGTATCTGTTTGGAATTTGACGAAAGCTCGAGAAAAATCCAAAATTCACCACAATACACGTATGGATAATGAACATGTTAATGATAACCAAAAGAAGGAAACTTTTGATGAACATGAGAGTGCAAATAGCATTCGGAATAACCCAAGACACAATGACACCCTCTATAAGATTCCGATTATTCTGATAGACGACGAACAAGATATGTTGTCATCCTATGAATTTCTGTTACGTTCAGAAGGATATAGTAATATTACAAAATTTTCAGATTCTAGTTCTAGTTTGAGTCATATTTTTGATCCAAAACATTCATCTTATTATCAACTGGCAATCATAGACATTCGAATGCCCAACATCAATGGAATAAAAATATACCAGATACTCCGGATAGTAAACCCCTCTATAAAGATCCTTTTCGTAACAGGATTGGATGCTGTAGAAGAGATAACAAGCATATATCCAGAAATTAAGCCTTCAAATATCATAAAAAAACCATTTACAAGAGATGAATTTATCAGCACAGTAAATTTGACTGTAAGCAACACAAATTGAATTTACCGCAATTTCCTGTTTATAACTCCTCTTTAATTTCATCACTATTTTTCAATATTTTGGTAGATGAATTCTACCGCCACATTTGCTTCGAATATGTTGACCTTGTCTAAAAATTAATTATGATATATGATGACAAAACAATCCAAAGAATTGGCTAGTATACTCATTTGATATACATAGGTAGAGTAAAGAAAAAAGACGCTCCATCCTTATTAGGATTATTTTTAGCCCATATTTTACCCCCATGGGCTTCAACTATACCTTTTGATATATACAATCCCAGCCCATTGCCATTGGGATCTTGTGTTGTAAACTTCTTGAATAATTTAGGCATCGTTGCAGAATCTATTCCTGGGCCATTATCTTTGATACAAGTAAGAAGATGAGCACTACTATTGTCATGGGTGGTTGACTTATCTATGATAATTTGTATCATCGATTTTTCTCTTCTCAATATCTCTTGTCTTGTTTGAATAAACTCATCAGAGAATCTGATTGCGTTATCTAGTAAATTTTCGAATACCTGGATTATCCTAGTCCTGTCTCCTTTAACATTTAGCTTTTCCAAGCCATTGCTTGTGAATACTATTTGGATATTCTTTATAGTATCAAATTTGAGAGACGTGGTATGTCCTTCTATAATATCTTTTACCAAGTTAACGATATCAAATACTTCTGATTTCAGATTCATGGAGTGACTTTCTATTTTGGTAACGTCTAGAAGATCTTTGGCTAAGGAATTGAGGCGCTCTGCATTTCTCACTATAATTTCTACAAGGGAGTTATATTCCTCTTGATTTTGGACCTCTCTATTTGGGCTCAACATCGATGCTAAACTAATGATGGGAGTTATAGGAGACCTTAATTCATGTGCCGCTGTATCTATAAACTCTTTTTGGATTTTATTATATAGTTTTAGTTTTTTATTGGCTTGTCTTAGCTGCAGATGTAAACTATTTTGCATCCAGATGAGTTGGAAAATTGAAATATATGACATCACAGTAGATTGACTATTAGAATAAGAACTCAATCCAAATAGATTAAATTCGCCAAGACTTGATTTTGGATTGGATTCTATTGATAAAGAGTATTCCCCATCAATAACAAATATTGATACGCCTGTATTCATTTTTGGCTGCATCTTTTGGAATTCAAGACCTGTCGTAGAATGGGACCATCCCCTTTTGTCTTTCGATTTTCCTTTTACATTGATGAGATCAAGTATCTCTGTCTTTGTATCCGATGAAAAGATCATTTTTATTGTGACATTTTTATCCTCTTGTTTTTTTTGCAAGATTTCAATTAACTCCCTGTTTGCTTCTATATTAATAAGATGTGAATCTGAAAAAATAATAAGAATTTCCTTTTTTGCATTTGACAAAAGATCAAGTGCGATTGTTTTAACTTTCACAGGATCATTAATAGTTTCAATAAATTCCCTTTTGATACCATATTCAATTTCCTTTATTCTTTGTTCTGCCGATATTGATTTTTCCCACAGCATATCAAAGAACAGTTGTTGTTGTTCTACGAAGGTTTTAACAGTACTTTTTATAAGTTCTTTTGGAGCAAAATTTATTGAATCTATTTTAGGAGTGGCTCTATAATCCGATTCATCGCCTATACCAAAGTTTCCTTTAATATTATCTATATGTCTTACTTCTGCAATCGAGCAAAGTTTCTTACAGTGATCAATATTATCTTTGGTTATTTCGGTTAATAGTCTAATAGTCACTCCACGTGCGTATGTATTATACAGTCCCTTCCAGACTGGATCAAACATGGCATACCCATAAACACTCAGATGATCGGAACAAATATCGAGTTTAGTGTTTATCGTCTTTAAATCCTGAGTGTTCTTATCAAGTATTGTTTCAGATCCTCTAATTATTTCCGTTATTTCGTCATCATTTTTGAAGGAGGTTGTCATAACAGTATCAGAAAAAGTCTAAAAAAAATAAAATATACAGAGAAAGAACAACAGTGACGTAATAGTTTTTATGTTGTCCCTTTTTGCTGTCGTTTCTTTTGAAAGAATTCTGTAATTATACAGTCCTTGTCATACCTCCAAAATCAACAATTATTTTTAGAGTACGTATAGCTATTTTTCATTGCGAACTTTTTGAACTTCCCATTTTCTAATTACCTGAATGACCTGGTTGTCTTCCACTTGGCAGAATTCTTGATAGTATTGTCCAACAGTTTTAAATATAACAGAAGAGGGTGTCGTCCCCGTTACAACGTGATCGCATTCTTGTTTTAATAGTTCTACTGTATCCTTTGAGGTCACAGGTAATGCCATTATTACTTTTTTTGGTCCTTGTCTTTTAATCCACCTGGCTGCAGCTATGATAGTAGCACCAGTAGCGGCCCCATCATCTACCAGAATGACTATCTGATCCTGTAATTTTATTGGTTTTTTTAGCCCTCTATAAGATATAGTCCGCCTCTTTATCTCTTCTAATTGTCGTGTTTTTTCTTTTTCAAGATATTCCCGGTCTACTTCTAGATCAGTTATTATGTCGTCATTTAGAAATGCATTCCCATCTTCCATTATTGCACCAATTGCTATTTCATGGTTATTAGGTGCTGTCAGTTTTCTAGGTATTACGATATCAAAATCACAATAATAAGGTAGTTTTGAGGCTACAATATCTCCCACTATCACACCTCCACGTGGAATCCCCAATATCAATATAGTATCGTTATTCTTGTCGATCTTTAACTTCTTTAAATAATCTTCCAAAGCTCCAGCAAGTATTTTGGCTGCGATATCTCTATTTTTAAACCGTATTTGGAACTTGTTCTTTAACGACTCTAACAGTGTCATTGTATATTGCAGTATCGAGAAGAAACTAGTTAATATTGTTATCTATAGCATATCAAAACCAATACCAGAATTACTAGTATTAGTTTGACAGGAATGTAAGAAAAAAGCTTAGCATCGTCAAATTATCACATCATTACCACATATAGTATCAGTCAGTTTGGGCTTATGGGGATTAAGTTCCTAGCGGCAATAGGGTTCTATTTCAACTAATGCAGAATAGTTCATCAAATCTTGTTCGCCTTAGCATTTCTTATCTGATTAAATATGTAATATAATAACATAATATCCTAGTTGTATAGGTATATTCTGAAAATATTAGATCCAAATAATTACTTGTTAATATAAAGCCTATTTAATATAGTTACGTAATAGTAATGAAACATCAGGTAATCATTCCACAATTTCTAGGTAATGAATCTGTTAAAAATTATATCCCCCGAATCGTCAAAATTCAAAAAGGAGACGCCATTACATTTATCAATACCGATAATGAGGCTCACCATCTCTACTTCATCAGGATTGATCCCGACCAAACAAATATTGAAGCCTTAGACGAAAAACTATATCTAAACTCAGGAGAGGCTAAAGAAATTGTGTTCAATCATAATTACAAACGAATTGACTATGTATGTAAAATCCATAAAGGAGAACTCAACAGTATTGTTATTTTTACTGAAGACTATAAGAATATGAGTAATACTCAAAGATTAAAATATCTTCGTAAGAGATATAACATAAAAATTCCCGACCTGTCAATCTACATTGATGGGAATAGATAACGGTGTAAATATATTTGGCTAATCAAGACATTACAGATGATGATCCTTATTCAAAAGAACAACTAGGCACATATTTTGATCCATTCATATATGAACATATCAAAGAATTAAAGTTAGATGGTGTCAACATCCATAAATTCGTTATTGTATTTTGGGATATAAGCAAATTTTCTGCTCTAGTCAAAGAATTAAAAGCACTAATGAGAAAACGAGAGAAAAAACAAGGTCTCATATTTCATGAATTAGAATACTTATTGAGAGACTATTATACCGAAGCAACGAGAGTGATAAAAAAAAATAATGGAATACTGGATAAATTTATAGGTGATGGGATTTTTTGTTATTTCGGTTACCAAACAACAAGAACCTGATGCGGCTTATTCGAAAGCAATGGATGCCGCCTTAGAGTTAAAGAGAAATTTTGTAAAAATTAAGGAAAAACATATGCATATTTTATATCGTCATTATGATTACAAGCCTATTACCAATATAAATTTGAAATGTGGTATGCATCTAGGTCAAGTTCTATTTGGATACTGGCATTCCCCTCTCAGAAGTCAGGTTACTGCGATTGGAGATGATGTTAATTTCTGTAGTAGGCTTGAGGGATTTGCTGACAATGACCAAATTATCATTTCAAAAGAACTGAATAATGCATTAAGAAAGATAACTAATAATACATTTAGAACTAGAAAAATAAAAATACCGGAAGACAAGAAGTTGAAAACTTATGAGCATGTCAGATATGTTTATGAATTGATAGACAAAAGATAATTTTGTTCTGGAATAAAATATCTCTTATAATAATATGTATATTAGTAACTGCTTTCATAAGGAAGGTTAGACTGCTTTCGGTAGTGATATTCTAAAACCAAATTCAAGAGTCATATTGAAGATATAATTAAACATAAAAAGAAAATAAAAAAGAGAGGTTTAGCTTTGTGCTGCTGCGTTGCTACCACTGTTTGTTTGGCTTTGAACGTTTACATTGTTGCCAGAGCCGATTGTGTCTCCACCAGATACTACCTGGCTGTTTTGGTTCGCTGGATTGTGATTGGCTGATGCTTTGTTCTGCAGAGTTGCCACCTTTTCCATTGCCACCTTGTTGTGCTAATGCGTTGTTACCAGTATTCTTTTGGTTTTGGAAGCTAAGGTTATTACATGACACGAATGTTCCACTTCCAGATACACACAAGGCATTTTGAACTGAGGCTTGTGATTGAGATATTGCTTGCTGAGCTACATTACCTTTCTTCTTTTTGGTTGCAAAGGCCTCATCCACAGCCATTATTGGGCTGGTGATTAATGCCAAAGCGACCACTATTGCGATTGATGCTACAAAGAGTTTGTTCTTGTTTTTGTTGTGAATATTTGTTTTATTCATACCAGTCATACCATAGAAAAAATATATGGCATTTGCTAACTACTTGCAATACTCTAATATTCTAGCACTTTTAGAATGAAATTGCAAAGAAGAAAAACAATATCACAAAATGTTATGGTGCTCCGCCGTGGGGATACGGTTCAATGTGAATAGAATCTATAGATTGGAGATCACCATTGCTTTTGGAAGTATCATACATGGATAATTTTGATTGGACTTGGACAGGAGTACTTCTGTTTCTTTGGATTGTACAACCAATCTATTTTTTTAATGAGAAATAACACCAAGACCAGTAAAGTATGGCCAAAGATCGATTTATTAGCAATTGTTATAAACTACATTCTCATCAAACATGGTGTGGATAAACATCTAAATTTTGATTATTATTTTGTTTTACTTTTTGCTATTTTGTTTAGTGCGGTGATCATTTTTTCCCTACCATCGAAAGGTTTTGCGTTTTCACCTGATGTATACTCGTGGTATGTATCATCAGAACCCACGATTTCAAATACTCCCTCTTCTAATGACACTGTAACTTTGACTAATAAAGGAATTGAGCTTAACAAAGTAGGCAATTATAATGAATCTATTGCATACTTTGACAAGGCTCTAACATTGGATCCAAACAATGTAATAGCACTAAATGAGAAAGGTAATGCTTATGGCGGCTTGGGAGATTACTCGAAAGCTATTGCATCCTATAACAAAGCTTTAGCTTTAGAACCAAAGAATGCTACTATATTAGATAATAAAGGGGTAGTTTTTTATCATTTAGGGAATTATACTGAAGCTATTACCTACTACGATCAGGCCCTATCTATAGATCCAACTGTTGTTTTTACTTGGTATGACAAAGGAAATGCCCTTGAAGCACTAGAGAATTATTCATCTGCCATAACATATTTTGATAAGGCATTAACTTTAGATCCAAATCATGTTCTTGCAATGATTGGTAAAGGATATGCATTAGACAAACTTGGTAATAATACAGGAGCCGTTTCCTACTTTGACAAAGCTAAAGAAACAGATCCAAGATATATTCCTGACCTGACTAATAAAGCTAATTTTCTCATAAAGATTGGAAATTATCAACTGGCGATCATTTATTATGACAAGGCTTTAGCCATAGATCCTAAGAATAGTGAAGCAATAAAAGGAAGGGAACATGCGCAAGTTCTATTAAATCAAAGAGTTTCTTCAAGTTCATGATAGCATCTCCTGTTCTACATCATTAGTGAGATACACGAATAATCCTGATAACCCGACAACCTCGCGGCCATTTGATTCGGAGCATCCAATCTAGATCGTTTATCTTTTGTTGGAATCTCATATAGTTATTAATACTGTTTCGAGTAACATGTCTCAGATGTGGCAATTAAGTTCCGTTTGTAGCAGAGTTTCAACTCAAGTATTACAGTTAAAATCAATTTTAGAGTAAAAGATTTTAATAAACGCCAATAGAATTCTCAAACAAAAAAGATATAAAATACTCTTTAAGACTTTGGAAGTATATAAGGAAACCTATAAATTTTTTAGTATCTCTATTGCCGACATTCTCTAAACATTCATAGTATCTTCCAATAGTCAATCTGTGTTGCATTGAAGCATTATAATTATTAGCGTTACCGTTACAGATAACCATTAGTTTGGGCGCGTGGGGATTCGGCTTAGGATTGAACAGAGCCTGATCTTTTTTCATGAAAGTAAAAAAAATTGTAGTATGATCTTCATATTGGAATTAGAAAAGTCCTATTCATTTACGATTTCCAAACTCTTTACCTCGTTCCAGTGTTTCTCAAACAAGATCTGTTGGACCAGTACCTTATTTGAATCGCTTGTAAAGGAACCTACGAAAGAACCATCCTTATCTAGCTGGATCTGAAGAACATATTTTCCATCAAAGCAGACAATCATTTCATTAAATTCTCCAAGTCTATTTGTATATTCGAATTGGATCAAACTGGTTCTATTCTTATCATTTAAAACTTTGATTTGATTTTGTATCTGGTGATCATAATTATCTACAAGGATTTTGCTAACTATGTTATTCCGTAATTTAGCATTTAAATTAATCAACATATTTGAATCAAATATTCGTTTTAGAATATTATAATTAGAGAATATTGTTAACTCCTGTTTGGTCTGCTCTATAAGAAAGTTTATTTCATTTTGAATATCCTCAATTCCAAATAAGGATCTATCATATCCATTAATGTTTTGGAATTCTAATTCCTTGATCCGCGACGACAACGGTTTCGCCATATTCCATAAATCCTGATACACTGAGATCTGTTTCCTAACTAAGGACATTGAATTACTGAAGAATGTTTGTACCAGTTTGTCGTCTCCGCCTTGCATTATAACTACCATGTATAATCTTTCATCATACAAACCAAAATTACCTCGTAAGCCTTCCAAATGTCTAATTTCTAAGAAATCAAGTGTTTTTAGGAAATCAATATTTTCATGATTTGCATCTACTAGTAATTTACAAGATACACCCCTTTCTTTTACCATTTTTTGTTTGATTAGTTCTAACGCTTCAACATAATATTTTGCAGCCCATTTACAGATTTCTGCGTCCCAATAAGCGCTAGCACTCTTTTCACATTTGTCAATACCGGTAAACAGAATCTCGAGTACCCTGATTTTGATCATAAACCACTTCTGAAATCTCAGGGCTTCTAAAATTAGACTCCTTTAATTGACTAAATAGTGAATGGTCCATTGCATTATCACCTTTAATATTTGTTAAAAACTTCGCGGTGGCGATTGTTATTTTTGTTCAAAAATTTTTTAAACGTTTTTATCCTTGGTTGAACAGGACCGTAAAGACATTATTTGAGGTTAAATAGAATCTAGAATCAATCTAATGGCACCGTCTGGATCAAGGTTAAATCGAACGAATCATGATATTATTACCATGCTACAGTATTATTTAGTTTAGGCGCGTGGGGATACGATTCAAGGTTGAATTGAATCCACGAAATCTAAAATAAGAACATGGTTACTATTATCCTTCGCAGCCTATCCCATCACCATCAGCGTCAAGGTTATGTGGATCATCGTCTCCTACGGGGATATTTTTCTCATCAAAATCCTTACAATCCAGATCTTTGCTAGTGTCGCTAATATCCACCCTATTATCGTTGATGCTGCTACCAGATTCTACAGGATCTTCCTTTTCATCGTTATCGTCACTGTCATCACTTCTGTTGTTTGAACAACCATGTTCTTGTGCCCAATTTGCATCTGCGAATTCAGATATATCGCAAAAGTTTTGATAAATATCAGCCAAATTATTATCAAGTATTGCTTCATTTACATTAACTCCTTCACAATATACAACTCCAACGGTTCGGCCATAGGTAAGCCCTTGATTATTATCTGGATCAACTCGAGCAGTCTTGTCCAAACATTGTTCGGTAAGGAAACTTTTTGCTTCATTAAATCCAGGTTCATTTCTTTCTGGCGCGTCTATTAACGCTAGTCTTATTGTTATTGTATCCCCTTCTCCAGTCATAACATCAAGAGTATCACCATCTGTAACTTTTGTTACTATTCCATCAAAATTTATTGAGGAAGTGGTCACAGAATCAGAGTTTGTAGAAGTCGCCCAAATCTGGTTTGAAAAGGTAACAGTTCCTAACGTAACTATGACACGTAAATAACATCTTGTAAAACAAGAAATTAAGCAATACTGAGTATTATTATGATTTATATATAAATATAAAAAAAATGAAAATAGGCTCTAAATTCTATTCCTGTTACAACCTTCATTTAGATAAGATTCTCTAACTAATTTTCATCATCTTCAGAGTTGTCATCTTGCTCTTCACCATTGTTGTCGGAGTCATCATTATTTTCTTCAGATCCTGAGTCATCATCTTGTTCTTGGCTGTTTTCATCACTTTCATTTTCAGTGTCATCTTGTCCTTCATTATCACCACCACTACTACTACCGTCACCATCGGTGTTTTCTTCTCGTTCTGTGGGTTGTTCATTACTTACCCCATCACCGTCTCCATCTGTTTGTTCCGAGATGGATTCTAATGGTTCGTTTGTTACTCCTTCACCTTCTTCGTCATTGTTAGATTGACCACTATCTCCTCCATCTTCAGAGTCGCAGCCTACACCATCGTTATCGCCATCGAGGTTATTTGGATCATCATCTCCCACAGGAACATTTGTTTCACCAACATCTTCGCAGTCTAAATCATCATTACTTTCATTTTGATCATCGTTTGCCAAAGTACTATTGTTATTTTCCGCGTCTGTGGTGGAATTATTTTGACTACTTGTGTCATTAGTATCTTCAGATTTTTCAATTACTTCAAAAGATGTTTTCCCCGTTTCAGTATCGTAGCCTGGAGCATTAACGTTTATCGTAACTTCAAAGGTGCCCAGAATTGTCTTTCCACTAATACGCCAACTATGTGTAACTCCGCCATTACTCTCAGTATCTTTATCAAAGTTTCCACCATTATCTGTGGTTCCGGATGTATATTCAACCTCCCCATTAACATTAGCATTAGATATTTTCTCGTTTGTGTCATCATCAGAGACCTCCACAGTGATCGTCTGAATATTACCGCGTACGATAGGATCTGTGGATATATCGATTTCTATATCTAGATCTTGATTAGAAGACGATGAATCGGAATCGCCATCACTGGAACCAGATCCATCATTATTGTTATTATTATCATTAACATTATCGTTAACAAAGTCATTTCCTGTTGCAGGTAAAGGATTAACGTTTAGTAAAGAATCCAAGAACAACCCCCTGTCAACAAAGCCTCCAAGAGATGCAAACGGCAATTTAGGATTCAAAGGAGGACTCATAGAACTCTGTGCTGAATCAACGTTAAGTGAATAGAATGCAGTCAGAGACTTGGTCTTGTTATCGGTGATAGTGATATCAAATGGTGCCATTTGGTTGTTTGCAAGACTGCCGACATTTAGTCCGAAACTTTGAGTTCCAACTACACCTAGACTCGAATTATCATAGAATGTTGCAACGAGGTTTAAGAGTTGCTCTGGAGATTGGCCTTGGTTAATTATGTTACCAATAATGTGTGGATTTCCAGCGTTGTCAACAAAGGAACTACTACCATTCAATACAAGGTTTGCCGGTTTATCCGCTGATGCAGGTAAAGAAGTAGTGTTGAACTCCATGAAGTCAAAAGTGCCAAAGATCTGTTGGGGATTTTGTATTACTATATCAAAAGGAGATAATTCAACCTTGTCTAAGAGTTTCTATTGATGAGAATGCAGAGTAATTACCGACAATAGAATCTGTTGTAGCGTCAGACAAAATGGCTGTAACTACAATATTGGTTTGAGGCTGAGCGGACGTATTATTTACCTCACCTATTATGTGAAAATTTCCAAACTCATCTGTATAAGATGAGGTACTTGTAATCTGAATTAGATTATTACCAAAAAGTTGACCAAAGGCAGGATTCATATTCAAAAAATTACTTCCCGGATAAGTGATAATTGAGGAAGACATGGTGATTAAGGACATCATCAAAATTACAATGATTGAAGATAATTGTAATGTTTTAGAAACTGTACGCAACGGTCTAATAGAGCCTCAATGAAATTATAAATCTTTTCATAACAATTATGTTAATAATAAATGAAAATTTTTGTAGAGTAATTTGAATGAGAAAGGGTCTTTAGTCATCATCAACGTTAGTGACTGTTCTAACTCCTCGAGATTAATGACAGATTGGACTGCTTTTCGGCCACATAGTTAAAGGGTTATGCTGTTGCCTTATTTTGTGAAGTAACCTGAAATATGAGTCATTGTATGGATTGATAAATTCTTCTTCTCTCGTGTGTTATTATATCATTACCATATTATGTATCATTAAATTTGGCCGCGAGGGGATACGGTTCAAGGTCGAATAGAACCTCAACGTGATATATTCTCGAAATATCAAAATTAATCAAAAAAGAAATTCGATAAGAGAAAAGGATATGAAAGAAAACTCTACAAACAAAAGTTATTTTGGGCCAATTATAAAATAAAAAATGAATTTAAATATTTTATTATTGACTTTTGATCATTCTTACTTTCTTAAGAATTTGTATCATTCTGTTCACTATTGATACTCTCCTCTTCAGTGTTTTCTTCAGATTGTGTACTAATGTCATTATTCTGTTCATTATAGCCAACATTGTCCTCTTCAAAAGTGTCAGAAGATAATAATTGTTCTGATAAATCCTGTTGAGTTGGAACATTTTCGTTAATATCGTTTGAATCCTGTTGTGTTAATGGCTGAGTTTGTTCAAGCACACCAGGCGGTATCCGTTCACTAAATGGAGGCTTTGGTGGTGGTGGTGGGTTTGGGTCCTGTTCAAACATCTGGACATAACGTTCACCGCAGTTACGGAGAGGTGCAGGGGGATCCTGTCCACCGGGACCAACTTCACAGTCAGTACAGTATGTAACCAGGGTCCCCGCGGGATTTGATGGACTACGATTTATAATATGATCTTGACAACATGTAACGATAAGTGTCCCAGTCCTATTACATTTTATTGGACCGGCAGCCTCTGCATAAAAAGCATATGTAGTATAGTAACTCACAAAAACTAAGAAACTTAGCAAGAAGATAGAGGTATATCGGATAAACTTTGTAAGCAAGAAATCACCTATTCATTGAATGCTATTAAAGATAATTATAATTGAGGTGGCAATACAATAAACAGTGATTTCTATATAATATTTTCATTTTATATGGAAAATTTTTTAATATTTTGAAACATTGATTCATAATAAAATGATTAATATAGCAACAAATCCAATTTGATTCATCCGTACGGATACAGTTTAAGGTGGAATAGAATCCAGAATCAAATCGACACAAGCATCAGGAAAAGTTCAAAGCCTATTGAATCATAATATCATTACCAATGAAAGTATCATTGAGTTTGGGCGCGTGGGGATTAAGTCCCCTGCTATAGTGGGGTTCTATGTTAGAGTTTTTGTCTATATCCCCACAAAAATTATTTTGGATGAATATTAATTAAACAACCAAATAGTTCTATGGACTTCTGGAGCGTCTACATATATCCCTAACTTACCTTTTAGAAACGATAATTTTTCACTATTAGTGTTATTAAATAGAATTATTCCATGAAAGATGAGCCCTCTTTCATTAACGACCCCAATGTCAGAAGATATCCACCCTATGCTTTGACCATCCAGTGTTTCAATTGTTCCGTTGCCTTTTCCCTGTATTATGGTGGATTGAGCATCGAATGTATTGATAAAGGTCATATTGTTTGTTACGTTACCTATGTCTTTCATAATTGCCTCTTCTAAGAATATTTCCTCTGTTACGAGCGTAGGTGAGGTAGAAAGCTCTCTTGTATTTATGAAAGTTCCATTAAGGGTTTGATATATGGGTTGTGAAATATTAAGAGAGTTTGTTTCTGTTTTTAAAAGGCTAATCGGTTCAGCATTATCATTAACACCAAGATTTTGGCCTGCTACTATTTGATCATAGTATATTATGGAAAGACCCAGTCCAAGGAACATAATTATGCATATAAACATTTTCATGCTTCTCTAAAAATTGATCACAAATATAAAAGCACGCGGTCTTAAGCCACATTTTCCATTTTCAATTAGGAATATACCCAAAAAATTGACTGTATTGTAGGAAAAGTTTCTTGTGTTAGTAGGGTTCGAATACAATTATTTAGGTGCAGTATTAAAAAGTCTGAGGAGTATCCCAAATTAGTATTATTATTAACTAGAATTCAGATATTTAAAATCGATAAAGTTATCTTTGAGCTATTTTCCAGATACTGTCAAAATAGTCTACAAAAATACCCGCTATTTCACTAGAAGTAATTAGAATACCGGTTATTGTTTTCCAGTCTATGATTAAAAGCTTGTCAGCAAAGATGTCAATAGTTCCTGGCAATGGAAAATTTACATGACGCAGTTTTACATCCTTTGGGATTTCTTTAAAATGGTGAGAGTTTTTAAAGTCTGAATTGACTATTCCCCTCTCAACAAGTCCTTTTGACTTTTGATACTTGTAGAATCTAGAATAAAACGGAGATGCATTTTCGTGAGCATTAGAATATGGATAAAAATATCTCAGAATGTCTCCTCTCTTTGAATCACTTAATAAAGTCATGTATGCAGAACGCAATGATCTCTCTCCTATGAATATTTCAGATGTGCTTCTCTTTGCCGCATTGACATTTTTGGATAAATCACTAATGATCTGGGTTAGCGCTTCTTTTTGTCTCCTAACTTCATCTTCCTTTCTCTGTATATATTCATGTAACCGGGATGGCTCTAACGACTGAAAATATTTAATATTATCTTGTAGGTTGTAACTTGCTAATCCCTTTAGGATAAGACGGTCTAACACATTGTAAATCTTGGATTGGGATACACCAGACATTTCTACAATTTTGCCCACTCGTGATGGTCCAATATGTATCATTGCCAAGTACACTTTTGCCTCACCTGGGGTTAATCCTACATCAATTAATTGATCAACACAGTTTTTATTTACAATTACCTCATCTTGGCTTTCCTTCACTGTAACCCCTATGGGGGTAAGCGATACTTATGTATTACACATAGTTAATTAAAGGTATGAGTTCTATGATCCAATTAGAGCCAAAAAAGACTATAGTGAAGATTATGATATCTCATAAGAGCAAGGATACAGTATTTAATTTCTTTGAAGATGTAAAGAATTTGGAGATAGGAGGTGCTATTAGTAACATTGACAAAGACATTGACGATTGGTATACGTTTAAACATGTAGTTGCGGGCAGTGCTCGCTTAAAGATAGTTGCTAATGACAATCAACTCGGAATACTAGACCATTTATTTGAAGGTGGAGGTTTATCATGGACAGTGTATGTTAGGGTAATTGATAACGGCTACGGCAGCACAACAACTTGGACATTTCTTAGACCAGATGGACTCACTGACGCACAATTTGAAGAACAATTAAAGGGATTTGATGTTGAAATTGAGAAGTGGAATAATTATTTATTAAGTAGCATATCCTGAAATACTGGTCTTCTGGATTTAAGGTCTAGATATAATAATATGTAACAGTCCTTATTCTTTGGTATTTTTACACATATGGGAATAAGTATACTCCTTGAAAAACACATACATTCACAAAATGACGTCCGGATATTCGTATACCAGTTTTAGTAATCCTTTTATGTATTCACTTTCAGAAATACTGAATGCCAATTAAAATGACCAAGAAAGGTGGAGGAACAAAAAAGAGATCATTTGATGAAGGCGTATCGGATCTGAAGAAACAAGGCAAGTCAGAAGAGTCTGCACGTAAGATAATGGGATCTATAAAGAAAAAACAAGAAGGCAGTAGTGGTTCAACTACAAAGAAGAAAAAGAAAAGTTAAGAATTCTAATCATCTTGAGCAAAATGTTGCCTAAATCTATGTTTCTTAGAGTAATTGTTATTGGATTGTCCCATCCTTGCAGCAGAGTCACATTGGCAGTCGAATAGGGCTCAATAACATCTTTATCACAGTGAATTCTTTTATCTAGCTAATCGTATTTGTGCTTAATTTCGATAACTTTAACCTAATATTTAGTAACAGTCTGGACGCGTGGGGATTAAGTCGCTTGTCATAATAGGGTTCTATAACATTCTAACGTCGAATACTTTAGAAAGAATATAAAAAGAATGTGGAAAAGTATAAAAATTTTGGACTAGTCTAGATCTTGTGTGCAAAGGTAAATGTTCTGAAGAGAGATCCATTAATGCATCTACATTCATGAAACTAAACTCTAAATGTAGTGTTTGTCAAAAAGCCTTTAACACTACCGAAATCAAATGTTATTGTTGCCATTCAAGACTAAGAAAAAGAAATGCATTGAGTAAGAACGACTCTTTAAAGACCATTCAAATTATGGCTCATAAGAAGAGATATTAGCAAAGAAAATAGCCCATTTGTCAGATCTGTATAACTTATGGCCAAAGATAAACCAGAGTCAAATCTTAGTCAAATTCTTAATATCTCATATCTGCTTGTAGACATCCAGTGAGACATTTTCAAGGTAGCACAGATTAATTAGTTTGAGGCAAACAAGTGAAAAAGAGTTTATTCCAGGCAATATAATATTGTTACTATATCATATATCATTTAGTTTGGGCATGTGGGGATACGGTTCAAGGTTGAATCCAACCTAGACTTGATAAAAATAAAAATAATTAATTTAGCCAATTGTAGTGATGCACCAATATAGAGAATATCATAGTCCTTGTTAAACTTTGGTTGATCAACCATTATCCCTGCTATACCTCTCCTCTATAAGATCTATGATTTTTCTTATTGATCTATCTTCATTCAAGTAATGAGTCTTTTTTAAGTGATCAAACATATTATGACTCATCCAACTTTTAATTTTTATCTGATCCTTCCATTCGCGTAAGATCCAATTAACCGTTTCATAAGAACAAATAGGACATCTTAACGGTTTAATATCATTCAATATTTAGTATTTGCAGTATCCTTATCTATTATCATCTCTGTCTGTCACTCACTATCCTCATTTACAGATAATTGAATAGTTATTGGTTTTCGTCCCTTGTAATGTTCGTATATAGTTTTGATTAATTCCTTATCGAAATAGTTTAATCCCAAATGAATAGAGTTACCCGAATTTATTTCAGCCATGGTTATCTTAATTCCATCAGAAAAATCATCCCATTCGTCTATAATACATTCTTTAGATTCAATGATTTTGTTTGTCAAGATGTATTTCGCTTCCTTCTTTTTAGATTTATAATTGTTCTGTCCATAATTCCATCAATCCTGTTACTTCTCTGTATTGTAAATTTTGCCGTTCAAAGGTATGGCTCCAAGGATATTGATATCAAACATTCCAGTGGAATTACCATATTACAGTATCATGCAGTTTGGACGCGCGGGGATACGGTTCAAGGTTGAATCTAGTCTCAACATATTACTCTGAGAGGCCTCAAAAAGTTTACAATTTATTATGCAATCATATGCAAAATTTATTTACTAAATTTGATAATACAATTCTATACAATCCTTAACTTTAATCTCTTAAACTCCAGGTCATGTGTTATGATTCTAAAATTATATACGTTGAAATGGTGATAACTTTAGTAAAGATTTAGAATAGTATAATAATTGCTTCATTCTTTTGCAAAATAATATATCAGTAAAACAACCTATATCGACCAAGAACCCAGGCTGGATAATTTATTCAGTAATGAATTAAAAACGTTAAAACCACCGCTGACTTAACCTTTCATTTATTTAACATATTATTTAACCTTCATATAACAAGAATATAGCATCATTTTAGGTAACAAATATAACAAATAAAATACCCTTTGAACCAATATGAATAAAATATACCTATTTGCAATCGCTGCTATTCTTGCAACAGCATCACTGATGGTTACTGGAACATTTACATCTACCGTATT
The DNA here is from genome assembly GCF_047711275.1 of Candidatus Nitrosocosmicus sp. FF01. Lineage (NCBI taxonomy): Archaea > Thermoproteati > Nitrososphaerota > Nitrososphaeria > Nitrososphaerales > Nitrososphaeraceae > Candidatus Nitrosocosmicus > Candidatus Nitrosocosmicus sp. FF01. The sequence goes on along the minus strand of NZ_JBLNIG010000001.1, from coordinate 2,599 downwards.
TTCTCAAATACCAACTACTTCAGGTACCGACCTACCGAAAATACTGGACCAGGAGTGTTACCAAACGGCACCGTTGTTAACACAACGACGAGTAACGCAACAACTGGCGGATACTGAGATTTCAATAACACCAATGTAGTTTAAGAAACTACAAACAATCCCCTCTTGTTCCTCCATAATGCACCAAGCAAGGTCCCATCCCATCAAACTGTAGAATGAAACCCAAGTTTTAGAAGAAAAACTAATCTATTTTTTTTAAGAAGATTAAATATCCTTGAAATACTTAAGTATTGTTCAACTGCAGTGATCAGATGAATTTTGATGCTGCATTCGTGAAGGAAAATGGAGTTGAAATTGGCATTTTCGCAACGACTATGGATGTAATAAATGACAAAATGCAGGCAGAGAACTTAATCACGTATTGCGAGGAACGAATTCTTGCAGGTTATCAGGTAGTTTTAATGGCCCAGGATAGCCAAGGTGTACACATTATTATGGGAGACAAGACCTAACTAGAATACTGGAGGCTACCAAATTTAGTAAAATTCACTTTAGAAGATATACTAAACCATAGCGTCAACGACTCGTTAACCCAGTATAAAAGAATAAACCGAAAAAAAATACAAATTAAATAGTCGTTGTCTAATCAATTTTAAAAAATTTCAATAAACAATAACAACAACGATTTTGGCTTGTATAAATATAGAACGGGTCTCCTAACAATTTCGATTACGCTAAGCAAAGTCTATGCATTAAATAGAATTCACTATTTACAAAAGTAGTAATTATCTAAGATTGCTACTATTGGTATGGATTGAAGGAATTTTATCTGTAAAGCGAAAAAAAATAAATAATTGTATGTGCAAAATCAGTTATTGCAACTAATTCCTAATTTCATAATAGGATTAGAATAATTGTTACGCTTTTGGTTATTGCAACATCTGCATTTACATTCTCTAATCCTTTGTTTGTGAATTCTACAACTCCATATGATTCTGGTTATGACCACGGATGTAATGATGCCAAAATATCTGACCCGTCAGATAGATACATAAATCAGCCAGAAAAGGGACCCTCTTATCATACATCGGAATTCATGGATGGTTATTATCGAGGTTTTGATATTTGTGCTAATGACTCAGATAAAGAGAATGACAATGATAACGACAACAACCGAGTTGAAAGCCAAGAATCTTCTTCAAGTTCAGGTTTAAAGATAACTAGTTCCTCAAGTTATCGTCAAGGAGACTACTTTTACATTGTAGGAGAAGTTCTTAATACAGATTCAAACGACAAAGAATATGTCAAAGTTATTGCAACATTGTATGACGATAATAGAAATGTAATAGGAACCGGATTTACTTATACTGATCCATCAACAATTTCATCACAAGAATCCTCACCTTTTAAAATAATAATAGGGGACATTGATGTAAGCAGTATTGATTAAATAGATAGTTTCAAACTAGTGGCTTCTGATAAGTAATAAAGTAAAACTCACACATGGAAATTTCCCAATTAAAAAGTAGTTTATTTATATGAACTCGTGAGGATACGGTTCAAGTTTGAATTGAATCACCTCTATAAATTTCCTGAATCATTAGAAAATTAAAATATTTTCAAAATAAAGAAGGTGTAGTTTCAGTAATTTTTGTCAATTGGTCATATAATAATCTTCAATATTATCAATATTCATACAAAAAAAAGCAATTGCCTGAATCTGAGCAATAGAATTCTAAATACTGAGAACGATATAATTGAATTAATTAAACTTTTGCTCATAAGCAGTTAAATATGATAATGAACATCAAGATTTGATCAAAATTGAAGAAAACTGTAGTCATCGCTACTTTTGCACTGTCGTTTATCTTGACGGCATCTCTAGTGAGTAAAATATTAGATCAAGCTGTATTGGCTCAGGACTTGTCCACTCTTAAAGACGAGGCAACAAAGTTGCTTACGGGAAATGACAATAGTCAAAGAACAGATAATACATCAGCATCAACAACAGATAACTCTACCTCGTCTGACTCATCATTAACGCAGAGAGCAACCGATGCATTAAGCGCATTCTTAAAATAGAATACTAGAATCAATATAGATATAATATTTTATTTACCTGTAATTATTATTTTATTGTCTCTCAAATTTTAAAAGATTATAATTTTTTATTAATTGTCATAATCTTTCTGAGCTGTGGATGATAACAAGTCTATACAAAACACGGTCTGAATTAATAATCATTACCATGTAAAAGAACATCCAGTCTGGGCGCTCGGGGATACGGTTCTAGATTGAATCCAATCCTGGCAGATAAAATTGTAAAATGGTATCTCTCCATTTCTCTTTAACTTCTACTTGAACAAAATCATTTGAGTCAAATACTATCAACTTAAATAATATGAATTTTTAATTAAATAATATTTTATTGCTTCGAGTATATCATGTCTATTTTGATTGATCTAAATCACCCCGTCAATCGCGCTTCCCCCATTCATTGATGAAGTTGCCGTTGGTGTCAAACTTTTGAACGCGGCAGTTGCCATCATCAGCTACATACAAGTAGCCTGAGGCATCCACTGCTACACCTTTGGGGAAC